>NZ_JBMPQC010000002.1:0-747374 GCF_049724975.1 Pseudactinotalea sp. Z1732 | reverse complement strand
GGCTCTTCAACTTTGAGCGTGGTGTGCCGTTGAGGTAGGGGCTCGTGGCCCTGATCCAACATGGGTGTTGTCAAAGCATCCAGTTGGAGAAGGGACCACGAGCCTGTGTGCCACGATACGCACCGGCGCGATGCTGCGTCGATTCTGTTCAACCTGCCCGGTTACCGGGTGATCACCGCCTCGCGGCGTGCCGATGGGCAGCGGGTGGTGCTGATCGAAACCACTGCCGGCGAGGACGGGTGTCCCTCGTGTGGGGTGATGTCGAACCGGGTGCATTCGCGCCCGGTCCAGCAGGTCAGAGACGTCAGTTGCGGCGGGCAGCCGGTGGTGGTGCGGGTGCGCAAGCGCCGATACCTGTGCGCCGAGCAGGTTTGCCCGCGGGGCACGTTCACCGAGGTCACCGAGGAGTTGCCGGCCCGGGCCAGGGTGACTACGCGCTTGGCTGCGACGGTGGCCGGGGCGCTGCGCACCGAGCCGCGGGCGGTCTTGGGGGTGGCCGGGGAGCATGGGTTGTCGTGGACCACAGTGATGCGCCTGGCCACCCAGACCTTGGATGTAGACGGGCACGCCGATTCGCGCCTGGTGCGCCGGCTGGGGATCGATGAGCACCGCTTCCGCAAGGTGCGCTATGTCCGAGACGCCGACATCGGGGCCACGGTGCGAGTAGAGCCGTGGTCGGTCGTATTCACCGACCTGGACACCGGCGCGATCCTCGACGTCGTCGACGGACCCCGGGCGGCCGCAGTCAAGTCCTGGTTGCGGGCCCGGCCGCGGTGGTGGCGCAAACGCGTGGAGACAGTCGCCATCGACATGTCCAGTGAGTTCCGCTCCGCCGTTCGCGAGGTGTTGCCGAAAGCGAAGATCAGTGTCGATCACTGGCACGTGATCCGCCTGGCCAACCAGATGCTCACCGACGTGCGCCGACGCCGGGCCTGGGAGGTTCATGGCCGGCGGGGCCGGTTGATCGACCCGCCCTGGCGGTATCGCAAGTTGCTCACCTGCGCCGGGGACCGACTCTCGGTGCGCCAGCGAGAACGTCTCCAGGAGATCCTGGAGGCCGACATCGAACTGGCCGTGGCCTGGGGCATCAAGGAACACGTGCGCCAGTTGATGGCCACCCGCGACACCGCAGCGTTCCAACGGGCCTGGTCGGAGTTGGAGAAGGCGGTGCGGGCCACCCGCCTGCCCGAGCCGCGCCGGCTGTTCAAGACGTTGTCTGCGTGGCGCCGGGAGTTGCTCACCTTCTGCCGCACCCGCACCACCAACGCCCGAACCGAGGCGGCGAACCTGACCGCCAAGACCTTCAAACGCATCGGACGCGGGTATCGCAATCATGACAACTACCGCTGCCGCATAATGGCCTACACGACGTCACCAAAGGCGGCGTGAACACCCCTCACCACGCTGAAAGTGGAAGAGCCATCAATGGTCGACTCGAGCATCTGCGCGGCTCCGCCCTCGGCTTCCGCAACCTCATCAACTACATCGCCAGAGCGCTCCTGGCGACCGGCGGATTCAGGCCGCGGCTACACCCTCGATTGTGAAGAGCCACTTAACTGGCAGGAACTCTATGGTCCCTGCCGGAGAGCCAGCGGACGCCACCAAAGCCTTTCACGTTCGCTCCATCGGCGCCGGTTTCGCAGGCCCCGAGGCTCGCTTCTTCTTCGAGCGTCTCGAAACTCTTTGGGGAGCTCGGAACCCGAGGTTGGCCAACCGGCGCAACTGCCGGGCAGGGTGCGCCTGGCCGGGCTCATTGATGGTGCGTCCGGCGTGGGGCAGGTCGATCCATTCCCGCTCAGCATGCTGCAGCATCTGGGCCACCCGGGTGTGGCGCTCGGCCCATTCAAACGCGGTGGCGGGCGTCAGGGGCACCGGGTCGGGCAGCGGTGCGGTGAAGTGGGTACGGCGGACAGCCACGTGGATCACGACCCCCTCACTGGAGGGGTAGGCGTAGATGTTGCAGTGGAAATCATCGGTGGACCAACGGCAGCAACTCATGCCCTTTAGGTCTGCGGAACCAGGCCGCTGGGGCCACCCCCACACAGGACACGCCGAGAGTTACAAGTTAGAGCCTCTGGCCTGGTGTGTCTTGGCCCGCCGCATCGCCCGGTGCACCGTCGCGCGGGAGACGCCCCTCCGTTCGGCTACCTCGACCTGGCTGTGCTCCACGGCCTCCACCAGGGACACCAGGAGCCGCTCCTGGGTGGGGGATAACTTGGGCTTCTTGCCCCGCAGGCGGCCCTTGTCTTTGGCGATCGCCATGCCCTCCCGGGCCCGGATCAGGTCGGCCTCAAACTCAGCCACCATCGACAGCACGTTGAACAACAACTTGCACCACCAGCGTGTCGCCGGACCGGCAGGCCGCCATCGCCTCAGGCAGACCGGGACGGTCCCGGTTGGTGCCGGTCAGCCCGTGGTCGACATAGGTCCGGTCGAAGGAGACACCGGATCGGCGCTGACCTCAACCACGATCGGCTCGACAGGATGAGCCGGACAGGCTATAGATCCCTGGTGAGTCAGTCGGTGGCGTAAGGCAACCGCGGCCACTCGGTGAGATCAGGACCACCAACTACTCGGCTCCCGCGACTTCTGTGCATGTTCATGTGCGACGTAGCCTGTATCTGGATGCAACCAGATGTCGTGGGATGCGAAACGAAGGTCCAGAAGTCCGCAGAATTTCGCGCTAAACGCATCTGTATGAAGCCAGATGCTGCTAGCTGGAGGTGCCCCGAGTGGGATTCGAACCCACACTGGATCGGGTTTGAGCCGAACGCCTCTGCCGGTTGGGCTATCGGGGCGGATGCGGCACCAGCCTACCGCTGCCGGACAGCCTAGCGAGAACACTGTCGCCAGTCTCACACGAGCCCACGCAGCAACAGCCGCGCGCTCGGACGCCCGAGAGGGATAGAGTTTGTCCCTGTGAGTGAGGATCAGAACGGCGCTGCGGCCCCGGAAAGCACCAAGGACAACCAGCCCCTGGACCTGGACGACATCCAGGTCCCCGCTGCTGAGCGCAGTGGCGGAGGCGAACCGGATCGGCCCAAGCGCCGCGTCGTGGTCGCCGAGGACGAGGCGCTGATCCGCCTGGATGTGGTGGAGACCCTGCAGGAGGCCGGTTACGAGGTGGTCGGTGAGGCCGGGGATGGTGAGACCGCCGTCACGATGACTACCGAGTTGGAGCCCGACGTCGTCGTCATGGACGTCAAAATGCCCCAGCTCGACGGCATCTCCGCGGCCGAGCGCATCACCAAGGCCCGCATCGCTCCGGTGGTGCTGCTCACCGCCTTCTCCCAGACCGAGCTCGTGGAGCGGGCCCGGGACGCCGGCGCGATGGCCTATGTGGTCAAGCCGTTCACACCCGAGGACCTGCTCCCGGCGTTGGAGATCGCACTGTCGCGCCACAAGGAGATCACCGCCCTGGAGTCCGAGATCGCCGATCTGACCGATCGGTTCGAGACCCGCAAGCGGGTGGATCGGGCCAAGGGACTGCTGATGACCAAGATGGGTCTGACCGAGCCGGAGGCGTTCCGGTGGATCCAGAAGACCTCCATGGACCGGCGCCTGACGATGCGCGAGGTGGCCGACGCAGTGATCGAGCAGGTCGGCGGCCGTTCCGACGACTGAGGTCGAAGGTCACAATTCGGCAACAAATTGCGCTAAGGTGCCGAAAGTCGTCGAAGGGAACTACTGGTGCGCGTAGTGCACGCCCGGCTCGCTGAGCCCGCAGACCTGGATGCCGTCGTCCCGGTGCTGCGTTCGGTGCGTGCGGACTCCCCGCTGGGTGCGCAGTTGGTCAACCCCGATGCGGACCTGGACGGGCACCTGCGTGCCTGGTACGCCCTGCCGAACGCCTACCTGGTCCTCGCCGAAGCCGACGACCAGGTCGTGGGGGTCGCCCTGGCGCAGGTGATCGAGGCGAACCTGTTCTCCGACGTGGCCTACTTGCAGATGGAGGCCCTCTACGTGCAGACCGCGTTCCGACGCCGGGGTGCCGGCCGGGCGCTGATGGGTCAACTGGGCCTGGTGGGCGCCCGGGCGGGTGCCGAGCAGGTGGTCACGATGCCGATCAGCGGCTCACGTAGCGAGCAGCGCTTCCTCTCCGGACTCGGCTTCACCGTGGTGGGCGCGCGCCGGATGACCCCCACCGCAGCCTTGCTACGTCGCCTGGAGCAACAGGCCAAGGGTCGGGAGCGGCGCGGGCGTGGTATCGACGAACTGATCGCCCGACGGCGGCGCTCCCGGGGGCTTCCGCCCACGCCACCGGCCGGTGTGTCGCTGAGTGAGTTGGCTGACCGGGCCGAGGACCACTTCGCCGACGGAGCACGTATCCGCGAGTAGACGGGCGGGCGTAGGCGCTCGGGGGGGCCGAGGCGGTCAGCGGATGGTGATCAGCTGGCAGGTCAGGCGCGCGGTCGCCACGCGGGCGCCGTCGTCGTCGGTGATGACCACGTCGTAGCTGGCGGTGCGCCCGCCCAGGTACAACGCCTGGGCCTCCCCGTGCACCCAGCCGCTGCGTACCGCCCGGTGGTGGGTGATGTTCAGGTCCACCCCTGCGGCGCTGCGGGACTGGCCGCCCGTTGCGCCGGCCGTGGCGTGGGCGTGGGCGGCAACCGACGCCAGTGTCTCGGCCAGGGCCGCGCTGGCGCCGCCGTGCAAGAGTCCTGCCGGCTGGGTGTTGCCCGCAACCGGCATCCGTCCGGTGGCGCGCTCGGCACCGATCTGGTCCAGTTCGATGCCCAGACGGACGATCAGCGTGTGGGCCAGTTCCTCGGGCGTGTAGATGGTGTTGTCCGCGTCGGTGTCGGTCATGGGTCATAGGCTGTCAGGCGTGAGTGAGAACGCGCGACCCAGGCTCCTGTTGATCGATGGCCACTCGATGGCCTATCGGGCGTTCTTCGCCCTCCCGGCGGAGAACTTCGCCACCACCACCGGGCAGACCACCAATGCGGTGTACGGCTTCACCTCCATGCTGATCAACCTGTTGCGCGATGAGGCCCCCACGCACGTGGTGGTCGCCTTCGACGTCTCCAGCGCCACGTTCCGCAAGGAGACCTACCCCGACTACAAGGCCACCCGCGATGAGACCCCCGATGAGTTCAGGGGGCAGATTCCCCTCATCGAGGAGGTGCTGGCCGCCCTGGCCGTGCCGACGGTGGGAATCGAGGGTTTCGAGGCTGATGACATCCTCGCCTCCTACGCCACCCGGGCCCAGGGGGCGGGGATGGAGGTGCTGGTGTGCTCGGGCGATCGGGACACCTTCCAACTCGTCGATGGCGCCACCACGGTGCTGTACCCGCGCAAGGGCGTTTCGGACCTGGTGCGGATGACCCCGGAGGCGGTGCAGGAGAAGTACGGGGTGCCCCCGGGCCGCTACTCCGACCTGGCCGCCCTGGTGGGGGAGAGCAGTGACAACCTGCCCGGAGTTCCGGGCGTCGGCCCCAAGACCGCCGCGAAGTGGATCGGGGCGTATGAGGACCTGGCCGGCATCATCGCCCAGGCCCCGCAGATCAAGGGCAAAGTCGGGGAGAAGCTGCGCGACCACCTCGATCAGGTCATGCTGAACCGGGAACTGAACGAACTGCGCCGGGATCTCGAGCTCCCCTACACCCTGGACGATCTGGCCCGGCGCGCGTACCAGCGGGAACAGGTGCACCAAGTCTTCGATGCCCTGGAGTTCCGGGTGCTGCGGGACCGGCTGTTCGCGATGGAACCCACCGACGCCGAGTCAGCCGACGCCGGTGCCTTCGACGTTACCCTGGCCACCGAACCACTGGGGGAGTGGTTGGGTACCCGAACCGGGAAGGCGCTCGGGCTGGATGTGCGCGGCAGCGGAGGGCCGGCCGGTGCGGACGCGTGGGCGGTGGCGATCGCCGACGACGACGGCAACGCCATCGAGGTGGACCTCGCCGACGTAGCGCCCGAGCAGGAGCAGGTACTGGCGCGCTGGTTGGCCGATCCGGACGCACCCAAGGTGATGCACGAGGCCAAGAGTGCCTGGCACCGGCTGCGCGGGCGGGGGCTGGCGCTGGCCGGGGTCAGATTCGACACCGCGTTGGCGGCCTACCTGTGTTACCCGGATCAGCGTAGTTACGCCCTGGCGGACCTGACCGTGCGCCACCTACAGCGCGAACTGCGGACCGAGGAGTCCGACGGGCAGCAGACCCTGGATCTGGACGGCCCCGATGAGGCCACCCTCAGCGCCACCCGGGCTGCCGCAGTGCGGGCGCTGGGCGACGCGCTCGCCGAGGAGGTCGAGTCCCGGGCGGCGACGGGGTTGCTGCAGGACCTGGAACTGCCGGTGGCGCAGGTGCTGGCACAGATGGAGAAGGTCGGCATCGCAGCCGATTCCGGCTACCTGCGCGGCCTGGAGTCGGAGTTCGACGCCGGTGTGCGCGAGGCTGCGCAGAGCGCCTACGACGTGATCGGCCGGGAGGTGAACCTGTCCTCACCCAAGCAACTCCAGGAGGTCCTCTTCGACCAACTCGATATGCCCAAGACCCGCAAGACCAAGACGGGTTACACCACCGACGCCGACGCCCTGGCGGAGTTGTTCGTCAAGACCGAGCACCCGTTCCTGCAGCACCTGCTCACCCACCGGGATCTGATCCGGCTGCGCCAGACCGTCGAAGGGCTGTTGCGCACCGTGGCCGAGGACGGGCGCATCCACACCACCTACTCCCAGACGATCGCGGCCACGGGCCGGTTGTCCTCGGCGGAGCCGAACCTGCAGAACATCCCGATCCGCACCGAGGAGGGTCACCGGATCCGGCAGGCGTTCGTGGTGGGCGACGGATTCGAGACCCTGCTCACCGCCGACTACTCCCAGATCGAGATGCGGATCATGGCCCACCTGTCCGGTGATGAGGGCTTGATCGAGGCGTTCCGCACCGGCGAGGACCTGCACTCCTTCGTTGGCTCGCGGGTGTTCGGGGTGGAACCTGACCAGGTGAGTGCCCCGATGCGGGCGAAGGTCAAGGCGATGAGTTACGGCCTGGCCTACGGCCTCAGCGCGTTCGGGTTGTCCAAGCAGCTCAAGATCGCCACCGCCGAGGCGCGGGCCCTGATGGAGGAGTACTTCGAACGCTTCGGTGGGGTTCGCGACTACTTGACCGGCGTGGTCGAGGATGCCCGCAGCACCGGGTTCACCGAGACCATCCTGGGCCGGCGCCGCTACTTGCCGGACCTGACCAGCGACAACCGCCAGCGCCGGGAGATGGCCGAGCGGATGGCCCTGAACGCCCCCATCCAGGGCAGCGCCGCGGACCTGATGAAGGTGGCCATGCTCGGTGTGCAGCGTGACCTCCTGGATCGCGGCCTGGCCTCCCGGATGCTGCTGCAGGTGCACGACGAACTGGTCCTGGAGGTGGCGGCCGGCGAACGCGAGGAGGTCGAGCAGATCCTGCGCGAGCAGATGTCCGGTGCCGCCGAGTTGACGGTGCCGCTGGAGGTCTCGGTGGGCGTGGGCACCGATTGGCGCACCGCCGGCCACTGAGCATCGGCCGCTCCGGGGGCCGGCTCCGGTGACCTGCGCCGGTGTCAGCGCCCGAAGCGGTGCAGCCGCTGCCAGGGCCAGGCCGCGCGGAGCCAGGAGTGCAAGGCGTCGGCCAACGGCGTGTCCAGATCGGCGCGGTCGGCCCGCACCCACGACTGGACGTCGACGTCGTAGTCCGGCGAGGCGGCGGGGTAGAGGTACACGCAGCCGATGACGTCGCCGCCTGCTGGGTCCAGGACCGTGAAAGTGAATCCCTTTCCGGCGGCGAAGTCGTCCGCGTGGCGTTGCAGATCCCGAAGATTGTCCTCGGGTGACATCCCCTCATGCGGAGGCCAGCGGCCATCGGGGTAGCCCGGGGTGTTCCGGATGTGCTCCACGCTCGATGTCCATGCCGCCAGGTCGGCATCGTTGTGCTGGGGGCCCAGGGGCTCGAGCCGGAACTGGTCGGTGACCAGGGAAGTTGGGGGGTTGAATCCGACGGGAATGAATGTCGTGGAAGCCATGGAAGTACGGTACGAGCCGCCGGCGGAATGTCACCCTCATTTTCCGCCGCCCGCCGATGGGACCACTCATCGCAGGGTGGTGGCGAAGATCGCGGTTCCGGGGAGGAAGGCCCCGAGCTCGGGCCCCCATCCGCCCCAGATGTTGGTGTTGCCCGGCGGCCACTCGGGTTCGACCAGACCGGTCACCTGCAGCCCGGCGCCGACCAGGTCGCCGACGTGATCGCCCAGGGTGCGGTGAAACTCGCTGTAGAGCACCTCCCCGTCGGGTCCGGTCTCGACATAGGGGGTCCGGTCGAAGTAGGAGCGCACCACCGACATGCCGTGCCTCGTGGGGTCATCGGGGAAGGCCCAACGGATCGGGTGGGTCACGGAGAACACCCACCGGCCACCGGGGCGCAGTACCCGGGCCACCTCGGTGTGCACCCGGTCGGCATCGGCCAGGAACGGGATGGCACCGAAGGCGGTGAAGACCACGTCGAAGGAGTCGTCGCCGAACGGCAACGCGCGAGCGTCGGCCACCAGCGCCGGCACGGCGATCCCGGTGCGTCGGTCCAGGTCTGCGGCGGCGGCGATCATCCCCGGCGCCACGTCGGTGGCGATGGCGTTGACTCCCTGGCCGCGCAGCCACCGGGAGCACTGCGCCGCCCCGGCGCCGACCTCGAGCACATCCTCGGAGCGCAGCCGCTCCAACGGACCGAGGAGCCGCGCCTCGCTCTCGCGCAGGCCCTCCGGGCACCAGCAGAAGTCGGCGTCGCCGAGGAAAGGGCCGTGCTCGCCCAGATAGTCATCGGCCACGGCACTCCACCAGTCCCGGTTGGCGTGTGCTGCCGCCTCGCGGTCGACCTCGACGTAGCCGGCTCCGGTGAGTTCACCCATGCAGCCCAGTATGACCGCCGGCCTTCTTCAACCGCTGGTTCCAGCCAACGTCGCCGCCTGCGTGCCACCGGTCCCGGATCCAGCGCCGCCCAGGGCCACCTCATCGAAGTGCGCGCCGGGCACCCTGCGGTGGCTGACCAGCACGATCGTGGTCCCGGGCATCAGGGCCTCCAGCACGGTGCGCAGCGTGGTCTGCGCGGTGAACTCATCCAGGTGAGCGGCCGGCTCATCCAGCAGCACCACCGGGCGCCGGGACAGCACGGCACGGGCCAGGGCCAGGCGCGCACGCTCGCCACCGGAGAGGCCGCCGATGGTGGTGTCCAACCCGTGGGGGAGCGTGGCGTACCAGTCACTCAGTTGCGCAGCCGCGAGCGCGGCGACCAGCTCCTCGTCATCGGCATCGGGTCGGGCCAGGCCCAGGTTCGCCCGGAGCGGCCCGGCGAAGGCATGCGGCTCGTCGTCGACAACGGCGAGCAGCACCCGCACTTGCTCGGTCTGCAGGTCGGTGGTGCTCGCCGTACCGAGCAGGTACCGGCCTGCGAATGGATCGAGGTGGCGAGCCAGCACAGCCAGAGCGGTGGACTTACCGGACCCGTTCGCCCCGGTTAGTTGGACCCGGGCGCCCGGGGGCAGGTCCAGGTCCAGTCCGGTCAGCGCGGGTGGCCGGAAGGGATCGGTGGACCACCGCGCGCTGAGGCGGTCCAACGCCAGGTCCGGGCCGTGGCGCTGGTCGCCGGGCACCGGCCTCTCACCGGTATCGGCGACGGCGGGCTCGGAGTCCAGGAGCGCCGAGACCCGGCTCGCGGCGGCGCGCGCCCGGGCCCGGGCACCGGCGATGTCCGGCACCTCCCCCCACACGTCGGCAAGGGCCATCGGCAGCAGTGCCAGCAACGCGGCGTAGGGAGCCGACAGTGACCCGACCGAGTGCGCCTGCCACGCCAGCATCAGGACGACCGCGGCCGTGCCCGCGAGCGTGAGCCAGACTGCGGCCAGGGCACCCGCGCGCACCCCGATGAGGCGGCGCTCGGCACGCTGGTGCGCACGCTGGGACAGGGCCACCGGGGCCAGCAACGCTGAGGTGTCATGGCGCAGGCGCCGGATGCCGCTGGCCGCCTGGACCGCAAGCATCCGCCCGGCCACCGCGGTCGTGCGATGCTGCAGTTCACCCCGGGTCGTGACCGCCTGGTGCTGGGCGGTCAGTTCGGTGCGGGTGGCAAGCCACCCGATCATCCCCACGAGCGCGGACCCGGCCAGCACCGCCCCGGCTGCGGTCGGTGAGTGGAAGAGCGCGATGCCGCTACCGATCACCGAGGCGATGGCGACCGACCACCCGGGCACGGTGACCCGGATCTGGTCATCGACCACGTCGTCCAGGTCCCGGACGAGCGCGGTGAGCAACTGGCCGCGGCTGCGCCGGCCCAACCGGGCCGGGGTGAGCGGGATCAGCCGGGCGAAGACGTCCGCCCGGCGGGTTGCCAGGTCCTCCAGGGCCACGTCGTGGGAGACGATGCGCTCGGCGTAGCGCAACACCGGACGAGCCAGGCCGAAGGCGCGCACCCCCACGATCGCGACCAGCAACGTCAGGATCACCGGCTGGGTGGAGGCCTGCACGATCAGCCACCCGGACGTGGCAGTCAGGGCGATCCCGGCCGTCAGGGCGAGTCCACCCAGGACGCAGGCCAGGATCAGGCCGCGCCGGCCGTCCGGGGTGACGATCGGGGCGACCTGCCCGGGGCGCGGGGTAGCGGCCCGCGCGCCCTCCGCGTCTGCTCCAGGATCGGCTTCGGTCACGGGCCGGGCCGGCGTCGTCGGCGGGGCCGGATGAGGGGCAGGATCGATCCGCCAGCGCTGGTCGGCGAGCCCGGCCAGGTCCTCATCATGGGTGACCACGATGACTCGCCGGGTGCTGGCCAGTTCGGTGATCGCCTCATGCAGCGCCGGCAACGCAGCCGCGGCCACATTGGCCGTGGGCTCGTCCAGGAGCACCAGGTCGGCCTCGCTCAGCAGCGCACGCGCCAGGGCGAGGCGTGCCAACTGTCCGGCGGACAGGCCGAACCCGTCGTCGCCCAGGTCGGTGTCCAGACCGTCCCGGTCACGTAGCGCAGGCCACAGACCGACTCGGTCCAGGGCAGCGACGCGTGCCTCGTCCGGTCTCGCACCGGCGAGGGCCAGGTTGTCCCGGACCGTGCCCGGCAGGATCACCGGACGTTGCGCGGCAAGGTGCACATCACCGCCGCGCACGGCGCCGCCGGCGGGTTCCCGCAGCCCGGCGATGAGTTCCAGGACGGTGGTCTTGCCGGCACCGGATGGGCCGGTCAGTACGGTCAGGCCGGGGCCGGCCGGGGTGTTCAGGGTGACGTCGACGAGCGTTCGGGTGCGACCCGGGTGGGCGTAACTGACGTGGCTGAGCCCGACTGTGGCTGTGGATGCGGGCCCCACCTGCGGTACCGGCGACCCGCCCCGGTGCGGTCGGTTCGTGCGCAAACTCCCGCGCAACCGGTCCAGGGTGGTGGCGCCGTCGGCGGCGTTGTGGAACTCCGCACCGACGCGACGGATCGGCCAATAGGCCTCCGGCGCCAGCAGGATCGCCATCAGGCCGACCTGCAGGTCCATCGCTCCGTAGGCCAGGCGCAGCCCGACCGCCACCGCCACCAGCGCCACCGAGATGGTTGCCAACAGTTCCAGGGCGGTGGTGGTCATGAACGCGGTGCGCAGCGTCTTCCCGGTGGCCCGGCGGTGGCGCTCACCGACACGGCCGACGACGCCCACCTGGGCGCGGGCCCGCCCGTAGGTGACCAGGGTGGGTAGGCCCTTGACCACATCCAGGAAGTGGCCGGACAGCAACTCCATCGCCGCCCAGCGTCGTTCGGTTTCGGCCGCGGTGTGCTGACCGATCAGTGCCGCGAAGACCGGCAGCAGGGGCAGCGTGAGCAGCACGATGAGGGCGCTCCAGAAGTCCACCCACAGCAGTGTCGCCACCGCCAGGACCGGCACCACCACACCGGTCACCAGCGCCGGTAGGTACCGAGAGATGTACGGCTCGATCGTCGTCACGCCCTCCCCGGCGCGGGTCACCGCCTCATCGTCGCCGGGGCGCTGCTCCGCCGGATGGGTCAACCAGTGCCGCAGCACGGTGAGACGCACGATCCCGGCCACCTTCTGCCCCGTGACCCGGGCGACGTACTCGGCCGCGGCAGTGAGCAGTCCGCGCAGGACGATCAGGCCCACCACCGCCCCCAGCACCCAGCCCCAGGGCGTGCCGGTGACCACCCTGGCCACCGCGACGGCCACCAGCACCGCCTGTGCGATCGCAGCGACCCCGGAGACGACGCCGAGTACGCCGAGCAACCCGACCGGCCCTCGGATAGCCGGCAGGTCACGCAGCAGACCAGGGTCGAACGGTTTCATCGCTGCGTGGTGCTCTCCTCGGTCACCGCGGCGATATGCACACCGGTGGGGATGTGGTGCCCGGAGACCCGTTTGCGGAAGATCCAGTAGGACCATGCCTGATAGGCCAGCACGATCGGCATGAAGATCACCGCGACCCAGGTCATGATGCCCAGGGTCTTCTCCGAGGATGCCGCGTTGTGCACCGTCAAGGAGTTCGCGGGATCAAGCGTGGAGGGCATCACGTCGGGGAAGAGCGCGACGAACAGGGAGGCCACTGCCAGCCCGAGCGTCACGAACGTGCCGGTGAAGGCCCACCCCTCCCGGCCCCGCCGGGCCATCACGAGGCCGCCGAGGAAGACCACGGCCGCAGCCATCGCCATCGCCCAGGACAACGCCGTGCCGGTCCCGGACTGCATGAGAACCAACCAGACCACGGCCAACGCCGCGGCACCACCCCCGAGTCTGAGGCCGAGGGCGCGCGCGTCGTGACGTAGCCGCCCATCGGTCTTCAACGCGATGAAGAAGGCGCCGTGGACCAGGAACAGCGCCAGCGTGACCAACCCGCCGAGCAGGGCCACCGGATTCAGCAGGGCCCAGAACCCGCCGACGTACTCCATGTCGGCATCGATGGGAACCCCCCGGACGATGTTGGTGAACGCCACCCCCCACAACACCGCGGGAAGCAGCGAGCCGACGACGATCATCACATCCATCCGGGCCCGCCACAGCGCCGAGTCAACCTTGCCGCGGTACTCCAGCCCCACACCGCGGACGATCAGCGCCACCAGGATCAACAGCAGTGGCAGGTAGAAACCGGAGAACAAGGTGGCGTACCAGTGCGGGAACGCCGCGAAGGTCGCCCCGCCGGCGGTCAGCAGCCACACCTCGTTGCCGTCCCATACCGGGCCGATCGAGGAGAGCATCTGACGCCGCCGGGTCTCGCCGCTCTCGGGCTTCACGTCGAGGCTGTCGGTGCGGACATCGTCCCGGCCGAGCACCGGCAGGAGCATGCCGACGCCGAAGTCGAACCCCTCGAGCACGAAGTAGCCCACCCACAGCACCGCGATGAGGACGAACCAGATGGTGGTCAGTTCCATGATCAGTCGTAGTCCTTCCGCGCCGCTCAGTAGGTGAAGACGAATTCGTCGTCGTCGGACCGCTCGCCCGGGTCGAAGGAGGCGTCCTCGGGTACGTGTTCGGCGCCGGCCCGGCCGTAGCGCAGGCTCAGCTTCACCATCACCACCGCCAGGGCCCCGTAGAGCAGGGTGAAGACCGCCAGGGAGGTGGCCACCTCGAAGGTGGTCACACCCGGGGAGACGCCGGTGCGAGTGGTCATCAGGCCCATCACCAACCAGGGCTGGCGGCCCATCTCGGTGAAGATCCACCCGAAACTGTTGGCCAGTAACGGCATGAACAGCACCGTCGCCGCCGCCCAGAGCCAGTACCGGTGGCTGACCCGGTCCTCATCGTGCTCCGAGCCCCGGCCCCGCAACCGCCAGAGCACCGCCGCGGCCACCGCCATTCCGGCGAAGCCGAGTCCCATCATGAGGCGGAAGCTCCAGTACGTCACCGGGATGATCGGGCGGTAGTCATCCGCCTCGGTCAGTTCGTGGCCGGAGTAGGTCATCTCGTAGCGCTGTTGAATGTGGTTGATACCCTCCACGGCACCGGTCAGTGACCCGGTGGCCAGGTAGGACTGCAACTTGGGGACGGTCAACGCCCAGATCTCCTCCCGACCGTCCAGGGTGCCCACGGTGATGATGGAGAAGGGGGCGCCCACTCCCTCCGGGACGTCGTGGTACTGGCCCTCGGCGGCGGCCATCTTCATCGGCTGCACGTCGTACATGACCTTGCCCTGCACGTCACCGGTGACGATCACCAGCGCCCCGGAGATCAGCAGCGCCCAGGCGCCCAGTTTGGCGCCCTTGCGATACATCGGCTTGTCCGCCGCGGGCGTCTGGTCGGTGCTGCGCCATAGGTGCCACAGCGTGAAGGCCAGCACGAACGCCCCGCCGGTCATCCAGGCCGCGGTGAGCACGTGCGGGAAGGCCGCCAGTTGCACCTTGTTGGTGAGCACGGCGAGGAAGTCGGTGAGTTCGGCTCGGCCGTTCTCTTCGTTGATGTGGTACCCGACCGGGTTCTGCATGAAGGAGTTCGCGGACAGGATGAAGTAGGCCGACAGCATGGTGCCGATATGGATGATCCACATACTGGCCGCGTGGAGCTTCTCCGGGATCCGGCCCCAGCCGAAGATCCACAGGCCCAGGAAGGTCGACTCCAGGAAGAACGCCAGCAGGGCCTCGATCGCCAGGGGTGCGCCGAAGATGTCGCCGACGAACCGGGAGTAGTCCGACCAGTTCATCCCGAACTGGAACTCCTGCACGATGCCGGTGACCAGTCCGAGGATGAAGTTGATCGTGAAGAGTTTGCCGAAGAATTTGGTCAGCCGCAGCCACTGCGTATCGCGGGTGCGCAACCAGCAGGTCTGCATGATGGCCACCAGCAGGGACAGCCCGATCGTGATCGGCACGAAGAAGTAGTGGTAGACCGTGGTGATGCCGAACTGCCACCGGGCCAGTTCCAACGCTTCCATGACGCTCCCGCAGAACGAGGGGTGTAGTACTACAAGCGGTAGTTAGCCTACACCCGCGCGCCTGCGGTGCGGTTCAGAGCCCGCCGAGGCGTTGTTCCCAGCGGGCGTGGTCGGCCCAGGTGTCGATGTCGCCGACGTGCTCGGCCCCGGCCCGCAGGTACTGGAACCGCAGGCCCGAGACCAGGCGCCCGACAGGGACGCCGTGGCCGGTTCCGTGCGGGGCGAGAGCCTGGACGAGTGCGTCGTGGCGATAGGCGGCCAGGAGCCACTGCGCGTGAGACGTGGCATCGAGGTGGCACACCACCTCCACCAGGGGGTCGATGGCCGGTAGAGCGCCGATGATCGCGCTCAGCGCAGCCCCGGCGCCCGGCTGGTCCACCGCGAGCACACACGTCCACGGTGCCGGCTCGCCGAGGGCGGCCACACCGGCGTTGATCCCGGCGACCGGTCCGCCACCGGGAGGTTCCTCACTGACCTGCCGTACGCCGTCGGGCGTGTGCGCCTGCCCGACCACGACGACGTCGCGGGCCCCTTGCGCAGCCTCCAGCACCCGAGCCAGCATCGGCCGCCCGGCTACCGGCAGGGCGGCCTTGTCCTGCCCTCCCATGCGGCGTCCACGGCCACCGGCGAGGATCACGACGTCGAAGGAGGGGGTAGCCCCGGGGCTCAACGGTTCTGTTCCCAGCCCCGCTTCGGGGCCCGGCTGCCCACCGCGGCGACGGGGCGCTCATCCCGGCTGCGGTAGACGATGTAGGGCCGAACCACGTAGCCCAACGGGGCGGAGAAGACGTGCACCAGGCGGGTGAACGGCCAGATCGCGAACAGGAAGAACGCCGTCAGGGAGTGCGCCTGGAAACTCCACGGGGCGCCGGTCATGAGTTCGGGCTGGGGCTGGAACCAGAAGATGGAACGGAACCACACCGACACCCCCTCGCGGTAGTCGTAGTGCTCGGTGCCCGCCACCGCGATCATCCCGGAGGACTGGATGGTGTTCAGGCAGCCCAGCAGGATCACCACCGCCAGCACGAGGTACATGAACTTGTCGTTGGCCGTGGTGGCCGAGAACACCGGACCGGTCATCCGGCGCCGGTAGATCAGGATCACCAGGCCGGACAGGGCTGCGGCGCCGGCCAGCATGCCGCCGGTCACGGCGACCACGTGATACGCCTCATCGTTGATGACGGTCTGCGTCCAGGTCTTGGGGATCACCAGTCCGAGGAAGTGGCCCATCACCACCCACAGCATCCCGAAATGGAACAACGGGCTGCCGATCCGGAGCAGCCGTGACTCATACAACTGCGAGGAGCGGGTGGTCCATCCGAACTTGTCGTAGCGATAGCGCCAGATATGACCGCCCACGAAGATCGTCAGGCAGATGTAGGGGAAGATCACCCACAGGAACGTGGTCATCGCGGAACTCCAACGTCGATGGTGGAGCCCAGGAACTTGGGCTCCTGGGCGCCCGTGGGTGTGCCACACCCATCGGACCCGGGGGGTGTGCGCAACTGGTCCAGCGCCGGATCCAGCGCGTAGGGCGCGTTGTCGATACCGACGTCCTCGTGCGGGGGTCCCTCGGCGATCAGACGGGCCAGGGCCAGATTGTCGTCCTCATCCAGATCCGGCAACGTGGCTCGCAATGCCCGCACCACGTCGATCCAGGGGGAGGACCGGCGGAGCAAGCCCTGGTGCAGCAGTTCGATACCGACCCGGTGATGGTTCAGCAGCGTCCAGGCGGCGTCGGCGTCCACCGTGGCACCGAACTCCAGCACCACGCACAGGTGATCGGGCAGCTCGGCACGCTCATCGTGGAGCACCACCCCGGCCTTGCGATAAGCCTGCTTGAACTGCACCAGGGCCGCGCCACGGTTGCGGGTGTCCCCGTGCAGGAAGTAGGTCAGGTGCAGACAGCACTTCCGGGTGACGTCGAAGGTGTCCACGTACTGGGTCTGCAGTTCCGCGGGGTCACTGCGCCGGGCATGCTCGAGGAAGTCGTTCAGTGGTCCGGCGACCCGCTCCGGCAGGCTCGTGGCAACCTCGGCCAGGGTGGGTAACAGGGCCAGGAGCCGCGGTTCGGGGTAACCGAGCAGCAAGGACACGATCTGCCAGGTGTCGGCCTGCTCCCGGGGGCTCAGCGTGGGCCGGGAGCGGCGGTGTCGCAGCCAACGTTTCATCGGGACCCCGACTCCTCGGACTCCGGCGCCGGTGGGAACATCCCCTCCGGCACACCCTTGCCGTCCCAGTTCAACAGGTTGACCCGACCGGACTTGGGCTGCCCGCCCACCAGCGTGTCGGAGGTCTGGCGCTCCTGCAGCACCGCGAAATTCTCCGCGGCCACCCTGGTGCCCTGGCCGTGCCCGGACCCCTCTCCGAAGGGTCCCGAACCGGTCATCAGGTCCTCGTCGAAGCCGCTCACCGGGCAGTCGGTGGCGATCTCCTCCAGGGCGTGGGCGTCCTCGCCATGAGCCGAGGGGATCACGTAGCGGTCCTCGTACTTGGCCAGGGCGAGCAGGCGGTACATCTCATACATCTCCTCCTCGCTCATCCCCACCGACTCCGGGATGATCGCCTGTGCCTCCCGGCCCAGGTTGATGTCGCGCATGTAGGAACGCATCGCGGCCAGCCGCTGGAGCACCTTGGTCACCGGGGCGGTGTCTCCGGCGGTGAACAGGTTCGCCAGGTACTCCACCGGGATCCGTAGCGCGTCGATCGCGGCGAACAGGTTGTCCTGGTCCTCCGCATCGTGGCCGGTGTCCCGGATCACGTCCACCACCGGGGACAGCGGCGGGATGTACCACACCATCGGCATGGTGCGGTACTCCGGATGCAGCGGCAGCGCCACCTCGTAGGTGTTGATCAGGGTGTAGATCGGGGACCGCTGGGCCGCCTCTATCCAGTCCAGCGGAATGCCGGCCCGTTCGGCCTCGGCCTGGACCTGCGGGTCATGAGGATCCAGGAACACCGAGCGCTGCGCATCCAGGAGGGCGTGCTCGTCCTTCACCGAAGCCGCCTCCAGCACCCGGTCGGCGTCGTAGAGCACCAGGCCGATGTAACGGAGCCGGCCCACGCAGGTCTCGGCGCACACCGTCGGGATGCCCACCTCGATCCGGGGGTAGCAGAAGGTGCACTTCTCCGCCTTGCCGGTCTTGTGGTTGAAGTAGACCTTCTTGTACGGGCAGCCGGTGATGCACATCCGCCACCCGCGGCACTTGTCCTGATCCACCAGCACGATCCCGTCCTCGCTGCGCTTGTAGATCGCGCCCGATGGGCACGAGGCCGCGCAGCTGGGGTTCAGGCAGTGCTCACAGATCCGGGGCAGGTAGAACATGAAGGTGTCATCGAAGGCCAGTTTCACCTTGTCCTCGAGGCCCGCGAGCATCGGGTCCTTGGCCGCGTGCTCGCCGGAGCCGCCCAGGTCATCGTCCCAGTTCGCCGACCAGGTGATGTTCATGCGCTCCCCGGTGATCAGCGACTGCGGGGTAGCCACCGGGAAGGTCTGCTGAGCGGGGGCGTTCAGCAACGTCTCGTAGTCGTAGGTCCAGGGTTCGTAGTAGTCCTGGATGGAGGGCATCTTGGGGTTGGAGAAGATCGTGGCCAGTTTCCTCATCCGGCCGCCAGCCTTGAGTTTCAAGCGTCCGCGGGAGTTGAGTTCCCAGCCGCCCTTCCACTCCTCCTGGTCCTCATAGCCACGCGGGTACCCGAGGCCGGGCCGGGTCTCGACGTTGTTGAACCAGACGTACTCGGTGCCGGATCGGTTCGTCCAGGCCTGTTTGCAGGTGACCGAGCAGGTGTGACACCCGATGCACTTGTCGAGGTTCATCACCATCGCCATCTGGGCCATGATGCGCATGTGATCTCCTTCTCGGGGGCCGGGACAGCGCCCGGCCGGGCGGGGGGACGTGGGCAGCGCCTCGGGGAAGGTCAGTACTGCACCGGGGCGGTGCGTCTGCGGATCATCGTCACCTCGTCACGGTTGTTGCCGGTGGGGCCGATGTAGTTGAAGAAGTAGGACAGTTGGGCGTATCCGCCGATCATGTGACTCGGTTTCATCAGGATCCGGGTGAGGCTGTTGTGGATCCCTCCGCGCTTGTTGTCGGTCTCGGTCAGCGGTACGTCGATCAGCCGGTCCTGGGCGTGGTGCATGTACACCGTTCCCTCGGGCATGCGGTGGCTGACGATGGCGCGGGCGGCCACGACGCCGTTGCGGTTGACGGCCTCGATCCAGTCGTTGTCAGCCACCCCGATCTTGGCCGCGTCGACGTCGGACATCCAGATCGTCTGCCCACCCCGGGACAGGCTGAGCATGAACAGGTTGTCCTGGTACTCGGAGTGGATCGACCACTTGTTGTGCGGGGTCAGGTAGCGCACCGAGACCCCGAGTTCGTTCTGGCTCCCGATCGGGGATTCACCGAACAGGTCGGTCATGTTCAGTGGTGGCCGGTACACCGGCAGACCCTCGCCCATCCCGAGCATCCAGTCGTGATCGACATAGAACTGTTGGCGCCCGGTGAGGGTGTGGAACGGTTTGAGCCGCTCGATGTTGATGGTGAACGGGCTGTAGCGCCGCCCGCCGCTCTCCGACCCGGACCACTCCGGGGAGGTGATCACCGGCACCGGGGCGTTCTGGGTGTCGGCGAAGGTGATTTGCTTGCCCTCGTGCTCGGCGGCCAGGTCGTGCAGTCGGGTACCTGTGCGTTGCTCCAGGTTCCTGAACCCCAGCGTGGACAGGTGCCCGTTACAGGTGGCCGACAGGTGCATGATGGACTCGGCGAACTGGATGTCGGTCTCCAGGCGTGGCATGCCCTTGGCCGAACCGGAACGCACGGTGCCGTTGCGGTGGCGGAGGAGATCCACCTCCCGCTTGACGTCGTAGGCCACTCCCTTGGTGAGCATGCCAACCTTCTCCAGCAACGGGCCGACCGCCGTCATCCGCTCGTAGGTGGCCGGGTAGTCCCGCACCACCTCGGCCAGGACCGGTAGCGTCTTGCCCGGAACCGGTTCGACCTCACCGGTCTTCCAGTCCTTGACCCGCCCGTGCACCGTGGCCATCGCCTCCGGGGTGTCGTGCCACAACGGCTTGGTGACCACGTCCTTGCGCACACCGAGGTGGTCGACGGCCAGCTCGGAGAACCGCTTGGCGATCGCCTTCCACGTATCCCAGTCGGTCTTGGACTGCCACGGCGGGTCGATCGCCGGGTTGAAGGAGTTGACGTAGGGGTGCATGTCGGTGGTGTTCAGATCGTGCTTCTCGTACCACGTCGCCGCCGGTAGCACCACGTCGGAGAGCAGGGTGGAGGAGGTCATCCGGAAGTCGAGACTGAGCAGCAGGTCAAGCTTGCCCTCCGGTGCCTGTTCGGGCCACGCGATGCCCTCCGGACGATGCTCCGGCGGCGCCTCGGTGGCCTTGACGGCGTTGTCGGTGCCCAGCAGGTGCTTGAGGAAGTACTCGTTGCCCTTGGCGCTGGACCCGAACAGGTTGGCTCGCCACAGCGACAGGATCCGCGGGTGGTTCTGCGGCGCCTCGGGATCCTCGACGGCGAATCTCAGGTCCCCGCTCTGGAGGGCCCGGGTCACGTACTGGCCTACGTCCTGCCCGGCCCTCGCGGCCTCGTCGGCGACCTCCAGGCTGCTCCGGTCGAACTGCGGGTAACTGGGGGTCCATCCCAACCTGGCGGACTGGGCGAGCAGGTCCATGGTGCTCTTGCCGTTGAACACCCCGGTGGAACCGTTCAGGTTCTCGGCACCGAAGGTGTCGTACCGGTACTGGCTGGTGTTGACGTACCAGTAGGCGGTCTGGTTCATGTGCCGGGGCGGGCGGATCCAGTCCAGCGCGAAGGCCAGGTGCTGGAACCCCATGATCGGCCGGATCTTCTCCTGGCCCACGTAGTGCGCCCACCCGCCACCGTTGCGGCCCTGGCAGCCGGTGATCGTGGTGAGCAGGAGCATCGCCCGGTAGATCTGGTCGGAGTGGTACCAGTGGTTCGTCCCGGCGCCCATCAGGATCATCCCGCGACCCTGGGTGTCGATCGCGTTCTGGGCCCACTCCCGGCTCAGCCGGATGATCTGCTCCGGCGGGACCCCGGTGATGTCGGAGGCCCACGCCGGGGTGCCGGGAACCGACGGGTCGGCGTAGTCGACCGGCCAGGCTCCGGGTAGACCCGGGCGGGCCACTCCGTACTGGGCCAGCAGCAGATCCAGCACCGTGGTGACCACGTGCCCACCGATGCGGCGAACCGGCACGCCCCGGACGTCCAGGTTCAGCGCGCCCTCGGGATTGTCGAACCGCGGCAGTTGCACCAGGGCGGCCGAACCGCCGTCGTCATGGCCGTACAGGCTCAGCGCCGGTTCGATGTCGCCCAGGTCCAGGTTCCACTTCCCGGCCCCCTCCGGGCCGAACCGGTGCCCGATCGAACCGTTCGGGACCGCGACCTCGCCGTTGGTCTCATCCAGCACCACCGGCTTCCACATCGCGTTCTCACTGTCGCACTGGGGGTTGTCGAAGTCCCCGGCGACCAAGAACTTCCCCGGCCGGTAGGTGCCGTCGGCGCCTTCGACCTCTTCGAGGGTGACCAGGTAGGGCAGGTCGGTGAAGCGGCGGTTGTAGTCGGTGAAGAAGTCCACCTGCCGGTCCGCGAAGTACTCCTTCAGCAGGACGTGACCCATCCCCATCGCCAGCGCACCGTCGGTGCCCGGAGCCGAGGCGACCCACTCGTCGGCGAACTTGACGCTCTCGGCGTAGTCGGGAGCCACCGAGATCACCTTCTGCCCGCGGTAGCGTGCCTCGATCATCCAGTGCGCGTCCGGGGTGCGGGTGACCGGGACGTTGGAGCCCCACATGATCAGGTATCCGGCGTCCCACCAGTCCCCGGACTCGGGCACGTCGGTCTGGTCCCCGAACATCTGCGGAGAGGCATTGGGCAGGTCGGCGTACCAGTCGTAGAAACTCAGCATCGGCGCACCGATGAGTTCATGGAACCGGGAGCCGGAGGAGTAACTGACCGGTGACATCGCCGGGATCGGGGAGAAGCCGGCGATCCGGTCCGGGCCCCAGCGTTTGATCGTGTAGACGTGCGCGGCCGCGAGCATGTCCACCACCTCGGCCCACGTGGCCCGGACCATGCCACCCTTGCCGCGGGCGCTCTTGTAGGTGCGCGCCGACTCGGGGTCCTGCACGATCGAGCCCCAAGCCACCACCGGGTCGGTGTACTTGGCTTTCGCGGCGCGGAACATGTCCAGCAGCACCCCCCGCACGTAGGGGTAGCGCACCCGGGTGGGGGAGTAGGTGTACCAGGAGAAGGCCGCGCCCCGTGGGCAGCCGCGGGGCTCGTACTCGGGCCGGTCCGGCCCCGCGGATGGGTAGTCGGTCTGCTGGGCCTCCCAGGTGATGATCCCGTCCTTGACGTAGACCTTCCAGGAGCACGAACCGGTGCAGTTGACCCCGTGGGTGGAGCGCACCACCTTGTCGTGGCTCCACCGGTCCCGGTAGAAGGAGTCCCCGGCGCGCCCTCCGGACAGGTGCAGGCTGCGTTTGTCCTCGCTGACCTCGGCGCTACCGAAGAAGCGCCGGGTGCCCACCAGGGCGCCGCTGAGGGGACCTTCAATCGTGGGGGGCTTGGTGGTGGTCATGCTGGGCCTCCGGTGAGCGGTGTCATCGTTCGTAGGTGGGCGCGGCAGGCGTGCGGTCCCACCTTGGGTTGCAGACTGACCCGCACCTCGGGTTCCCCGATGGCCTCCAGCGTGCCGCGCAGCAGACCGCGGTGGGCCGCGCAGACCACATCGGGATCCTCGGTGGCCATGGCCAGGAAGGGGCAGTAGTGCAACGTCAGTTCCACCGACGCACCGGTGGTGCGCACGTTCGGCCCGTAGCCCCAATCGGTCAGTTCATCGATCAGCCGGCCGATCTTGGCCAGCCAGGTGCCGGGTGTGCGGGCCGGGGCCGGTGAGAGCCCGGGTCCGGCCTGCACCCGAGCCCGGGCCCACGCCAGCCCGGCCTCTTCGGCCCGCGCGGGCCCGTCCTCGCCGGCCTCGAGTTCGGCGTGCAGTCCGGCCAGCGCCTCGTGGTGCCGGCTCGTGGTGGGCTCCGGCCAGCGACTCAGGTGCGAGGTGTAGATCTTGCGCGGACGGCCCACCCCGGTGGGCGGCTCGAAGTGGGCGTGTAGGAAGCCGGCGCCGACAAGTCGCTCGAGGTGGAACCGCACCGTGGTCACGTGCAAGCCGGTGAGTTCGGCCAATTCCCTGGCCGTGCGTCCGGGCGGTGTCGCGGAATCCAGGTCACGGCTGTGGAACAACTCGACCAGGTGTTCCAGGAGTTCCTTGCGCACCGGCGATTCCAGTACTCCCAAACCATCCACCGGTTGCCGGTCCATCATTGGATCCTCGCAATTTGAAGGAACTGCCCTCACGAGCAATCTAGGCCGATCCCGGGGCCCCCGCAAGCGTTCCTGCCGAATCAATTGACCATTGAATTCGGCAACGCCGGCCTTGGAAAATGCGGCTTGAGCGCTCTATTCCAACAGTCGCGGAGAATGCACCGGGATGACCGTTCGGGCATTTGCCGGCTGCGTCGCGTGCGTATTCCCGACCGGATTTCCAGGACGCATCGCGGCTCCGGCCCGGCAGCGCGACAGGTCTCCAGCGCGGTGCGCCCGGGGCGCGTGAGGGGTGTCGTGGCGGCGCGGGGATTTGCACAACTCGGATATGTAATAATTGGGCGTCCCAGCCCGACGCTCACCCGAGGAGCCAGCGATGACCGACGTCCGCCCGATGCTGAACGTGATCCAGGAGCCCGCCGGGTGCGCCTGCGGTGAGCACGATGGTGACCTGCCCGAACTGGATGTACGCCCCATCCCGCACCGGATCCGGCATGGGAGCGTGTTCGGTGCGCTGTCAGCGATCGGTTCCGGTGAGGCGATGGTGCTGGTAGCCCCGCACGACCCCAAGCCGTTGCTGGCCCAGATCGCCGAACGGGAGGCCGGCAGCATCTCGGTGACCTACCTGGAGGAGGGCCCGGAGGCTTGGCGGCTGCGGCTGCAGCGCGACTAGCACGGAGAGGTCATTGACGACGACGGCGCCACCGGTCCGACCGGCGACCGGAACCGGCCGTAGCACGAGAGCGGGCCGGCTGGTACTGCTGTCAGCCGCCGGCGTGAGCATGCTCGCCGGGCTGAATGCCGCCCTGCTGCTGCTGGGCCTGCCCGCCCCGGCGACCTCGGCGGGCCTGCCCGTGCTGCACGGCATGCTGATGGTGCTGGGCTTCCTGGGCGCCCTGATCTCACTTGAGCGCGCGGTGGCGCTGCGGAGCGCCTGGGGCTTCCTCGCACCGACGTTGCTCGGTGGCGGCGGGCTGGCGCTGCTCAGCCCGGCACCGGCGGTGCTGGGCCAGTTGCTACTGGTCAACGGGGCGGCCGTGCTGTGCGCGGTCTACGTGCAACTCTGGCGGCGGTCCTGGGACAACACCGTGCTGGTGCAACTGCTCGGTGCGTTGCTGGCCCTGTTCGCGGCCGCGTTCTGGATCCGGGTTGAGATCGTGGACCTGGTCGCGCTGTTGTCCGGATTCATCGTGCTCACCATCGTCGCCGAACGGGTGGAACTGGCCCGGATCTCCCTGTCCCGCTGGGCCGAGCCGATCGTCCTGACGCTGGCCGGTGCGCTGGTTCTCGCGTCGTTGGCGACCATGGTCTTCTCCCGTGCGGGAGCGGCGGGCTTCGGTCTCACGCTGCTCCTCCTGGCCGCTTACCTCGGGTGGCATGATGTGGCCCGCCGGATGGTTCGGGCCAAGGGCTTGCCCAGGTTTGCCGCGGCCGCGATGCTCGCCGGGTACGCGTGGCTGGCCCTGGCGGGCCTGGTCTGGATGATCGGTGGACCGGCCTGGGTGCCGCACTGGTATGACCTGGTGGTGCACGGGATCTTTCTGGGCTTCGGCATGTCGATGGTGTTGGCGCACGCCCCGGTGATCCTGCCGGCGGTACTGAGGATCTCGCTGCCCTACCACCCGGTGTTGTGGGCGCCACTGGCGGTGCTGCACGCCGGGATGGTGGTTCGCACGTTGGGAATGGTGACGGAAGTGAACACGGTGTGGCAGGTCGGGGGCCTGTTGACGATCGCGGCATTGCTGCTGCTGGCACTCAGCGCGGTGGGCGTGGCGGTCTGGGCCGGCAGGAGCCGAACGACACCGGCGGCCCGGGCATGAGAACAACCACCTCCCCGCCGCAGGCGGGTGCGTCCACCACACGGGGCGTCTGGGCGATGCGGGACCGGCCCGCCCTGCTGTGGCTCGCTATGGCGGTGATCATGGCCATCGCCCACCCGTTCGTGCCCGAGTCCCGCTGGCTGATGGTGCACCTGGTGCTGCTGGGCGCCGCCACCCACTCGATCATGGTCTGGAGCGTCTACTTCGCCCAGGCCCTGCTGAAGACTCCCACAGAACTGGATGACCGCCGTCGTCAGTCCCGGCGGTTGGCCACCCTGCTGGTGGGTGTCACAACGGTGATGGTCGGGGTGCCCACCACGATCTGGCCCCTCACGGTGGCCGGCGCGGTCCTGGTGGTCACCGCTGTGGTGGCGCACTTCCTGGCGCTGTGGCGCCGGCTGCGGCACGCGCTGCCGGGCCGGATGCGGATCACCGTGCACTACTACCTGGCCGCGGCCGCCTTCCTCCCGGTCGGCGCACTGTTCGGGGTGCTGCTGGCGCGCGGGTACCCCGACCCCCTGCACGGCCAACTGCTCCTGGCGCACTCGATGCTGAATGTGCTCGGCTGGGTGGGACTCACCGTGACCGGCACGCTGATCACGCTGTGGCCCACGATGCTGCGCACCCGGATGGACGAGCGGGCCGAGCGCCTGGCCAAGCGGGCTCTCCCGGTGTTCGGCGCGGCCCTGGTGGTGGTCCTGACCGGGGCGCTGGCCGGTGTGCTGGCCGTGGTCGGCGCGGGATTGTCGGCCTACGTTCTGGCGCTGGTCTGGTGGGGCCGGGCGCTGGTGCGGCCCGCGCGCACCCGTCCGCCGCGCGAGTTCGCCCCGGCCTCGGTGGCCGCCGCGATGATCTGGGCGGTGGTCGGTCTGGGGTGGCTGACGCTGAACACCATGATGAGTTCGACCTGGGGGGAACTGACCGCCGGGTTCGGCCCCGTCGTGGCGGTGATCGTGGCGGGCTTCGCCGCGCAGCTCCTCACCGGCGCGATGTCCTACCTGATCCCGGTGGTGCTGGGTGGGGGCCCGGTGGCGGTGCGGACCACCCAATGGTGGTTCAACCGGGCCGGTGCCGCCCGCCTGGTCCTCATCAACCTCGGCCTGGTCATCTTCCTGCTCCCGGTGCCCAGTGCCGTGCGGGTGACCACCTCGGTGGTGACGCTGGCCGGTCTGGCCTGGTTCATCCCGTTGATGCTCGGGGCGATCCGGGCCCGCCGGGCACTGCGCGAGGAACAGGAGGCAGCGGCTGCCGATGCCGGGAGCGCCGAGCGCACTGAGAGCACCGTGGCGGTGTCCCGGGAGCATGCTCGGGGCCCGTTCTGGCGGGGCGGGCAGTTCGTGGGGGCGATCACCGCGCTGGCGGTGGCGACCGCCGTGGGGGTGGGTATGGATCCGGCCGCCGCCGGTCTGGGCACTCCCGCCGGTACTGCGGGGACCGGCGCGGCCGAGGACGTCGTCCCGACCGGGCGGACCACGACCGTGCAGGTGGTGGCCGACGACATGCGGTTCAGCCCCGACCACATCGAGGTCCCCGCGGGGAACAGCCTCGTGATCGAACTGATCAATGAGGACACCTCCGACGTACACGACCTGATCCTGGGCGGTGAGCAGACGCCGCGGCTGGCCACCGGGGAGTCGGCCACGTTGGAGGCCGGTGTCATCTCCGGGTCGTTGGAGGGCTGGTGCACCATCGTGGGGCACCGGCAGATGGGAATGGTGCTCACCGTCAGCGCGGTCGGCGCCGACGGTACGCCGGTGCCGGCCGACCAGGCCGGGCCGGAAGGGGACGATGACGACGTCGCCGCGGCGGGCGGGCACGGCCACGCCAGGCACGGAGGCGGGCAGGGCGATGCCGACGGGCCACGACCGTCGATCCTGCCCGACGCGGCAGAAGTCACCGGCTTCGTCGATCCCGAGCTGCCGCCGCTGGACACCGACGCGGGCACCGTCCACGAGCTCACCCTGACGGCCCAGGAGGTGGAGCTGGAGGTGGCCCCGGGAGTATGGCAGCGCCGATGGACCTTCAACGGTCAGGTACCCGGTCCCACGGTGCACGGGCGGGTCGGGGACGTCTTCGAGATCACCCTGGTCAACGACGGCACGATCGGGCACTCGATCGACTTCCACGCGGGGTCGCTGGCCCCCGACGAGCCGATGCGCACGATCGCCCCGGGGGAGTCGCTGGTCTACCGCTTCACTGCCGGGATGGCCGGGATCTGGCTCTATCACTGCGGCACCGACCC
This sequence comes from Pseudactinotalea sp. Z1732, assembly GCF_049724975.1. NCBI lineage: Bacteria > Bacillati > Actinomycetota > Actinomycetes > Micrococcales > Cellulomonadaceae > Pseudactinotalea > Pseudactinotalea sp. Z1732. The sequence continues at coordinate 720,092 of NZ_JBMPQC010000002.1, read as the reverse complement.
GATGACCAGCCACATCGGGGCCGGCATGTTCGGGGCGGTCATCATCGAACCCGACGACCTGGAGCCGGTGGACCGCAACTACGTGCTGGTCCAGTCCGAGGCCTACCTCCGGGCGAGCGGGCACGGGCGGGGCAACGCTGCCGAGGTGGACGCCGACCGCGCCCGGGCCGGCTCCGCCGATGCGGTCGCGTTCAACGGCATCGCCTTCCAGTACCGTCAGCAGCCGCTCCCGGCACGGGTGGGGGAGCGGGTGCGGTTCTGGGTGCTCAACGCCGGCCCCAACCGGGGCAGCAGTTTCCACATCGTCGGTTCGCAGTTCGACACCGTCTTCCACGAGGGCGGCTACCACCTGAACCGCGGGGTGGACGCCTTCGGCAACACCGGCGGCGGCAGTCAGGCGCTCTCGGTCGCGGTGGCTCAGGGCGGGTTCGTCGAGACCGTCTTCGGCGAGGCCGGGAACTACCCGATGGTCAACCACGTGATGGCTGATGCCGAACGAGGTGCCTCGGGGATCGTCACGGTGACCGAGTAGGCGAGGGCACGTGGAGTTTTTCAGACCTAGACTGAAGCGATGACGTCCCTGCCGCCCCTGGTCGAACCGGTGCCGGCTCTGTCCGCGACGGAAGCGGCCCGCACCGCGCGTCAGACGCTGTTGCCGGAGTTCGGTGAGATCGGCCAGCGCCGTCTCGCAGCCGCCCGCGTGCTGGTGGTGGGAGCCGGAGGACTCGGTGCACCCGTGCTGCAGTACCTGGCCGCTGCCGGGGTCGGCAGCCTGACGATCATCGACGACGACGCGGTCGAGGCCTCGAACCTGCACCGGCAGGTGATCCACGCCCATGAAGACCTCGGATCCTCCAAGGCGCAGAACGCCCGGCGGCGGGTGCTCGGGCTCAACCCCGGTGCACAGGTGCGACTGCACGAAGAGCGGCTTACCGATGACAACGCGGCCCGGATCCTCACCGGGCACGATCTGGTACTGGACGGGACCGACACCTTCGCCACCCGCTATCTGGTGGCAGACACCTGCGCGGAGTTGGCGATCCCGCTGGTGTGGGGTTCGGTGCTGCGTTTCGACGCCCAGGTGTCGGTGTTCTGGTCCACGCCACCCTCACCCGCCGCGCCGGTCACGATGCGTGACCTGTTCCCCCGGCCGCCGGCGCCGGGCACGGTGCCCTCGTGTGCTGAGGCCGGGGTGATCGGGTCCCTGTGCGGCATCGCCGGCTCGATGATGGCCACCGAGGCGATCAAACTCATCACCGGGATGGGCCAGGTGCTGCTGGGCCGGGTCGCCGTCATCGACGCGCTCACGATGCGAGTTCACGAGGTTCCGTTGCACACCGGCCGGGGCGACGATGAGGCCGTGCCGGCGATGGGCGCAACTGCGTCCGCGCCCGGCGCCGCAGTCGGGGACCCCCTGGGGGCGGTCCGGCCACCGGATGGGGTCACCACCCTGGACCTGAGTGCATTCCAGCAGCGCCGGGACCGGACCGACAAAGCCGCGACGGTGCTGCTCGACGTGCGCGAGCCCGATGAGGCCGCCCATGACGCGTTGCCCGGAGCAGTGAACGTGCCGATCAGCGCGCTGCTGCAGGCAGCCCGGGGGGCAGACCAGACGCAGGCGGTCACGGACCTGCTGCGCCGGGCCGGACTGGACGATGAGCAGGATGTGGTCACCTACTGCTCCGCAGGTGTCCGAGCTGCACGGGCCACCCGCTTGCTCATCCGGGCGGGCTGGACCAGTGCGGTGCTGGCCCCCGGAACGGTGGACCACCTACGCCAGGAACCGAAGCTGGTATGAGTGACCTGATCGCGGTGTCCGACCAGCGCGAGCGGATCCTGTCCGGGATGCGGCCGCTGACGGCCCAGCACCTCCCGCTCACCGAGGCCCACGGCCTACGCCTCGTCGAAGCTGTGCACGCGCGCTTCCCGGTTCCGCCATGGGACAACTCGGCCATGGACGGTTACGCCGTCCGGTTCGCCGACGTGGCCGGTGCAGCCGCAGACACTCCGGTCACGCTCGACGTCGTCGCCGACCTGCCCGCGGGCAGCGGCCTGGACCCTGCGCTGGGGCAGGGGCAGGCGGCCCGGATCATGACCGGGGCGGTGCTGCCCACCGACGCCGACACCGTGGTGCAACTGGAGCACACCGACCGCACCGACCCGCACGGCGCACTCGCCGCGACCGTGACCGTCAACCAGCCCCAGACGCACGGCCGGCACGTGCGATCCGCCGGCGGGGACATGATGCCAGGGGACCTCGTCGCCCCGGCCGGCACGTACCTCAACGCGACGGCTTTGGCCTCGCTGGCCTCCACCGGCCAGGGCAGGGTCGGCGTGCACCCTCGGGCGAAGGTCGCCGTCATCGCCACCGGCAGCGAACTGCTGCCACCGGGCGCGGACCTGGCCCGGGGCCAGATCCCGGACTCCAACTCGTTACTCATCAGTGCGCTGGCCCGCCAGGCAGGTGCCGAGGTGGTGAGCGCCGCACCGGTCGGGGACGACCCCGCCGAACTGGCCGACCACCTGGCCCAGGTTGAGCCGCAGGCGGATGTGATCGTGCTGACCGGGGGAGTCAGCGCCGGCGCCTACGACCCGTTGACTCGCGTGTTCGCCGGCTCCGAGGAGGTCACCTTCAGCAAGGTCGCGATGCAGCCGGGCAAGCCCCAGGCGTTCGGCCGGTACGGCGGCGCGTGGCTGTTCGGCCTGCCCGGGAACCCGGTCAGCGCATGGGTGTCCTTCCACGTGTTCGTCCGGCCGGCGCTGCAGTTGCTGCACGGTGCACCGCCGGACGTCGTGTTGCCCGCCACAGTGCCGGCCCGTGTCACCCAGGGATGGCGCACCCCACCGGTGCGTGACCAGTACCTGCCCGCCCGGGTGCGGCACGGCGCCGATGGGCACGCCGAGATCAGCCCGACCGCCAGGCACGGGTCCCAGTCGCACCTGGTGGCCAGCCTCGCACGGGCCAACGGGTACGCCATCGTGCCCGGGCACGTCGATCATGTCGAGCCCGGCGACATCGTCGAGGCCGTCGTCGAACCGGGAGGACACCTATGACCGCCTTCACCCACCTGGACCACGCGGGCCACGCCCGAATGGTCGATGTCACCGAGAAGTCACCCACGATCCGGTCGGCAACGGCCAGTGCGTTCGTGCACTGCAACGCTGAGGTGATGGGCCATCTGCACGACGGCACCGCACCGAAGGGCGATGTGTTCGCCGTGGCCAGGATCGCGGGAATCAACGCCGCCAAGAAGTGTGCGGATCTGTTGCCGCTGGCCCATGTGATCGGGGTGCACGGGGCGAACGTTGACGTCGAGCCGGCCGAGGGCGGGGTGCGCATCGTCGCCACGGTTCGCACCGCGGACCGCACCGGGGTGGAGATGGAAGCCCTCACCGCGGCGTCGGTAGCGGGCCTGGCGGTCGTGGACATGGTCAAGGGCATCGACCGGGCCACCTGGATCTCCGACGTACGCCTCGAGGCCAAGGACGGCGGCCGGTCCGGGTCCTGGCGCCGTGAGGAGGCAGGCGACGGGCCACCGGCGCCGGCGGTGGGCGCGGCGGGCGGCGCGGCGCCCGCGGATGGATCGCGGAGGACGGCATGAGTGTGCGGGTGCGGCTGTTCGCCGTCGCTGCCGAGATGATCGGACGGACCGAGGTGCAGTCCGCCGCAGGCACGGTCGGTGACCTGCTCCGGGACCTGACCGCACACGGTGGTCCGGGCACCGGCGCCGTGCTGGACCGGTGCTCGATCCTGGTCAACGGGCGCCGGTCGTCCTCGGCCCAGGATCCGGTGCCCGCCGGCGCCACCGTGGACGTGCTGCCGCCCTTCGCCGGGGGCTGACGCCCGCGCTGCGCCGGGCTGGCGCCCGGGGTTTCAGCCGCCGATGGCGTTCATCCCACGTGCAGGTTGCAGGAAGCCCGGATCGTTGATGCCGTGCCCGGCTTTCTTGGCGTCGATGCAGGCCCGCAGCACCGCGTCGATGCGCTCATCGGTGTTCAGTTCCGGGTCCTCGGCCCGCACCACCGGGATGAGGTCGTACTCGTCGGTGGAGAACAGGCAGTTGCGCAACTGGCCGTCGGCGGTCAGGCGCAGCCGGTCGCACGCCCCGCAGAACGGGGCGGTGACCGAGGCGATCACCCCGACGTGGCTGTCGGTGTCATCGAGTCGGAACTTCTCCGCGGGAGCACCGCCACGCCCCGGCACCGGGTGGAGTTCCCAGCGCTTGCCCAGGGCCGCCAGGATCTCCTCGCGAGTCACCATCTGCTTCCGGTCCCAGGTGTGGCCGGCGTCCAACGGCATCTGCTCGATGAACCGCATCTGTGCCTGCATCGACAGGGCGAACTCGACCAGGTCGACCAGTTCGTCGTCGTTGACCCCGCGCATCGCCACGGCGTTGAGTTTCAACGGGCGCAGCCCGGAGCGGGAAGCGGCCTCGATACCGGCCATCACGTCCTTGAACCGGTTGCGCCGGGTCAGTTCGGCGAAGCGTTCGGGTTGAACGGTGTCCAAGCTGATGTTCAACCGGGCCAGGCCGGCATCGGCCAGGGCGGTGATCACCTTGTCCAGGCCGATGCCGTTGGTGGTCATGGCGACCTGCACCGGCTTGCGGTCCGGGGTGCGGAGCGCCGCCAGTTCGGAGACCACCTGGACGATGTCGCGCCGGAGCAGCGGTTCACCGCCGGTGAGGCGGAACGTGGAGATGCCCGCCTCGGCGCAGATCCGGGCGACCCGGACGATCTCATCCACCGAGAGGATCGAGGAACGTGCCAGCCACTCCATGCCCTGTTCGGGCATGCAGTAGGTGCAGCGCAGCGAACAGCGGTCGGTCAGGGAGATGCGCAGGTCCCGGTGCACCCGTCCGAAGGTGTCCACCAGTGGGCTGCCGCGCCGCGGGTCCGGGTCCGGAACCGTCCGGGGAGGGGGAGGAGCGGAGCCGATCGTCACCGGTACCGGCTGGGAACTCATATGCCGCTCCAGTGGCCGGCGCCATCGGCGGTGTGCTGCTTCTTCCAGACCGGCAACTCGACCTTGATCCGTTCCACGACCTCACGCGATGCCGCATAACTCTGTGCGCGGTGCGCGCTGGCCACGCTCACCACCAGGGCCAGGTCGCCCACAACCAGGTCACCCACCCGGTGGCTCACCGCGATCCGCAGCCGATCGGCTCCGCCGGAGACCTCGGCCACGATCCGCTCGAGCACCGACTGGGCGTCCGGATGGGCGGAGTAGCTGATCGACGTGACCGTGCCGGTCACGCCCGGGTCGTGATCGCGCACCTGCCCCACGAAGGTGGTCACCGCTCCGCACCGGGGATCGTCCACTGCTGCCATGTGTGCCGCGACGTCCAGGGTCTGCTCGGTCACCTGGATCATGTTCAGGCGTTCATCCTCGTGCGTCACCGTCATCAGTGGTCACCTCCGCGCAATTGGTCCAGCAGGTGGGGCAAGAGCGGAACCACCACCTCGAGTCCGTCGCGTACGCCACCCGAGGAGCCGGGCAGAGCGATCACCACGGTGGTTCCGATCACACCGCACGGCCCGCGGGACAGCGCGGCCGTCGGCGTGTTCCTCAGCCCGTGTGCGCGGATCGCCTCGGCCACCCCGATCAGTTCCAGTTCCAGCATGGGCGCGATCGCCTCCGGGGTGCGGTCCCGCGGACTAACGCCGGTGCCACCCAGGGTGAGCACGACGTCGGCGCCGCTGTCCAGCGCCCGGGTGAGGGCGGTACGCACCGTTTCCACGCCGTCGGGCACGATCCGACGGGTCACCGCGAAACCGTGGTCGGTGAGGTGCTGTTCGACCAGCGGACCGGAGCGGTCCTCACGTTCTCCGGCCGCGCTCCGATCGGACACGGTGATCACGAAGGCCCGGGGCGTGCGCTGCTCGGTTGGCATCCTCCGAGCCTAACCCGCATAAGCGGCTCGGGACGGGCCGGAACCCGGCTGTGCAGATCACGTTGCTCACGGTTGCCCGCAGGCACTAGACTGCGTTGTCGGTGCCTCGTGCCCGCATGCCCGGATGGCTTGTCATCCACGTGGTGTCGCGGTCGAACGCGGGCCTGTTGTCCGGTCATTGTGATCAGACTCGGCCCGTCCCGGTCAATCCGGGTGCGGCGTGCCACGTCAGATATCCCAACAATCCCTGTCCGCAACGGAGTCCACTACTCAATGACTATCACTACCCCCGCCTCGACCAGCGTCCCGTCGGTCGCAGTCAATGACATCGGCTCGGAAGAAGACTTCCTCGCAGCCGTTGACGCGACCATTAAGTACTTCAATGACGGTGACATCGTCGAGGGCACTGTCGTCAAGGTCGACCGCGACGAGGTCCTCCTCGACATCGGGTACAAGACCGAGGGCGTCATCCTGTCCCGCGAGTTGTCCATCAAGCACGACGTCGACCCCGATGAGGTCGTCGAGGTGGGCGAGCACGTGGAAGCACTTGTCCTGCAGAAGGAGGACAAGGAAGGCCGGCTGCTGCTGTCCAAGAAGCGCGCCCAGTACGAACGTGCCTGGGGCACGATCGAGAAGATCAAGGAAGAGGACGGCGTCGTCACCGGCACCGTGATCGAGGTCGTCAAGGGTGGCCTGATCCTGGACATCGGGCTGCGCGGCTTCCTGCCCGCCTCCCTGGTGGAGATGCGCCGGGTGCGTGACCTGCAGCCCTACATCGGCCAGGAGATCGAAGCCAAGATCATCGAACTGGACAAGAACCGCAACAACGTGGTGCTGTCCCGCCGCGCCTGGCTGGAGCAGACCCAGTCCGAGGTGCGCTCCACCTTCCTGCAGACCCTGGCCAAGGGCCAGGTCCGCCCTGGTGTCGTCTCCTCGATCGTCAACTTCGGTGCGTTCGTGGACCTGGGTGGCGTGGACGGTCTGGTGCACGTGTCGGAACTGTCCTGGAAGCACATCGACCACCCCAGCGAGATCGTGGAGGTCGGCAAGGAGGTCACCGTCGAGGTGCTCGACGTCGACTTCGAGCGCGAGCGTGTCTCGCTCTCGCTCAAGGCCACCCAGGAGGACCCGTGGCAGGCCTTCGCCCGTACCCACGCGATCGGTCAGGTGGTGCCGGGCAAGGTCACCAAACTGGTGCCCTTCGGTGCGTTCGTGCGCGTGGAGGACGGCATCGAGGGCCTGGTGCACATCTCCGAACTCGCCCAGCGTCACGTCGAACTGCCCGAGCAGGTCGCGACCGTGGACGATGAGGTGTTCGTCAAGGTCATCGACATCGACCTGGAGCGTCGCCGCATCTCGCTGTCCCTGAAGCAGGCCAACGAGGGGGTGGACCCGAACAGCGACGAGTTCGACCCGTCGCTGTACGGCATGGCCGCCGAGTACGACGAGGCGGGCACCTACAAGTACCCCGAGGGCTTCGACCCGGAGACCAACGAGTGGCTCGAGGGCTTCGAGGCCCAGCGCGAGGCGTGGGAGTCCCAGTACGCCGAGGCACAGTCCCGGTGGGAGGCCCACAAGAAGCAGGTGGCCGCCGCTATCGAGGCCGACTCCGAGGTTCCGGTCGGCGAGGAGGACAGCGGTTCGTCCGCTTCCCCGTCCTCGTCCTCCAGCAGCAGCTACACCGCTGCGCCGGCCGACACCGGCGGCACCCTCGCCTCCGATGAGGCACTGGCTGCCCTGCGGGAGAAGCTGACCGGCAACTGAGCCGTTCACGCTGATCAACACTGATCGGCCCGCGCAAGGCCCCTCACCCGGGTTCGGGTGAGGGGCCTTGCTGTGTCCGGGTGGCTAGAGTGAGCGCGATGTCCACGACCACAGTGCTGATCACCGGTTTCGAACCCTTCGGTGGCCACGCCAGCAACCCCTCGCTCGAGGTGGCCACCGCGTTGCAGGATCACCCCGGCTGGGAGACCGAGATCCTCCCCGTGGACTTCTCGCGCTGCGTGCGGCTCATCAGCGACCTGGTGAGGCGACACCGCCCGCAGGTGGTCCTCAGCCTGGGGCTCGCGCCGGGCCGGGAACGCCTTGGCCTGGAACGCGTGGCGGTCAACCTCATCGACGCGCGGATCCCGGACAACGCCGGCGAGCAGCCCGTGGACGTACCGGTGATCCCCGCGGGCCCGAGCGCCTACTTCACCACCTTGCCGGTGAAGGCGATGCGGCGGGCGATCCATGAGGTCGGCATCGAGGCAGAACTCTCCCTGAGCGCGGGCACCTACGGGTGCAACGCAGTCATGTACGCCGGGCTGCATGCCGCCGCAGGAGTGGGAGGGCGGGTGGAAGGGCCGACGACGACGCGGGCCGGGTTCGCCCACCTACCGCCGGTCGAGGTGCTCGGCGTGGCCGGGGCCACCCGGGCGGTGGTCGCGGCGGTGGAGTGTGCCCTGGCCACCGAGACCGACGACGTCGTGCCTGACGGCGCGGTGGACTGAGCACGAGCACGGTGCGGAGCCGGGCGGACCACGACGGCCGCCCGAACCACTACTGTCGGAGCGTGCTCAACATCGGCCTCACCGGCGGGATCGCAGCCGGTAAGTCCACCGTGGCGGCGGTGCTGACCGACCTCGGCGCACGCCTGATCGACGCCGACGTCCTCGCCCGGGAGGTGGTCGAGGTGGGTACCGACGGCCTGGCCCAGGTGGTGCGGGCCTTCGGGCCCGAGGTGCTGCAACCCGACGGCTCCCTGGACCGGCCGGCCCTGGGCCGGATCGTGTTCAACGACGAGGAGGCCCGCGCGCGCCTGGGGGCGGTGGTTCACCCGCTGGTCACCGACCGATCCCGGGCGCTCCTGAGCCGGATGCCACCAGGGCAGATCGTGGTGCACGACGTACCGCTGATCGTGGAGAATGACCTGGCCGACCGGTATCACCTGGTCCTGGTGGCAGGAGCGGGCGAGATCGAGCGTCATCGCCGCCTGGTGTCCGGGCGCGGACTCTCCGAGGCAGATGCCTGGTCGCGGATACGGGCACAGACCGACGATCAGCGCCGCCGAGCCGTGGCGGACGTGTGGCTGGAAACCGAGCGACCCAAGGCGCAGGTGCGCGAGGAGATCGAGGACCTGTGGCACACCCGGTTGGCGCCGTTCGCGCACAACATCGCGCAGAACCGGCGGGCCGAGCGTGGGCCGGGCCCCGCAATGCTGATGGAGCCTCCCGGGGGCGCGCGTGCCGCGACCGGTGCCGGTCCGACCGGGCTGGATCGTCCCTGGGACGTGCAGGCCGAGCACCTGCTCGCCCGGATCCGGCGCGCCGTGGGGGAGCAGGTCGAGACGGCCGACCACATCGGTTCAACCGCGGTCCCCGGTCTGGTGGCCAAGGACGTCATCGACCTGCAGTTGGGCGTCGTCGACCTCGACGCCGCGGTGGACCTCGATGAGCCGTTACGCACCGCGGGTTTCATCCGGCACACCGCGATCGAGCGCGATGTACCCAAACCCCACGCACCCGAACCGGCGCAGTGGCGCAAACGCCTCTACACCAACGCCGACCCGGGAAGGCCGGTGAACCTGCACGTGCGGCACGTGGGTGGCCCCGGCTGGCGCTACGCGCTCGCGTTCCGGGACTGGCTGCGCGCGGACGGGGAAGCGCGGGCCGAGTATGCCGACCTGAAGCGACGCACCGTCGCCGGCACGGCCACGACCGGTGAGTACGCACAGGCCAAGGAGCCGTGGTTCACCGCCGCCTGGCCTCGCCTGCAGGCCTGGATCGGGAAGACCGGCTGGCATCCAGGCCACGGGTGAACCGCGGCCCCGCGCCCTGCTCAGGCGAGGGTGGCCTGCAGTTGGATCTCGACCCCGGCCAGCGCCTGGGAGACCGGGCACCCGTCCTTGGCGCCCTCGGCGAGCCGCTCGAAGTCCGCGGCGCTGATGCCCTCGACCGTGCCGGTCACGCGCAGCGTGATCCCGGTGATGCCGGTGCCCGGTTCGAAGGTGACCTCGGCCCTGGTCTCCAGTGCCGTGGGGGGTGTCTCGTTGTCGGCCAACTCCTTGGAGAAGGCCATGGAGAAGCAGGAGGCGTGCGCCGCCGCGATCAGTTCCTCCGGGTTCGTGGTGCCCGCGCCCGGTTCGGCCCGTGCCTTCCAGGAGACGTCGAAGGTGCCCACCTGGGAGGTCTGCAGACTGGTGGCTCCGGAGCCGTTGAACAGGTCGCCCTTCCAAGCGGTGCTGGCCTTGCTGACAACAGCCATGGTGTACTCCTCATCCGTGGATTCAGTGACGTGGCCATCCTGCCTGTTCCCCGCGCCAGGCGCAGCCGGAGTCGGCGCTCAGGGCATGGCGTCCCACGTGGTGGGCACCTCACCGCAGTCGGGCCGACGCGTCCGCAGGTCTCACCGCAGTCGCGCCGGCGCGTCCGCAGGTCTCACCGCACGTAGATCTGGCGCCGGCTCAGGCCCACCAGCCCCAGCCCCACACCGAGCACCGTCAGCCCGCCCAGCCACACCAACGGCGTCCCGGCGAAGTCCTCCACCGGTAGTTGCGCCGGGTGGCTCAGCGGTGACAACTGCTGCACCCAGTCGGGCAGGTCGAGAAGGTCGCTGAAGACGCCGGCCACCACGACGAGACCCACCACTGTCCATCCGAGTGGGGCCATCAGCGTGGGAAGCCAGCCGAACAGCAACCCGCACAGTCCGAGCACCAACAGCAGCCCGGGGAGCAGGTTGAGATGCACGCCCAGGAGGGTGCCGACCAGCGACCAGTCCCCGGTGGAGATGGCCGCACCCAGCCCGGTTCCCGCACCGGCCACGACCATGATCATCGTCGCACCGAGTGCGATGGCGAGCAGGTGCGATCCTGCCCACGCGGCCCGGCTGGTGGGGGTGGCCAGCACCGCCTCGGCGCGCCCGCCGGTCTCCTCGGCTCGCAGCCCTTGGACGGCGAAGACGATGTAGGCCACGATGATGTAGGCGTTGAACGCGGCGATGAACGCCAGGTAGCCCTCCATCAGTGCTTGGGAACCGAACACGTCCCGGAATGCCTCGGGCATGTCGTCGGCGGCCTCGACCATCAACTGGGTGAAGGCACCGTTGAGGACGCCCAGGGCGGTGATCGACAGCCCCCAGGCGACGACGGCGGCGAGTTGCAGCCGCGCGGCCAGGCCCAGGGGAGTGCCGAGGACGTGGCGTGCCCGCGCCGGGCCCTTCGATGACGCCAGCAGGCCTGCGCCCAGGTCCCGTCGGTGCTGTAGGGCAAAACCAGCCGCGACGGCCGCGATGGCCAGGGCGACCAGCAGGGCGAGCGGCCACCACCGGTCGTGCACGAACGGCGCGGTCTGGGAGGCCCAGCCCAGGGGCGAGGCCCACGAAAGCGCCGTGCCACCTACCGCCGCCATGTCGCCCAGGGCGCGCAACGCGAACGCCGCCCCGAGTACGGCGCCGGCCATTCCGGAGGTAGGACGGCTGTTCTCGCTGAGTTGCGCGGTGACTGCGGCGATCCCGGCGAAGGCCATGCCGACCAGGGCGGTGCCCGTTCCGATCAGCAGCGAGCCCATAGCGCCATAGCCTCCGGCCACCGACATCGCCGTGATGACCACCAGTACGCCGAGGTTGGCCAGTGCGGCCACGATGAGAGCCGCGGTCAGATGCGCGTGCCGCCCGACCACGCTGGCACGGACCAGTTCGGCCCGGCCGGACTCCTCCTCGGCCCGGGTGTGCCGGGTGACGAGCAGGATGGACATCAGTGCGGCGAGGACGAAGAGGTACAGCACGTAGCCGCTGGCGAAGAATCGCTCATGGGTCAGCGCGTCCATGCCGTAGGCGGGTCCGGTGAACATCCGTCCCACGGGCTGTTCCAACAGCGGCGCCAGGGCGCCGAGCTCTTCATCAGTGCCGGCGATCACGGGCAGTGCGGTCGAGACGTACAGGACGTACAGCCCCAAGCCGGCCACCCATGCGGGGATCCTGATCCGATCGCGTCGAAGTGCCAGGCGCACCAGTGCGGCGGTACCGGTACCCGGGCTGTTGCGTTGCTCGGCCCGCTCCGCGTGTTCCGCGGGTCGCGTGGTCGTGGTGCTCATGACCGCTCGCCCGGCGTCTGCTCTACCCGCGCCGCGACGTCGTCCCCGTAGTGGCGCATGAGCAACTGCTCCAGCGTCGGGGGCTGGGCCACGATGGACTGCACTCCCAGTGTGCTGAGGGCGCGCACCACTTCGTCGACCCGGTCACCGTCGACGTCGAAGCGCCATTGGCCGTCCTGCCGGGCCACGTCGTGCACCCCGTGTAGTTCGCCCAGTGCCTCCGGCGAGGCCTTTGTCTCGGTGATGAACGTGGTGCGGGTCATGTGCCGCAGGTCACGCAGTGAGCCGCTCTCGACGATCCGACCCTGCCGGATGATCGAGATCCGGTCGGCCAGGACCTCCACCTGGGCCAGGATGTGGCTGGAGAGCAGCACGGTGGTGCCCTGCTGGCGTGCTTCTCGGATGGTCTCCTGGAAGACGACCTCCATCAGCGGGTCCAGGCCCGCGGTGGGCTCGTCCAGGAGCAGCAGCTCCACATCAGAGGCCAGCGCCGCGATCAGTGCCACCTTCTGCCGGTTGCCCTTGGAGTAGGTGCGGGTCTTCTTGGTGGGGTCCAGGTCGAACCGCTCGACCAGCCGGTCGCGGCGACGCTGGTCCACTCCGCCACGCAGGCGCGCGAACACGTCGATCGCTTCGCCTCCGGTGAGCTTGGGCCAGAGTTCGACGTCACCAGGGACGTAGGCCAGGCGCCGGTGCAGCGAGACCGACTGCGCCCACGGGTCGGAGCCGAACAGCCTGGCTGTGCCACCGTCGGCCCGGAGCAGGCCCAGCAGCACCCGGATGGTGGTCGATTTCCCGGCACCGTTGGGTCCGAGGAAACCGTGCACCTCCCCGGCCTCCACGCGCAGGTCGAGGCCGTCCAGGGCGCGCGTGGAGCCGAAGGTCTTGACCAGGTCGGTTGTCTCTATCACGGGATTCATCTGCTCTCCCTTTCGGTGGGGGTGTTGGCGATGTCGGCGCGGAGCGCCTGGTAGGCATCGGGGGTGAGGATCCCTTCGCCGAGGATCTCGGTGGCGGCGCGCAGGTAGTAGAGCGGCGGTCCGGAGCCGCCGAGCAGATCCTCACCGATGAGCCGCTCCAGGTGGCCGTGCATCACCAGCGCACCCAACGACCACACCGTCAGCACGGCGATCATGGTGCGGGGGTCGTCGCTGTGCCGGATCAGGCCCATCTGCTCGGCCTCGCCGGTTCGCTGCGTGGCGTCATCAACCATGCTGTCCACCAGGTCGTTGACGTGCTCGCTGTCCTCACCGAGGCGGCGAGCGAGGTAGCGCATCACGGGTCCGTACTGCTTGAAGGCCCAGAGCGGGCCGAGGGGATCGAGGGAGCCGCCGGGAGCGGCCTCGGTCTTGACCCGGTGCACCGTGTCCACGACGTATTGATCGCAGGCGAGTTGCAGCCCTTCCTTCGAACCGTAGTGGTGCACGATCAGGGCGGGGGCGACCCCGGCGCGCTCGGCGATCCGCTTGAAACTCGTGGCGCTGCTGCCCCGCTCTCCGAAGAGCTCGGTGGCAGCCTGCAGGATTCGTGACTTGCCGGCGCTGGTCTGCGGATCCTCGGCGGGGTCGGGTGGAGGTGGATGCGGTGTGGTCGGCATGCCGTTACGATATGACTGAATGTTCAGTCAGCGCAGGAGATATAGAATAGAAATACGTTCGCGGTGGAGAGGCCGTGCCGGAGCGCCTCAAATTCGAGGCAGGTGCTCCTCGAGGAACGAGACGACGTCGTGCAGTCCTGCCGAGGAGATTCCGTGCCCGACGCCGGGGTAGGTCCGGGCGGACAGGGTGGTGTGCTCCCGGGCGAACGCTTCCAGCCGTTCCCGCGCCGCCGGCGGGATGATCGGGTCGGCCGGATCGACCCCGGTGAACACCGGGGGGCGGACCTGGGCCAGCGCCTCATCGCCGCCGTGCGGGCCGGGCACCACGAAGCCCGAGAGCAACGCAGCACAGGCAAAGGCCTCCGGTTGGTGACGCAGCATCTGCAGGCACATCGCCGCACCCTGACTGAATCCGAGCAGGCCGACCGGGCCGGCGGAGCGCACCTGGGCATGGGTGTGCTCCAACCAGCGCAACACCCCCCGGGTGGCAGCGTCGGCCAGGGCAGCGTCCGGGGCGGCCAGTCGCTCGGGGTCGAGAGGGAACCATGCGTAGGAACCACTCATCCCTGGCAGGGGCAGCGGCGCGCGCAGACTCGCCATCAGGTACTGCGGACCCAGGGCCTGGAACAGGCCCGCCAGGTCTCGTTCGTTCGAGCCGAACCCGTGCAGCATCACCAGAAGTGGCCGATCGGCCAGGGCTTGCTGTCGTTCTGGCTCGGGCAGGGACCAGATGACCGCTCGATCGTCCACGGGCAGGTGGGTGGGGGGAGCGGTCATGGGCGCCAGTCTAGGAGTCCGCCGGGCACGGTAGGCCGGGTGGCGGACGTTGCGAAGTCGCTGCGGACCGGCGCGCGGTGCGCACGCAGGGCCTCGGGGTTCGTGCGGCTACGTCGGGAGAGAAATGGCCCGGGCCGATGTCGGTAGGAGGTCGTACTGTGGTCGCATGCGACCTGTGACCGATTTGCAGCGGACGGTAGCGCCCTTCGAGGTGATCTCGGACTTCACCCCTTCCGGGGACCAGCCGACCGCTATCGCCGAACTCACCGAGCGGCTGAACGCCGGGGAGAAGGATGTGGTGCTCCTGGGTGCCACCGGTACCGGGAAATCGGCGACCACGGCCTGGCTGATCGAACAGGTGCAACGCCCCACGCTGGTGATGGCCCCGAACAAGACGCTCGCGGCGCAGTTGGCGAACGAGTTCCGTGACCTGCTGCCGAACAACGCGGTGGAGTACTTCGTCTCCTACTACGACTATTACCAGCCCGAGGCCTACGTACCGCAGTCGGACACCTATATCGAGAAGGACTCATCGATCAACGACGAGGTGGAACGGCTGCGGCACTCGGCCACCAACTCCCTGCTGACCCGCCGCGACGTGGTGGTGGTGGCTTCGGTCTCCTGCATCTACGGACTCGGCACTCCGCAGGAGTACGTGGACCGGATGGTGCCGCTGCAGGTGGGCCAGCAGATCGAGCGTGATGACCTGCTGCGCCAGTTCGTGCAGATGCAGTACACCCGCAACGACATGGCGTTCACCCGGGGCACGTTCCGGGTGCGCGGTGACACCATCGAGATCATCCCGGTGTATGAGGAACTGGCGCTGCGGATCGAGATGTTCGGCGATGAGATCGAGGCGCTCTACACGCTGCACCCGCTCACGGGGGAGGTGCTGCGCAATGAGACGCAGAGCTTCCTGTTCCCCGCTTCCCACTACGTGGCCGGGCCGGAGCGGATGGAGAAGGCGATCACCACCATCGAGGAGGAACTGACCGAGCACCTGCAGGTGCTGGAGTCGCAGAACAAACTGCTGGAGGCGCAGCGGCTCCGGATGCGCACCAGTTACGACATCGAGATGATGCGCCAGATCGGCAGTTGCTCCGGCATCGAGAACTACTCCAGGCACATCGACGGCCGGCCCGCCGGATCGGCACCGCACACATTGCTGGACTACTTCCCGGAGGACTTTCTGCTCGTCATCGACGAGTCGCACGTCACGGTGCCCCAGATCGGGGCGATGTTCGAGGGGGATATGTCCCGCAAGCGCACCCTGGTCGAGCACGGGTTCCGCCTGCCCAGCGCGATGGACAACCGGCCGCTGCGCTGGGAGGAGTTCCTGGACCGGATCGGCCAGACGGTCTACCTCTCGGCGACCCCGGGACCGTATGAACTGTCCCAGTCCGACGGGGTGGTCGAGCAGATCATCCGGCCCACCGGCCTGGTGGACCCCGAGGTGGTGGTCAAGCCGACCCAGGGCCAGATCGATGACCTCCTCGCCGAGATCAACGCGCGCGCCGAGCGCGATGAGCGGGTGCTGGTCACCACCCTGACGAAGAAGATGGCCGAGGACCTGACCGACTACTTCCTGGAGAAACAGGTGCGGGTGCGGTACCTGCACTCGGAGGTGGACACCCTGCGCCGGGTGGAACTGCTCCGGGAACTGCGCTCGGGGGTGTTCGACGTGCTGGTCGGGATCAACCTGTTGCGCGAGGGTCTGGACCTGCCCGAGGTGTCCCTGGTGTCCATCCTCGATGCGGACAAGGAGGGGTTCCTGCGTTCGGGGACATCCTTGATCCAGACGATCGGGCGGGCGGCCAGGAACGTGTCCGGCCAGGTGCACATGTACGCCGATGGGATCACCGACTCGATGCGTGCCGCGATCGAGGAGACCTCCCGGCGTCGGGAGAAACAGGTCGCCTACAACGAGACGCACGGCGTGGACCCGCAGCCGTTGCGCAAGCGCATCGGAGACATCACCGACATGCTCGCGCGTGAGGACATCGACACCGCCGAGCTCCTGGCCGGTGGCTACCGTCAGCAGGGCAAGGGCCGCGGGCAGGCACCGACTCCGCGTAGCCAGACCACCGGACGGCAGGCACTGGCCGGCGCGGCCGCATCTGACCTGGCGGGGCTGATCCAGGAACTCTCCGATCAGATGCACACCGCGGCCGAGGAACTGCAGTTCGAACTGGCCGCACGGTTACGCGATGAGATCGCCGACCTGAAGAAGGAACTGCGGCAGATGAGCGAAGCGACCGCCTGAGCCCCGCTCAGTCCCGGGAGGCGTGGGCGCAAGTGCGACGCCCGCGACCGACCGGCCATGCTCACGGATGACGCTTTCCGCGACTTCACGAGCACCTGTAATCAATCTGTGACCAAGGGGTCCTTGACCCTGCGCGGTGGTGAGAATATCTTTCACGTATACGCACAGATGCGTGAGAGGAATTTTCATTGAGGCCAGAGTCGTCGCTTTCCGCTGATGCGCCCGTCCGGGTGATCGAGCGGATCGAAGCGCTGCTGCCGCAGATGTCGGAGACGATGTCCAAGATCGGCATACTCCTGCTGGCCCAGCCCACGGCGCCGCTGGAACTCTCGATCACCGACCTTGCTGACCGGGCAGGCACTTCGGCTGCCACGGTGACCCGGTTCTGCCGGCTCCTGGGGTATTCGGGGTACGTGCAGTTCCGCGTGGCCGTCGCGGCTGACTCCGCGCGGACCTCCGATGAGGAACGCCGCGCCGACATCGGCCGCAGTCTGCGCCCGGACGACTCCGCCCAGGACGTGCTGCGCAATGTCCTGAACGCCCACGAACGCTCTCTGCGCGCCACCGCCGCGCTGCTTGATCTGGAGCTATGCGGACAGGTGGCCGACCGGATCGCAGGCGCGCGTCATCTCGACATCTATGGGACCGGCGGCAGTGCGGCGATGGCATCGGAACTGCGTAATCGGCTCTACCGCATCGGGGTGAACGCCCACTCCTGGGGAGACGTGCACGCCGGTCTGGCCAGTGCCTCGATCCAGGATGAGCACACCGTGGCGATCGGGATCTCCAACTCCGGGCTGACCAGCGAGACGGTCGAGATGCTGGGACAGGCCAAGTCATCCGGGGCCTACACCGTGGCCATCACCAACCGGCTCACCTCGCCTCTGGGCCAGCTGGCTGATGCCTGCCTGATCGCCTCGGTGCCGGAGCGGTACCTGCACCCGGCGGACCTGTCGGCCAAGCACTCGCAATTGTTCGTCCTGGACCTGCTCTACCTGCTGGTGGCGCAGCGCAACTATGACGCCACCCTGGAGCGGATCGCCGCTTCGGCCGCAGCGGTGCTCGGCCACCGCCGGCCAGGCCCGGCCGATCGCCTTCCGGAGAGGCCGGGCCGGCATGACCGTCCGGCGCAGGCGGTGCCGCAGTGAGCGATCGGAGCGGCCCATGGCCGACACACCACACAGGCCTCCACCCCGACCCGGCTGCGGCAGAGCCCGCCGCAGCACGAAACCCCGAAGAAAGGTGTCAGTGATGACCAACGACGGTACGTCGATGAAGCGACGTAGCATTTTGATTGCCGCGATGGGCGCGCCCCTGGGCGTGACCCTCGCCTCCTGTGCCACTGGCGGCTCCGACGGTGACCCGACAGACGACCCGACGGAGGACGGCAACGGCGAGGCGGAAGAAGTCGACACGGAGAACCCGTTCGGGGTCGACGAGACGTCCTCGGTGGAGGCGGTGATCTTCGACGGTGGCTACGGCATCGACTACGTCGAGTTCGCCGCGGACATCATGGCGGAACGCTTCCCCGACATGAATTTCGACGTTTCCGGCACCGTCAACATCGCGCCGGAACTACAGCCACGGTTCGTGGGTGGTGACCCACCGGACCTGATCGACAACGCCGGTGCCCTGCAGATCGGGTTCACCACGATTCTTAACCAGCTCGAGGAACTCGAGGACGTCATCGACGCTCCGAACCTGGAGGGTGAGACGATCCGGGACACCCTGTTCGACGGCGTTCTGGAGCCGGGCACCTTCGGTGGCCGGTTCGTCGCGATCAACTATGTGCTGACCGTCTACGGCCTCTGGTACTCCGGGTCGTTGTTTGAGGAGTACGGCTGGGAGCCACCGACCACCTGGGATGAGGCCAAGGAACTGGGGGCGGCAGCCCAGGAGGAGGACCTGTACCTGTTCGTGTGGGGCCAGGAGGCCGCGACCTACTACCAGACGCTGGCCATCGACTCGGCGATCAAGGAGGCCGGCGACGAACTGCGCCTGGCACTGGAGAACCTGGAGCCGGACGCCTGGAGGCACGATGCGCTCCAGGACGTCTTCCAGCACATGAAGGACATCGTGGACGCCGGCTACTTCCTGCCCGGTGGTTCCGGCACTCAGTTCACTGCTGCGCAGGCACAGTGGTCGCAGGAGCAGCAGGCCATCCTGTACCCCTCGGGCTCCTGGATCGAGAACGAAATGTCCGACCAGACCGCCGACGGCTTCGAGATGCGCGGATTCCCCGCGATGTCGTTGACCGACAGTCCGGCACTGGGTGCAACCGCGCTCCACTCCACCGCTGGTGAGCCGTTCATCGTTCCCGCCGACGCCGCGAACGTCGCGGCCGGTAAGGAACTGCTGCGCACGATGCTCTCTCGTGAGGCGGCGGAGTACTTCGCTCGGGAGAAACTGGCTCCGACCATCGTCGCCGGAACCGTCCCCGAGGATGGTTTCGGTTCCACCGCGCTGGTCTCTCAGACGGACATGCTGGAAGCGGCCTCCGGAGCGATCTACACCCACGACTTCGTCAGTCGTTATGGGATGAACCAGGAGATGTTGGTGCACTGGAACTCGTTCCTGGATGGCCAGACCAGCGTGGATGAACTCACTGAGGCGCTGCAGTCGCAGAGCGACCAGATCCGTGAGGACGACTCGATCGAGATCATCGAGGTGACGTGACTGCCACCAGCCAGGACCCAGGGCGTGCCCTGGCCGTCACGGCTGGGCCGACGCCGGGGGGTGTCAAGACCCCCCGGCGTCGTCGGCGCCACCCGTTGACTTTGGATTACATCAGTTTCTTCGTGATGTTCCTCGGCCTGCCCCTGGGCCTGTTCCTCGTCTTTGTGATCTGGCCGTTCGCGCAAGCGGCCTACTACTCGGTAACCAACTGGACCGGCTTCACCGCCGAGTTCGACGTGATCGGTATGTCCAACTACGTCCGGTTGTTCAACGACGATCTGTTCCGTACCGCCGTGTGGAACAGCACCCGGCTGGCCCTGGTTGTACCGTTCGTCACGATCACGATTGCGCTGATCTTCGCCAGCCTGATCACCGTCGGTGGTGCCGGTAGGGGCAATGTGCGTGGCCTGGCCGGTTCGGACTTCTACCGGGTGGTGTCCTTCTTCCCGTACGCGATACCGGCGATCGTGATCGCACTGATGTGGCGGTTGATCTTCGACCCGAATATCGGTCTGGTCAACGGGATCCTCACCGCCTTCGGATTGGACCAGTTCGAGTCCTATCCCTGGTTGGGGCGGGTCGCCACCGCGATGCCGGTGACGATGTTCGTGATCATCTGGGGCATGGTCGGGTTCTACATGCTGTTGTTCATCGCAGCGATCAAGGGGGTGCCGGCCGAAACGTTTGAGGCCGCCCGCCTGGATGGGGCCGGTCGCTTCCGGACCATCCGCTCGATCATCTTGCCGTTGATCCGCAACAACGTGCAGACGGCCTGGATCTACCTGGGCATCATCGCCCTGGACGGCTTCGTCTACGTCCAAGCCCTCAACCCCAGTGGTGGTCCGGCCAACGACACCCTGGTGATGTCGCAGTACCTGTTCCGCACGGCCTTCACCGATGGGCGCTTCGGGATCGCCAGCGCGATGGGCGTGGTGCTGGCCCTGGTGACATTGCTCTTCGCGGCGATCGTCTTCAGCGTCAACCGTCTCCTCGGCGGGCGCGATGAGAAGGGAACATCCTGATGAGCCTGCAAACGGAAGCCAGGCCCCCGGCTGCGGGGGCGGTGAAGGTGCGCCACCGTCGCGAGGACGGCCGGGACCGGGTGGTGATGGGCAGCGCCCACGTCGTGCTGGCGATCTGGGCCGTCGTCGTGATCCTCCCGATGCTGTGGACGTTGATGTCCTCGTTCAAGACGAACACGGCCATCTTTTCGTCCCCGTTCGCATTGCCGACGGGGGTGAACCTGGACAACTACGTCACGGCGTGGACCCAGCACGGAATCGGCGGGTACTTCGTCAACACCGTCCTGGTGGTGGGCGGAGCACTGTTCCTCGTGATGCTGCTGGGGGCGATGTGTTCCTACATCCTGGCCCGGTATGAGTTTCCCGGGCGCAGGGGCATCTACTACATGATGCTCGCAGGGCTGACCTTCCCGGTCTTCCTGGCCATCGTGCCGTTGTTCTTCGTCATGGAGAACCTGGGCATCCGCAACACCCTGCCCGGGCTGATCGTTGTGTACGTGGCCTTCGCACTTCCGTTCACGGTGTTCTTCCTGTACGCCTTCTTCCGCAGTCTGCCGGTGGAGATGAGCGAAGCAGCGCAGGTCGACGGCGCCGGGCATTGGCGGACCTTCTTCTCGGTCATGCTGCCGATGGCGGTACCGGGGATGGCCTCGGTGGCGATCTTCAACTTCCTCGGGCTCTGGAACCAGTACCTGCTCCCGGTGGCGCTGAACACCAACCGGGACAACTGGGTACTGTCCCAGGGCATCGCCTCCTTCGTCAGCTCGGCCGGCTACCGCACCGACTACGGCGCCATGTTCGCCGCCGTGGTCATCACGGTCATCCCGGTGCTGGTCATCTACGTCATATTCCAGCGTCGCCTCCAGGGGTCGGTCGCCCAGGGAACCATGAAATAGTCCGCCCACCCCGTTCTCCCGCGGCCCGCGGGAGGACGGGCCCACCCCACGCAGCGGCGAGTCTGCCTCGCCGGCGATCCCGAGGAGTCGGCTGGTTGCGCACCAGCGTTGTGCCGAACATGACAAGTCACCACGCCCCCACCCCACCTGATCGAACGATCGACGCACTGGCCACCGAACAGGTCGATCCCCGCCACCAGGGACTCGACCTGGCTCCCACCCTTGAGGTGATGGCGGCGATGAACGAGGCGGAGCGGCAGGTCCCGGCAGCGGTGGCCGCGGTGCTGCCGGCGATCGCGGCGGTGGTCGACGCCGTCGCGGATTGCCTGCGGGCCGGTGGCCGCCTGTTCTATATCGGGGCCGGGACGTCCGGGCGGCTCGGAGTGCTGGACGCGGCCGAGTGCCCACCCACCTTCCACACCGATCCCTCCCTGGTCCAGGGCATCATCGCCGGTGGCCGCACCGCCATGTTCGACGCCGTCGAGGGGGCCGAGGACTCCCCGGACCAAGGCGCCCAGGACGTTACCGCCGCCTCGGTGCGAGCCGGTGATGCGGTGGTGGGGATCGCAGCCAGCGGGCGCACGCCCTATGTGCTGGGTGCGCTCCGTGCTGCCCGCGAGGCCGGAGCGCTGACAGTAGGACTGGCCTGTAACACCGGATCGGAGCTCGGCCTCGTGGTCGATCACGCACTCGAGGTAGCCGTGGGACCGGAGGTGCTGGCCGGCTCCACCAGGTTGAAAGCGGGATCGGCCACCAAACAGGTGCTGAACATGATCTCCACCGGGGTGATGATCCGGCTCGGCAAGACCTACCGCAACCTCATGGTGGACGTCTCGGTGACGAACGCGAAGTTACGGGACCGGGCCGAGCGGCTGGTGATGGCGGTCACCGGTGTGGAGAGGGCGCAGGCGAGCCGCGCGTTGGATGAATCGGATCTGCGCGTTCCGGTGGCGGCGCTGATGATCCGGCACGGACTGGACCGGACCGGCGCCGAGCAGGCGCTGGACCAGGCCGGGGGCGTGCTGCGGGTGGCGTTGGAACAGGGCTGATCAGGCCCGATCCACCCATGCCTGGGCCAACTCCACCACGGCTCGACGCAACCCCATCACCGTGAACGCCGAGCGGTAGGGGTGCACCCGGTTCGTCAGCAGGACCACCGACAGTTCCCGGGCCGGGTCGATGACCAGCGAGGTGCCGGTGAATCCGGTGTGCCCGAGAAGCCCGTCGGCGTCGACGCCCATGAACGAGGCGTCGCCCACCCGTAGACCGACGGCCTGGCCGAACCCGGCGGCGACGCGCCCGCGGGCATCGAGCA
Source organism: Pseudactinotalea sp. Z1732 (assembly GCF_049724975.1). Lineage (NCBI taxonomy): Bacteria > Bacillati > Actinomycetota > Actinomycetes > Micrococcales > Cellulomonadaceae > Pseudactinotalea > Pseudactinotalea sp. Z1732. The sequence goes on along the minus strand of NZ_JBMPQC010000002.1, from coordinate 697,581 downwards.
GATCGGTGCTGAGGAGGTTGCGCACGGCGTCATCGATCGGGCCGGTCGCGGTACGGATCGCCTCGGCGAAGGTCAGGACATCGGCAGCGGTGGCGAAGACCCCGGCGTTCCCGGCGCCGCCCAGCACCCACGCGGCCTCGTCGTGCACCTGGCCGCGTACCAGCCCCCGGGCCGGGTCGTGCTGGTACTCGGTGGGCACCACCCGGTCGGGTTCGGCGGGGTGGTAGCCGGTATCGGCCATGCCCAGGGGCCCGGTGACCTCCCGCGCCAGCAACTCCGGCAGCGGGCGCCCCGTGGCCTGCTCGAGCAGGAGGCCGAGTACCTGGTAGCCCACGCACGAGTAGGTGTGCACGCGGCCGGCCCGGTGCCGCAGGCGCTGGCTGAGCACCACCGCGACCCGCTCGCCCCGGTGCGCCGGAGTGTCCCAGTGCTCGAACATCGCGGGCAGGCCGGAGGTGTGGAGGAGCAGGTGGCGCACCAGCACGTCCTCGCGCCCGTCGCCGGTGAACGCCGGCAGGTGCCGCACTACCGGATCCTCCAAGCCGATGACGCCGGAGCGCACCTGGGTCAGCGCGGTCGCCGCGACGAGCACCTTGGTCAGCGAGGCGAGGTCGAAGACATCGCCGGGACCCAGCGGGCGTGGGTCGGCGAGCAGGCCGCCGTCGGGCGTGAAGAGTTCAGCGGCACCGGCGTGCGCCGTCGCCACGACATGACCCCGGTGTGCGATCACCGCGTGCGCAGCCGGTGTACCCCTTCGTGGTTCCGCACCCGGCTCGCCGTGGCGACCCGGTGGCGTGACCGGGACGCGCGCGGCCAGCGTTGCCGAGTCCAGAGCCCGTTGCAGGGTCGCCTCCAGGCCGTCCATCACGTCTGCCGGTACTTGGCAACCGTGTCGTAGGTGTCCCGGAGGGCCGCAACCGAGTCATCCAGCCGGCGCTGGGCCACACCCACGAAGACGCAGTCCACCAGCACGAGTTGCGCGGTCCGGGAGGCCATCGGACCGGCCCGGAACTGGGATTCGCGCACGCTGGTGAACAGGGTGAGGTCGGAGGTTGTGGCGACCGGAGACCCGGCCACGTTGGTGATCCCGACCGTGGTGGCCCCCCGGCTCTTGGCTGCGGCGAGAAAGCCGATCACCTCCGTGGTCGTGCCACGGTGGGAGAGGCCGATCGCCACGTCGCCGGGCCGCATCAACGCGGTGGACAGGACCGCCTCGTGGCCGTCGACGAAGTGGGACGAGTGGCGCCCGATCCGGAAGAGCTTGCGGTGCAGGTCTGCCGCCGACCAGCCGGACGCGCTGACGCCGTAGACGGAGATGCGGTCCGCTCGGTCGATGGCCGAGACCACCTGTTCCAGGACCCCGAGGTCCAGTTTCGCGATGGTCTCCTCGATGCCCAGGCTCTCGGTGAAACCGATGGTGGCGATCATCGACCCCAGGGACGTGTCGTCGGCCTCCGCGCCCCCGGTCAGGTCCGCCCCGTGGAAGGAGGTGTCCAGGCGGCGTGCATCCTCGCGGCCCATCTCGGTGGCCAGGGCCAGGCGCAACTGCACATAGCCGTGCAGCCCGAGGGTCCGACAGAACCGCACGATTGTGGTCTCCGACGTCGACGAGCGGCGCGCGAGTTCGGAGATCGTGCCTTCCAGGACCACGTGGGGGTCGGTCAGGATGACATCGGCCACTCGCTGCATCGAAGGGGCCAGGAAGCCGCGTTTGGCCTGGATCTGTGACTGGATGCTCACGTGGAGGCCTCCGGGTGGTGGGTTCGAGGTAGCGAGCCGCGGGATGTACGAAGGTTACCTTCGGTCGGCTCGCTTCGGAGCTCGTTGACCAACCGCGTCGGTCCCGCTGTGATGGAGGTGACAGGGGCTTGCGGGTGCCGAACTGCGCGGGCACCTGTTAGCGTGAGCCCGTTGGAGGGGAGTATCCCGACCATGGCGGCGTCGTCATCACGATGAGCGTAGGTGCCCATCCGGTGCCGCCAGCCCACGAGTGTGGGTGGGAGAGACCTCCGGTGCCCATCGTGAGTGTCGCCGGAGGTTAGGTATGGATGTGCCCCTGTGGGTGTGGGGTGTCACGGTCGGGGTCATCCTGGCCATGCTCTTGGTCGACTTCCTCGGTCACGTGCGCAAGGCGCATGAGCCCCAGCTGAGGGAAGCGGGCCTCTGGTCTGCCGCTTACGTGCTCATCGCGCTGATCTTCGGCGTCGTGGTGTGGGTCACCTGGGGCTCGGAGTACGGCCAGCAGTACTTCAGCGGCTACGTGCTGGAGAAGTCACTGAGTGTGGACAACCTGTTCGTGTTCGTGCTGATCCTGTCGAGTTTCCGGGTGCCGCGGCAGTACCAGCAGAAGGTGCTGTTGATCGGCATCGTCATCGCGCTGGTGCTGCGCACGATCTTCATCTTCGTCGGCGCCGCCGCGGTCAACGAGTTCGCCTGGATCTTCTACATCTTCGGCGCATTCCTGATCTGGGTGGCGATCGGTCAGTTGCGCCAGGATTCGGAACAGGAGGGGGAGTACCAGGAGAACGCCATGCTGCGTCTGGTGCGCCGGCTGTTCCGGACCACCGACGACTACGCCGACGACAAACTCTTCGTCCGGCAGGACGGCCTCCTGTACGTCACCCCGATGTTGATCGTGATGATCGCGATCGGGTCTGCCGACGTCCTGTTCGCGGTGGACTCCATCCCCGCGATCTTCACCGTCACCCAGGAGACCTACCTGGTCCTCACCGCGAACGCGTTCGCACTGCTGGGCCTGCGCCAGCTCTACTTCCTGATCGACGGGCTCCTCGACAAGCTCGTCTACCTGCATTACGGACTCGCCGCGATCCTGACGCTGATCGGGGTGAAGGCCATCATCCACGCTCTGCACGAGAACGACCTGCCCTTCCTCAACAGCGGTGAGCCGATCGAGGTGGTGCCGGAGATCCCGACGAATGTCTCCCTGCTGGCGGTCCTGAGCATCCTGATCGTCACCACGGTGGCCTCGTTGACCATCGGACGCCGGCGGAAGGGTAAGCCCAAGCCGGTGAAACCACCGCGGGCACTGGGGAACTGAGAATTGCTCAGTCGTCCTCGAACGGCCCGAAAACCGGCTTCCAGGCACGCAAGGTACGGTGCGTGATCAACTTGGCCCGCTGGAACGGGTCGTCGTCGAGTAGCCGGGACACCTCGGCGTCGGACTCGCCGCGCAGGATCAGCAGGGCACCCGGGGCCGCATTGTCCAGCCATGGTCCGGAGGCCAGGAGCGTGCCCTCGTCGTGCAGCCTCCCGAGGAACTCCCGGTGCGAGGGCCGCAGTTCGTTCAGGTCCTCGGTGCGCTGGACGTCATAGATGTACTCGACGGCGAAGATCGTCATGCGCCGACCTTAGTACGCGAGGCTCACCACCGGCGTTCGCGCCAGTGGTCCAGTTGAGGACGTTCGGCGCCCAGGGTGGTGTTGTCGCCGTGCCCGGGGTGGACCACGGCATCGTCGCCGTAGACGTCGAAGATCCTGGTCTGCACATCGGTGAGCAGTGAGTCGAAGTCCTCCTCGCTCGTGGTTCGGCCCACCCCCCCGGGGAACAGGCTGTCGCCGGTGAAGAGGTGCACCACCCCGCTGCTGGTGTCGGTCCAGGCCAGCGCAACCGACCCGGGGGTGTGGCCGCGCAGTCCGATCACGTCCAGATGCTGCGTGCCCAGCCGCACGTGGTCCCCGTGCTGGAGGTGACGGTGCACGGGCACGGGCAGCGCAGCGGCGTCGTCGGCTCCCGCCAGGGCGGGCGCACCGGTGTGCTCGACCAGGGCCGGGAGGGCCCGGTGGTGGTCCCAGTGCTGGTGCGTGGTCACGATCGCGGCGACCTCGCCGGCGGGGCCGGGCTCGGCGAGCAGCGCGCACAGTCGGTGGGCATCATCGGCGGCGTCGATGAGAAGGTGCGCTCCGGAGGAAGTCTCGGTGAGCAGGTAGGCGTTGTTGTCCTGCTCCGATACCGAGGCCTTGCGGATCTGCACGACGCCCAGGTCCCACGCGATGCTGGGACCCCCGGGCTCGGCGTGGCCGGGGACGAAGTCTGCGGAGGTGTTCATCGACCCATTGTGCCGGTGCGGCCGGTGCACCGCAGATGCCCGGCGCGCGCGGTGTGGCCGAACGCACGCCGTCGAACAGTTGTACGATGTCGGTGCCAGCGTTTACCATTGGCGACGTGAGTGACCACCTCCTGATCCGCGGCGCGCGGGAACACAACCTGCGCAACATCAACCTCGACCTTCCCCGGAACCAGTTGATCGTCTTCACCGGGCTGTCGGGTTCGGGGAAGTCGTCGCTGGCCTTCGACACGATCTTCGCCGAGGGGCAGCGCCGGTACGTGGAATCCCTGTCCGCCTACGCCCGCCAGTTCCTGGGGCAGATGGACAAGCCGGATGTCGACTTCATCGAGGGGTTGTCACCCGCAGTCTCGATCGACCAGAAATCCACCAACCGCAACCCGCGCTCCACGGTGGGCACGATCACCGAGGTGTATGACTACCTGCGGTTGCTGTACGCCCGAGCCGGTACCCAGCACTGCCCGGTGTGTGACGAGAGGATCATCGCCCAGACCCCGCAGCAGATCGTGGATCAGTTGCGGCAGATGCCCGAGGGGACCCGGTTCCAGGTGCTCGCGCCGGTGGTCCGTGGCCGCAAGGGGGAGTACGCCGACCTGTTCCGTGACCTGGGCGCACAAGGATTCGCCCGGGCTCGGGTCGATGGTGAGACCGTTCCGCTGGCAGAACCGCCCACGCTGGAGAAGAACCTCAAGCACACCATCGAGGTGGTGGTGGACCGGCTGGTGGTCCGGGAGAACATCCGCCAGCGACTGACCGATTCGGTGGAGACCGCGTTGCGGCTCGCGGAGGGACTGCTCCTGGTGGACCTGGTCGACGCCGACCCGGAGGACCCGGAGCGGGTGCGCCGGTTCTCCGAGCGCCGGGCCTGCCCGAACGACCACCCACTGACACTCGATGAGATCGAGCCGCGCACCTTCTCCTTCAACGCACCCTACGGCGCCTGCCCCGAGTGCACCGGGATCGGGACGCGACTGGAGGTGGACCCGGATCTGGTCATCCCCGATGAGGACCTGACGTTGGCCGAGGGCGCCGTGGCGCCGTGGACCACCGGGTCGGCGGCCTACTTCGAGCGGGTGCTGGGCGCCCTGGGCGAGGAACTCGAGTTCTCCATGGACGTGCCGTGGCGGGCCCTGCCGAAGCGCGCCAGGGAAGCGATCCTGCACGGCAAGGACCACAAGGTGCACGTGCGCTACCGCAACCGGTGGGGCCGGGAGCGGTCCTACTCCACCGGCTTCGAAGGGGTGATCTCCTTCATCGAACGGCGCCACTCCGAGACCGATTCGGACTGGTCCCGCGAACGCTACGAAGGCTACATGCGGGAGGTACCGTGCCCGGCCTGCCATGGGGCGCGGTTGAAACCCGAGGTGCTCGCGGTGCGCGTCGGCGGCAAGTCCATCGCCGAGGTGTGCGGTCTGCCGATCGACCAGGCCAAGGAGTTCCTGGACGCGCTCGAACTGAGCCCCCGCGAGGCGGCGATCGCCGGCCAGGTGCTCAAGGAGATCCACGCCCGGATGGGCTTCTTGCTCGACGTCGGGCTCGACTACCTGTCGATGTCCCGGGCCGCGGGGACCCTCTCCGGTGGGGAGGCCCAGCGGATCAGGCTGGCCACCCAGATCGGCTCGGGCCTGGTCGGGGTGCTGTACGTGCTGGACGAGCCGAGCATCGGGCTGCACCAGCGTGACAACAGGCGTCTGATCGACACCCTCAGCCGGCTGCGTGACCTGGGCAACACCCTGATCGTGGTCGAGCACGATGAGGACACCATCCGGACAGCCGACTGGGTCGTGGACATCGGGCCGGGAGCGGGGGAGCTGGGCGGACGGATCGTGCACTCGGGTAGTTACGCCGACCTGCTCACCCAGGAGGACTCGGTGACCGCGGCGTATCTGGCCGGGCGACGGGAGATCCCGATCCCGGCCCAACGGCGCGAACCGGACCCGGAGCGCCAGATCGTGGTGCACGGGGCGCGGGAGAACAACCTCAAGTCGGTCACCGTGCCCTTCCCGCTGGGCTGTTTCATCGCCGTCACCGGGGTCTCCGGCTCCGGTAAGTCCACGTTGGTGGACTCCATCCTGTACAAGGTGCTGGCGAACGAACTCAACGGGGCACGCACCGTTCCGGGCCGGCACAAGCGCGTCACCGGACTGGAGACCCTGGACAAGGTCGTGCACGTGGACCAGAGCCCGATCGGGCGGACCCCACGCTCCAACCCGGCCACCTACACCGGGGTGTGGGACCACGTGCGCAGGCTCTTCGCCGAGACCCAGGAGGCGAAGGTGCGCGGGTACACCCCGGGCCGGTTCTCCTTCAACGTCAAGGGTGGTCGCTGTGAGGCGTGCTCGGGTGACGGCACGCTGAAGATCGAGATGAACTTCCTGCCCGATGTCTACGTGCCATGCGAGGTGTGCCACGGGGCGCGGTACAACCGCGAGACCCTGGAGGTGCACTACAAGGGCCGCACGGTGGCCGAGGTGCTGGACATGCCGATCACCGAGGCCGCGGACTTCTTCGCTGCCGTGCCCGCCGTGGCCCGGCACCTGAAGACCCTTGTCGATGTGGGCCTGGGGTACGTGCGGTTGGGTCAGCCCGCACCCACGCTGTCCGGCGGTGAGGCTCAGCGCGTCAAACTCGCCTCGGAGTTGCAGAAGCGCTCCTCCGGCCGCACGGTCTACGTGCTGGACGAGCCGACCACCGGGCTGCACTTCGAGGACATCCGCAAACTCATGGGTGTCCTGCAGGGCCTGGTCGACAAGGGCAACACCGTGGTGGTGATCGAGCACAACCTCGATGTGATCAAGAACGCCGACTGGGTGATCGACATGGGTCCCGAGGGCGGCATCGGTGGTGGCACCGTGGTGGCCAGCGGCACACCCGAGCAGGTGGCCCAGGTCGGGGCGAGCCACACCGGCAGGTTCATCGCCGAGATCGTCGGCCCCGACGCGGTCGTCCGGACGAAGCCGATCACGCTGGTGGCCACCCCGTCGCGGCCGAAGGCACGCTCGGTCCGGCGGGCCACCAAGGCACGGTCCAAGAAGAGCGCCTGAGCCGCCCTTACCCCGGCGCTGTCCGCGCGCGGGTCGAACTAGGGTGGAACCGTGGCTGATCCCTCGACCTACCGTCCCCGTCCCGGGGAGATTCCCGAGTCACCGGGGGTGTACCGCTTCCTGGACTCCCACGGGCGGGTCGTGTACGTGGGCAAGGCGAAGAACCTGCGTTCGCGCCTGTCGAGTTACTTCGGCAACCTCGCCGGCCTGCACCAGCGCACCCAGCAGATGGTGACCACCGCCGCCTCCGTGGACTGGACCGTGGTGAGCACCGAGGTGGAGTCCCTGGCGCTGGAGTACGCCTGGATCAAGGAGTTCGACCCCAGGTTCAACGTCAAGTACCGCGACGACAAGTCCTACCCGTTCCTTGCCGTGACCATGGGTGAGGAGTTCCCCAGAGTGCAGGTGATGCGCGGCGCGAAGCGGCCCGGCACCCGCTACTTCGGTCCCTATTCCCACGCCTGGGCGATCCGGGAGACGGTCGATCTGCTCCTGCGGGTGTTCCCGATCCGCTCATGTTCGGCGGGGGTGTTCAAACGGGCCAAGGCCGCCGGGCGCCCGTGCCTGCTGGGCTATATCGGCAAGTGCGCGGCCCCGTGCGTGGGCTGGATCTCGCCGGAGGAGCACCGGGATCTGGCCGAGGACTTCTGTGACTTCATGGCGGGGAACACCGCGCAGTTCGAGCGCCGCCTCGAGGCGCAGATGCGCGCGGCGGCGGCCGAGCAGGACTACGAGCGTGCCGCACGGCTGCGCGATGACCTGGGCGCCTTGCGCAAGGTGGTGGAGAAGAACGCTGTGGTGCTGCCCGATGGCACCGACGCCGACGTGTTCGCGATGGCCGCCGACGAACTGGAGGCCTCGGTCCAGGTGTTCCACGTCCGGGGCGGGCGGATCCGCGGCCAGCGTGGGTGGGTCACCGAGCGAGTGGAGGACCTGTCCGAGGGTGAGTTGGTCGAACGGCTGCTCCAGCAGGTCTACGGGGGCACCACCGATCCGCAGGCGGTACCCCGGGAGGTGATCGTTCCGGCCGAGCCGGACAACCTCGCCCAGGTACAGCAGTGGCTGCGGAGCCTGCGCGGGGCGAACGTGAGTGTGCGGGTGGCGCGGCGCGGGGACAAGCGGCGGCTGGCCGAGACGGTGGAGGCCAACGCCCAGCAGGCTCTGGCGTTGCACAAGACCCGCCGCGCCGGTGACCTGACGGCCCGATCCCACGCGCTGGCCCAACTCCAGGAGCACCTGGATCTGCCGACCTCACCGCTCCGGATCGAGTGCTACGACATCTCCCACACCGCCGGCAGTGAGCAGGTGGCCTCGATGGTGGTGTTCGAGGACGGCCTGGCCCGCAAGAGCGAGTACCGCCACTTCGTGGTCCGCGGCGCCCACGGCGACGGTGCCCGCGATGACACCGAGGCGATGTATGAGGTGCTCAGCCGCCGCTTCCGGCGCTACCTGGCCGGGGTGCGGGGGTCGGGAACCGAGGACGACGACGTCGCTGCCGCAGTGGAGGACGGTGCACCCGGGCCGGATCCGTCCGTTCCGCGACCGGACCTGCTCACCCAGCCGCACGCCGACCCCGGAAGCACGGCACGGGCGGCCTCGGCGCCCGACCAGGCACCACCCCGGGCCCTCACACCGGGGGAGGCGTCCTCGGCCGCCCCAGCGGCACGGCCCCAGAAACGGTTCGCCTACCCGCCGCAACTGGTGGTGGTCGACGGCGGCGCCCCCCAGGTGGCTGCTGCCGTTCGAGCGTTGGACGACCTGGGCATCGGGGATGTCTCCGTGGTGGGCCTGGCCAAACGGTTGGAGGAGGTGTGGCTACCGGGCGAGGACTACCCGCTGGTGCTGCCCCGCACCTCCGACGCTCTCTTCCTGCTCCAGCGCATCCGGGACGAAGCACATCGCTTCGCGATCGCCCACCACCGAAAGCGGCGCAGCAAGGCGATGACCCGCTCGGTGCTCGATGCCATCCCCGGACTGGGGCCGGCCCGTCAGCAGGCGCTGCTGACCGAGTTCGGGTCGGTGAAGAAGCTGCGCGCCGCGTCGGTGGACCAGATCCTGGCCGTGCCCGGGATCGGTCCCGGGCTCGCCCGAACCGTCCATGCCGTGCTCAATCCTGACTCCGACGAGGACACCACGGACCCTGGCGGGCCCGGGGGCTCCGTCGCAGCCGGGACGGCACCCCCCTCGGCGGCAACGCCGGGCACGGGCGGCGTCCCGAACCCGCCACCTGGTGGCGATGGCGTGAGAACCTAGTGGCATGAGCACCGAAGAGCCGGGGGATCAGGCGCCCTCCACGTTCCCCCGGGGAATCCCACTGCTGGAAGAGCAGACGCCGCCTCCGGAGGACACCCGGCCGGAGATCATCATCATCACCGGCATGTCCGGAGCCGGGCGCTCCCGCGCCGCTGCGGTGCTGGAGGACATGGACTGGTACGTGGTGGACAACATGCCACCCCGGATGCTGCTGGCCCTGGCCGGGATGATGACCTCGAACGAGGGCGGGGTACGCCGCCTGGCCGCGGTGGTGGATGTGCGTTCCCGGGAGTTCTTCGCCGACCTGATCGAGGTGCTCAACGACCTTCGCCGGCGCGGTGTGGAGTACCGGCTCATCTTCCTCGACGCCGGTGACGAGGTCCTGGTGCGCCGGTTCGAGCAGGTCCGCCGCCCGCACCCGTTGCAAGGGGAGGGCAGGCTCCTGGATGGGATCAAGGAGGAGCGCGGGCTGCTGGACAACCTGCGCAGACGCTCCGACGTGCTGATCGACACCTCCAACACCTCGGTGCACGACCTGGCCCGAGCAGTACGTGAACTGCTTGCCGAGGAGAGCGACCAGAGCCTGAAGATCACCGTGGTCTCGTTCGGTTTCAAGTACGGGCTCCCGCTGGACGCCGACCATGTGGTGGACGTGCGATTCCTGTCCAACCCCTATTGGGTCACCGAGTTGCGCCACCTCACCGGCAAGGACGAGCCGGTCCGGGACTACGTCCTGTCCCTGCCCGGGGCCTCCGACTTCATCACCCGGTACATCGATGCCATCGAGCCGGTGCTGGACGGGTACCTGCGCGAGCAGAAACCGTACGTGACCATCGCGATCGGATGTACCGGCGGTAAGCACCGGTCCGTCGCGCTGAGTGAGGCGATGGCCGCGGAGTTGCGATCCCGCGGTCAACGCGCCGGTGTCGTCCACCGCGACCTGGGCCGGGAATGACGGCGGCACCGACGTCACCACGGGGCCCGGCCCGCAGACCGGGCCCGCTGAAGGTCGCTGCCTTGGGCGGGGGGCACGGCCTCGCCGCGAGCCTGCGCGCACTGAGGCACGTGACCAGCGACGTCACCGCGGTGGTGACGGTGGCAGATGACGGCGGATCCTCGGGCCGGCTGCGCCAGGAACTGGGCGTGCTGCCCCCCGGGGACCTGCGGATGGCGCTGTCGGCACTGTGCGACGAGTCCGACTGGGGGCACACCTGGAGCGACGTTCTGCAGCACCGATTCACCTCCTCCGGGCCGTTGGACGGGCACGCGCTGGGGAACCTGCTGATCGTCTCGCTCTGGGAGTTGCTCGGCGATGAGGTCTCCGGTCTCGATTGGGTGGCCAAACTCCTCGGTGCCGACGGCCGGGTACTGCCGATGGCGGCGGTGCCCCTGGAGATCGAGGCGGACGTGAAGTTGCCCAACGGGCAGGAGGCGCTGGTGCGCGGCCAGTCCAGGGTGGCGGTGACCTCCGGGGCGGTGCAGCGGGTCCGGCTGATCCCCGCGGACCCGCCGGCCTGCCCTGAGGCTGTGCAGGCGATCCGGCAGGCCGATGTGGTGGTGCTCGGACCGGGCTCGTGGTTCACCTCGGTCATGCCGCATCTGATGGTGCCCGAGATCGCCGAAGCGCTGCACGAGGCACGCCTCACCCTGACGCTCAACCTCTCCGCGCAGCAGGGCGAAACCACCGGCTACACCGCAGTGGACCACCTGCACTCGTTGCAGTCTTACGCACCCGGGTTGAAACTGGACACTGTGATCGCCGACCCCGCATCGATCGAGGACCTGGACGAATTGCAGAGCCACGCCAGAACCCATGGGGCCCGGCTGCTGCTACGGCAGGTCGGACAGGGTGACGGTGGTCCTTATCATGACCCGCTGCGGCTCGCGGCGGCGTATCGTGATGCGTTCGACCGGTTCCTTGGCGACGTAGGGGAGAAGTCTGGATGAGTGGCAGGATGACGCTCATGTCTTTGACCACGGACGTGAAGGATGAACTGGCCAGGCTGAAGGTGGACCGGGTCTCGGCTCGCAAGGCCGAGGTTTCCGCCACCCTCCGGTTCGCCGGTGGCCTGCACATCATCTCCGGCCGGATCGTGATCGAGGCCGAACTGGACGCCGGGATCGCTGCCCGCCGCTTGCGCCAGGCGATCAATGAGATCTACGGGCATACCTCTGAGGTGATCGTGGTCTCCGGGGGTGCCCTGCGCCGGGGGAACCGCTACGTGGTGCGGGTGGTCCGCGAAGGTGAGGCACTGGCCCGCCAGACCGGTCTGCTGGACTCCCGCGGCCGGCCCGTGCGTGGCCTACCCCCGCAGGTGGTCTCAGCGAGCGTAGGTGACGCCGTCGCCGCCTGGCGGGGAGCGTTCCTGGCCCGCGGGTCCCTGACGGAACCGGGCCGTTCCTCGGCGCTGGAGGTCACCTGCCCGGGCCCGGAGGCCGCCCTGGCCCTGGTGGGCGCCGCGCGCCGGTTGGACATCATCGCCAAGGCGCGCGAGGTGCGAGGGGTGGACCGGGTGGTGATCCGCGACGGGGACGCGATCAGCGCCATCCTGACCCGGATGGGCGCCCACGACGCGGTCCTGGTCTGGGAGGAACGACGGATGCGCCGTGAGGTCCGCGGCACCGCCAACCGGCTGGCGAACTTCGACGACGCGAACCTGCGTCGGTCGGCGCAGGCAGCGGTGGCCGCCGGAGCACGGGTGGAACGGGCCTTCGAGATCCTCGGGGAGGACGTGCCCGAGCACCTGCTCCAGGCCGGTCGGCTGCGCCTGGAGCACAAGCAGGCCTCTCTTGAAGAACTCGGTCAGCTCTCCGACCCCCCGCTGACCAAGGACGCCGTAGCCGGGCGGATCCGCCGGCTACTGGCAATGGCAGACAAGCGCGCCTACGAACTGGGCGTGCCGGACACCGAGGCGAACCTGACCCAGGAGATGCTCGACATGTAGGACGCCCGGCGGCTGGGACCTTTGTCACAAGGTGTCCCGCCACACACGGGTGTAGCGTTAACCGTGGGGCACACACCGGCACGAGCCGGGTGTGTGCCACGTCCGAGGCCGGGCCGACAGGCCCGCCGACTACCGCACAGGACGCGCCTTTCGCGCGACGAGGAGGACATAGTGACCATTCGCGTCGGAATCAATGGCTTCGGTCGTATCGGACGGAGTTACTTCCGCGCCGTGGCCGAGAGCGGTGCCGACATCGAGATCGTCGGTGTCAACGACCTGACCGATAACAAGACCCTCGCCCACCTGCTCACCTGGGACACCGTGCTGGGCAAGTTCGGCCAGGAGGTCGGGTACGACGACGAGAACATCATCGTCGGCGGCAAGAAGATCCGGGCGCTGGCCGAGAAGGACCCCGCCGCGCTGCCGTGGGGCGAACTCGGTGCCGACATCGTGATCGAGTCCACCGGGCTGTTCACCGACGGCACCAAGGCGAAGGCGCACCTGGACGGCGGTGCGAAGAAGGTGATCCTGTCCGCCCCCGGCAAGAACGACGACGGCATGTTCGTCATGGGCGTCAACCACACCACCTATGACCCGGCGAACCACCACATCATCTCCAACGCCTCCTGCACCACCAACTGCATCGCGCCGCTGGCCAAGGCGATGCACGAGGCCGTGGGCCTGGAGCGCGGACTGATGAACACCATCCACGCCTACACCGGGGACCAGAACCTGCAGGACGGACCGCACAAGGACCTGCGCCGGGCCCGCGCAGCGGCACAGAACATCGTGCCCACCACCACCGGTGCGGCCAAGGCCGTCGGAAAGGTGCTACCGGAACTGGACGGGCGGTTGGACGGCTTCGCGCTGCGGGTACCGGTCATCACCGGTTCGGCCATCGATCTGACGTTCACCGCGTCCCGGGAGACCACGGTGGAGGAGATCAACGCCGCCGCCAAGGCCGCAGCCGAGGGCAACCTGGCCGGCACGATGCAGTACTCCGAGGACCCGCTGGTGTCCAGCGACATCATCACCAACCCCCACCAGAGCATCTTCGATGCTCCGATGACACGGGTGATCGGCAACCAGGTGAAGGTGGTGGCCTGGTACGACAACGAGTGGGGCTACTCCACCAGCCTGGTGAAGTTGACCAACTACATCGGCGAGCAGCTCTGAGGGCAGTGACGGTCACCGCGCCCGCGTGCACGATGCACGCGGGCGCGGTTGTCTGAGACAGCACCGCCGGCGTGGCCCGGCAGATCATGTGAGAGACGAGAAGGAGACACGATGCCCACCCTCGCCGAACTCGGTGACCTGCACGGAAAGCGGGTGCTGGTCCGGGCCGATTTCAACGTTCCGTTGGACGGTGACACCATCACCGACGACGGCCGTATCCGGGCGGCACTGCCCACCATCATCCGGTTGATCGAGGCCGGTGCCGTGGTGGTCCTGACCGCTCACCTGGGCCGGCCCAAGGGGAAGGTCGACCCGCACTACTCCCTGGCTCCGGTCGCCAGGCGGCTGGGTGAACTCCTCGGCCAGGACGTGACGTTGGCCGGTGACGTGGTCGGTCCGGAGGCCCGCGCCGCGGTCGACGCGGCCGTCCCAGGGCAGGTGGTGCTGCTGGAGAACATCCGGTTCGACGCCCGGGAGACGTCCAAGGATGACGCCGAGCGCGGAGCGCTGGCCGATGACCTGGCGAAACTCGCCGATGTCTTCGTCTCCGACGGCTTCGGGGTGGTGCACCGCAAGCAGGCCAGCGTCTATGACGTGGCCACGCGGCTGCCGAACGCGATGGGAGGGCTGGTGCAGCGCGAGGTCGCCGCACTGGAACGGGCCACGCAGGACCCGGCCCGACCCTACGTCGTCGTGCTGGGTGGATCGAAGGTCTCCGACAAACTCGGCGTGATCGAGAACCTGCTCACCAAGGCCGACACCCTACTGATCGGTGGGGGCATGGTGTTCACGTTCCTCGCGGCGCAGGGGCACCAGGTGGGCAAGTCGCTCCTGGAGTCTGACCAGATCGATACCGTCAAGGGCTACCTGGCCACCGCGGCCGAGCGGGGCGTGCAGATCCTGCTACCCACCGACATCCTGGTGGGCCCGGAGTTCTCCGCCGACGCCGCCCCGACGGTGGTGGCGGCCGACGCCATCCCCGCCGACCAGATCGGGCTGGACATCGGTCCGGAGTCGTCGGCGGCCTTCGCCGAGGTCATCCGTGGGGCCCGCACGGTGGTGTGGAACGGCCCGATGGGGGTCTTCGAGTTCCCCGCCTTCGCCGGGGGGACCGAGGCGGTGGCGCAGGGCATGATCGATGCCACCGGCGCCGGGGCCTTCAGCATCGTCGGCGGTGGAGACTCCGCGGCCGCAGTGCGCCTGCTCGGCTTCGATGAGGCGGGCTTCGCGCACATCTCCACCGGGGGCGGGGCCTCCCTGGAGTTCCTGGAGGGCAGGACGCTGCCCGGGATCGACGTTCTGACCGACTGAGGTCCCGAGTTATCCGACGGCGCCGGTGGAGCCGGCGAGGTGCGCCACCGTCGACCGCGCCGCAGAGCCAAGAGAGGCAGAAGATGACGCAAGCACGCACCCCGCTGATGGCGGGCAACTGGAAGATGAACCTGGACCACCACGAGGCCACCCACCTGGTGCAGAAACTGGCCTGGACGCTCCGGGACGCCCAGCACGACTACGACTCGGTTGAGGTGGCGGTGTGTGCGCCCTTCACCGACCTGCGCTCGGTGCAGACCCTGATCGATGCGGACAAGCTCAGCATCAAGGTCGGCGCCCAGGACGTCTCCGCACACGAGCAGGGCGCCTACACGGGAGAGATCTCCGCCACGATGCTGGCCCGCCTGGGGGTCGACTACGTGATCGTGGGCCACTCCGAGCGGCGGCAGTACCACGCCGAGGACGACGCCCTGGTCAACGCCAAGGCCCGGGCCGCACTGAAGAACGGGCTGATCCCGATCATCTGCGTGGGCGAGGGTCTGCAGGTGCGACAGGAGGGCCGCCACGTACCCGTCACGCTGGCCCAGGTGGACGGTGCGCTCGAGGGGCTCTCCGCCGAGGCCGTCGCCCACAGTGTGATCGCCTATGAACCCGTGTGGGCGATCGGGACCGGTGAGGTGGCCACGCCCGAGGACGCCCAGGAAGTGTGCGGTGCGATCCGGGGCCGACTGGCCGAACTCCACGGCGAGCAGGTCGCCGCCTCGGTGCGCGTGCTCTACGGCGGATCGGTCAAGTCCGGAAACGTCGCCTCGATCATGGCTCACCCCGATGTCGACGGCGCCCTGGTGGGTGGGGCGAGCCTGGACGCGCAGGAGTTCGCGAACATCGCCCGATACCAGGCGCACCAGGTCGGACTGTAGCCGGCGGGTTTCCCTCCGCGGCCATTGATCGCGTAAACTCATGCCGGTGCCCTGCGGCCGGCGATCCCGGCTGCGCTGATTCAATAGATGAGGATTCGTACGTGGACGCATTGACCATCGTCCTCCAGGTGCTCCTGGTGCTGACCAGCGCGATGCTGATCCTGTCCATCCTGATGCACAAGGGCAAGGGTGGGGGCCTGTCGGACATGTTCGGCGGGGGCGTCTCCACATCGTTGGGATCCTCCGGGGTTGCCGAACGCAACCTGAACCGGATCACCATCGGGTGTGCCGTGATCTGGGGCACGGTCATCGTGCTGCTGGGTCTGGTCCAGAAGTTCACGATCTAGGAGTTGCTTCGTGGCAAGTGGTAGTGCGATCCGTGGGTCCCGAGTCGGCGCCGGACCGATGGGAGAGGCTGAGCGTGGCGACGCCGCGCCGCGTGTGCACGTCTCCTACTGGTGCGCGGCGGGCCACGAGACCCGTCCCAGTTTCGCCCAGGAGACGGGCATCGAGATCCCCGAGACCTGGGACTGCCCGCGGTGCGGGATGCCGGCCGGGCAGAACCAGAGCAGTCCGCCCGAGCCGCCCCGGAACGAGCCGTACAAGACGCACCTTGCGTACGTGAAGGAACGACGTTCCGACGACGACGGCGCGGCGCTGTTGGACGAGGCGCTGGAGGCCCTGCGCAAGCGTCGCGGTCGCTGACCATGGGCTGACGCCCGCCGGGTCACGTCACAGCCAGCGACCCGAGCCGCCCCGGGGCTGCCCTCAGAGCCGGATCTGCGCGTCAGAGGACGTAGGCGAGCAGGAACCCGTCGTAGCCCTTGGCGCCCACGGACTGCATCGCGGTGGCCTCCAGGGTGCCCTCGCGCACCGCTGCCCCGATCGCCTCCACCATGGTGCGGGTGCCCTGGACATCGGGCCGGTCACTTTCGGCGTCCGCCACAGCACCGGCGCGCACCACGTTGTCCACGACGATCACCGACCCCGGACGAGTGAGCCGCAGGGCCCAGTCCAGGTACGAGGGGTTGTTCTCCTTGTCCGCGTCGATGAACACCAGGTCGAACGGATCACCATCGACGAGGCTCGGCAGCGACTCGACCGCCGGGCCCTCGAGGATCTCCACCCGATCGCTCAATCCGGCGCGTTCGATATTCCCGCGGGCCACCGCTGCGTGTTCCGGGGAGTACTCCAGGGAAACCGTCACCCCGTCCTCGCCCGCGGCACGGGCCAGATGGATCGTGGAATAGCCGAACAGAGTCCCGACCTCCAGGACCCGGCGTGCCCCGGCGGTGCGGGCCAGCACGCTGAGGAACCCGCCGAGCAATTCGGAGACCTGGATCTGCGGCAGCGCGGCACCGTCGCGCATCGCCGCTGTCAGGATCGGGTCCGGGGGTCGCAGGTGGTCGGCGAAGTAGCCATCCACCTTGTACCACAACCGTTCGAGGGTGTTCATCGTACCTCCACGTGCTTCAGGCCCCGGCGCAGCGCCCGGCCGTAGGTGACATCGGGGTCCAGGTGCCGCAGATCCTCCATCAGGCAGTCCTCCAGCGGACGCTTGGCCATCGCTACCTGACGTTGCGGCTCGTGCTCGGTCGAGATGGTCACGGTCGCCGAGCCTTCGGGGCGGTGCAGCGAGATGGTGCCGGTCTCGCGGTGCAGGTCCACGCCGCTGATCACGCTCGAGTCCTCGTCGTGCACCACCAGTGCCGAGCACTCCAGGGCACTGGCGAACCATGCGGCCAGCAGGTGCAGGGAGGGCCGGCCGCTGTCACCGTGCACAGTGACACCGGTGATGGTGGCACCCGGGTCGCTCTCGACCACGCCGGCGCTCAGTCCCCGCCACAGCGTGGTACGGGCCCAGGACAGATCGGTGTCACCGGGGGAGTAGCCCTCCCGTAACTCGTGCAGACGCTGCACGCCGCGGGAGACCTCGCCGACGTCACTGATCCGGCGCTGGGCGATCCGGCCCAACGGGTCCTGCGCCAGGTTCGCGGGAGGCTCCTTGGGCCACCACGCAACGAGCGGGGCATCCGGCAGCAGCAGTGGGGTGACCAAGGTGTCCACAGTGTCCCGGGTGGTGCCGAGCGGGCGCAGGATCACCACTTCACTCGCCCCGGCGTCACCGCCCACCCGGATCTCGGCGTCCAGGCGAGCGGGATGATCCACGTCACCCGGGTCGATCACCACCACCCGGCAGGGGTGTTCCCTGCTGGCCCGGTTGGCTGCCTCCACCGCTGGCTCGACGTCGCCACCGGAGGAGACGATCACCAGGGTGAGGACGCGGCCCAGCGCACGAGCCCCGCCCTGCTCACGTAGTTCGACTAGTTTTGCGCCGACCTCGGCGCTGGTGGTGCCTTGCAGCGTGACGATCACGGCTGCCTCCAAGTACGTCCGTCACGGGCCAGCATCTTTTCGGCCGATTCCGGGCCCCAGCTCCCGGGCCGGTACGGATCCGGACTGCCGTTGGCCTCCCAGTACTCGATGATCGGATCCAGGATCTGCCAGGACAATTCCACCTCACGTTGACGGGGGAACAGCGGGGGGTCGCCGAGCATCACATCAAGCAGGAGTCGCTCGTAGGCCTCCGGGGAGGCCTCCGTGAAGGCGTGCCCGTACCCGAAGTCCATGGTGACGTCCCGAACCTCCATCGCGGTCCCGGGCACCTTGGAGCCGAACCGGAGCGTGACGCCCTCATCGGGCTGGACGCGGATCACGATGGCGTTCTGGCCCAGCACCTGGGTGTCGTTGAGGTCGAACGGCAGGTGCGGGGCACGCTTGAAGACCACCGCGATCTCGGTGACCCGGCGGCCCAGGCGCTTGCCGGTGCGCAGGTAGAACGGCACCCCGGCCCAGCGGCGGGTGTCGATGTCCAGCCGGATCGCGGCGTAGGTCTCGGTGGCCGAAGCCGGGTCGATGCCGTCCTCGGCCAGGTAGCCCTGTACCTGTCGACCACCCTGCCAACCGGCCGCGTACTGGCCGCGGGCGGTGTGCTTGCCGAGGTCCGCGGGCAGACGCACCGCTGAGAGGATCTTCTCCTTCTCCGCCCGTAGGGCGTCGGCGTCGAACGAGACCGGCTCCTCCATCGCAGTCAGGGCGAGGAGTTGGAGCAGGTGGTTCTGGATGACGTCCCGGGCGGCACCGATGTCGTCGTAGTAGCCCGCCCGGGTGCCGATACCGATGTCCTCGGCCATGGTGATCTGGACGTGGTCCACGTACGCCTCGTTCCAGACCGGCTCGAACATCATGTTCGCGAACCGCATCGCGAGCAGGTTCTGGACGGTCTCCTTGCCCAGGTAGTGGTCGATCCGGAAGACCGACTCGGCTGGGAACACCCGCTCCACGGCCTCGTTCAAACTGCGGGCGCTGCCCAGGTCGTGCCCGAAAGGCTTCTCGATGACAACCCGGCGCCAGGCGCCGTTGTCGTCCCGGGACAGACCCGAGGCGGCCAGCCGCTCACACACCACCGGGAACTGTGCCGGCGGGATGGAGAGGTAGAACGCATGGTTTCCACCGGTGCCGCGTTCGACGTCGAGTTCCTTGACGGTACGGGCCAGTCTCTCGAAGGCCTCCGGGTCGGTGAACTCACCCTGGACGAACCGGATGCCCTGCCGGAGTTGGCGCCACGCGTCTTCGTCGAACGGGGTCCGGGCGTGCTGGCGGACGGCCTCGTAGGCGATCTGCTCGAAGTCCTGCCGGTCCCAGTCGCGCCGTGCGAACCCGGTCAGGGCGAAGCCCGGGGGAAGCAGACCCCGGTTGGCCAAGTCATAGATCGCCGGGATCAACTTGCGTTTGGCCAAGTCACCGGTCACCCCGAAGAGCACCACTCCGCATGGTCCGGGGATGCGGGGTAGCCGCCGGTCCGCGGGGTCGCGCAGCGGGTTGGCACTGGCGCCCTCGGGACGGACCAGGCTCATGCGGACACACCGGGGGTGGACCCCTCGGTGGCCTCGCGCAGTCCGGTCTCGACCGTGGCCAGCAACTCGTCCCAACTGTCGATGAACGACTGGACGCCGGCGGTCTCCAGTTCGTCGAGGATCTGGTCGTAGTGCACCCCCAGGCGCTGCACCTCGTCGATCACGTGCTGGGCCTGCTCATACGTGCCCCGAACGGTGTCGGCGCCGGTGGCGGCGGAGTGGTCGGCGACGGCGGCCAGCGTTGCGGCCGGCATCGTGCTGACCACGTCGGTGGTGACGAGTTCGTCGACGTACATGGTGTCGGGGTAGGCGTCGTCCTTGGTCCCGGTGGAGGCCCACAGCAGGCGTTGGGGATGGGCACCGGCCGCGGCGAGTTCGGTGAAGACCGGGGAGGAGAAGACTTCCTCGAACACCTGGTAGGACAGCCGGGCCCCGGCGATCGCGCTGCGTCCGCGCAGGGACGCGGCCTGATCGGTACCGATCTCATCGAGGGCGGCATCGACCTTGGAGTCGATCCGGGACAGGAACACCGAGGCAACCGATCGGATCGTGGACAGGTCGAGCCCCGCCGCGTGTGCCCGCTCCAACCCGTCCAGGTAGGCCTGGGCCACGGCCCGGTAGCGGTCCAGGGAGAAGATCAGGGTCACGTTGACACTGATTCCGGCGCCGATCGCAGCGGTGATCGCCGGCAAGCCCTCGGGGGTGGCCGGGATCTTGATCATCACGTTAGGCCGGTCCACCGTCTCCCACAGCATCTGCGCGGCCTGCACGGTCCCGTCGGTGTCGTGCGCCAACCGGGGGTCGACCTCGATCGAGACCCGCCCGTCCTGGCCGCCGCTTCGGTCGTACACGTCGGCGAACAAGTCGCAGGCGGCGCGTACGTCGTCGGTGGTCAATGTCAGTACCGCCGCCTCGGCGTCGGACCCGGCCGCGGCGAGTTCGGCGAGTTGGGCGACATAGGCGGTCCCCTTGCTGACCGCGCCGGCGAAGATGGTGGGATTGGTGGTCACCCCCACCACGTTCCGGGTATCGATCAGATTGGCCAAACTGCCGTCGCGCAGCGCAGTGCGGGACAGGTCGTCGAGCCACACCGAAACGCCGGCGCGGCTGATCCGGGTCAGGGCGGAGTCGGTCATGGCAGTTCTCCTTCGCTCAGGCTGGCCCGCCGGCTGCGGCCAGGGACTCCTCGGCTGCGGCGACGGCGGCCTCGGCGGTAATGCCGAACTCGCGGTACAACGTCTTGTAGTCGGCGGACCCACCGAAGTGCTCCAGGGAGACCGCGCGCCCTGCCTCGCCGAGGTAACGGTGCCAGGACAGGGCGACACCAGCCTCGATGCTGACCCGGGCACGCACGGCGGCCGGGAGCACCTCTTCGCGGTAGGCGTCGTCCTGCTCCTCGAACCACTCCAGGCAGGGGGCCGAGATCACCCGCGTCGGCACACCCTTGGCCTCCAGCGCGGTCCGGGCCTCGACGGCCAGCTGCACCTCCGAGCCGGTGGCGATCAGGAGCAACTGCGGTTCCCCGGTAGAGGCTTCCTGCAGGATGTAGGCACCCTTGGACAGACCGTCGGCTTCAGCGAACCCGTCGGTGCCGCGAGGGAAGGTCGGCACACCCTGTCGGGTCAGGACCAGGCCAGCTGGTTGGTCACGCTCCAGGATCGTCCGCCATGCCCGGGCCGTCTCGTTGGCATCAGCCGGGCGCACCAGGGCCAGCCCCGGGATGGCCCGGACCGCGGCCAGGTGCTCCACCGGCTGGTGGGTGGGACCGTCCTCACCCAGTCCGATCGAGTCGTGGGTCCACACGAACGTGGAGGGAGCACCCATCAGGGCGGCGAGCCGCACGGCCGGACGCATGTAATCGCTGAAGGTGAAGAAGGTGCCGCCGTAGGGTCGGGTGAGCCCGTTCAGCGCGATCCCGTTCACGATCGCCGCCATCGCGTGCTCGCGGATTCCGAAGTGCAGGGTACGCCCGTAGGGGTTGCCCTCGAACTGCTCGGTGGAGCGGTGCGCCGGCAGGAACGACGGTTCACCCTTCATGGTGGTGTTGTTCGAACCGGCCAGGTCGGCCGAGCCGCCCCACAGTTCGGGCAGCGGGTCGGCCAGGGCGGCCAGCACGGCACCGGAGGCAGCGCGGGTGGCCACGTCCTTCCCGGCCTCGAAGACCGGGAGCTCATCGGCCCAGCCCGGCGGGAGTTCACGCCCGCGCAGGCGCTCGAGCAGCGCGGCGCGCTCGGGGTTGTCCTGCGCCCACTGGTCGAACCTGGTGTTCCAGTCCGCGTGTGCCTTGGCGCCCCGGTCCACCAGGCCCCGGGCATGGGTGAGCACCTCGGGGGCCACCTCGAAGTCGCGCTCCGGGTCGAATCCGAGCGCCTTCTTCAGCCCCGCGACCTCCTCGGTGCCCAGTTTGGCGCCGTGGGCGCCGTGGGTGTTCTGGGCCGTGGGTGCCGGCCAGGCGATGATCGTGGACAACCGGATGAAACTTGGCTGGTCGGTGATCTCCTTGGCCTGCTGCAGGGCAGCAGCCAGGGCGTCGACGTCCTCGCGGTACTCGGTGCCGTTGTTGGTCCAGTCCACGTGCTGGGTGTGCCAGCCGTAAGCGGCGTAGCGGGCCGTCACATCCTCGGTGAAGGCGATGTCGGTGTCGCCCTCGATGGAGATCTGGTTGTCGTCCCAGATCACCACCAGGTTGCCCAGTTCCTGGGTTCCGGCCAGGGCCGAGGCTTCGGCGCTGACGCCCTCCTGCAGGTCGCCGTCGGAGGCGATCACATAGACGTGGTGGTCGAACAGCGACTCACCGGGCGCGGCGTCGGGGTCGAGGAGACCGCGTACCCGGCGCTGGGCGTAGGCCATCCCCACCGAGGTGGCCAGCCCCTGTCCCAACGGACCGGTGGTGGTCTCCACACCGTCGGTGTGGCCGTACTCGGGGTGGCCGGGTGTCCTGGAGTTGAAGGTGCGCAGTGCCGCGAGGTCGGCAACCTCCAGGCCGAACCCGCCCAGGAACAACTGGATGTACTGGGTCAGGCTGGAGTGCCCGGCGGACAGCACGAACCGGTCCCGGCCGAGCCAGTGCGGATCGGCCGGGTCCGAAGCCATGGTGTTCTGGTACAGCAGGTACGCCAGGGGCGCGAGGCTGATCGCGGTGCCGGGGTGGCCGTTGCCGGCCTTCTCCACCGCGTCGGCGGCGAGCACGCGAGCGGTATCGACTGCGCGCAGATCAAGGTCGGTCCATCCGGTGGTGGTGGCCTTGGGGGCTTTGGCGTTCACGGGCTTCCCTTCGATGACCCCGCGGCGGGGCCGGTGGACGTGCAGTTCTGGGATGCTGGTGGGCTGCACCAGCCTGGTGCGCGGATCGCGCAGGGCTCGGAGTTGGTTCTGCTGGTGCGAGCCTACCGACTTCCCCCGCCCGCACACCTGGTGCGCCGGAGCGGGTGCGATGGGCCCACGCCAACGTATCTGATTCGAGGATAGCGCTTTCCGTCTCGGGGGAACAGCACCTTCCCACCTTGTGGACGTCGCGCAGTGGCACGGCCTGTGCGCGATCCAGGGCCGAGGGCCCCTAGACTGGCAGGCAGACGAGTGAGCACAGGTCTGGGTCCCCGGCAGGTCGGATTCGGTTGTGCTGCATGGAGATGGTGAGGTCGTGTCGCACACCGAGGCAACCAGTCCGGCGGTACCCGGGACGCCGCCCGCGTCCGCGGCGGTCGGTCCGAAGGCACCCGCACGGCGAGGCGCTGACCCCGAGCGGACCTGGAGATCCACCCTCAAGGCCTATGTCGCCCTGACCAAGCCGCGGATCATCGAACTGCTGCTGATCACCACGGTGCCGACGATGTTCCTGGCCCAGGGCGGCTTCCCGGGCTGGTGGCTGGTGGTGGTCACCCTGATCGGCGGTGCGGCCGCGGCCGGCTCGGCCAACGTGTTCAACATGATCTACGACCGCGACATCGACGCGGTGATGAATCGGACCAAGAACCGCCCGCTGGTCACCGGAGAGGTGACGGTGCGCCAGGCGATGGTCTTCGCCTTCGCTCTCGGCGTCTTCTCGGTGGCCTGGCTCGGGCTGGTGGTCAACTGGGTGGCCGCAGTGCTGTGCCTGGCTGCGATCGTGATGTACGCGGTGGGTTACACCATGCTGCTCAAGCGCCACACCACCCAGAACATCGTCTGGGGCGGCGCTGCCGGTTGTATGCCGGTGCTGATCGGGTGGTCGGCGGTGACCGGGTCCCTGTCCTGGGCGCCGGTGCTGCTGTTCGGCATCATCTTCTTCTGGACCCCGCCGCACTACTGGCCGCTGTCGATGAAGTTCAAGGCTGATTACGCCGCCGCGAACGTCCCGATGCTGCCGGTGGTCTCCGCCGACACCCGGGTGGCCCGGCAGATGATCGGTTACACCGTGGCGATGATCGCCTGCTCGCTGGCGTTGGTGCCGGTAGCGGGTATGGGCTGGTTGTACCTCGTGGCCGCTGCGGGCTCGGGGGGTTGGTTCCTGTGGTTGTGCCTGTCACTGTTCCGGCGGGCCCGCGATGGCGATGGCAGGAAGTTGCGCGCGATGAAGGTCTTCCACGCCTCGATCACGTACCTGACCGTGTTGTTCGTGGCGATTGCAGTCGATCCGTTCCTGCCCTTCTGAGCCGGTGGCCAGCCCAGCGAAGGCCGACCCGGCGCGGGCCGACGACGACGGCGCGGGCACCTTCACGGATGTGTTGCGCCAGTACCTGGCGCACCTGGGCATCGAGCGGGGCCTGTCCGAGCACACCCTGAGTGCCTACCGACGGGACCTGAGCCGCTACGCCCGGTTCCTGGCCGCCCTGCCGCGCACGGACCTGGAGCACGTGACCGAGACCGATGTCGGGGCGTTCGTGGAGGCGATTCGTTCCGGTGCCGACGGGGGGACCGCACTCTCGGCGTCCTCCGCTTCCCGCACGGTTGTCGCGGTGCGGGGATGGCACAAGTTCGAGGCGCTGGAGGGCCGCACCACGCATAATCCGGCCGCCAACGTCAAGCCTCCCGGAGCCACCAAGCGGTTGCCCAAGGCCATCCCGGTCGAGGTGATCGAGCAGGTGCTCGAGGGTGCCTCGGCTGCCCCGGGTGTGCTGGGACTGCGCGACCGGGCCTTACTGGAGGTCCTCTACGGCACCGGCGCGCGGATCAGCGAGACGGTGGGACTCAGCGTGGACGACGTGGTGCTGGACCGGTCCGCGGCCAGCGTGCGCCTGTTCGGCAAGGGCCGGCGCGAGCGGGTGGTGCCGATGGGTCGGTTCGCGGTGCAGGCACTGGAGGCCTATCTGGTGCGGGGGCGTCCGGTACTGGCCTCGAAGGGCAAGGGCAACGCTGCGTTGTTCCTGAACCAGCGGGGCAACCCGCTCAGCCGGCAGAGCGCCTGGGCGGTGCTGCAGCAGGCCGCGGAACGTGGCGGAGTGCAGGCGCACCTGTCCCCGCACACCATGCGCCACTCCTACGCCACCCACTTACTCGCCGGGGGAGCGGACGTGCGGGTGGTGCAGGAACTGCTCGGGCACGCCTCGGTCACCACCACCCAGATCTATACCCACCTGACCCGCGAGACGCTGCGCGAGGTCTACGCCGCCTCCCACCCCCGCGCGCTCGGGTGAGCCGGCCCGCCGGTGCCCGGCAGGCCCGCGCGGGCAGGTGTGTGCCGACGCATGCTCGCCCGACCGGGAGGCGTGACCGGGACCTGTGCCGCAGGCGCGTGCACCGGGCGGTGCCGGCTCAGAAGTCGTCACGAATGTGGACCGCCCACCCGCCGAGGGCCTGGTCGAGCACGGCATCGGTGGCCGCGTTCCCGCGACTGAGTCCACCGGCCATACGGATGTTCGCGCTCGACTGGACCCCGGACCACGCCAGCGCCAGCCCGCCGGGGGTGTACACCGGCGCGTCCGGAGGAGCATCCCCCACGGCGCCGATGCGCGAGCACGCCGGGGCGTCGTCGTCGGCCTCGCCCGGCGGGCGCAGCCGGTAGGTGCCGTCCATGCTGCCCAGGCCGTCCCCGGCGACGGCGAAGATGATCTCCCGGCGTACCGGGACCTCGCGCACCGAGAAGGCGGCCGCGACGTCGTCCACGCGCAGCATGTACGGGTTGACCGAGGTGGTGCGCCACTGCCGCGGCGGGAGGAACAACCGGGCCACGTCCGTCCCGGAGGTGCGCAACCTGATCCGCCCCACCACCGCGCTGAAGGAGCCCAGGGTCCGCCAGAGCGCCCGATAGGCCTCGGGGGCCAGGGCGAGGATCTCCACGACGTTCAGCACGGCGTCCGCACCGTCCCCGCTCCCGCGATCCCAGGAGGCGTAGCCCAGAACCTGGCCGTCCGGGCCCACGGCGAGGGTCACCCCGGTGAACTCCTCGGTGAGGTCCACCGCCGGGAAGCAGGGCCCGGTGCGGGTCAGCGGCCCGTTCTGCTTGCTCGCCCACTGGGTGTAGACCTCGAACACCGCGTCGAAGTCCGCGGCGGTGGCACGCCTGGTGCGCACCAGGGGGGTGCCGGGCCGCACCTCGGCCGCGACCGTGCTGGCGATCTCGACGGTGTCCTGACTCGCGATGAGCTCGAAACCGAACCTGCGGTAGATCCCGGGGGCGGAGGCGAACAGGGTTGAGATCACGTCACCCTCGCCGTGGGCGTGCTCCAGCATCTGCGCCAGCAGCGGGGCGAGCAGACCGCGGCCCCGGTACTCGGCCGCGACCGTGACCCCGGCGAGACCACAGGTGGGCACGAGCGCGCCACCGAAGTGGGACCGGTAGGCATGGCGCGCCGCCTTGGCTGCCAGGGTGGCACCGTCGAAGGTGCCCCACTCGGTGGCGCCCGGGGGAGGCCACGGACGGCGCTGGGCGTCCCCGTGCTGGGGGCCCACGGGAAACCCGAAGGCCTCCCGGCCCAGCGTGATCGCCTCGGTCTTGTCGGCAGCGCCGAGTTGCCTGATCTGAAAGGGCATTCCCGGAGCCTAGAGGACGTGGAAACGCCGCGTGTACCGGAGGGCTGCCCGGCGCGCATAGTTTGTCCTGACTGTTCCGGGCAGTAAGTTGGCGGCGTGAGCACCGACAACCCGGCGCAGACCGCGCGCGACTTTCCCGTCCCCGAGCCGCTGGGCGCGCACGGGCCGGCGCGGATCATCGCGATGTGCAACCAGAAGGGCGGGGTCGGCAAGACCACCACCACGATCAACCTCGGCGCGGCCCTGGCCGAGTACGGGCGTAAGGTGCTGCTGGTGGATCTGGACCCGCAGGGTGCCGCCTCGGCCGGGCTGGGCGTGAACGCGCTGGAGCTGGACCGGACGATCTACACCGAGTTGATGGCGCAACGACCCGACATCACGGCGGTGACCCATCCCACCTCGGTGGAGGGCCTGGACCTGGTGCCGGCCAACATCGACCTGTCCGCCGCCGAGGTGCAACTGGTCAACGAGGTGGCGCGTGAGCAGGCGCTGGCCCGGGTGCTGCGCCCGGCCACGGAGAACTATGACGTCATCCTGATCGACTGCCAGCCTTCCCTGGGGTTGCTCACCGTGAACGCCCTGACCGCCGCACACGGGGTGATCATCCCGCTGGAGACCGAATTCTTCGCCCTGCGCGGGGTGGCGTTGCTGGTGGAGACGATCGAGAAGGTCCGCGACCGGCTCAACCCGCGCCTGCACGTGGACGGCATCCTGGCCACCATGTACGACGCGCGGACCCTGCACTCCCGCGAGGTGCTGGCCCGGGTGCAGGAGGCCTTCGGGGAGCAGGTGTTCGAAACGGTCATCACCCGGACGGTGAAGTTCCCCGACGCCTCGGTGGCGACCGAACCGATCACCTCTTACGCCCCGAACCACGCCGGCGCCTACAACTACCGCAAACTCGCCCGCGAGCTGATCAACCGTGGCGACGTCGCCTGACGTCGGCGACCAGACGGGCGGCGCCGAGGAAGAGCCGGGCGACGCGGGCGACCAGTCCGCCGGGTCGGTGCAGTTGGCCTCCCGACCGGGCTTCGAGGTGCAGCTGGAGAACTTCTCCGGGCCCTTCGACCTCCTGCTCTCCCTGATCGCCAAGCACAAGATGGACGTCACCGAGGTGGCCCTGGCGGTGGTCACCGACGACTTCATCGCCCACCTGCGCGCCCAGAGCGAGTGGGACCTGTCCCAGGCCAGTGAGTTCCTGGTGATCGCCGCCACGCTGCTGGACCTGAAGGCCGCACGGCTGCTGCCGCGGGGCAGCGCTGATGAGGCCGAGGACCTGGAACTGCTCGAGGCCCGGGACCTGCTGTTCGCCCGGCTGCTGCAGTACCGGGCGTTCAAGGAGGTCGCCGCCCACCTCCAGCGCGAGTGGTACCGGCTGGGACGTTCCCACGCCCGAAGCGTGAGCCTGGAGCCCCGGTTCGCCGAGCTGCTGCCCGAACTGATCCTGCGAATCACACCTGAGCAGTTCGCGGCGCTGGCCGCGGCCACGTTGGCGCCCAAGGACGAACCGGCCGGGGTCGACCTGTCCCACCTGCACAACCCGGTGGTGAGCGTGCGAGAGCAGGCCGCGATGATCGTGCAGCGGCTGCGCCGCCAGC
This sequence comes from Pseudactinotalea sp. Z1732, assembly GCF_049724975.1. Lineage (NCBI taxonomy): Bacteria > Bacillati > Actinomycetota > Actinomycetes > Micrococcales > Cellulomonadaceae > Pseudactinotalea > Pseudactinotalea sp. Z1732. Next base: position 669,424 of record NZ_JBMPQC010000002.1, on the reverse strand, counting down.
GCAGCGTGACCTTCCGCTCTCTCGCCCGGGACGCCTCGGCACTGAACGTGGTGGTCGCTCGCTTCCTGGCGCTGCTGGAGCTCTATCGTGAGGACGTGGTGGCCTTCGACCAGGCCGACGCGCTGTCCGAACTGACCATCAGGTGGACCGGCGGCGACGACGGCGACGTCGACGTGACCGATGACTATGACGATGTCGCCGCGCCCGCAGGTCCGGGCCGGCACGCCGATGCCGGTCATGCAACGGAGGAACGATGAACCAGGAGCACCCCGGCGATCCCGGTGCGGCTATGACCGACGACGACGCAACTCCCGCGGGCCACGACGGTTCCGCGCCGTCCGAAGCCGGCGGTGCGGACACCGAGGGGCCGTTGCCGGTGCTGGGTGAGCCCGGTGGATTGCACGGGGCGCTGGAGGCGATCCTGATGGTCACCGACGCCCCCGTCGCCACCGAGCACCTGGCCAGCGTGCTGAAGGTCCCCACCGAGCGGATCCGCACCGCCCTGGCCGACCTGGTCCGCGACTACGCCGAGGGCCCGCGCCCTCGCGGCTTCGAACTGCGCGAGGCGGGGGGAGGGTGGCGCGTGTACTCCGCGCCCGCATTCGCCGACGCCGTCGAGGCCTTCGTGCTCGAGGGCCAGACCGCCCGGCTCACGCAGGCTTCCCTGGAGACGCTGGCCGTGATCGCCTACCGCCAGCCGGTCTCGCGTGGCCGGATCGCCGCCATCCGCGGGGTGAACGTGGACTCGGTGGTGCGCACGTTGCTGACCCGTGGTCTGATCGAGGAGGCCGGGCAGGACGAGGAAGGTGGGGCGATGCGCTACCGCACCACGGCCTACTTCCTGGAACGACTGGGCTTGCGCACCATCGAGGATCTTCCGCCCCTGGCGCCCTATCTCCCGGACCTGGACTCCCTGGCAGATGTGGACGGACTGGGCTGATGGGAGCGCACGAACGATGAGCGAACAGGTGCACACCCCCTCGGGGGTACGGCTGCAGAAGGTGCTGGCCGGGGCGGGCCTGGGGTCCCGGCGCAAGTGCGAGGCGATCATCAGCGCCGGCCGGGTCAGCGTGGACGGGCAGGTGGTGCGCCAACTCGGGGTCCGAGTGGATCCGCGCACCGCGGTGATTCACGTGGACGGGCTGCGGGTGCAACTCGATGAGAAGGTCACCACCCTGGCCCTGAACAAGCCGCTGGGCGTGTACTCCACGATGGCGGACGAGCAGGGCCGCCCGGACCTGAGCACCTACGTGGCGGACCGGCCCGAGCGCCTCTTCCACGTCGGACGCCTGGACGCCGACACCGCCGGCCTGCTGCTGCTGACCAACGACGGCGAACTCGCCCACCGCCTGGCCCATCCCTCCTACGCGGTGCTCAAGACCTATGTGGCCCAGGTGCAGGGACAGGTCCCGCGCGGCCTGGGCCGCACCCTCAAGGCCGGGGTGGTCCTGGAGGACGGACCGGTCCACGTCGACGCCTTCACCGTGCTGGACAGTTCCCCGGAGGCCAGCCTGGTGGAGATCACCCTGCACGAGGGCCGCAACCACATCGTGCGCCGGCTGCTGGCGCAGGTGGGCTACCCGGTGACGCGACTGACGCGCACCCGGATGGGCCCGATCCGACTCGACCGGCTCAAACCGGGACGCACCCGCGTCATCGACGGACCCGAACTGGGCCGGCTGATGGCTGACGTCGGCCTCTGAGGCAGGGGTGGTGGGACCGGCTCGCGAATGCGAGGTATGGTGCGGGACGTGAATTCGCTGGCCTCGACCACCGGTCCGGTCCTGATCGTGGGCACCGGTCTCCTCGGCGCCAGCATCGGTCTCGGGCTGCGCAGCCTCGATGTGCCGGTGTGGCTGCAGGACGCCTCACCGACCGCTGTCGCCCTGGCGCGTGACGTCGGTGCCGGCCAGATCCGGGGACCCGAGCACACCGACCCCGCCCTGGTGATCATCGCCGCCCCGCCCGACGTCACCGCCGACCTGATCACTGCGGCGCTGCGGGAGTTCTCCGGGGCCGTGGTCACCGACGTGGCCAGCGTCAAGGGGGTCCTGCTGGAGGAGTTGCGCGAGGTCGAGGGGCTGGACCTGCGCCGGTACGTGGGCTCGCACCCGATGGCGGGCCGGGAGCGTTCCGGTGCGGCCGCCGCCACCTCTGAGTTGTTCGCCGGACGTCCCTGGGTGATCGCCGCCCACCCCGAGGTGGATCCTGCTGCGGTGCGCACGGTGCGGCACCTGGCCGCCGACCTGGACGCCAGCCCGGTGCACCTGGAGCCGGTTGAGCACGACGAGGCCGTGGCGCTGGTCTCCCACCTGCCCCAGATGATGGCGTCCCTGGTGGCCGGCCGGCTCGTGGGTGCCGCGCCGGAGGCACTGGCCCTGTCGGGTCAGGGCCTGCGCGACGTCACCCGGATCGCGGCCAGCGACGCACGCCTGTGGGCGGCGATCATCACCGGCAATGCTGCGGCGGTACACGACGGCCTGCGAGCGGTCCGGGCGGACCTGGACGAGGTGATCACCGCCCTGGAGCGGGCCGCCACCGAGGGACCCCTCGCGGAAGGTGCCGCGGGTGCGGTCTCGGCACTGATCGGTGCCGGTAACGAGGGCGCCGGGCGGATACCGGGCAAGCATGGCGGTGCTCGGCGCCACTATGTCGAGGTGACGGTGCTGGTTCCCGACGAACCCGGCGAGCTGGGCCGGCTGTTCACCGAGATCGGCCAGATCGGTGTGAACATCGAGGACTTCGCGATGGAACATTCCCCGAAACAGAAGGTAGGGATGGCGATCGTGTCGGTACTGCCCGATGCCGCCGGCCGGCTCGAGCGGGACCTGGGCGACCGGGGCTGGCGGGTGGTGGCGCCATGACCAGCCCATCCGGCCTGGTGGTGGCCATCGACGGCCCCTCCGGCACCGGCAAGTCCACCATCTCCAAGCGCGTCGCGGCCGACCTCGGCCTGGCCTACCTCGACACCGGGGCCATGTACCGGGCTCTGACCTGGTGGTGCCTGCACCAGGGCATCGACCTGACCGACACCGACGCGGTGGCCGCGCAGGCACGCGCCATGCCGCTCCGGATCGGCACCGACCCGGCCCGCCCGAGTTTCGCCGTCGGCGAACACGACGTGACCACCCGGATCCGCACCTCGGATATCTCCACCCGGGTCTCAGCCGTGGCCACGAACCTGGCGGTACGGGCCGAACTGCAAGAGCGTCAGCGTGCCGAGATCGCCGCCGAGGGCCGTCCCGGCGGGTTCAGCCAAGGCCGTGGCATCGTCGCCGAGGGCCGCGACATCACCACCGTGGTGGCCCCGCAGGCTCAGGTGCGGATCCTGCTGCTCGCCGATGAGCACGCGCGCCTGGCTCGGCGCAGCAACGAACTTCACGGACGTGTCGATGCCGAGGCGATCGAGGCGACCCGTGACCAGGTGCTGCGCCGTGACGCCGAGGACGGCACCGTGTCCAACTTCAGCACCGCCGCGCCGGGCGTGATCCCGGTGGACACCTCCCAGATGAGCCTGGATGAGGCGGTCGCGGCGGTCCGGGATCTGGTGGAGGCAACGCGATGAGTGACGCACGACCCGGCGACCCGAAGCCAAAACGGACGGCGAAGCCCGACCCGTCCAGCCCTGGGCAGGCGATCAAGCCTGAGCACATCCGCCGGTGGGGCCCGATCTGGTCGCGCCGCGTGGGCTGGGTGCTGGCGAAGGTGCTGTGGAACACCAAGGTGATCGGCGCCCACCACGTGCCCAGGACCGGCAGGGTCCTGATCGCGGCGAACCACACCGGCATCATCGACGGTCCGTTGCTGCACGGGGTGATCCCGCGCTCGTCGTTCATCATCATCAAGGAGGAGATCTTCAAGGTCTTCGTCATCGGCTTCCTGATGCGCTGGGCCGGTCAGATCCCGGTGGACCGCCGGAACGGCCGGGCGGCGCTGCTCACCGCGCTGACGATGCTGAACGAGGACCGCCTGGTCGGGGTCTTCCCCGAGGGCAGCCGCGGGAGTGGCGACGTCAAGTCGACCAAGGCCGGCATCGCATGGCTCGCGGTGCGCTCGGGCGCCCCGGTGGTGCCGGTGGCGATCCTGGGCACCCGGCCGCCGGGGGAGAAGGCCGGACACGTACCCGGCCCACGCGCCAAACTGCACGTGGTCTACGGGGCGCCGTTCGTGCCGGCCGATCCCGAGGCTGGCACCGGACGCGCGGCCGTGGCCGAGGCAATGACGGTGATCCAGGAGAAGATGAGCGAGCACGTGCGCCAGGCCTCGACCAGCACCGGGGTGCCGTTGCACTCGGCGACCGAGATCTGAAACCTCTGTCACAGCACCAGAGGGCGCGCACACCCGTGCTGGTGCGCGATGATGGCGGGGTGAATTCCACCGAGTACCCCGCCATGCCCGACGACGCCGCCGCCGCCTGGGAGCAGCAGCCGCCGGATCTGAGCGAATCACCCGAGCAGGCCCAGCGCGCCGAGGCGCTGCGTGCCGGACTGCAGGCCTACGACCTGGCCGACGCGGACCTGGCGCTGCTGTCCGGCGATGACACCGAGGGCACCGGCGAGGAACCGGAGGGTCCGCTGCCGGTGCTGGCGGTGATCGGGCGCCCGAACGTGGGCAAGTCGACCCTGGTGAACCGCATCCTGGGCCGGCGCGAGGCCGTGGTCCAGGACACCCCGGGGGTGACCCGGGACCGGGTGCTCTACCCGGCGGAGTGGGCCGGGCGGCGGTTCATGCTGGTGGACACCGGCGGCTGGGAGCATGACGCGAAGGGGTTGCCGGGTCGGGTGGCCGAACAGGCCGAGGCCGCGATCGAGGTCGCCGATGCGGTGATGTTCGTGGTCGATGCCACGGTGGGACCCACCAGCACCGACGAGCACGTGGTGCGGCTGCTGCGTCGTTCGGGCCGGCCCACGGTCCTGGTCGCGAACAAGGTGGACAGCCAGCGGGCCGAGGCCGACGCGGCGATGCTGTGGTCACTCGGGCTGGGCGAGCCCTACCCGGTTTCGGCGCTGCACGGGCGCGGCTCAGGTGACCTGCTGGACCGGGCCATGGAGCTGCTGCCGGCCACCTCCCAGGTTGCCGGGCGGGGTCTGGCCGAGGGACCGCGCCGGGTGGCCCTGATCGGACGCCCTAATGTGGGCAAGTCCTCTCTGCTGAACTCCCTGACCGGCACCGACCGGGTGGTGGTGGACGAGGTCGCCGGCACCACGCGGGACCCGGTGGACGAACTGGTCCGGCTGGGCGAGCGGGACTGGTGGTTCGTCGATACCGCGGGAATCCGGCGCCGCGTGCACCAGACCTACGGGGCGGACTTCTATGCCTCGCTACGCACCCAGGGAGCGCTGGAGAAGGCCGAGGTCGCGGTGGTGCTGATCGACGCCTCGGAGCGGCTGACCGAGCAGGACACCCGAGTGATCCAGCAGGCGATCGACGCCGGGCGAGCCCTGGTGATCGCGTTCAACAAGTGGGACCTGATGGATGAGGAACGCCGGGACCTGCTCGAGCGGGAGATCGAACTGGACCTGGTCCAGGTGCGTTGGGCGCCCCGGGTGAACATCTCCGCCCTGACCGGGTGGCACACGAACCGGTTGGTCCGGTCACTGGAGACCGCCCTGGAGTCCTGGGACACCCGGGTGCCGACCGGGAAGCTCAACGCGTTCCTGGGTGACCTGACCGCGGCCAACCCCCACCCGGTTCGCGGGGGCAAGCAGCCCCGGATCCTGTTCGCCACCCAGGCCGGCACCCGCCCACCCCGGTTCGTGGTGTTCGCCACCGGATTCCTGGACCCCGGCTACCGGCGATTCATCGAACGACGGCTACGGGAAACCTTCGGATTCACCGGAACCCCGATCGAGATCAGCGTGCGGGTGCGGGAGAAGCGCCGGCGCCGTTGAGGGTGTGAACCGGCCGGCCACCGCGCCATCGGGGGAGGGGGGCGCAGCAGCCGGCCCGTCCGCCTAGACAACCGGTCCCGGATGAGAGCTCGATGAGATGTGGATGAGGGCACCTCATCCACCACCCGGGGTGGTCAGGCCCGGGGCTGGTGCTGCCCGGGCTCCTGGGTTCCGGACTCGGGCTCGACGAGTTCGGCCATAGCGGCCGCGAAGAATGAGCGCACCTGGCCCCAGTGCACCTGGGCATTGGCCAGGTGCTCGGTGAGCCGATCGATCTCGGCGTGCTGGGCCGCGGTGAGTTCCTTCTCGGCGCGCACCTGCTGCCGTTGCGCCAACTCCTGGCGCAGCCGCTCCACGGTGCGCTCAGCCTCCGCAAGCAGTTCGTTCAGGCTCGCCTCATCACCGTTGCTGTGCCGGGGCTGCGGCAGCGGAGAAGGTGCCATCACCACACGGTAGCGGCGATCAGCGTGATCGGGACAATCACGAACATACCCAGCACCCAGGCGGCCACGTACACCTTGGACTTGACCGCCAGGCTCGCCAGCCATTGCGCGCCGAGCACCGGCAGTGGGCGCAGCAGTGGCAGGCCGAAGATCACCAGGGCGCAGAAGACGTTGTAGAGCAAGTGAACGTAAGCCGCCTGTAGCGCCGGCCCCGCCTCGGCCCCGGTGAAGGCGAACGCCGCGATCAGTGCGGTGAGGGTGGTACCGATGTTCGCCCCGATGGTGAAGGGGTAGATCTGCTTCAGGGAGAACGTTCCGGACCCGGCCAGCGGCACCGCGAGTGAGGTGGTGGTGGTGGAGGACTGGACCATCACGGTCATCAGGGTGCCCGAGGCTATCCCGCTCAACGGGCCGCGCCCGATCGCCGCATGCAGAATGCGCTGGGCCCGGCCCACCATCAGCACCTTGAGGAGTCTCCCGATCAGGTTGATCACGGCCAGGATGCCGAGTACACCCAGCACGATCAGGATGAGCCCGCCGGCCACGGCCGGCAGCGGGGAGACCAGGCCGGTCAGGAACGCCGAGCCGGGAGAGGTGATCGCTCGTACCACCTCGCCCACCGCGGTGAACACGGTGGCGACGACTCCGCCGTCGGATCCGGAGGTCTGCGCCGTCAGCCACGCCGAGGAACGTTGCAGTACCCCGAAGACCAGTTCCAGGGGCAGGAAGATGGCCACCGACAACAGGTTGTACATGTCGTGCACGGTGGCGGCCCCGAAGGCCCGGCGAAAGGTCTCCTTGTCCCGGGACATGCCCAGGCTCACCAGGGTGGAGGTCATCGTGGTGCCGATGTTCGCGCCGATCATGATCGGGATGGCGATCCCGATCGGGAGCCCGCCGGCCACCATGCCCACCGTGATCGAGGTGGTGGTGGAGGATGACTGGGTCAGCGCGGTGGCCAGCAGTCCGATCATCAGCCCGATGAACGGGTTGGAGGCGAACTGGAACAGTTGTCCTGCGCCGTCGCCGGCAGCCAGTTTGAACCCGGACCCGATCAGGGCCACCGCGGTGATCAGGACGTAGATCCCGATCGACACCATGACCCATTCCGCGGCCCGCAGCTTCTTCCCGTGGAAGGGGAGGAAATGCAAGGGACTGCGCAGGGGAGCAGCGGGTGCCTGCACTGCGCTTGCCGGGGGGAGACCGACCTGGGTGGTACTCACGCGGCCCTGGCCTGGGTGACTAGTACTCGCACACCAACACTTCAGCACTCGCAGGCGAGATTCAGACGACATCCAGGTAAACGCCAGATGAACGCGCTATGAGGTACCTCACATCGGCGCCCTCATTCCGGTTCGGGGCGGGACCAGTTCGCCTCGGTGCGGTGCAGCAGTGAGACCACCGTGGTGCCCAGCACGAAGGCGCTGATAATCGCGGCGATCATCAGGCCCGGTTCGTTGTCGGTGCCCACCCGCTGGCTCAGCACGGTCTGGGCTACCACCTGGAAGGCCAGATGGAAACCGACCGGCGTCCACACGCTGCCGGTCTGGGTCCGCAGCAGACCCAGCACCACGGCCATTGCCAGGAACATGATGCCGCGCTCGGCCAGTACCCCCCACCCTTCCGAGGCCACCCACAGGGCGGTCCCGAACACCGTGAACAACACCGCTTGGGCGATGGCCGCCAGCCACGGGGCCATCACGGTGGTGAGGTTGCGCTGCAGGTAACCGCGGAAGATCAACTCCTCCGGGAGCGCTTCGAAGAAGAACACCAGGACCACCAACAACACGGCCCAGGCCAGGATGTGCGCCACCGGCACGTGGGCCTGCAGGCTGAGCCACCCGGCGCCCAGGGCGATGCCAAGTCCCAGGGCACTGGGCACCAGAAAGGCGACCACGCCGATCAGGAACGGACGCCAGGCCCTCGCGGACACGCCCAGTCCTATCCCGGACCATGCACGCCGGTCCAGATAGCGACGGGCGAGGATGACCATCGGGATCGCCAAACCTGAGATCAGGGCGGCGTTGGCCAGGCGCACCGGGATGCTCAACTGCCCGCCATAGAGGTTGGCGGTGAGCCAGGACATCAGGGCCCAGATACCCACGCCGGTGGCGAGAACCAGTCCGATCCGTACGACGAGTGGGGCGCGGGTGGTGCCGATGGCGGCTTCAGTAGGCATCGCAGGCAGCCTGACAAGACTGGACAGGGTGCGTCCAGTGCCATTCGTCATGATTAGGCCTGGTGTGCACGGCTCCTGGAACCGGCGGCCGGGCCGGGTGGAAGCCGCTCGGGACGTTGCATGGGTTCGGCCGTGGTGAGCCAGCGGATCGCGGAGGTCATCGCGGTGCCGTTGAGGCGGTGCAGAGTTCGGTCCAGGAGCGGCCGGTCCGGGAGCCCCAGGGGTTCGCGGGCCCACCGCGGCAAGGTGGCCACCGCCGCTCGCACCAGGGCGCGGTAGCCGGGTCGAACCGCCACCGGCACCGGCACGGTGCGGATGAACGTCGCCACATCACGGGCAGCCGGGGTGCTCTGCAGTTCCGGCCGGAACTCCCGGAGCCCGTGCTGCAACTCGGCCCGCGTGGTGGGCACCTCCGATGACCCCAGGGCTAGGGCCACCCTCGCGGACTGGGAGACGTAGGTGTCGTAATCGGACTCGTCGAGGCTGCGACGGCCGAAGCGTTCGTGCGCGGTGAGAAAGGAGTCGATCTCGGCGATGTGCACCCAGGCCAGCAGGTGCGGGTCGTCGGCCTGGTACGGCCTGCCGTCGGGCGCCGTGCCGTTGACCCGCCGATGGACCGCGCGGACGATGTCGACCGCCTCCTTGGCGTGCTCGGCCGTGCCGAAGGTGGTGGTGGCGATGAAGGTAGCGGTGCGGGCCAGGCGTCCCCACACGTTCGTGCGGTAGTCGGAGAAGTCGTCGACAGCGGCCATGGCCAGTGGGTGCAGCGACTGCAGCAGGAGGGCGCGCACGCCGCCGATGTACATCGAGGCGTCCCCGTGCACGATCTGAATGGGTGAGCCTGCGCTGTACCAGCGCGGGCCGGCGGTGCCGTGGATGCGGTACCTGGCCTGGGCGCCGTCGGGCCCGGCCACCATGCCCAGCAGGGCCCGGCTCATCCGGTTGCGTACGGAAGTGATCGGCATCCTCTCAGTCTGCCGGTAACGAGGGAGGTGTTCCAGCTCGGGTGCGGGGCTGGTCCGGTGGCGCGGGTTGCTCTAGCATTGCCACACCCCGCACCGGCCCAGCGGGAAGAGGAACGCCATGGTCACCGTCCGGACCCAGCAGCCGGTTGGTGTTGCGGGCCGCCGGGCGGGCGGTGCATATCGCGACGGGGGTCGGCGCGGTGGCCCCGTACTGGCGCGCTGCCTGGTCGCGGCCGCGGCAACGGCTCTTGCCCTGATCGCCAGCGGTGCCAGTGCGGCGGCGCTCGATGGACCCTCACCCGGGCAGGAGGAGCCTACGCCCACGAGCCTCGGGGAGGGGCCGGCGTCCACGAGCATCGCGGAGGGGCCGGCCTCCTCGCATCCCGTCATCGACGTCGCCCGCCAGTACAACGGGGTGCCGTACGTGTGGGGCGGGGGTACTCCGGCCGGCTTCGATTGCTCCGGGTTCGTGCGGTATGTCTTCGTCCAGGTGGGCATCGACCTGCCCCGCACGGCGGACTTGCAGGCCGGTGCCGGCTACCGGATCCCGGCAGCGGAGGCCGTTGCCGGTGACCTGGTGTGGTGGCCGGGGCATATCGGGATCTACACCGGCGACGGTCATCACATCGCCGCTCGGAGCCCCGGAACGCTGGTGCACGAGAGCCCGATCTACATGGCCGACCCCACATTCATCCGGGTGTATGAAGAGGAGCTGCACGGGGGGTGAGCGAGCCCAATCGCTTGGGGTGGGTGAACTGATCATACCGGTCCGCGGCCGGGTAGGTGCCGATTCGGTCCATCCTGGGGGAGTGGGGTAGCATCGTCGCGTCCCAGTCGGCCGGAAGGCGATCGGCGCGGGGCAACGGGCTGTGGCGCAGCTTGGTAGCGCACTTGACTGGGGGTCAGGTGAGTTAGAGCGGCGGGACTGTCCGAAAACTAAACAACGGGATGTGGCGCAGCTTGGTAGCGCACTTGACTGGGGGTCAAGGGGTCGCAGGTTCAAATCCTGTCATCCCGACAAAAAGCCCTGGTGAGAGGCAACTTTCACCAGGGCTTCGTCGTTTCCGGGGGTGGTCACCGGCTGGTCCACTTGCTCGATCCACTCGAGCCGCCCGCTGCTGAAGTGGACCAATCCCGTTCGACCTCGATGCCCGTGGAGTGCACCAAAAGGTGCCCATCGAGTGGACCAGAATCCGCGCAGGGCGATGCTCCGGCCCCCTTCTGAAGGGGTCGGAGCGTGGGTCCAGCAATGGTCACAGGCGGGGTCCGGCGCGGCGGGTGGTGTCCCTTCTGGTGGGGGCTGCGGAGAGGAACTGGTTGGCCTGTCTGGCGGCTTCGGCGAGGTGCCGGTGGTCGGGATGCAGGTAGCCCTTGGTGGTCTCGATCGATTGGTGTCCGAGGATCTCCTGGAGCACGTGCAGCGCGATGCCGGCGTCGGCCATCCAGGTCGCTCCGGTGTGGCGGAGCCCGTGGCGGGTGAGGTTGTTGAAGCCGAGCTCCTTCACGAGGTCGTCCCAGTGGGTGGCGTCGCGGACGGTGGCGGTGGTGAGGACGCCGCCGCGCGGCCCGCGCAGGAGCGGAGTGTCGGGCTCCTTGCCGTCGGTGAGGCGTTCGAGGATGGGTTCGAGCGCGTCGAGCATCGGGACGGGGCGGTCTCTGCGGCCTTTGGTCTGTTTGATGACGAGGCCGCCTTTGCCGGGGTAGTGCTGGCGTCTGATCCACACGATGCGGTTGTCCCAGTCCACGTCCCCGGCCTGCAGTCCTGCGACTTCGGAGCCGCGGGCGGCGAGGAGGGCGGCGAGCATGACGTGATCGGAGTAGGACTGGTGGACCTTCCCGCACGCGGTGGCGAGCTTCTGCAATGTCGGAAGGTCTGGGAGGGCGTACTGGCGGAGTGCTCCGGTGGTGTGGGTGACGTGCTTGCCGAGGTTCCGGCGGGCGCGGTGCTTGGCGGGGTTGATGGAGATGACGTCGTCGCGGACGGCTTCGTCCAGGACGCGGACGAGTGGGGCGATGGAGTTCTTGATCGTGGAGGCGGAGTGCTCGGCTTCCCAGGCGTCGATGGTGCGGTCGATCATTCCGGCAGTGATCTTCGCGACGCGGATGTGGCCGAGCGCGGGCAAGACACGGAGCCGGAGCCCGGTGTCATAGAGCTCGGCGGTGGAGGTCGGGTCCAGGCCTCGTTGCCAACGGTCCCCAATCGAGGCGGCGTAGTCGGCCAGGGTCACGGTGGTGTCGTTGCCGGTCTCGGTCGCGGCGCGCATCTGCTCGAAGAACTCCTCGACCTCCTCGGCGGTGCGCACGTGGCTGACTCGGCCGACGCGTTTATGGGTTGCCGGATCGGTCCATCGGACACGGGCACGGAACCCGTCGACGCGGCGTTCGACGTCGGTGGTGAGCTTCACGCCGACCGGAGGCATACGGCGATTGCGGGGATCAGCCACGTGCCGCCTCCTGTTCGCGCACCCAAATGCGCACCGTGACGGGGTTGTAGCGGTAGACGCCGCCGACCTGCACGAACGGCGGGCCGACCTTTTCCCGACGCCACCGGGACAGTGTGGCTTGGGAGACGGTCAGGAACTCCGATGCCTCCTTGGGGCACCACAGCGGCTCGACCGTGCCGATGCCGCGGTCACTGGGCAGGCTCGTCATCGTCGGACACCTCGCCGGTTTCCGGGTCGGCGCCGAGGCTGGCGTAGAAGGCGTCCTCGGCGGCCTGGCGGTGGGCGACGTCGGCCTTGACGAACTCCCGGAAGTCCGCCGTCCGGTCAGGGATTACGATGTCCTCGATCGCCTCCGTGGGGGTCTCGCCGGGCCAGGCGGTCTGCCGGGTGGCGCGGTCGCGGTCCAAGCGGGTGCCGCAGGCGGCCACCCAGTCGCGAAGGCGCTGGCGGGCGTCGGCGAAGTCCCGGTGCCAGCCGTTGGGTGCTGACCCGTTCTCCTCCGGGTCGTAGGCGCACAGCCAGTGGAGGTGCAGGGCGCTGAGCTCCCAGACCAGCTCGGGGTGGCGGTGCCAGAACGGCGGGACCACGCTGGCGGGGAGCCCGTAGGTGTGGCGCAGCCAGGTCACCCACTTGTCGAGCTCGACCCACTCGCCGGCGGCCTCCTCGGCGGTGAGGAGGTTCCAGTTGACCGGATGCGGCGGCTCTGCGAGCAGTTCGGCGTCCCCCTCCGACGCCTCCGGGTCGGTGTCGTCGTGCAGCGGAGCGGGTTCGGGCTCGTCGGGCTCAGGGATGTCATCGACCTCGGCCATCAGCGTCTCCTCAGTCACAGCCCGACCGCCGATGCGGCGGACGGAGAGGGGCGACGCGGCCCCTCGCTGCGCACGGGCTCCCTGTCTGCGGCGGGCGCCGGCGCTTCTCGCTCGGCGGCAAGAGCGCTGCGCGGGCCGCGGTCGACGTCGTAGTTGGTGCGGGCGAGGTCGTGGCCGATCTTCTTGGCGACGAACTCCTCGCCCTGCACGGTCTGTCCGTCGCGCTCGTACTCGAACGGGTGCGTGTAGCCCTCGGCGACGAAGCTGTCGCCCTTGGCGAACCGCTCGTGCGCCCGCTCGGCGGTCGCCCGATACGCCACGAGGTCGTGGAACGTGGTCTCCAGCTCCGTGAAAGAGCCGTCGGGCTCTTTGCGGTAGTGCTCCTGCCCGACACGGGCGTAGAACCTTGCCTCGCCTTTGCCGGTGTGGCTGAGCTGGGGGTCCGAGGCGATGAATCCCGTGAACGACTCCTGCGTGTGAATCGTCATGACGATGGTCCCTTCCTGGCATCGGCGGCCCCCAGGGCGGGGCCGCTCTTGTCAGTCAGGTGCGTCAGGGCTCTCCTGCGGTCGCCGCCGCAGCCGTTCCTCGATCCCGGTGCGGTCGGCGCGGAGCCGGGTGGCGTCGGGCCGGTCGGTCCATGTCCGCATCCGGGTGACGATGGGCGGCGCGGAGCGCAGCAGCACGAGCGCGGTCCCGAACGGCAGGGTGCGGATCGCGTCGGGCGGCATGACCGGCACCCGCCGGATCGAGCGTTGCGCGGAGCGGGACCCGTGATCGCCGACCGTGGTGGAGTCGATCACCTCGTCCCGTTCGCCGGTGAGCGTGGTCAGGTCGTGGAGGTCTTTCGAGTTGGAGGCCCCGCCGAGGATGATCTTGACGATGCTGGCGTCCCAGATCGCGCCGGCCGCGTTCTCCGACCACTTCTCCCGCGCTTGGGCGAGCGACTGGAGCACCGGCATCGTCGTGATCCCGGTGCCGCCTCCCTCAGCCATCAGCGTCGGCAAGGACGGCAGGGGTGCGAGATTGCCGACCTCATCGAGCGCAAGTAGCAGCGGCGGGTCGAGGCGTGCACCGGGGCTGTGGGCGGCGATGCGGCGGGCGGCTTCCACGAGGTCTTCCACGAACGCCGCGACCAATGCTGCGGAGTTGTTCGCCCCGGCCCCGGTCGCCAGCAGGTAGAGGGTTCCTTTGGCTCGGAGGAATGCTTCGGGGTCGAAGTTCTCACCGGCTCGCGGCGAGACGGCATCGAGTACGCGAGGGTCGGCGAGGGCGGCGAGAGCGAGGGAGACGCCTTGCCAGATGGAGTCGCGGGTGCGGGGGTCGGAGTCGATCATCGCCTGTAACGACTCCGACCACCCGACAGCCGCGTTCTGGTTGGCGGTTAGGATCGCCACCGCATCCGCGGCAGCGGACGGGTCGAGGGTCCAGCGGAACAGCTCGCCGGGCGGTCGGTGATCGAGCGCGGCGGCGTGCAGGAGCGATTGGAGCGCGGTGCGGGTTTTGCCTTCCCAGAACCTGCCGCCTTCGACACCGCCGGCGGACAGGCCGGTGCCGGCGGCAAGGCCGGTGGCACGGATCATCGCGGTCAGCGGGTCCTCGCACCCCCGGATCGGCGACCAGCGCAGCCCCGCCGGGACACCCTCGGCGAGGTGCTGCGGGTCGAACACCGCAACCGGGCCGATGCGTTCACGGGCACGGAGGGTCGCGGTGAGGTTGTCCGGCCGGGTGCTGGTGGTGACGACCGCGCCGGGCGCGTCGAGGATGGCGTTGATGACGATGTGGGCGCCCTTCCCAGAGCGCGGCGGCCCGATGAGGAGGATGGAGTCCTCGACCGAGGCCCAGACGCTTTTGCCGCGTGAGGCGCCGATCCGGTAACCGATGTCCTCCGCGCAGGGCTTGTCGAGCGAGGGCCGCAGGTGCCCGCCCCGCCGCAGCAGCGCGGTCTCGGAGGCGGCTTTGGCGACTTCGCTGCGGGTGGCGATCCCGGCGATCCGGTACGGGTCGGCCTTGACCTGGCGGCCGTGGTCGCGCAGCAGCCGCCACACCCACCAACCCACCGCCCCGGCTCCCAGGATGAGGACGGCGGCGGTTGTCCAGTACGCGACGACGTTCAGCCCTGGCGCATCGAGAGCGCCCGCCGGGTCGCCAGGGTTCAGCAGCACGCCCAGGCCGGCTTCGACACCGCCGGCGGGTGGGGATGTGCCGGTGATCCAGGCGGCGACCGACCCGGCGCCGCGGAGGATGCCGGCCAGGAGCGCGGCGCCGATGAGGAGGGCAATGCCGAGGTTGCTGAGCTCGTCTCCGAGCGACCCGGCCGGGCGCGGAGTGCTCATTCGGGGTGCCCGATGGTGAGGGTGCCGGAGACGCGGCCGAGCAAGATGACCTCACGGGTCGGACTCGATGCTGCTTGTTCGGCGGTGAGCAGGGCACGCATGGTCCCGTCTGGGGCTGCGTCACCGTGGACAATGACGATGGCGACGGCGACATCCTCGCCAGGCACGAACCCCTCCCCGTGCAACGTGACCAGCTCCGGCATCGCTTGTCGTGCGGGCGATTCCTGGGCAAGGGCTGGTTGGGGGCGGCGGCGTGTGCTGGGGGTGATGATGTCGGTGAACACGGTCCCGTCCGCCTCACGCACCTCGACCCGCACTGGCGACCGGCGCTGGTCGGTGAGTTGATCGAGGACGCGGGCGAAGTCCTCCCGCCGCCACGCGGGTGCGAACGGCTCCGGCTCATACGGTGCCCCGTCGACGGTGACCGTCATCCTTCCGTCAGAGGCAATGTCCATGACGACGTGCGGCAACACCACAGGCACGGCGTCGTCTCGGTGTTCGGGTTCGCCGGTGGTGCGCTTGTAGCGGGGGCGGGTCATCAGGATTCCTGCCGATCGTTCGAGAATCCCGAAGAACCGTCGAGATTCGTGAACTCGCGGGAATCTGCGGTCATGCGGGTGGTGGTGTCGAATGCGGCGAGCTCGGCAGGGTGGAGCTGGTGCTGTACGACGAAGGAGCGGTCCTTGATCCGCCAGAGTCCTTGCCCGGTGCCGAGGCCGGGTAGGAGCTTCTGTTCGGTGCCGGTCAGGCCGAGGGCGGTGGCGGTGGAGCCGAGCTGATCGGCTTCCTGCCGGTAGACGATCCGGGTCTCCGCGTTCGCCAGCAGACTCGATGCGAGAGCCCTCATCGCGGAACCTTGATCGCCGACGTTGTCGAGGTCGGAGAGCTTGTGGAAGATGAGCATGTTCGCGATGCCGAAATGGCGGGCGAGCCGCCATTGCGCGTCCATCCGCCGCAAGAGGCTGGGGTAGGCCATCAGGCGCCACGCTTCGTCGTAGATCACCCACCGTTGCCCGCCGTTCGGGTCCGACAGCGCCGATTCCATCCACGCACTGGAGCAGGTCATCAGCACGGAGATGAGCGTGGAGTTCTCCGCGACACGGGACAGATCCAACGACACCATCGGCAGCGACGGATCGAACCTCACCGTGGAGGGACCGTCGAACAGTCCCTGGAGGTCACCGGCGACGAGGCGGCGCAGCGCGTGGCCGACCAGGCGGCCGTCCTCGGCAAGACGTCGGTCCTCATCATCGGCGGGGCTGGGGGCCAGGATACGGTCGACAACCATCGGCAGGATCGGCACCTCCGCCGACCGCACCGCATCCCGCAGGGCGAGGTCGATCGCGGTGTGCTCCAACGGCGACAGCACACGATCCAGCACCGTCTCCGCCAGCGCCCCGATGAGGTCGCGGCGGCGGGAGGCAACCTGCATCGCCCACTCCGCGTCGGAGACGGCGGAGGGCCGGTGTCCCTCGTCCAGCGGGTTGAGCCGGTTCGATAGCCCGTGGCCGAGAACGATCGCTTTCCCGCCGACCGCTTCGGCGACGGCGGTGTGCTCGCCCTTGGGGTCGCCGGGGACGTAGACGCGCCGCCCGAACGGGAGCGAGCGGGTGTAGAGGGACTTCGCCAGGGAGGACTTGCCGGAGCCGACAATCCCTGCGAGAACGACGTTGGGGGCGGTGATGAGGCCTTGCTGGTAGAGCACCCACGGGTCGTAGACGAACGACCCACCGGAGTAGAGGTCCTGGCCGACGAATACGCCCGCCGAGCCGAGGCCCCCTTCGGCGAGGAATGGATATTGCCCGGCGAGGGTCGCGGAGGTGTCCTGGTGCTTCGGAAGCCGCAACCGCCCCGGTGTCCGCAACGCGGCAGGACCGGACTCGCCGGCGGCCGGCAGGTACGTCGTTGCGCGCTTTTCTGCTTGCTCGGCTTCCCATCTGGCTTTCGCCTCCGCCTTCCGTGTGTCGCGGGCGGTGGTCTCTATCCGGGTAGCGGCCTGCTGGCGAGCTTTGCGGTTCCGTCGCCGCTCACCTTCCGGGCCGACCAGCACCGCCGTGTGCAGACGGCCCTCATCCTTTCCGGTCACAGCGCCAACCCCCGCCCGTGCGAGGCGGATGCGCCCGGCCGGCGGGCGAACCAATCCGTCGCCTCCGAACGCGCCGCCCGCACCGGCGCCCGTTCGACCGTCCGCCGTGCCGGAGCCGGAGTGGGCGCGGCCGTGTCGATGTTCAGTAGCGCTGGGTCCCGTACGGCGTCGTGGATGCGAAGCAGCGAGACGTGGCCGAGGAAGGGACTGTACGTGAGGGTGTAGACATCCCCGGTGGCGGTGCGGTCCAGGGCGCCGGTCGGGGGCTGGTCGTAGACGTACCCGTTCTCGAGCGCAGCCTGGGTCGTCTCCTCCCCGAAATCCCACTGCGCCAGATGCTCGATCGCCGCGTCCGTCCCGTCTCGTTCGATGATGTCCAGCACCGGGTCTGCTTCCTCGCCTTGGAGGAACACGACACTGACCCACCGCCTGCCGCCCTGCTTCTCGGGGAGGTCCGGGTCGCGGTCGATCAGCTCGATTAGGGTGTCGGGGTGCTGACGGGCGGCATCGGTCACCCAGTCCGGGAACGCCCCGTCGTTGTCGGTGCGCTGGCCGGGATGGTCGATCGCGAACTGGCGTGCGTCGCCTGCGGCGGAGAGGAACACCGCGAGCTCGCGCAGCGCCCGCTCGGGTGAGACGGGGGCGCCCGTGCCGGTGAACAGGTCCCGTCCCTCGATCGACTGCCCGGTGGCCGGGTTCTCGATGCGGTACGCGTACCGCTGATGCTCGCCCAATGGTTCGTCCGGCCACACCGTCAACCTCAGCTCACCCGCCTGCACCGTGGTGCGCGTCGCGCCGGTCGTGTCGAGGGGTTCGGGTGCGGGGTGCCAGGCGATTCGCCCGGACTGCGACATCGCCGCATCGACCCGGTCATGGACCGTGTCCAGCAGGGTGCCGGCCTGGTGCAGCTCATCCGCCGCCGCAAGCGCCGCCGTCGCCCCGGCGGGCTGGCTGCCCGCGTCGGTGTGCGCGCGGGACCGGGCCTCGATGTGGGCGGCGGCGAGCTGGTCGAGCACCTGCCGCAGCGACCGCACCCCGGCCAGCAGTTCCCCGAGCACCGGGTACGTCTCGGCGGGGTCGTCGAAGGTGCGGGTGGCGTGGGCGAGGCCGCGGAGCGCAGCGGATGCCTCCATCGCGTCCTCCACGGGGTTGTCGAAGGTCGGCATGATCGGGACTCCTCACAAGGGAACGGTTGATGGCGGGATGGGTCAGACCGGGCGGCACAGCGGTAACGCGGTCGCGGTGAACGCCTGGGCTTGCTGGCCGACGAGGCGGCGGGTCTCGCAGGAGGCTTGGATCGCGGCCTGCTCGACTGCGGCCACCGCGGCGTCGAGCTCGTCCACGGTCGGTGCGGAGACGGAGACGAGGCCGGAGACACGGAGGACGCCGTGCCCGGCGGTCAGGTCCGCCTCCTGTTGCAGCACGTCGTCGAGCTCCGCGCTGGAGGCGGCATCCTCGATCTGTCCGATCTTGCGGCGTTGGGCGGCGTCGGAGATGAGTTCGGTCTTCTTCTTCCGCAGGTCCCTCGCGGCCTGGTCGGCGCGTACCGGGGTGTAGTGCAGGGCGAGGGTGCGGAGGATGCCGTTGGACAGCACGAGCGAGGCAAAGAACCCTGGGTAGACCTGGGAGCGGGGCCATTCAGTGATCCACAACACCGCATGGAAGGCACTGTCGGATCGCAGGCGGTCCCAGGTCTCGGTGACCGCCACCGGCCCGGCGGTGGCAAGATCGCGGCCGAGGTCGCCGTGGCGTTCCAGGGCGGGGGCTGCCGCCGGGTCGTACGCTCCGCGGAGGATGACGGCGACCTCGCCAGGGGTGAGCCACCCGGTCGAGGTGAGCTCTGCCGCGCGGAGCGCCGTGCTCAGGGTGGTCATCTCCTGCCGCAGCACGGCCGCAGCGCCGCGTATGCCGCCGCCGGAGGTTCTGATCTGCCGGGCGCTGTTCTTCATGTCCAGGGCGAGGCTGATCGTGGTCGCGTGGCGTTCCCCGGCGGGGCCGGCACGGTCGATGAGCTCCTGGTAGGTGGTCGCGGCCCAGGAGCCGTCGTCGGTGCCGTGGGTGCGCCACCACTCCGCCAACCCCGTCCCCGAATCCGGCAACGTCCGCTCAGACACCTGAATCCGCGCGATCCGCCCGGACCGGCACGCGGCGGCGAGCACGCGGCCCCACCCTGCGACGCGGCGTTGCTGCTCGCCGGGGTCCAGGAGCACGAACGCCGGGTGGGAGACGCCGAGGATGACGGTGAGGGTCTGCGCGTGGGGGTCGTGGACCATCGCCGCCCCCGTCTCCGGGTCTTCCCATTCACGCAGCGGCGCCGCGTCCCCGGGCAGGGCGAGGGTGTCGGCCGGCCGGGGCTTGATGACGCGGCGCCGGTAGATGAGCTGGCCTAGGTAGGTGCGGGCGGCCCAGCGGGTCAGGATCGGCACCCACTCGATCAGCTTCCTGCCCCCTGCCGGGATCACGGCGAGGAGGGCGGCGCCAGCCCAGACCGGGGACGTCCAGGCCAGACCCATGCCACCGCTGGTGTAGAGGGAGGCGACGACGGTGAGGATCGCGATGCCGAGGACGATCAGTTGCGGCAACGACAAGCCCAACAGGATGCCCCGTCGGGTGAGGCGGGAGAACTGCACCGGCGATAACGGGTACTCGGTGTGCGTGGAGGCCATTGGCTCATTCCTTCCTGGACGGCTTCGAGGACGGAGGCGGCGGCGGGTCCGACCCCCGCGATGGCGACGAGGGCGCAGCGGGCGGCGTCGAAGGTGCCGGACGTGACGACGGTGTGCCTTGCGCGGGCGGGACCGGCGGCGGAGTGCTCTGCTCGGCCGCAGCCCCGGCATGGTTCTCCGCGGCACCGCCGACAGCGGCACCGGCCTTCGGTCCGGCGGTCGCGGCACCCTTGACCACCGCACCGCCGACGACCACCGCCGTACCGACAGGCCCCGCGGCCGCACCAGCACCCGCGCTGGCCCCCGCCCCCGCCCCCGCTCCGGCTCCGGCGCCTGCTCCGCCGGATGACGCGGCAGCGCCCCCGGCAGTTCCGGTCGCCCCGGCACCGCCCGATGCCGCCGGGCCACCCGCAGGCGGCGGCATCGGCCCACCCCCTCCGACGCTTCCGCCCCTGGGCTTGCCGCCGGTATCACTACCGCCGTCGAGGACCTTCTTCGCACTGTCACCCTTGGGTGCGGACGGCACCGGAACCGGGCGATTCAATGCGGACTTCGCCTCCTGCTCGCTGGACATGGCGTGGTACATATCGAACCCGACGAAGGACAGGAACTTGTAGGTGATGTACGGCGCGAACGCGGCGACGAACATCAGCACCACCCCGGCAATCGGGTCGCTGATAGAGGCGAGGCCCGCTTCGATGGGGGCGGAGACTTGCCCGATCGCGACGAGGAAGATCACGACGAGGACGAGCTTGGAGAAGATGAGGGCGATCACGAACGCCGCCCACTTGGCGAACCAGCCCTTGGTCGCATCCCATGTCGCCCCGGCCAGGGCGACGGGGCCAAACACGATCGCGACCAGCAGCAGCGCCTTGCGGATGAGGAGGCTGAACCAGACGATCGCGGCCGCACTGATGGCGAGCCCGGCGAGGAAGATGGTCAGGATCGCGCCGACACCGGGAGCAGCGATGTTGATCCCGGCAAGTCCCGTGGCGAGGAGCCCGATCTGGGTCCCCATTCCTTCCATCGTGTTGCCGGTGGCCTGCACGATCCCCACGCAGAGCTGATCGGTCACTTCCAGCAGCAGCGCGGTCAGGGTGATGACGAGGAACGACCCGAGGACGGACTTGGCAAGTCCCAGGGCGGCGCGGGACAGGGCGGTGGGGTCGCGATGGATGAGGCCGGTGATGAGTTGGAGGCAGAAGAACACGAGCATCACAAAGACCGCGACGCCGAACAGAACGTTGTAGACGCCGACATACTCAGGACTGGTGACGTCGACCAGGGTGGTGGTGTCGAACACGGTCCAGACCGCCTCGAACAACCAGGCAGCCGCGCCGGCCATCGCCTGGCCCAGCCAGTCGAACGGGGCCGCGATCAACGACGCCGTGCCCTCGCCCACGGCGTCGCACACGGCGGAGATGACCGGGACATCGCACACGCTCACCGCACCCACCCCCACGGGAGGCGCGTTGCCGGGGTGGTCATCAGACGGCCTGCCCGACGCCCCAGAAGAAGTTGATGAGCGTCACCGCGGCACCACAGATGATCGCCGCACCGCAGGACACGAGCACGCCGACTTTGCCGCGGCTGGCGAGGTGCGGGTTGGAGGAGTTCGCGCCGAACCCCCATACGATCGCCGAGATGATGAGGGCAAGGACCGAGAGGATCAGGCCGACGGTCATGACGGCGCCGACGATGATGCGTAGCTGCTCGATGCCGGGAAGACCAGAGCTGTTGGGGTCGATGTCGATCACGGGGATGCTCCTGACTGTTCGCGAGACGTGTTCTCGGCTGTCAGGTGCACCCCGCCACCCAGCGACAGGCGGATAGCCTGGGCTGGTGGAAATCGTTCTGGCCGCCAGCGCCGTCATCACCGACGACGCGGGACGTGTGCTGCTCGTGCTGCGTGGCACCGAGCCGGAGAAGGGCCGCTGGTCGATCCCCGGCGGCAGCGTCGAGCCCGGCGAAACCCTGGCTGAGGCGGCCGCGCGGGAGGCGTTCGAGGAGACTGGGCTGCGGGTGTCGGTGGGGCGTGAGCTGTGGTGCGTGACGATCCCGGCCGGCGAGGGGCGGGTGTTCGAGGTGCACGACTTCGCCGCCACCGTCACCGGCGGCGAGCTGGCATCGGGCGACGACGCGGACGATGCCCGCTGGGTCGCCGCCGCCGAGCTCGACCAGCTCCCGGTGACGGCGAACCTTGCCGACTATCTGCGCGGCGCCGGCATCCTCACCTGACTCCGGCTGGTCAGAGCTGTTCGCCGACGCCGAGGAGGAAGTTCGCCCAGGCCACGCCGGCGCCGGCGAGCGCGGCGGCGCCGACCGAGACGAGCAAGCCGGTGCGGGCCTTTGTCGCGGCCTGGTAGTTGCCGCTGGATGAGGCGACCGCCCACACGATCGCGCAGACGATGAGCATGAGCGCGGCGATGATGAGGACGAACATCAGCAGCGCCCCGACGATGGAGCGCAGCTCTGCGGCACCGCCGACGCCGCCGAAGTCGGGAAACACGTCCATCAGGCCCCACCGCCCGCGGTGCAGGTCGCGAGGGTGGTGTCCCCGCCGGTGACGCCTTCCGCATTGTGGTCGGCGAGCCAGGCGGTGGCGTCGACGGCGGGCTGCCCTTGCCCGCCGGGGTGGATTTCCAGGTGCAGGTGGGGTCCGGTGGAGCGGCCGGACGAGCCTACATCTCCGATGTGCTGGCCCGCGGTCACGGTCTGCCCTTCGGTGACGTGGATGCCGGTCTCCCACATATGCGCGTAGTACGACGCGACCCGCTCGCCCCGGACGGTGTGCTCGATGATGACCAGCCCGCCGAAGCCGCCGCTGTAGCCGGCGTGCACGACCACCCCGTCCGCGATGGCGAGGATCGGGGTGCCGTCCGCGGCGGCAAGGTCGGACCCTGCGTGGAAGGCGCGTTCCCCGGTGAACGGGTCGGTGCGCCACCCGAAGCTGTCGGTGTCCACCCACGTCCCTTCGGGAAGCGGGAACACGATGCGCGTCGTCTCCGGCACGATCGGCGCCCCGCCGCCTCCTCCGCCGGTGGGCGCAGGGCGGGTTAGGGCGGCGAGGATCGCCTCGGCCACCGGCTGGTAGTTCTGGTAGCGGTCCGGGTAGGCGGATACCTCGACGGCCTGGGCGGCTTCGCCGGGGTCCATCTGCTGCCAGCCGGGAATGTCCAGCAGCCCCCGCGGGGAGGGGTGGTTCGGGCCGGTCTCGCCGCCGTAGAACGCTCTGGCCTGATAGGTCGAGTCCATCAGCTCGGCGACGGTGCCCCACCCAGCGGCGGGACGCATCTGGAACAGGCCCAAGGAGTCGTGATCGGACCCGTTGCCATCGTTCGGGAAGTCGCCGGACTCCGGGTAAGTGCCGGTGTTGGCGAGCATCCGCAGCGTGGACTCCGTGAGGGCGGCCATGAGCGCGATCACCACGCCGGGACGGCCGACACCGCTGGTCTGCCCGCCGACCGTGATGATCGTCGCGGCGTGGGTGAGCTGGGTCCGGTTCAGCGTGACCGTCTGCCTGTTGCGCGTCGTCGCGGTCAGCGACTCCGGGATCGGCCCCACAGCGAGGGAGCCCGGTGCGCATGCGGTCATCGCAGGATTGACCACGGCCGCCACCCCGACAAGCACGACCGAGGGGGCGAAGAACAGCAGGGCGACCGCGAGAGCGGCGAGCTTCTTCCACACAACAACCACCTGCTCTCAACGGAGGGGGTTGTCGAGTTGGGACAGGCGCAGTAGCTCACAGGTCGTGCCGGTGATGCCGCGGCCTGTGACCGCCGGGGTGCAGACGATGAACACCGTGAACGACACCGGCCGGGACGCCTCCACAGGTTCGGTGTCCCAGGTGCCGTCCCGGTGCCGGGTGCCGTCAATGGTGTACGCGACGGTGCCTGCGGGAATCTGGCCTGGTGCGGCCTGCGCGACCGCGGTCTCCCACGCTTCCGGGATGACCGCGGTATCGACGATGAGCCATTGGCGGGTCTGGTACTGACGGAGCTGCCCCCACGCCTCCACACTCGGCAGATACGCCCGCACATCCCCCGCCAGCGCGGCAGCCTCCTCATCTGCGGCGACATCCGCAAGCATCTGCGCGTAGTCCATCGGGCCATCACCGGTAGTGGTGTCCCAGGTGAACAGCGCGCTGGCGACCGCGCGGGCGAACGCCTCCGGGCCGCCGACCTGCGGCACCGCCACCGGCCCCTCACCGGACGGCCCGGCCGGCGGGGCGGTCACGGTGGAACTCGGTGTGTCGGCGGGAGTGGAGTCGGTGCGGGGTGCGGGGCCGCGCAGCAGCCCGTAGATGCCGACACCGACCAGCAGGAGCAGCACGAGCCCGCCCGCGATCGTGGCGATCAGCAGACGACGACGGCCGCGATCAGCGAGGGTGGCGGGGTCCATGCGGGTCCTCCCAAGAGGCGACAGGTAGGTGGTCGCCGGGAAGGTGCACACACGCCCCCACGAAGCGGTGGTCAGGCGATGTGCTCGCTGCGTTCCTGCGCCCGGCGGGCAGCGCGGGCGGTATCGGCGAACGCGATCGTGCCGGTGACGGTCTGCTCGAACCGTGACCATTGCTCCTCGGTCAACGCCGGGCCAACCTCGTCCGGGTCATGGTGCAGCCACCATCCGGCCATGTCGTCCCAGATCGCGACGAACACGGTCAGCGGGAACGGCACCGGCTCACCCTGATCCTCGACCGCGGTCAGCGCGGGGCGCGGGGGTTTCCGGCCGGTCTTCTTCGCGGCCTTCACGCGGGCGAGCGCGGCCTGCGCCAACTCGTCCAGCTCCACCGCCCGCGCCTCACGCTCCGCCGCCCGCACCTGGACGGCCTCGGCGCGGGCCTGCTCGCGCACATCAGCGGGCAGGGTGGGGTCGGCGGCGACCTGGTCGAGCTCGGCGAGGGAGAGTTCGGCGTTGACGCGCAGGTGGGAGGGGTAGACGCCTCCGCCGGCCTTGATCCGCTCGACCTCCTCCGCCGCGCGAGTGCGCACGGACTCGGGCTGGGATTCGTCGGCGGCGAGGTGTTCGAGTCGGCCGATGCGCTCCAACGTGGTGTGCGAGTCGCGGCCGGTGACCATCTGCGCAGCCTGCACGGCGGCCTCACCGGGGGTGGTTTCCCACGGTGCCGTTAACTTAACGGGACCGTCTTCTCCGGCCTCGTCGGCGGCGTGGAAGCGGGTGGCCTCCTGGCGGCGTGCCGCGTCTTCGGCGAGCAGGGTCTTGAGTTCGCGGTAGAGGCCGGCGGCCTCGAACTGGGTCAGTGGCTTGTGCAGCAGGTTGTCGTCCTGCTCCGCGAGGAGCTGCCCGAGCCGGTCCG
The DNA here is from genome assembly GCF_049724975.1 of Pseudactinotalea sp. Z1732. Classification (NCBI taxonomy): domain Bacteria; kingdom Bacillati; phylum Actinomycetota; class Actinomycetes; order Micrococcales; family Cellulomonadaceae; genus Pseudactinotalea; species Pseudactinotalea sp. Z1732. The sequence continues at coordinate 644,288 of NZ_JBMPQC010000002.1, read as the reverse complement.
AGACACCACTGCGGACCCACACCTTGACGGTCTTCCACCCGAGCAGCTTGATCGCCGCCAGGCGGCGAGCACCGCAGATGAGGTGCCCGTCGAGGGTGATCGTGATCGGTTGCAGCAGGCCGTTGCGCCGGATCGACTCGACCATCGCGGTCAGGTCGCCGTAGTCCTGCCGGTGCCGGCGTCCGACACCGATGGAGTCCACAGCCCGCTCCAGCTCGATGTGCCCATCCTGCGGAGTGCTCACGGGTGATCAGCTCCGCTATCGGGGGCGGCAAGGCCCGCGGTCAGCACGAGGTCATTGTCACGCCATAGCGCTCGCAACGGCTCGCCGATCAGAAGCCGCACCACCAGGCCACGCCCGGCGTTGGTGTGTGCAAGGGAGGGGTCGGGGTTGCCGAGCACAACCCGCAGCAGCGTCGTCCAGGAGGTTCCGGGCAGGTCCAGGAGGGCGCGGGCTTGCCGGTCGCGGCGCAGGACCTCGAAGGCCGACGCTCGCGACACGGATTCGGCAAGCCGCCCGGTGATGTACTCCACCCCGGCCCGCGCGGTCTCCGGCGCCCAACCGACGCGGCTGAGGAACGCGATCGTGTCCTCCACCGCCGAGCCCACGTTCATCGTCCGCTCCAGCAGCAGCTCCTCGTCCTCGCCGAGCACGTCCTCCTCGTCGTCGGTGAAGGGGTCGACGTGGAACGCGGGGTGGTAGTCGGGCAGCGGGTTCTCCCGGTCGCTGAACCGCTCCGCGTCATGGAACACCGAATAGCGGGGCCGGCGCGCCTGGTGCACGGAGCACAGTAGGCCGTTGCCGCGCTCCTCACCGATGCAGGTCACCTGCACCGCACGGGTCACCACCGCCCACGGGTCATCCGCCCGACGAGTCGCAGCTCCCCGCATCGCCTCGAACGCCGCAGAGGCAGCCTCCCACGGGTCCAGGCCGTGCTTGCGAGCCAGGGCGGCGTACTTGTCGGCCGCGTGCCGCATCAGCGCGGCAGCCTCCGGGTCGTTCCGCCACGCGCCCTTGCCGGCCTCATGGAGTCTGTTGAGGAGCGCGCGTAGCGCCTCCGAGTCCTCGAACCAAGCCCGCTCCTGGTCGCGGGTGCTTGCCTTTGTCATTCCGGCACCTCCTGAACAGCAGGTGCGCACACGTCCCCCAGCCGTGGGGCTCGCCGGTGCATGAGGGACGCGCATGGCTCAGGTCACCCCAACCCGATCCCGGACCGTGACACCCACGAATGCCGCTCACCAGCCCCGCGGCCGAACGCGGTCACCGGCAACAACTTCCGTGCCCGCTCGCTCACAACCCGCACGCCCGAGCGCGCGATCGTGCGGGTGCCCCGGTATGTCTGACCGGGCGCGCGGCGGGTGCGGCGGGCGAGCTCGGCTTGGAAGTCGATGCCTTGCCCGGCGACCCTGCCCATCCGCGAGGCCAGCAGATCGGACGGGCGCACCCACACCACCCCCGACCTACGCTTCCCCGCCTCCGCCGCATCGGGCATCTTTTGCGTCGCCGCGGACGGGTCGCCGTGGCGAGCCAGTTCAGACACCTCCCCGTCACCGCTCGGATGTGCCTCGTCGGGCGCCTCGGATTCCTCCCGGCGGCTTGCGGGATGCTCTGCGAGCCGGGCGGTGCGTTGTTCGTCGTCGTTCATGTCGTTTCCTCCGTGTCGGGGCCGGTCAGGACGGGCCGGGCGAACCAGCGTCCGACCGTGGACGGGTGCACTCCGAGGTGGCGGGCGATCTGCTTGTTCGACCAGCCCTCCTCCTCCCGCAGCACCACCGCCACCTCACGACCCACCGGTGCGGGCCCCATCGGGATCGGTGACGCGGCAACCGTCGACGTCTCCTCGCCTGACTCGCGCGACGGCTCGGGCTCGGGTGCGGGGAGGGGGCGGGTGAGGATCACGGTGAGGTGGGTGATCGCCAGTAGCACCAGCGGCGGCACCGCCGCCACCGACGCGGCGAGCACACCGGGCACGTCGGCGTCGGCGGCGACGACGGCATGGATCGCGTTCGCGGTCACCGACACCACCGCACCGGCGGCCAGCAGCGCCCACGGATACCAGGCGGAACGTTGCCCCGCGAGCGCGACAACGGAGACCGTTGAGACGACGATGATGCCGTCCACGATGAATGGCCACGCCCACGCCTGCCCCGCATCCACCCCAGAGCGGCGGGCAAGATCAGCGAGAGCGGTGAACGAGAGCCAGAACGCGCCAGCGGCGATGAGCACCGTCCCGGCCACCGCGGTCGCCACTGCGACCCGGCCACCCCACGTTGTCGTCGCCGGGTTCACGAGAGCACCCGACTCTCGAGCCGCATCGTCTGGCGCGGCACTTCGCGCTGTATTGCCGGCGCGGAGGCGGGGTGGATGTGGGTGGCGCGGTAGGCGGAGCGAATCGTGGTCGTGACTTCCCGCGGCGACAACCCAGAGTGCTCGGCAGCCGGGGCGAGGGCGTCGACCATCTCAGGCAAGGACATGCCGGCTTCTGCGAGGCGGCAGGATGCCCAGAACAGGCCCCGGTTGCGTTCGCCTTCGCCGCGTTGCGCGACCCAGGCCGCCAGCCGGCTGGCATCCCTTGGAGCCGGTCCGGTGCGCCCGACGTGTCGTGGATCAGGGCGCGGGTCCAGGAAGTCCCGCAACGCTCCCGCGTCCACCGGGCACGGAAGCTCTTGCGAGCCGCCGACCAGCGCATACGAGACGCGCCGATCACCGGTGGCGATCACGGAGGGCGGGACAATGACATAGCCGCCGTCACCGCGGAAGTCGACTCGTGCCCGCGCGGCCTGCCACGAGGGCTGCGGACGGTCCGGATCGGCCGGATAGTAGGCGTGCATCCCACCCGAAGGAGTCCGCACCAACGCCACCCACCCCTCGACCAGGCCGGCACGGCGGGCGCGACCGAACGCACCGAACCCGTGCCCCTCTGCCTTCCGATCCACATCGACGACATCCATCCCAGACACGGCACCGGTCGGAACACCGATGTTCGCGGACGGCCACCGCCGCCACCACCCCGCAACCCGGCCGGCGTCAGTAGTCGCGTCGCGGAAACCGTGCTCGATCCGGGGCCGCTTACCGCCCGGCACGCACGGGAACACCGGTACCCCCGCCTCCGCGAACCGTGCCGCAGCAATCGCCGGCGGGAGGCCGGCGACCTGGGCGAACAACTCTGCCGGGCTCATCACAGACTCCTCACCGCGGCATCCGCCGAGCGAGATGCCCGCGACGGCTCCACCGGTGGCGGCGTAGTGCGTTCTGCTCGCGGGATGTGTTCGGCTCTGGCAGTGTCACGGGTGAGGCCGGGTGGGTCACCGGTACCGACCTGGGCCGTCGGGAGAGCGTCGAGGATCGCCCCGGCGATCTTGCGGACACGCTCCCCAGTGGCCTGCACTACCTCGGCCGGGTCCTTGTCCTTCACCGTGCCCGCCCAGCCGGAGACATAGGGGATCGTGTAGGCGGTGGTGTCCATGCCATGTGCGGCACCGATCATCAACGCCACCGACTCCGCCTCCACTTCACCTACGCCGCGATGCCTTGTCGCGTCCGGGTTATTGGGGCCGTGCAGCCTCACATGCGCGAGCTCGTGAACGAGAGTCTTCACCTGCGCGGCATCACCCATGTTCGTCCGCACCGCGACCGTCCGATTGGTGTAGTCGGTCAGGCCGTTCGCGCCACCGATCTCGCTCTCGTGCTCGACCCGCAACACCGCGAACCCCTCCGCCTCCACCAGGCCCGCCAGCCCGTCCCAGAGACCCGCGGGGGCATCGCCCTCCAGCAGGACCGGCGACGGACGCTCCGGGACCGGAGCGCCGGCAGTCTGGGAGACATCCCACACATAGGCGGACTTCCCGCCGACCATCCGGGAGCGCATCAACTCACCCGGCTTCGGCTTCTCGAATCGGCCCAGCCGCCGCCACGACGACACATCCTGCGGAGTCGAGGACGCAAAACTGCCCATCACCGGAGCGAAGATCATGTACCCCGGCTGGCCCTTCTCCACCTGCCTGCCGAGCGTCTGCCATTGCTTGTACCCTGCGATATACGACGGCTCCGCCGCTTGCACGCGCCCCTGCTCGAAGGCGTCGAGGTGCTGGGCGAAGATCATTAGCGTGTTGCGGAACGAGCGCGCCCGGAACCGGGCAGCGAACTCCAGAGCGCGCTTCCAGTCCTCACCGGAGACGAGCTGGTTGACCGCAGTCGACAGCCGCTCGTGGAGCTGTTCGAGCTTCGCGTCGCGTGTGGCCCGTCTCTCCTCGTCCGTCGCCATCATGAATCTCCTCCCGGCGGGGCCCACGGCGCGTGCCGGTGACCCTTGCGACCATGAGGTGCGCCGGGATCTTCATGAGAGTCAGCCGAGCTTCGGGAAATCCCGTCAACAAGGACGGCTCCACGGTGAGCCTTGCGTATGGGTCTACTCACTACCAGGTTCGAGTGGCCGCTGGACCCTCACGCCTTCTCTTGCAACGATCAGCCCCCCATTGCGCGACGAACAGCGCACGTTAGCGTCGATTCTGGGCGTCGCCGAGAAGTGATCAGCGATGCGCGACGCGATATTCCGATGGACTCATGCTGTATCTGGCTCGAAACCACCGCGCCGCGACACGTGGATCATTCCACCCGCAGCGCTGAGCAATCTCGCGAACGCCGAGTTCGGAATGAAGCAAAAACTGAGCGAACTTCTCGGTACGTATTTGGTTCAATGTACGCATGGGTGAATCCAGACCCCCACCGGAGAACAGGCGGCACAACTGAGAACGTGAGAGGTGCGCGCGACGCGCCAGATCCGCTAATGTCCATGGTTCTTGCGGTGCATCCGCCATCGCCCGTAGCAAGGACATGACACGGTCGGTGGCCGCGCCTGGAAGCGCTATTCTCTGCGCACCCAAGTCAGAGGGTTTGTAGTTGGCTAGGAGTGCGGGAAGCGTGAGCTCTGTGATCCTTGCCAGACCGGCGACGGTCCGGACGGCTGCCACTTCCACCGAGTGAGGCTGATGATCCCACAACCGTCCAACTTCTCGCCAGATGACGGAAGTCTCGTGGACTATGCCTTGACCTAGATCTAGTACTAGCGCTGAACCGTCCCAGTTTGACGGATGCGCTCCTGGCCGGACGCGCTCGATGTCGGGAAGCTGCCACGACATCTGGCTTCGAAGAAATCTCTCGCTCATTCGAACGATCAGGGTCGCAAGCGGGACATGTGGAGATAAGAGATACGTCTGGCGCTCGCCGAGCGCGATGGCCTGGCCTGCCCACACAGTGATCGTCTTTGATGAAGTTTGAATATATCCGCTGCCGCGTTTCACCAGGATGATCTTCGCAGTCTCTAGGGGGCCGAAGCGCGTCGGCGCATCGAAGAGCGCATCCCGCACTGAAACCCGCGCCATCGGATATCCGAGCGCACAAGAACTCTGCCCGCTGGCGCGGGCATCGACCGTTCTCATCTAGATGCTGCTCGCCAACCCCGGCGGCAACTGTGTGAGCCGTGCATGCACGGCTCAGCCTTCCACGTTGTCGAGGCGGTATCCCATGCCTGGTTCAGTAATGATGTGGTTCGGCTTGGAGGGGTCTGTTTCGATTTTCCTGCGGAGTTGTGAGACGTAGAGGCGAAGGTAGCCGGTGTCTTCCGCGTGCTCGGTGCCCCAAATACTGGTGAGGAGTGTTTGTCGCGTGACGAGCTTGCCGGTGTTTCGGATGAGGATCTCGATCACTTGCCATTCGGTGGGCGTGAGGCGGATTTGTCGTCGTCCGGCGGGTGACTCCTTGGTGACGCTTCGTGCAGCAAGGTCGATGGTGACGTTGCCGAGCCGGACAGACGGCAGCGCTTCTTCTTGAGGGACGCGGCGGGTGAGCGCGCGAATACGGGCGAGAAGTTCGTCCACGGAGAAAGGTTTGGTGACGTAGTCGTCGGCGCCTGCGTCGAGTGCTTCGACTTTGTCAGATGCTCCCGCACGGCCGGAGACGACGAGAATGGGTGCTTGAGACCAGCCCCGGATGCCCTGGATGACTTCGATGCCATTGAGTTGTGGCATGCCAAGGTCGAGAAGATAAACGTCGGGGTGCTCGTCGATGGCCGCTCTGACGGCTTGAGCGCCGTCTGTGGCGGTCACGATCTCGTACCCCTTTGCGCTCAGGGTGATGCGGAGCGCGCGAAGGATCTGGGGGTCGTCGTCGGCGATGAGGATCTTCAAGCCTGTTCCTCCTGTGACGGGGATGATGTCGTGAGGTGGATCGGGATGGAGATCACCATGGTCAGGCCGCCGCCGGGTGTGTCTTCGGGAGTGAGTGTGCCGTGCATGGCTTCGATGAATCCTCGGGAGAGGGCGAGGCCGAGGCCGAGGCCACTGGTGTTGTCAGTGTCTCCGAGCCGTTGGAAGGGCAGGAAGATGTCGTCGTGCCTGTCGGGTGTGACTCCTGGGCCGTGATCGATGATCCGGATCTCCAGCCGTTGGTCGAAGGTGCTGGTGGTGACAGTTACCGGCTGGTCCGGTGGCGAGTACCTGGTGGCGTTGGCGAGCAGATTGACGATGACGCGCTGCAACAGGACGGGGTCCGCTTCTGCGGTGCTGTTTTCGTGGCCGAGCGCGAGGCGGATGTCTGACGGGCCGAGTTTCAACTCGTCGAGAGCGGGCGCGATCGCCTCGGCGGGGTCGGTGGGCATTGTGGTGAGGGTGAGAGCGCCAGCCTGGAGGCGACTCACATCGAGGAGGTCGCTGACGAGCGCGGCAAGTGCGGTGAGGCTGTCGTCCGCGGTGTCCAGGAGTTCGCGCTTGTCTTCGGAGGAGAGCTTCTTTCCAGCCGCGCGGAGCCCACCGACCGCGGCGGATGCGGCGGCCAGGGGGCGCCGCAGGTCGTGACTCAATGCAGATAGGAGTGCGCCGCGGACGCGGTCGGAGGCGGCAATCGGCTCGATCTCCTCCGCGGTGGCGGTGAGTCTTTGATGTTCGAGAGCGGCGCTGATCTGGGCGGCGACGACGGTGAGGAGTCGACGTTCGGAGGCGGGAAGGTCGGCGCCGTGGAGTTCGAGACTGCCGCCTTCAGAGAGCAGGATGACGGTGTGATTGCCGTCGGCGACAGGTTCTCCGGCCGTGGCGATGACGCGGTCTGCGAGTGTGACGCGGACGCCGGGGAGGTGGAATGCCTCGCGGGTGCGGTCGACGAGTGCCTGGATTGCGTTGTCTCCGCGGAGCACACTTCCAGCGATGGTCTGGATGAGCTCGGATTCTGCGGCGGCGCGGCGGGCAGCTCGGGTGCGCCTGGCTGCCCGGTCGACGACGAAGCTCACCAACGCGGCGATGGTGACGTAGAGGAGGAGCGCCAAGGCGTGCAGAGGGTCGGCGATGGTGATGGTGTGGAACGGCTCAATGAAGAAGAAGTCGAGTGTGATGCCGGAAAGTACCGCGGCGAACAGGGCGGGCCAGATGCCGCCGACGAGTGCGACGACAACAACGAGGAGTTGGTAGCTGAGGACGTCGCTCGTGATCGACTCATCAGATCGGAGGGTGACGAGAAGGGCGGTGAGTGCGGGGCCGCCCAGGAACGCGAGCAGAAATCCGAGAAGACGGCGTTTGAGGGTGAGCGCGCCGCCGATAGGGGGCAGGGTGAATCGTCCGCCAGCAGCGAAGTGGGTGACGATGTGGACGTCGATGTCGCCTGATTCTCGAATAGTCGTGGCACCGATGCCGGGGCCGGTGAGAGCTGCGGCGAGTCGTCCGCGTCGGCTGACGCCGAGAACGAGTTGGGTGGCGTTGAGGGATCGCGCGAATTCGACCAGAGCGGCAGGGATGTCGGCGCCGACCACCTGGTGGTACGTCCCGCCGAGCTTCTCCACAAGGGCTCGTTGTTGTGCCAGAGCTACGGGGTTCCCTGCACGGAGGCCGTCTTGGCTGGTGACGTGCACGGCGATGAGCTCGCCGCCTGCGGATCGTGCGGCAACTCGTGCGCCTCGTCGGAGGAGAGTCTCTCCTTCGGGGCCACCTGTAAGTGCGACGACGACGCGTTCGCGGGCTTCCCATTTGCTATCGATGTCGTGTTCTTGACGGTAGCTCTTCAACGCTTGGTCGACTTCGTCTGCGAGCCATAACAGGGCGAGTTCGCGCAGTGCGGTGAGGTTCCCGAGTCGGAAGTAGTTGGACAATGCCGCGTCGATGCGCTCGGCAGGATAGACGAAGCCGCCGGTGAGGCGGTCACGCAGCGCTTGAGGGGCCAGATCGATGACTTCGATCTGGTCTGATTGGCGGAGGAAACTGTCGGGCACGGTCTCTCGTTGCGGAACACCGGTGATCTGCTCGACGACATCGTTGAGGGACTCGATGTGTTGGATATTGACCGTCGAGATGACGTCGATTCCGGCCTTTAAGAGCGCATCCACGTCCTCCCAGCGCTTCTCGTTCCGGGAGCCGGGAGCGTTCGTATGCGCGAGTTCGTCGACCAGCACGATTTCGGGGGCGCGTTGCAGGACTGTGTCGAGGTCCATCTCCTCCAGCTCGACGCCACGGTGAGCGATCATTGCCCGCGGGGTCGACGGGATACCGTCGGTCATGCGTGCCGTGGCTGCGCGGCCGTGTGTTTCGACGATCCCGATCACGACGTCGCGTCCTTCGCCCAGGAGCCGTCGGCCTTCTTCGAGCATGGTGTAGGTTTTGCCGACGCCGGGGGCGGCGCCGAGCAGCACGCGTAACCGCCCCCGTGTCGTCATGGTCAGTCCTCCAGCTCGTCCAGCGCCAGGTTCAGCTCCACCACGTTCACGACGCGGTCGCCGAGGTATCCCAGATCAGGTTCCTTTGTCCATTCAGCCACGAGTTCCTGAACTTGTCCCAGGGGCAGGCCGCGCGCGTCGGCGACGCGCTGGATCTGGATCGCCGCGTAGGCGGGACTAATGTGGGGATCGAGACCGGAACTGGAAGCGGTGACCGCGTCTGCGGGCACCTGATCCGGGTCGACACCGTTGAACGCTGCGATCTCGGCCTTGCGTTCGGTGATCGCGCCGATCAGTTCCTCGTTCTCGGGCCCCCAGTTCGTTCCCGAGGAGGAGGTGCCGTCGTAGCCGTCGCCGGCGGCCGAGGGTCGCGACTGGAAATACTCCGGCAGCGGATCGCCTTCCGCGTCTGTGAAGGACTGGCCGATGAGGGATGAACCAACGGCCTCGCCGTCACTGTTGCTGAGCGGTGATCCGTTCGCTTGAGAGGGGAAGGCAAGTTGTCCGATTCCGGTGATCAGAAGCGTGTAGCCGACCCCGAGGACGACGGTGAACATGAGCAGCGCACGTGTGGCGACCCACAGTGTCCGTCCGCTGCTGCGCGTGGCAGCATTCATGATGATTTCATTCCTTTGGTTGAGAGTGTCAGAAGCCGGGGATGAGGCGCACGAACAGGTCGATGAGCCAGATCCCGATAAAGGGGGCGATGATGCCGCCGAGCCCATAGATGGCGAGGTTGCGGCCGAGGATCTTCGATGCGTTCATCGGCCGGTATTTGACTCCGCGCAGCGCGAGGGGCACGAGGAACACGATCACGATCGCGTTGAAGATCACTGCGGACAGCACTGCAGATGCAGGTGAGTGCAGACCCATGATGTTCAACACCGCAAGGCCGGGGAACACACCCATGAAGATTGCGGGGATGATCGCGAAGTACTTCGCGATGTCGTTCGCGATCGAGAACGTGGTCAACGCGCCCCGGGTGATGAGCAGCTGCTTGCCGATGGCGACGATGTCGATGAGCTTGGTCGGGTCGGAGTCGAGATCGACCATGTTGCCGGCCTCTTTGGCTGCCGAGGTCCCCGTATTCATCGCGACACCGACGTCAGCCTGCGCGAGCGCGGGGGCGTCGTTGGTGCCGTCACCGGTCATCGCGACGAGGTTGCCGCCCTCCTGCTCCTTGCGGATAAAGGCGAGCTTCTGTTCCGGTGTCGCTTCGGCAAGGAAGTCGTCGACGCCGGCTTCCTTCGCGATCGCCGCCGCGGTCAACGGGTTGTCCCCGGTGACCATCACGGTCCGGATGCCCATTGCACGCAACTCGGCGAACCGCTCGGTCAGGCCCTCCTTGACGATGTCCTTGAGGTGGATCACGCCGAGGACTCGACGTTCGCCAGTCGCCGCTTTGACGGCGACAACGAGGGGGGTGCCGCCGGATCGGGAGATGTGTTCGACATGCTCATCGAGCTCTGCCAGTTCGCTGCTGGGAAGCCGCGTCCCGTCTTCTTCCAGCCACGCGGTGATCGCGGAACCGGCTCCCTTGCGGATCTGGGTGCCGTCGGGCACGTCGAGCCCGGACATCCGCGTTTGAGCGGTGAACGGGACGATCTCTCCGCGCGGTGCAGCACCCACGTCGACGCCCTCCGCGCGGGCAAGGTCAACGATCGACTTCCCTTCTGGAGTCGGGTCGGCGAGCGAAGACAGCGCGGCCGTTTCGATGAGTTCCTGCTCGCGGACACCGTCCAGGCGAACGAAGGCTGTCGCTCGACGGTTGCCGTAGGTGATGGTTCCTGTCTTATCCAGCAATAGCGTGGTCACGTCACCGGCAGCTTCCACCGCACGTCCAGACATGGCCAGCACATTGCGCTGAACGAGCCGGTCCATCCCCGCGATACCGATCGCGGACAGCAACGCGCCGATCGTCGTCGGAATGAGGCACACCAGAAGGGCGACGAGGACGGTGATGCTGGCGGGGCTCGCCGGATAGGACGCGATCGGGTTGAGCGTGAGCGCGACGACGACGAAGACGATCGACAACGACGCGAGCAGGATGTTCAGCGCGATCTCGTTCGGGGTGCGCTGACGGGCGGCGCCTTCGACGAGCGCGATCATCCGGTCTACGAACGTTTCGCCCGGCTTGGAAGTGATTCGCACGACGATACGGTCGGACAGCACGCGGGTACCGCCGGTGACGGCGGATCGGTCGCCACCGGACTCGCGAATAACGGGTGCGGATTCACCGGTGATGGCCGATTCGTCCACGCTTGCGATGCCCCACACGATGTCGCCATCGCCGGGGATCAGCTCACCAGCGGACACAACAACCGTGTCGCCCAATCGCAGGTCTGCCGAGGATAGGTCCTTTATGGCGGCTCGCTCGGCGGCTGGATCTGCACCAGGTTGGTAGTCGGCGACATGGTGTGCGGTGGTGCTGGTGCGGGTTTTGCGTAATGTGTCGGCCTGGGCCTTACCGCGACCTTCGGCGATCGACTCGGCGAGATTCGCGAACAGGACCGTGAGCCAGAGCCATACGGCGATGATCCAGGTGAACGACCAAGGAACACTCGTCCCGCCCGACTCGGCGGGTCCGCCCAGGAAAGGTTCGGCGACAGCGAGGAGGGTGGTGAGGGCGGCGCCCACCCACACGATAAACATCACGGGGTTTCGCCACTGCGCGCGCGGATTGAGCTTGCGGAGCGCTCCCGGGAGGGCGGTGCGGATCTGTGCCCAGGTGAGCGTCTTGCGTGGCGCGCGAGTGGTCGCGTGCGGCGCTTCGGCCAGAGGGGTTGGGGTAATGGTGGACATGTTTACAGCAGCCCTTCCGCCAGGGGACCCAGCGTGAGAACGGGGAAGAAAACGAGAGCAGTCACCAGAACCGCGGTACCGACGGTCAGACCGACGAACAACGGACGGTGTGTAGGCAAGGTTCCGGCCGTTGCGGGAACCTTGTCCTGTGCGGCGAGGGAACCGGCCAGCGCGAGGACGAGAGCGATCGGGATGAACCGGCCGAACAGCATCGCGACACCGATCGCGGCGGTCAGCCACGGGGTGCTGGCGGTCAACCCTGCGAATGCGGAGCCGTTGTTGTTCGCGCCCGATGCGAAGGCGTAGATCACCTCGGACAGGCCGTGCGAGCCGGTGTTCGTGAGCGATTCGTTCACGATGCTGTCTCGAAGGGCCGGGATGGCGAAGCTCAATGCGACACCACCGAGGACGAGGATCGGCATGACGAGGATGTACATGCTCGCAAGCTTCATCTCCCGCGGCCCGATCTTCTTCCCGAGGTATTCAGGGGTGCGGCCAACGAGCAGCCCCGCAACGAACACGGCGATCACCGCGATGATCAGCATCCCGTACAGGCCGGCTCCGACACCACCGGGAGCGATCTCGCCCAGCAGCATGTTGACCATCGGGATCATCCCGCCCAGCCCGGTGTACGAGTCGTGCATCGAGTTCACCGACCCGGTCGAGGTCAACGTGGTCGTCGCCGCATAGAGAACAGATTGCACGAGTCCGAATCGGGCTTCCTTCCCTTCCATCGCGGCCCCGGCCAGTTCCGGCGCAGTACCCTGTCCGGCGAACTCGAATGCTGCCAGCGCGCTCACCGAGACCAGATACAGGGTGCCCATCGCGGCGAGGATCGCGTATCCCTGACGATTGTCGCCAACCATCTTCCCGAACGTGCGCGGAAGCGAGAACGGGATCAGCAGGATCAGGAACGCCTGGAACAGGCTCGTCCACCCCGTCGGGTTCTCGAACGGATGCGAAGCGTTCGCGTTGTAGAAACCGCCACCGTTCGTGCCGAGCTCCTTGATGACCTCCTGAGAGGCAACGGGGCCACCCGGGATGGTCTGCGTTCCACCGGTGATGGTGGTCACATCGACGTAGCCGTTGAAGTTCTGCACGACGCCGCCCGCGATTAGTACGATCGCGCCGACGATCGAGATCGGCAGGAGGATGCGGAACGTGCCGCGGATGAGGTCGACCCAGAAGTTCCCGATCGTTCCCGATCTGCGGTACGCGAACCCGCGAACGAGCGCCACGGCGACAGCGATACCCGTCGCAGCGGAGACGAAGTTCTGTACGGCAAGGCCAGCGAACTGAACCGTGTAGGCGAGGTCCTCACCCGAATACGCCTGCCAGTTCGTGTTCGTCACGAAGGAGATCGCGGTGTTGAACGCAACACCCGGCTCGACGTTCTCGTTACCGAGGGAGTACGGCAGCCACTGCTGCGTGCGCTGCATCAAGAACAGCAGCAGAACGCCGACGATCGAGAAGTACAGGACAGAACGCAGATACGCCTGCCAGGACTGCTCCTGAGACGGATCGACCCCGATGACTTTGTAGATTCCCCGTTCGACTTTCCAGTCCTTCCGGGTCGTGAACACCCAAGCCATATAGTCGCCCACAGGCCGGTACAGCAACCCCAGGGCGAGGACGAGCGTGGCGACGCTCGCGATAAGCAAACCCCACTCCATCAGAAACGCTCCGGCTTCACGAGAGCGAACACGAGATAGAACACAGCCGCGACCCCGAGAGCAGCAGCAAGAAACTCGAACACGATCACAGCTTCTCCACCGCCTTCCCGACCAAGCCAACGACTACGAACAGGACGATCACGCCCAGCACGTAGACAATGTCAAGCACAACAAACTCCATTCGGAGAACAGCGACAGCAAGACCGCAGCCGCACGCCCAATTCCAAGCGCAACTCCCGATCAAACACCTCCTGACACCGCAAAAACGGGGCCCTAACGGAACCCATACAGGAAGGCACGGGAACCTAACGCTCCCCTTACACCAGGGCGTCCAGAAGCAGGGCCGTCACCGTTGTGTACCCGGGCCGGCGGCGGTGACCGTAAGGATTTGGGCGATCGCCGTATGGGTTCCGTTTACGCTCCTTCCGCACAACCCCCTACGCGTCCTAAGACGGAAGAGTGACCCTGACTGAGATACTCCCCACCCTCCGGCGAAGCCTTCCCACCCCGATAGCTCTTGCCGAGTGGCCCGCGCACACCGAAGCAACCACCGACGATGTCACTGTGAGTGGAATCTCGCTGCGCCAGTACGTCGACCTCTGCGGAACGCCGTGCGTGCTCACTGGCGACGATCCCATCCTGGACTCGCGTCACCCGGAGTTGACGGGAACCAGGACTGTGGTGGCCATGAAGATCACGGTCATCGTCGACACGCCGGAGCATCGCGCGATCGCGCTGACGGATTCCTGGGGCACTAACCTTGACGCCTGCTGGAGCGAGTGCCGTCTGATCGGGCGGGTATCCATCGCACGTCTGCAATCGTTCGAACTCATCCCGGGAGAGCTCGGCGCGCCGGCGTTGCCCTACCCGGTTGCTGCACTGCCGAGCGACCTCCATGCCGGTGACCTCCTCGCCGTCCCATCCCGCAGCTCGATCTCCCTCGCCCAGCTCCGCCCCAGCCACGCAACAGAGCTTCGAAGCAGCGGCACCGTCTCGGAGACTGGAGAAGAGCTTTCATGAGCCTCCTTCACAGCATCCTGAGTGCTCGCGCACTTCGCCACGCAGCGCAAGCGCGAGACATCCACCGCCGAGACAGGAGAGCCGTCGTCACTGCAGATGATGTGGTGGTCACCGGCCGGTCGTTGGCACAACTGGCGTCATCGCGTGGAACCCCCAGCGTGCTCGTCACGTCCGCCGTGGACATCAGACAGCGCGATACTCACTTCACATGGGTACTCACGCGCGTCACGGCCGTTTCCGGCGAACCACACGGACATCGCCGGGAGATCACCATCGACGCGAGCCTCCAGGAGATCGCCTCCGTGATCACGCAGACCCACATCGTGGGCGCCCGTCCACCGAAGAAGACGCGAACCGTCACTGTCACCGGCGCAGACCAGGTATCCATTGATGTTCGGATCCCAGCCGGCACGGAACCCGGGGCCGTGATCGCGTTCCGATGCGCGTCGACAGTCGCTTTGAGTCAAGTGCGACCGCACACCTCGACGGCCCGAACCGGAGATGTCGACGACACCACATGGGGCGCGCGGTGCATGAAATAACACGGCCCCCATGTGACAGGCACACGGAGGCCGACGCCAACACGGCTGAGAGTGCTCGATCGGTACCGACGATACTCGTCCGCGGCGACGAGCACCCTGCTCTGCACGACCTCATCGCGACCACCGGCACGCTCAATCACCCACCCGCATCGCAAGCGAACTTCGTACCCGAACGGATACGCGGTGTAGTCGGATGCATCCACCTCCCCACGGCGGACACGGCATCTCCAGCGAAGATGCGCAGCCGGCTCAAGGATGAGCGGAACCTCGCGCGCATCCTCGGCGAGCAGCTCCCCCGTCTGAGCCACCTGCTCTTCGTCCTCGACACGGGCGCACCCCAGCACACCCAACGCCTGGCCAGGCTGGCGTCATCTGCGATCACCCGCATCCACGCAGACATCGAGATGACCGCGGGCCGGTCAGTGTGCGTCACCGCGATCGTCCTCGATAGGACAGCAGACCCCACTGTGCTGCGAGATCGCATCTGCGAAAGACTCCGCGACAACCCAATCGAGGGAAGCTTCCTTCTGAAGTGGTCAGAGATCGTGCAAAGCTCGATCCGCGACGTCGTATCCGAAGCTCTCAGCTAAACGTATCCATGCGCGTGCTTCTTCGGCCTACTCGATCCGGGAAGCGTTCATCTCGGCTACTTCATCGTAGATCGCCTGCCATACGCGGTAGAAAGACGCCGATGACATCTCGCCACGGCGTAACGATCGCGATGCGCCCTCGAGCACCCGCGAAAAAAGCAACAGACCCTCTTCTCGTTCCGCGTCCCGCGCGTCAGGGTGAAAAGCAAAGCACGAGGACCAGAGCATGACGGAGCATCGGCGCACCGGAGCTGAACGAAGAGCGAGATAGCCGCCCACTGGGAGCAGGACACCTGCGATTAGCAACGCACTAGCCCCCAAGGGGGCGCCTACTCCTGCCAGCAGAAGCCCCACCACCAGGCCGCCGCCAGCGGCAATCGGCACGAAAAGACGACAAGCCTCCGCGAACCGTCGCGTTCGTTCGTCCGCATTCGGTGGATAAACCACCAGCCGCGAGTACGATGCACCGTACCGGCCGACCGCGTGCGACACATATCCCCAGCGAGGAACCTTGTCAACGGCCCTTGAGGTATGAAAGGGACGAGGAGGAGCGGAGGAATCTGCAGGAGTCACACGGTGATCGTCGCTGAGGCTTTCGCCGCGGTATAGCACTCCAAACGGAACTCATACAAGCCTCCCGCCTGATCGGCGGTTTTCCACACGCGCTGCTGACACCATTAGGTGTCTCTGTGGCGCTGATGGCAGTCGTCGATCAAGTCTCGCTTCACAGATCCGCGAGTCGGTCAATGGAGCACAACTCAGCCCACTTCTCGGCTACTTGAGAGGCAGTGTCGGAGGCTTGCGCGCGAAGCGCAACGAGCAACGCCGCAACGATGGCGGTAACGACGATCGCCACGACGAATCGCGAAACAACCCCACCGATTGCCGTGTGGGTCACTGCTGCGACGACAGGCCACCACGCGCTCCGAATGAGCCCGCAGTCGAGGCCCGCCCACCACCGCTCGGAACTTGTCGTTGTATGGTCCCAGACTGTGATCGTCGCCACCTACCGCCGACCCATCGTCGCGCCATTTCCGACCAAGGCATACATGCTGCTTTGACAATTCGCCCTGCTGTCATCCGATCAGCGCTCGGAGGGCAGCTTCGGCCTGCTTTGGCAAGACGCCATTACCTAACGCCGCAAGTTGCTGCGATTGCGTGAGCGCAAGCGCGGGGTCGGTCACCCAACCAGCGTCCAGGCCCATGATCCACTCCACAAACGCTGGGGCGGGGCGTGGTCCGGTTCTGTCGTTCAGTACTGTCGGCGCCGGCGCTACTCGTCCCATGATTCGTTCCCATCGGAAGATGGCTGGGCCGTATCGTCCCCACTGCCGAAAAACTCGGCGATCAGCGCGAAGGTTGCCTCCGACGACCGACGACTGCGCCTGGTCGCGAGGTCTATCACCTGATGGCTTAGGGCGATCGTGCCACGCCTGGCCTTCACCAGATCCAGAGTCTCCCCGCCCCTGGCGGAGTCGGAGGCGAGCGGCGTTCGGAACAGTACGGTTCGCGAGGATGAAGATGCGGAACCGGGGGTGTGGTGCGCCGATTGCGGACGCGGGTAGGCCGATCCATCTCGCATCATACCGGAGGTCGGCCAGGTCTCCGAGTACGGCGCCAAGTGCCCGTAGAGGTCGGGCTGGCTGGTCTCCCAGACCCCACGGGTCGGGCTCCACACCGCGAAGGGTTGCACCTGCGGGGGTTTCAGGTTCGGGGTTGCGTCGTCCATCGTCGTCTCCTTCCGGGGCCGGGCGGGACGCGGTTGCGGTAAGCAGGCCGCGTACGTTCTCGATGACGACCCACTCTGGTTGCAGCTTCTCGATCGCGGTCGCCATGTGTGCCCAGAGACCGGATCGGGTACCGGGGGCAAGGCCGGCCATCTTGCCAACCGTGGAGACGTCCTGACAAGGGAACCCGCCGCAGAGCACATCGACTGGCTCGACGGTCTGCCAGTCGATCGTGGTGATGTCGCCGAGGTTCGGAGCGTCGGGCCAATGGTGGGCGAAGACACGGGCAACAGGTTCGTTGATTTCGGAGAACCAGATCGTGCGGGCGTCGAAGACTTCCTCGACGGCGAGGTCGAGACCGCCATACCCGGAGAACAGTGACCCGACCCGCAGACGGTGATCGTTGTTCGGCTGGCGCATCAGGACTCCGACAGGTTCGTGATCCCTGGCCGTGGTCCACTCGCGAACTCGACACCAGGCTGGTCACCTGCCAGGTGCTCGCCCCCCATCGACCATCCTGAGCCGGTCGAACCGTCACCGCTCATGCAGGTCGTTCCGACCGCCCCTCGGAGTTACCACGCGTCTTGCAGGTCGCGGTAGAGCGGGTCGCGAAGGTGCGCGTGGGAACGGAGATATGGTGCGGCTATGACGAAGCGGCGACCCGGGCGGCAGCCTCCACCGCCCGAGAACAATGAGTGGCTTAGGCGTCTGGACCGCATCTCGGAAGCGGTCGATGCCTGGCGTAAGCGTGCAGAGAATCCGATGTCGCCCGAGCCTGGAAGCTCGCTCGCAGCTGACTCCGTCGACGGATTGAGTGTCGAGAACCCCGTCTGGTACTCGATGTGCATCTCCTCCGAGCACTTGGATTTCGCGATCGATGCCATGCGGGCAACAAGCACGATGTACCCGACGGCCTACATGACCGTTGCGCGGACCGCGTTCGTCGCGGCGGTGAACGCGGTGTGGGTCCTCGCACCGCCAACGCGGCAAGAACGTCGCGAGCGGGCGCTCAGGCTCCGCGCCGACGACCTTCGTGTTCAGGTCACATCCTGCCGCGATATGCAGATCCCGGAAGGCAAACCTGAGGAGGTTCGTACGGGCCTCCTGGAGCAACTGCGCGAGCGGCAAGCCAGCTTGCAGAAGGTCGCGACTGCGCTCGGCCTGCGAGAGGACGTCACGAAGATTCGGTTCCATCAGACCGGGGCGATCGACTGGGTCGCACAGCACATGCACGGCGTCGATGACGACCTGCTCATCGGTGCGACGCAGGCAATCTGGCGATCAGGCAGCGCGGCTGCCCACGCGCAATATCATTTCGGCGTCATGCGACTCGACCGAAATGAGGTCGTACGCGAGGAGTCGGGCGGTTCGATCGTGCGGCTACGCGGAGACCTCGACAACGATGTCGGCCCTGCTATCGCAGCGGCGACCATGACCCTGAGCGAAGCATTCCGGCTGTATGACCTCCGGCGCGTAACGCATACCCGTAGCTGAGCGGCTCGGCCACCGAAGGCGTGGAGGGTGATCGTGTTGACCAGCGACTTGGAGCCGGACGCGGCCGCGGGCGCAATACCTCGCGGATTGCCGCCGCAACTGGAGGCTCATTTGGCGCTACCCTCAGCCTGTGTCTGCAACCCGAACAGGTCCCTGAGGAGCTACGCGCGCAACCACCTCGATGTCAACGGGGTCTTCGCAGCCAAGATGGCGCTCGCCGTGCACCGACCGCCGAAGATCGTATCCCGCGGCTGCGCCTCCCAAGTGCCTCGAAGGAATCGTCGCTGAGCGTGAGCTTCTTCGGAACAACGCCCTTGATTGCTTCGAGCTTGCTTCCGACGGCCTCGATGTCCTTGCCAATACGCACGAGTGGATCGATAGGCAACTCGATGCGCTTCTCGACGTCGAGGTCGAGTACAAACGTTTCGTGGAACGGTTCTGGAGATGCCGTTCCGGTGTACTCGGCTTCGACTTCCCAGCGGCGCGGGATTCCCGACGCGTCGTCAAACAACTCAGGTACTTGACCCAGGAACCAGATGTATGTGTTGCCCGGATTGAGCGTACGAAAGCTCACGTTGCCGCTGAACGTCTCGTTGACCTCAGCGAAATGTGCGTTCATCATTCCAGGTTTGAAGAATTTCTCCAGGGAAGTGAACGGCGGGCTCACGCGCAACCGCACCTCGTGGGCCGGACTCACCCCGATGTTTCGTACGGCGATATGAAGCGTGCCCTCTGCCGGTGCACCGCGGTTCTTTCGAACGAAACGAGTGGGTTCCAGGGCGACCTGGACCCTCGGTCGGACGGCTTCGACGTTGACCTGGCGCGCCAGTTCGTTCGATGCGATCAGCGCCTTGTTCGACTGATCCACCTGACGAATCTGATACCAAGCGAACCCCAACGCAACCAGAGCTGACGCTCCGAATATGGCAGACCATTCTTCGGCGGTCGGCATGTTGGGGAACCGCCACCACGAGCCCCATATCGCGACGCTGGCAGAGAACAGCCCGAACGCAACCACTACAACAGCAGCAACCGACAAGACGATGCGTGCGGCCGGGTTCTTCACCTTCCCAACTTTATCGGCGGCGACCTGCGGCCACTGTGATGCTTACGTCAGTTGTACCGCGAACACCTACGTGTATGACCGTTTCGATGCGCGTGATGAGCGCCGGCGACGGCTACAAGTACCTGCTCCGCACCGTCGCCGCAGGCGACGGTGACCGCTCACTCTCGACCCCGCTGACGAGGTACTACGCCGAGGCGGGCAGCCCGCCGGGTCGCTGGCTCGGCGCGGGCGTCGCAGCGCTGGGCGGGGTGATCGTGGAAGGCGATCAGGTCTCCGAATCCCAACTCCAGCTTCTTGTCGGGATGGGCCGGCACCCTGTCACCGGCGACCCGCTCGGACTGGCGTATCCCGCGTACAAGACCGCGGCGGATCGCATCGAGGAGCGCGCCGCGGCGCTCGATCCCGGCCTCGGGCCGGCCTCGCGTGCCGAGGCGGGTGCGCAGATCGAAGCCGAAGAAGCGGGGCGGGGGACGCGGCGCGCGGTCGCTGGGTACGACTTCACGTTCTCAATCCCGAAGTCCGCATCAGTGCTGTGGGCAGTCGCGGACGCGGGCACGCAGGCGCTCATTGCCGAGGCGCATCATGCGGCGGTTGCGGAGGTGGTTGCGTTCATGGAGCGGGAGGTTGCAGCCACCCGCACCGGCGCAACCGCACGCGGTGGAGCCGTTGCACAGGTAGATGTCCGTGGCCTGATCGCCACGGCGTTTGACCACTACGACTCCCGGGCTGGAGATCCGCACCTGCACACTCATGTCGTCATCTCGAACAAGGTGCAGACCGTCCTGGACGGCAAGTGGCGCTCCCTCGACGGCCGGCCCATGCACGCCGCGACGGTCGCGCTCTCCGAGCTGCACGAGGCCGTGTTCGCCGACCACCTCACGAGGTCGTTTGGCGTCTTCTGGGAGTCCCGCGAGATGGGCCGGGACCGCAATCCGGCGTGGGCGGTGGCGGCCGTGCCGGAGGAGCTGGTGGCCGAGTTCTCCTCCCGATCCCGGCACATTGAGGCCGAGAAGAACCGGCTCATCGCCGAGTACGTCGACAAGCACGGCCGTCAGCCCTCGACTGCAACGATCATCAAGCTCCGCGCCCAAGCCACCCTCACCACCCGCCCAGAGAAGCAGGTCCGGTCGCTGGCTGACCTGACCGCCGAATGGCGGCACCGCGCCGGCCGTATCCTCGGCACGGATGCGACCTCATGGGCGCGGATAGTCGCAGCGAACGACGCACCGCTGCTGCTTCGCGCCGACGACATCCCCTTGGACGTGATCGCGTCCCATGGCCAGTCGGTCGTGGAGGTGGTGGGCGAGAAGCGCTCCACCTGGCGTCGGTGGAATCTCACCGCCGAGGCGGCCCGGCAGACGATGGGTTACCGGTTCGCCTCCACCGTGGATCGGGAAGCGGTCGTCGGACTGGTCGTGGATGCCGCCGAGGCCGCGTCGCTGCGGCTCACCCCGCCCGAGCTCGCGACGAGCCCGGTGGCGTTCCGCCGGCCGGATGGCACTTCGGTGTTCCGGCCGAAGCACTCGACGGTGTTCTCCTCCGAGCTCCTGCTGGCAGCCGAAGACCGCCTCCTCAAGCGCGCCCGCATGACGACCGGCCCGACCGTGCCACTTTCCACGGTGGAGCGGATCGCTACCAGGCCCGACCGGGAAGGGCGGGTGCTCGGCGACGATCAAGCCGCCGCGTTGGTGTCGGTCGCCGTGTCCGGCCGCGTTGTCGATGTCCTGGTCGGCCCGGCCGGAGCGGGCAAGACCACGGCGATGTCCGCGTCGCGGCGGGCATGGGAGGCCGAGCACGGACCCGGCAGCGTGGTCGGGCTTGCGCCGTCTGCGGTCGCCGCGCAGGTCCTCGCCGACGACCTCGGGATCGCGACGGAGAACACTGCGAAGTGGTGGGAGATCCATCAACGCACCGGCCAGTCGTTCCGCACGGGTCAGCTCGTGATCGTGGACGAAGCGTCCCTCGCCGGCACGCTGTCCCTGGACCGGATCACCGCGCTGGCGGCCGGGGCGGGGGCGAAGGTGCTGCTGGTCGGGGACTATGCGCAGCTCCAGTCCGTCGACGCCGGTGGCGCATTCTCTCTGCTGGTCCACGATCGGTACGATGCGCCCGAGTTGGCCGATATCCACAGGTTCACGAACTCGTGGGAGAAGACCGCCTCCCTCGGCCTTCGGCACGGGCGCACTGAGGTCATCGACACCTACCTCGACCACGACCGCATCCAGGGCGGGGAGACGGAGGCGATGATCGACGCCGCCTACACCGCATGGCGAGCCGACCGGCAAGCGGGCCGTGCGACGGTGCTGGTCACCGACTCCAACGAATCCGTCCTCGCGCTCAACCAACGCGCCCGTACGGACCTGATCCTCGACGGCACCGTCCACGGCACCCGCGAGGCCGAGTTGCACGATGGCACCCGCGCCGCAGCCGGGGACACGGTCATCACCCGCCGCAACGACCGCCGCCTGCGTGCCGGCCGGTCCTGGGTTCGCAACGGCGACCGGTGGACCGTCACCGACATCCGCAACGACGGCTCAGTCACCCTCCGCCGCGTCGAGCACAGACGGGGCGGATCGGTTGTGCTCCCGGCGGACTATGCGGCCGAGCACCTGGACCTCGGCTACGCGGTGACCTCCTACCGGGCACAGGGCATCACCGTGGACACCTCGCACGTCCTTGTCGACTCATCCATGACGAGGGAGAACCTGTACGTCGCGCTCACCCGCGGCCGAGACGCGAACCTCGCCTACGTCACCATCGACAAGCCCGACGACTCCCACCAGGGACCTCACCCCGGCGACAACACCGACGCCACCGCCAAGAGCGTGCTGTTCGGGGTGCTCCAGCACGTCGGCGCCGAGCTCTCCGCCCACGAGACCATCGCCGCCGAGCAGGACGCTTGGAGGAACATCGGTCAGCTCGCTGCGGAGTACGAGACGATCGCCGCCGCCGCCCAACGCGACAGGTGGGCGAACCTCGTGCGCGCATCCGGACTCACCGACGACGATGCGGGCGCCGCGATCAGCTCCCCAGCGTTCGGCGCATTGACTGCCGAGCTTCGCCGTGCCGAAGCCAACCACCACGACATCGAGGCCCTGCTGCCACGGCTCGTGCGGGCACGGGGCTTCTCCGATGTCGACGACATCGCCGCCGTCCTCCACTACCGCGTGACTCGCGCCACCGCCCGCCCCGCCGGCTCCGGCCGCGCCCGCAAGACGCCCCGGCTGATCGCCGGCCTCATCCCCGAAGCCACCGGCACCATGAGCGGCGAGCTCCGGCAGGCGCTCACCGAACGCCGCGACCTCATCGAGACCCGCGCCGACGCCCTTCTCGACGCCGCGCTCATCGAAGGCAAGGGGTGGGCGAAGGCGCTCGGCGCCCCGCCGAAGGACGCCAAGACCGCCGCGACCTGGCGCGGCCTGGCTCGTACGGTCGCCGCGTACCGCGACCGCTACGGCATCACCGATCCCACGCCGCTCGGCGCTCCCGCCGAGAACGACGCGCAGAAGATCGACGCGGCCCGCGCGAGCGCCGCCCTCGACCGCGCACGCGACCTCGCGCGAGGGCCGGGGGAGGAGCCGCAGCGGCGGCCCGGACAAGAGCCCGTGCGCCGCTCGCTATGACACGCATGCCCTTCCCGATGTCAGGGCCGCGTCGTACGATGGATGACGAGGCGGCCTCTATATTGGCGCTGTCGCTCCCCGCTACAGCATGACCAACCCGCAACAGCGGGCGGTCCTTTCAGGTTCTTGTCGCCGAACCCCTGAGAGGACTATGCCCATGTTCCGGCTCATCTGGGCGGCCGGCGTCCGCACCCACACCATCCTCAGCTACGCGCCCACCAACCTCCTGATCGCCGCGACCCGCACTCGCCGCGGCCTGCGCTGGGGCATCCCGGCCATGCTCGTTGCAGTGCCCTATGGGTTCGTCGCGAGCTGGTGCATCACCACCATTGATAGCGGCGGTTCGGGTTGGCTGAACCTGCTCGTTCTCCTCGCCACCTGGAACATGCTGAAGCTCATCGTCAATGGGCCGATCACCGCGCTGCTCCTGTTTCACACATGGACGTGCGAGATCGCCATTCGACGCCGAGCTCATCGGGCCAGGCCGCGATATGACGAGGTCTCGCGCTAACGCGCCGGCACGACCGACCCTGTCGTCGCATACTGACGCCCCCGCCGCCGAAGAACTGACGCGGCAGTCTCTATGCCACGACACGACCGGCACCGGACTTGTTCGATCACGGGATTCCTCGCGCCACGCGGGATACTCGATCTCAAGATCGAAGCGGCTCGGGGAGGGTATGCATGCTCTATCGCAATGCTGCGCGGGCCTTCATCGCTGAGCTTGCCGAGATTCGTTCGAGTGGGCAACCGGTGACGGTTCGCGGACTGCCGACTCACGAGCGTCTCGCACGTACTGTGACCTTGGCGCAGCCAACGGAACGTTTCATCACAGTACCGGGTCGTCGCAACGATGTGTTCGCGACCATCGCCGAGACGATGTGGGTGCTCGCTGGGCGCAATGACATGGAGTATCTAGCCCGCTACCTCGGCCGCGCGCTGCAGTTCTCGGATGACCAGGTGACATGGCGTGGTGGCTATGGGCCACGGTTGCGCGACTGGGGTGGAGTCGATCAAGTGGATGAGATCCGCAAGCTCCTCCGTTCGGACCCTGAGTCTCGCCGGGCGGTCGCCGTCCTGTTCGATCCGGCGCGCGACTTCGCGGATACGCTCGATGTGCCCTGCAACAACTGGCTGCACTTCCTCGTCAGGGATGGCAGCGTACACCTCAACGTGACCGTGCGTTCCAACGACATCCTGTGGGGATTCTCCGGCATCAACACGTTCGAGTGGAGTGTCCTGCACGAGATGATGGCCTTCTGGCTCGGTGCGCGACTCGGTCACGCGTCGTTCTTCATCTCATCCCTTCATCTCTACGACGAGCGGAATGAGCAAGCTGACCGTGCCCTCGCCGGGTTTGGTGGCGCCACCGGCTATGAGGAGGCGTGGGCGGGCGCTCAGTTCGGGACTCGGTGGGAGGACTTCGCGGGTGTGCTCGATCGCTGGTTCGACATCGAAGCTCGACTGGCGTCCGGGGAGAACTGTCACGTGGAGATCGCTGGCTTCTCCGACCCGTTACTGCGTCAGTTCCTTCAAGCGATCGCGATCAAGTGGGAGATCGCCGCAGGTGCTGACGACGCCCGGCAACGTGAACTCGTCGACGAGCTCGGCCACAGCGACATCGCCTTCGCGCTCCACGAGCAACTGTTTCGAGACTCCGCCCAGCTACTGTCCCAGTCCGTCTCCACGGTGGATTGGGTCGACCTGCGCGAGTCGGTCATCGCCTTGCATCGGTCGAAGGACGCCGCCTACGGCAACTCGTGGAAGAAGCGCGGGGAGCTGATCAGCATCGCCGCCAACCTCGCCCGCAAGATCGATCGCATCGATCAGGTGGCAGGTGGTGCGGCAGCGGGGAGAGAGGCACTTCTGGACACTGTGGTCGATCTCCTCGTGTATGCAGTCAAATATGAGACCTTCCTCGCGGACCAGTCGACCGACGTCGCCGAGCAACTCTTCACGAATGGCGGTGAGCGGTTCAGCGACGGCCCGGATGGTTTCGAGGAACTCATGAAGGCGCGTGACGTCGTCGGCGAGGTCGGGACCGTTCATGCCGAGGCCGCAGAGGCCTCGACGGTGTTCGACGAGTTGAATGCTTTCCTCCAGCTCCACCCGCAGGGCGAGTGGATGGAGAAGCTCGCATTGGCAGAGCGCCTGACGGCGACCGCGTTACGCCTCGTGCTTGCGGTCGCGCTGTCCGACCCGGATGGAGTCGACACGCTACGCCGCGACGCGGGACGATCATGACGGCGGTTCTGGCGGGCTGCGACGCGTCCGGCGAGAGATGATGGAGCGAACCAGTGGCCGACGGGTCGGACTTGCATCTCGCCACGAGAAGCGGATGACCATAGGCAGCACAAAACGGAGACAGGCACAGTTTATGCGAGCACCAACTCCCCGGGACGGGGTCTACGACCTCTACTGGAAGTTCGCCGCTGAGCGACAGCACGTGTTTGAGGCGCGAGTCGCTGGAGCCCCGGGGCCGTGGACGCAGGACCGGATTCTTCAGGAGTACAAGTTCTGCAACGTCTATCGGGCTGCTGACCGTGTCAGCCAGTACCTCATCCGTGACGTCGCTTACCGCGATGACGACTCAAGCCCTGCCGATCGTCTGTTCCAGATCGTCGCGTTCCGAAACTTCAGCAATGTCAGTACGTGGGAGACCGTCGTCGAGATACTTGGGCGGTCGCCTCGGATTGCAGATCTGGAGACCGGTGTGTTCGAAGCCGCGCTCACCGAGGCGAAGGACCGCAACGGCGGCCTCTACACGGGGGCGTTCATCCTCTGCGCCACGGACGCTTACGGTCGCAAGACCAAGCATCTGAACCATGTGGAGCTGTTCCGGGACATGTTCGTGCGGTCGCGCCTTGGCGAGCGGATTCTTGAGGCCAAGTCGCTGGAAGAGGTCTATGACCTGCTCCACACTTTCCCCTTGATGGGGGATTTCATGTCTTACCAGATGGCGATTGACCTGAACTACTCGGAGCACGTGAACTTCTCCGAGAACGACTTCACGAAGCCTGGTCCGGGCGCGCTACGTGGCATCAAGAAGGTATTCTCCGACCTCGGTGGTCTCACGCCGCAAGAGGTGATCATGTGGATGGTCGACAACCAGGAGGCTGAGTTCGCCCGCCTGGAACTTGACTTCAGCGGTCTCTGGGGTCGGCCGATCCAGGCGATCGACGCTCAGAATCTCTTCTGCGAGACGGACAAATACTGCCGTGAGGCGGTTCCGGAGCTTGCTAGCGCGAGAAGCCGGATCAAATCGCGCTACGTCTCCACGCCGGAGCCGATGACGCTCTTCTTCCCTCCCAAGTGGGGGATCAACAGTCACCTGCCTCAGAACGAGGTGCTGGGAGGTGAGTTCGCGCGTGCGCGCGTCCTCGAGCCCATGTTCTAGTTGAGCGCGCTGACGTTCACGCGGCTGCTGCTGGCTGCCGGCGACGTGGCCAGTCGTGCGGGCGTCCTTGCACCCCCGGCTCGAGCGATCGCACCCATTCGATGATCGCTGCGACGTGCTCGTTGGTGAAGTTGCTTCGGTATGCAGGTCCCGAGTGCACGAGGTCGAAGCCATAGTCGTTGCGCAGTGATTCGGGGATGACTGGGCCGTCTCCGCCGAAGTACACGAACTCGTCTCCGAGCATCACCCGCTCGCTCTTCGTGTCGCGCAGCATGTGGCGCGCCTCTAGAGAACCGTCGTCCTTACTGTGGCGGGAGTTCTCCTGGATCCATTCATCGGCCAGATCGCGGTGGTAGATGTTGTCGCCGAAGTGCTGCATGCGGCTGCCCCGAAGGTTCGGCCGTTTCTCAGCGAAGCGTTCATCGTCCCAATACGCCTGGAAGCTCACGATCTCTGAGACGCGCATGGCGTAGACGAGGTTGCCTGCTTTGCCGTTCGGTCGGGAGCCCGTGCCGACTATCCAGTCGTCGACCTGGGCGACCCGGCGGATGTCCTGCTTGCAGGTGGCAAGAGAGCAGACCCCGTGAAAGGGGTTTGGCGCGAACCCGACGTCGTAGCGCACGATGTAGCTGAACACCTTCACGCTCGACCTCCTTATTCAGCAGGCAGCCCGCGGAATCGACTGCACAGGCGCGGGAGCACCACTGGGTTCTGTCCAGTTGTCCTTGCCGTCAAGAGCGTCGATGATCGCCTGGGCATCCCAGTTGACGATCGCGTTCGCGTAGTCTTCGAGCGGCTCGGGCATGTCGTCGTGCGTGGTGCCGGGTGCCCAGACCCCGACGATCCGCTTGTCGGGGAACTTGCGGGCGTACTCGATCTCCCAGTCGACCCACTCGTGGCTCTTCGTGTCGGGGGAGATGATGACGATGATCTTGCCCGCCCATCGGATCTGGTCGGCCAGGATCTGTCTGATGTAGTCGGGGCTCTTCGCGTTGTTCGGGGTCTCGCTCGTGATCGACGAGTCCCGGATCTCGGCTCCGCTGCCGGAGAGCATCTTCTTGAGATCTCCGACCAGCGCGTCGTCCTCGTGACGGTGGCTGATGAAGATGTTGTGCTGGTCGCTCATGTCGGGCTCCTCCCTTCCAGGGATAGTCTACTTTTGACCACCGACATCGCCCCGATGAGGCGGCGTTTCGAGAGGAGAGCGCGTGCCGATCCCGCCGATCCTCGACGTGTTCGTCGTCTGGCACCCCGACGACGCGATCGGCGCCGAGCGATTCGCGGAACTCCATGAGCACTTCCATAGCCCGGCATTCTCGGGCCTGGCTGGCGGTGCCGTCGAGGTGTATGCGCGCAGCGATCCCTGGGAGGACGGAGCTCCGCCACGGCCCTTGGGCATTGCGACGCCGCTCGGCGAGGGACTCCCGGCCGCACAGTTCAACGCGATCGTGCCGATCATCGACACGAATTTGCTCCGTGCAGCGGCCGAGGCGGTCAATCCATGGAACAAGTATCTTCGCGAGATTGTCGAACTGAACCTGAGGGATGGCGTAGGCGTCTACCCTGTCGTGGCGGAAGGCCTGCAATGGGGTACCAGCATCGTCAATCAGATCCTCGGCGGCATCCAGACCCTGCCAGCTGACGTGAACACGGATAGCGGCTTGTTCGGGCGCGAGCTGGCGCAGGCGATCACCCAGCAGATCCAGCAGGAGGCGAACCTCCCCGCACGGCTGACGGTGTTCGTGAGTCACACGAAACACCGTTCTTCCGAGGAAGCTTCGCGTTCCGGCCCCGCGATGTTCGAGCGTGTACGTGACCACATCCAGCAGTCTCACCTGTCGGCGTTCTTCGACGCGCAAGACATCCAACCTGGTGGCGACTGGGAGAGGACGCTTGAGGACGCCGCTGGCAGCAGCGCGCTGCTGATGATCCGCACCGACGTGTACGCCGCACGAGAATGGACCCAACGTGAGGTCCACGCCGCAAAGCACAGCGGCATGCCGGTCGTCTGCATGTACGCGCTCACTGCCGGGGAGGAGCGGGGCTCCTTCCTGATGGACCACGTCCCCTCGGTAGTCTGTGACCTCGCCGATCCCGCTCCCGGGGTTGCTCTTGCCCTCAACAGGCTCGTCGACGAGACGCTCAAGAACACTCTTTGGCAAGCGCAGACGTCCTATCTCTCGGAGGACGGGTTCGATTGGCTTCCTGCGCAATCGCCTGAGCCGACCACACTCGCCCCCTGGCTCGCTTCACATCAAGAGACGCAGCCAGATGACAAGCACCTCTGGGTCATTCACCCCGATCCGCCCCTCGGGCCCGCGGAACGAGAGGTGCTGCTGCAGTTGTGCGCGGTGGCAGGCTACGACGTCGACGTCGACATCTTGACGCCCCGGACGTTCGCTGCGCGCGGTGGAGCACTCAAGAAATGAGCGAACCCACCCTCATCTCGCGAGACGCTCTCTCGGGCCAGAAAGTCACCTTGTCAGTCTCTGAGAGCGCCGATCTCTCACGTCTTGGTCTCACTGAGCAACACTGCCGACTGGTCGTCGCCGAAGTAGGCAGAGCGATCATGCTCGCGGGAGGAACCGTCGTATACGGCGGTCACCTCAATCCCGGTGGCTACACCGAGATCCTGATCGAAGAGGCCCAACGTTTCAGCAGCGGAAGATCCGCGCTTGAGATCACGCTCGCCGAATCTGAGTACCGGAAGCTCACGGCAGACGAGCTGATCGCGGCAGACAGGAATCTCGGTGACATCGGCAGACTGACGTTGGTTTCCGAGTCGCGTAAGACGGTGCCGATCTCGCGTGCCCTGGACGGCTCTTGGACCCAAGACGCCGGCAACGCGTTGACCGCGATGCGCGAGCATGTCGCGAGCGAAACGACAGCCCGTCTGATTGTTGGGGGGCGCCTCGCGGGCTACGTCGGCGCGGAACCGGGCGTGATCGAAGAGGCCCGTCTGACGATTCAGTCCGGACGCCTGCTCCTCGTCGCCGGAGGGTACGGTGGCGCAGCAGCGGCAGTCGCGCAGCGTCTATATCCGCAGTCTTTCGATGGCTGGGCACCCGGCGCGTACCCGGCTCATGCTCAGGACGCACAGGTCGCAGTCGCGCTGGATGCGCTGCATGACGCGTACGCCAGTGCCGCCTCCGGCCCTCACCTTGACGAAGAGCTCTCGCGGCTCCTCACAATCAGCCACAGGCCAGCCGACATCGCGCGCGCGACCGTGCGCCTTCTCTCAGCGGCGGCGAACTCAGCTGACGGCTCGACGTGAGTAGCAAGAGCATCCCCTGAGCGCACCGGGTCAGGTTCCCTGGCGCCGTTGTATGTCCTTCGCGAATGCCTCGTCCAAGTGCACGGCAGTGACCGGATCGACCATCTCGTTTCGACGAATGTAGTGACGCAGCGTCGTCCTCGGATCAGTGTGACCAAGCAGCGCTGCCGCGAGCTCGACACTCGCGCGATCATTGATCGCAGTGGCCGCCGTACGGCGGAACATGTGCGACGTCACACCCTCGATGCCGGCCAGATCGAGGACATGACGAAGCTGCCGACGCACGTTGTTGGTCGTCAGAGGTGTGCCGTTCCGGCTGGAGAACACGAGATCGTCCTCATTCATACGACAGCGATGCGCCAGGCGAGTCCGAAGCGCCTCGGCCGCGAAGGACGGCAGGGCGACCACACGGCGGGAGCGCGCCGTCTTCGGGTGATCTTGACGACTGGTCGCCACCCCACGCTGGCTGACGACTGTCCCAGCGATCCTCACCGTGGCCGGCGCCGAAGTCAGGTCGATGTCGCGCCGCCGCAACGCCAGGACTTCCCCGATGCGAGCGGAGGTGCCGAGCATCACCTCGATGACTGCCCCGAGTTGTCCGTCCGGTCGAGGCCCGGTCTCGTTCAGACCCGTCTCCCAGTAGCGCACCGCAGCACGCACAGCATCAACCTCTGCCGGAGTCAGCGCCGATGGTGGGATGCGCTCGCGGTGGAGCCTTCCAACATGATCCATCGGGTTGCGCGGGAGGATCTCGTGCCGCACGGTAAGGCCCAGTGCGAGGCGGAGCGCAACGCGCGCCCTGTTTCGCTTGCTGGGACTTTCGCGGGCAAGGCTCTTTAGAAACCGGTCGCAGCGGGCCACGCCTACCTCGCGCAATGTCAGGTGCTCGAAAGCGGGCAGCACCAGAGTCCGCATGTTCCGCTCGTAGAGCTGCTGAGTCGTCAACGACAGACGGTCTTCCAGCTCCATGTCCTCAAGCCAGTAGTCCACCAAAGCCGGGAAGCCGCTGTCCGGCGTGATGTCGGCGGCGCCGGGCTGGAACAGTGACCGCTGTGACAGTTTCGACTTCAGCGCGCGCTCCGCTGCGGCCTTCGTGTCTGCTGTGGCTGACACCTGCCGAGACGCACCGTCCCAGTCGCGATAGCGCGTGCTGGCCGTGACCCGGCCCGACGCCACGCGAAAGACTCGGATCTTCCCGAACGTGCCGATCGGCGTGCGCGGCCTACCCAAGTGGCCAACCCTTGCCCGACCTCGTCCGACGCTGGCTACTGGCGACTGGTTGCGGAGACACGGCCTTCAACTTTAGCGGCCTCCTCATCTGGCGGCGACCGAGCGACTCGTCCTTCCCCGGGGCGTCGTAATCGGCCCCGACGGAGTGAACCATTCACGACGAGTCCGTAACCTCGAAGCATGTACACGCCGTGGGCTTCCAGTGCTGCCGCTCGGAAGACCATGCAGGGCAACCGAAGCCGGGACACGCAGGCGGAGCTGGCGGTGCGCCGCCTGGTGCACGCCACGGGACTGCGATACCGGGTCAACGCGCGACCGGAGCGCGACCTGCGCAGGACGGCAGATCTGTTGTTCACTCGCGCCCGTGTCGCCGTGCTCATCGATGGCTGCTACTGGCACGGCTGTCCCGAGCACTTCAAGATGCCGTCGACGAACCGCGACTACTGGGAGGGCAAGATCGGCCGGAACCGGCTCCGCGACATCGAGACCACCGCGTTGCTTGAGGGGCGCGGTTGGAGGGTTCTGCGGTTCTGGGAACACGAAGCCCCCACCTCTATCGCCGCGAGCATCGTGGATGTCGTGCGCGATCGACGAGAGGTCACTCACTGAGAGCGGACAGGCTCTCAGCCCAGTCGTCGGTGATCGTCTGGATCGGCGCGAGCCTGTCGGGAAAATCCTTGTGCCGCGACATGCGTGAGGTGAGCCCGTAACGGAACTCCCACCGTCCGGTCGGCGAGAAGAGGCAGGCGGCGACGACGTCGAACCCGTCGACGGGGTAGAAGCGCGACGCGGGATCGCCCTTGGAGGCGCGGGTCTTCTGCACCTCGACCTTGAAGCTGCCGCTGGCGGAGGTCTTGGGGCTCGCGTTCTTGCACTCGACCCTCATCAGCCTTCCGTCCGCGAGGATCACGTTGAAGTCGTGCATCGCGTCCACGTCGAGCCGCTCGACCGCGGAGATGTCGGGCGAGCTCTCGAGCAGGTGTTCCAGGTGGTACTCGGCGACCCCGCCGCGCACGGCGACAGAGAGCCGGTTGCGTCCGCCGATGATGTCGAGGATCTGCTCGCTGGTGAGCGCGAACTGCTCCTCCAGCACGTGCCGGCGCGGCAGCTCATCGACCGCCGTCTCATCGGCAAGCGCTACGGCAGCCGAGTACCGCAGCGGCGGGTCCAGACGCAGGGAGGTCGCTCGTCGTTCGAGACGCGCGTAGTCGATGAGGCGGTCGGGAGTGAACGCGACGACCGTCTCCAGATTCGTGGGTGAGCGGGGCTCCGAGCGTTTGGTGCCGGTGCGGTTGATCTTCTCCCAGACGTGCCACCCGGATGCTTTGGCCTGCATGATCTCGGCGTCTTTGGCGTAGAAGGAGATGCCCATTGGCAGCGGGTCCCAGAGGTTGGCGTCCAGGCCGAGGATGACGCCGTCGGCGAGGTCGACGCCGAGGATCATCGTCACGTCCACGCCGGCGACGTCGCGTCCAAGGGGGTGCTCTCTCTTCCAGGACTCCTCAGCGCCGTAGCGGAGCTGGCCGCGGACCTCGTCGTCAGGGCGGTTCTTGATCGAGTTTCGGGTGACGCGGAAGGGGTAGACGAGCATCCCGATCCGCTCGTCGGAGCTCAGCTGCACCCCGAGGTAGACCGGCGCGCGGTGCGGGTCGCTCGCGTACAGCACGCGGCCGCCGGAGGCACGCACGGCGTCGAGGAGGAACGCGTGCAGGTCGCTGCGTCCCTGGACACGGTAGACCTCGCCGAAGGCTCGCCCGGCGAGCGGCTCTTCCTCCACAGGACCCCTTCCGGATTGCGTTGTCCACCGATGTCCTTGGTCACGTTGGGCATGTCGGTGGCTGTTGGCAGACTCGTCTCGACGATACTGGTCAGACACGCACTGCCCGCAGAGGCC
The DNA here is from genome assembly GCF_049724975.1 of Pseudactinotalea sp. Z1732. Taxonomy (NCBI): domain Bacteria; kingdom Bacillati; phylum Actinomycetota; class Actinomycetes; order Micrococcales; family Cellulomonadaceae; genus Pseudactinotalea; species Pseudactinotalea sp. Z1732. The sequence goes on along the minus strand of NZ_JBMPQC010000002.1, from coordinate 611,263 downwards.
GGGCCGTGCGTGCACGTATAGAAAGAGGTGGCCGATGGGCGAGCAACTCCCGGTGGTGAGCCTGTTCTCCGGAGCAGGAGGACTCGACCTCGCCGTCGAACGTGCCGACGCCGAGCCCCTCGATGCCGGCGACCCCGGCAGCGGCCTCCTTCGTGTGTCGGTCGCGACGGACTACAACGAGCCCGCGTTGCAGACGTTGAAGGCGAACTTCGACGGTGCCGCGACCCTCACCGGCGACATCCGACAGGTCTCCACCGAGCAGATCCTCGCCACCGCAGGGCTGCGGGCCAAAGAGCCTGTGCTGGTCGTCGGCGGCCCGCCGTGCACTCCGTTCAGCAAGTCGGGGTTCTGGCTGGAGCAGAAGCGCGAGAGCCGCGACCCGAACGCCTCGCTGCTGGACGAGTATGTCCGTGTTGTCCGCGAGTCCCGCCCCGAGGCGTTCATCCTGGAGAACGTGCAAGGCCTGACGTACAAGACCCACAAGGCGCAGTTCGATCGGCTCCTCAAGGGACTCGGCGAGCTCGGCTACAACCCGCAGTGGAAAGTGCTGCTCGCCGCCGATTACGGCGTCCCTCAGCTGCGCCGTCGCGTGTTCGTCGTCGGACGCCGCGACGGGGAGAAGTTCGAGTTCCCCGAGCCCACCCACTCCGGCTGGAGCGAGCACACCCGCACCGTCGACGCGAACAAGATCCCCCACGTCACCTCCTCCCAGGCGTTCGCCGGACTGCCCCGACTGGTCCGTGCGGCCGAGGACGAGATCGTCGATGGCAACTACGGAGAACTTGCCGCGGAAATCCCGCCCGGTCAGAACTACCTTTGGCACACCGAACGCTACGGCGGCCGCAACCACTTCGAATGGCGCAGTCGCTACTGGACCTTCCTGCTCCGCCTCGACCCCAACCGGCCATCCACCACGCTCCAGGCGCAGCCCGGACCGTGGGTCGGCCCGTTCCACTGGGAGAACATCCGCACAGCCTCTGGCGAAGAACGAGCACGACGCCTCCGCGTCAACGAAATGCTGCGCCTGATGTCCTTCCCGGACGACTTCAAGATCGACGGCACTCGAGTCGACGTTCAACGCCAGCTCGGCAACGCCGTCCCGCTCGAACTTGGCAAATCCGTAGTTCGCGCGCTCATGGATCAGCTCGGTTATCTAGGGCGAGAAGGCACAGCTCGAATAGCCGCGTTCGGCTGAGCCGTCTGCTGAACGTCTATTTCTTGGCCCGGTGACGCAAGGAGGAGCATCGCGGTGAGCGCCCTGGTTCCCAATCTTCCAGAGCTGATCGCCCGGCTGGGTGACGGCAACGACGCCCGCGCTGTCGCTGAAGCGTTCGATGCGGAGACAGTCGAGGCAGCACGCACTTCCCTGCAGCGGATCACCGAAGCTTGGGAGGGGCGTACCGCGGAGGCGGACACCGAAGTGATTGCAAGCCGAGGTGAGACGCCTCGATGAGGATCAGCTACATCGAGATCTGTGGCTTTCGCTCCTACGGACCGCAGCCACAACGAGTTGAGTTGAACACCCCGATCACGGTGATCCACGCCGACAACAGCCAAGGGAAGACGAGTCTCGCTGAGGCCTTCGAATTCCTTTACACCGGCAGCACATCCCGACGTCAACTCGGTGGTGGAAGCCCAGGCGAGTTCGAGGGCGCCCTACGCAACGCTCATCTTCCGGCATCTGCTGAGGTATACATCGAGGCTGAGATATGTCTCCAGGATGGCAGCCGCAAGATCCTCCGCCGCCAGTTGATCGACGACTACCAGGGGGCGGCCGACTGCGTCAGCGTCCTGTCGTTGGATGGGATTGACATCGGCTCAGTTACCGAAGCCGGAATGCAGCTGTCCGACCCACCGCTTGCGGCTCCCGTTCTACTTGAACATGCCCTGAGATACGCCGTTTCGGCGAAGCCGGGCGAGCGGAGCGACTATTTCAAGGCGGTGCTTGAGGTCGCGGACCTCGATCTGCTGCGCTCAGAACTCGCAGCTCTGATCAGTGAACGAGAGGCGCAGCCTAGGGAACTTTTGGTAGCAAGGCTGGAGGGTCTGCGTTCACATCCTCAAATCGGCCCGCTTGTGGCGTCCACCTCACCGTGGACCGCGGCTCAGCTCTCCACGTCGCTCGTCTCTGCGCTAAACACTCTCGTACCTCCTGCCGAGAATGAGCCGCAGCCCGCACGCGAGCTGTCGACCGCAGTTGCACGAGTGACGAACGAGCTCACTGCGCGCACGAACACACTGCTACCACTCACCCAACTCCGCCCGTCGACCGCTGCTATGCCTTCACAACGCATGCGACTTTTCGATGCACAGTCGCCGACGCCTGGCGGTCGCTCATCAGCGACCGAGCAATCATTTGCCGCGGAACTTGATAGCTATAACGACGCCGTGTCGAGAGTGGACGCCTCAGTAGCAAAGGTTCTGCCGCTATTCCATGCGGTTCTTGGCGTTGACGGTCTTCCTCAACATCCGGGCGATGGTCCAGTAGACTGCCCGGTCTGCCAGACGCCTGCATCACTGACTGCCGAGAGGGTAGAAGTGATCCGGCACCAGCTGGCAGATCAAGAGGGCCTGACTGGCGCGAGTACCAAACTTCGTGCTGCGATCACGCAGCTTTCGAATGAGCTCGAAGCCGCTGGGAGCTGGGCAAGCGCGAGCATTCCGGCAGCTGCCGGATGGACAGCTGACGGTCGGGCGGCCCACGAGTCTGCTGTCGCTGAACTTTTAGGAGAAACAGACTCCTTCGTCGCCGTCGCGCAGCTTGCGCAAACCCTGAAAGCCAGCGCACAAACGGTTCAGGGACATGTCGACGACTCTCTGGCGGCGATCGAGCACATCCGAGAGCAGGTGAGCAGAAACACCGCAACAACCAGGGCGGATTTCGAGGCTCTAATGAGTGCCGAGGAAGAGCTTCGACAAGCGTTGACCACTCACAAGTCTCTCTTGTCACAGGCAGCGGCCGATGTGGAACCTGTCATCAGCGTGCTGGAGCCCGTGCTCGCCGCAAGGAGCAACACGACCGGATGGACCGAACTGCTTGAGCTCGCCCGAGCTGAGGATGCGCTGCTGGAAGCGCTCGAACGCCAGCGCCTCAGGGATGCAGCGACGAGTCGGCTGAAGAGCGCGCAGCGAAAGATCACGAGCGCAGCTAAAGAGGTCGTTGACCAGAAGCTAGAACTCATGGCCGCCGAGATTCGTAAGTGGTGGTCATTGATGCGGCCCGACGAGCTAACTGCTTTTGATCGCTTGGCTCGACGCGGGGCTGGCAGCCGCTACCTGGATCTGACGGCTTCGCTGGTTCCTGAAGCTGATGCGTCGGGCGTGGTGCGTAACGCATTGGCGGTCTTGAGCAACAGCCAGCTGAACGCGCTCGGGCTGGCGACATTCCTCGCCCGGTGCCGTCAGCTTGGGAGCGCGATGATCTTCCTTGACGATCCGGTGCCCGGAAGCGATCGGGAACACAGATACACGTTCGCGGACAAGGTGACCTCGGAGCTGCTTTCGAGCGGGGTGCAACTCGTAGTCACGACCCATGATGCGGAACTCGCGAGAACCCTTCAGTCCCTCTACCAGCATCTGGGCACTGGCGAGTATTCGGCTACGCTCATCGACCCACGGCAAGGTACCACTGTGCTCCGTACGGGGGACGACTTCGAACGACTCATGTTGAACGCGCAAGGACAGATGAGTTCGCCACTCCACGAGAATCGCCGCTCGGCCGGAAACAGTCTACGAATCGCCACGGAGCGCTTGGCAAAACACATACTCATCGCGGCGCGGCAATCCGACGATGACACCCAAGCTTCATTGGCTGACTACGAGGGGAAAAACCTGCGTGATCTGCGTCCCTTGGTGGTAGCACGCTGCAAGGCACCGAACGAGCCCGGTCAATGGCAGACCCTCGCGCGAATCCTCAACGACTCCGATCACGACACTGACCCTCCTCAGCCCGCCGACTTGAAGACGTGCTACGACATGCTCAGAGACATCAAACGACGACACGGCGTCAGTACCTCGTCGTCGGCAGTGGCTCAAGCAGCATAGGCACCGCCGTCGGGCGGACCTTTCCGGCACCTGGCGAGGTGGACCAATGAGGTGACCAACAGCCCGCAAACTCTGCAAAATGTGATGCGCAGAGCGTGCCCCTGAAAAGCAAAACCCCAGGTCAGGTGGGCTACGAGCGCTGATCCTGGCACCTGGGGGTCAAGGGGTCGTGGGTTCAAATCCCGCCAGCCCGACGCAGGGGGGCCTCTGACCAGCATGAACGTTGGTCAGAGGCCTTCGTCATGCTCACCTCAGGCGTCATCGCCGTCGTCATGCCCGCACTCGCTGCACAGTTGCTGCTCATGCGATGGCCGTAGGCGTTGGGTCTGCGTGACGAACACGTCGATCGGGGCCTCGTGCGCCGGCCACTACACTCAGTCCACGCCAATCGCCGGGACTGCTGGCCGATACTGGGGAGTCCGCGAATCCCCGAGACAGCGGTGCAGGCCGGATATCTACCGGATCCTCCGAGGAGCCGTGGACTCATCCGGCCGGCCCGGCAAGCCCACGACTCGGACCAGGGAGTAGCAGTGACCGATCACAGCCAGTCAATCGAGCCCGATGAGCGCGGCGGCGCGCCCGGCCATCGCAGCGTCGAATTGCAACGCACCTCCCTGGGTCATTACGAGGTGCGCAACGCCCGAGGTGGTGTGATCAGCCTCGGGGACGGGACCGGCACGGACTTCACACCGGTTGAGGTGCTGCTGGCCGCGATCGCCGGGTGCTCCAGCGTCGATGTGGATCACATGACCAGCCGCCGCGCCGAGCCCGAGGAGTTTACCGTCCGGTGCAGCGGCACGAAGATCTCCGACGACGACGGCAACCACCTGCAGGACGTCGAGGTCACCTTCCACCTGCGCTTCCCGGCCGGTGCCGAGGGCGATGCCGCGCGGGCCCGGATCGCGCCCGCTATCAAGGCCAGCCATGACCGGGAGTGCACGGTGTCGCGGACCGTGGAGCTGCCCACACCCGTCACGATGCGTACCGCCGACTGAGCCGGCCGGTATGACCGATCAGGCGGGCAGCGAGGGGTCCACGCGGACCGCCTACGACACGGTCGCCGCCGACTATGCGCGGGCGATCCAGGACACGAACCAGGAGCACCCGCTCGATGTGGCGATGATCGCCGTCTTCCTGGCCGAGGTGGGCGCCGGGCCGATCCTGGACGCGGGCGCCGGCGCCGGCCGGCTCACCGGCTATGCTTCCGCACGCGGAGCCGACATCCGCGGGATGGACCTGTCCCCGGGCATGATCGCCCAGGCCAGGAGCACCTACCCCGACCTGCGCTTCGAGACCGGATCACTGTTGGACCTGCCCTACCCGGCCGGCAGTTTCGACGGCGTGCTGCTCTGGTACTCGGTGATCCACCTGGGTGATGACGAGCTGGGGCGGGCCCTGAGCGAGGTGGCCCGCGTGACCCGTCCCGGTGGCTACCTACTCCTGGCCAGCCAGGCCGGCTCCGGCGAGGTGGACCTGCGCCCGGTCTACGCCCGCATGGGGCATCAGGTGTCCTTGACCCGGCACCGGCGCACCGCGGAGGTGTTGGCGGCAGCGCTGGCCCGGGTCGGGGCGAGGGAACTGGCGCGACTGGTGCGCCGGGGCAGCCCCACTCACGAACGGGACGACCAAGCCGTGATTCTCGCCCGATTCGGGCCACCTGAATAGTCGCCGCCCGCCTGCTCTGCTGTTCACAGTTCCGTCCGCTTCAGCGCCAGGGATGCCACGCCGAGGCTGATGACGGTGAGCACGGCGGTGCTGATGAGCGGGCCTATCGTCATGAGTATCCCGTCGGACAGGACCGGCCCGGCTATGCGTGCCAGACTCCAAGGCAGTATTTCGAAGGCGCGGGGCGCGGTAGCGACGAGGAGGTCGGTGCCGAATATGCCGGCCAGCGGCAGCGCGACCACCAGGGCGCGCGACCAGGTCAGCGCACTGAGCATGAGCACCACGGCGAGGTGGAAGACCGCGAGGCAGCCGATGAGTGCGACGGCACCGAGCCACTGGTCCAGCGGCCACAGCGCTCCGTCGGCAAGGGAGAGTTGGGCCAGCACGCCGAGCCATGGCACGAGGACGATCACGACGAACAGGGCGAGGGCGTGGCCGAGGAACTTCGCCGCAAGCAATGCGCTACGAGCCAGCGGTTTGGACAGCATCCACTCCAGCACGCCGCTGCGCCGTTCATCGAGCAGGATGCCCTGGGCGGTGACGACCACGCCGATGGAGGCCAGAATGCCTGCCATGCCAGCGAATTGGACCGCACTCTCGGTGGGGGTCATGTCGCTCGCGCCAGCGGCGACGTCGAGCCGGGGCAGGACCCAGAGCACCAACACGAGCAGCGCGTTGGTCAGAGCGGACCACACGAGGGCCTGCGTCCACCACCGCCGGGTGTTCCACCAGGAACCTGATTCCCGACGGAACTGGTTGGTCAGCCCGGACAAGGTCGATGGCGATCTCATCGAACGTCTCCCTCCACGACGTTGATGAACACGTCCTCGAGTTCGGACCTGCGGCGACCGAACTCGACCACCCGGACCTCGTCGTGGCTCAGGACCAGCCGCAGCAGTTGAGCCTGGGCGACCTCCTCGTCACTCACCCGGACCGTGAGGGAGACTCGGTCGTCGCCGGGGACCTCGCGGATCTCGGTTACCCAGGGCTGAGTCCGCATGCTGGTCACGGCGGGACCGACATCCCCGGTCAACGTCAGGACGAAGGTGTCGGCCTCGTCGAGGAGATCGACCATTGAGGACTGGAGGACACGGCGTCCGTTCCGCAGGATTGCGACCTCGTCGCTGATCTGCTGGACGTCGTCGAGGATGTGGGTGGAGTAGAAGACGGTCGTTGTCTCCTTCAGTCGGCGCATGACGTCCAGGACATCGCGTCGGCCCAGCGGGTCCAGCGCCGCGGCGGGCTCGTCGAGAATGAGAAGCCTGGGGCGGTGGATCTGGGCCTGCGCAATCCCCAGTCGTTGCCGTTGGCCACCGGAGAGTTCACCGGAGCGGGCGTCAGTCTTCGCGGTCAGACCGACCAGGTCCAGTGTCTCAGTGATGTCGTCCTCGACGCGGGCGTCGGGGTCGAGGGGGTAGAACCCACGAGCGTAGCGCAGCACCTGCCGGGCTGTGAGGTCCTCATGAAACCGTGGCTGCTGGGCGAGGTAGCCGACCTGCCTGCGCACCTGCATGCTCGCGCTGACGATGTCGGAGCCGAGTACCTGCGCCGTGCCACCCGAGGGCGCGGCCAAGCCCAGGAGCAACCGCATCAGGGTGGTCTTGCCCGCCCCGTTCGGACCGAGAAACCCGAACAGAGACCGCTCGGGGACCACCAGATCGAGCCCATCGAGAGCGATGACCCCACCGTAGTGCTTGGTGAGGCCCTGGCAGGAGATCGCCGGTGCTCCCATGACTTCACGCTATCGACGGTCAGAACGGCAGGCCAGGGTCCTTGGTCCCGAGGCTGTCCGAACGCCGGCTCGGGCGTCGGCGCTAATGAACCAGCACGGCCTTGACCGCTTCACCCGCGTTGGTCGCGGCGATCGCCTGCTCCAACTCGGCGAACGGGTACGTCGTGACCAACTTCTCGAGCGGGAAGCGTCCCTGCCGCCGCAGTTCGAGCAACTGGGGGATGAACACACGCGGCACCGAGTTGCCCTCGACAATCCCTTGTACCCGCCGGCCCAACTGCATCACGGGCAATAGGTCCAGTGTCATTCCCGGTGCGGCTCCGACGATGCCGAGGTTGCCGCCCCAGGCCAGACCATCCACCAGTCGGGTCAGTACCGGCGCCACACCGGTGGTGTCGAACGCATGGGTGGCTCCTCCGCCGGTCAGGTCGTGGATCTGTTCGACCTGGTCCTCCTCGTTGCCGTCGATCACGTGTGTCGCGCCGAGGTCGCGGGCCAGTGCCAATCGCTCGGGAATGATGTCGACCGCGATGATGGTGCCCACACCGGCCGCGGCGGCAGCGAGCAACCCGCTCAGCCCCACGGCGCCAGTCCCGGAGATCACGAGGGAGTCGGTGGGCCCGGGCCGCAGCACGTTGAGGATCGCACCGGCGCCGGTCTGCACGCCGCAACCCAAGGGTCCCAGGAGGTACTCGTCGTCGGGCGCCACCCACTCGGGCACCTTGGCCAGGTCGCGCTCGCTGACGAGCGCATGCGTACCGAAGGAGGACTGACCGAAGAAGCTCGACCCGACCGGCTGCCCGTCCGCTGTGGCCTTGTAGGACCGTCGGCGCGGGCCAGGGCGAAGTTGATGTCGTTGAACTGCACGCAATTGAACGGGCGGCCCGTCAGGCAGGTCCGGCAACGTCCGCACGATGCGTAGGAGGCCATCACCCGGTCGCCCTCGGCGAAGTCGGTCACGCCCGCACCGACCGCCTCGACCACGCCGATGCCCTCGTGCCCGTAGACCGCCGCCGGAAACTCCGCCTGATGGAACACATCGCGGGCGAACAGGTCCGTATGGCATAAACCGGTGGAGTGGTAGCGGACCAGCACCTCGTCCGGACGGGGATCACCGAGTTCGATCCCGTCGGCCAACTGGAAGGTGCCGCGCGGCTCGCGGAGCACGTGCGCGCTGATCGGGGTGGTCACGACTGCCTCCTTACGGCTGGTTCCCACACCGTAGGGCAGAACCGGGGCCCCAGCGAGAGCACGGGCCGGCGGCGCATCCTGCCGTCGCCCAAGTTGCCGCGCCGGTCCGTGGCGCGCACGCTGGCGGGCATGAGTGTGACCATCGCCGGGGTGGACGTCAGCAAACCGCAGAAGGTGCTGTTCCCGGCAACGGAGACCCCGGAGGTGACGAAGGAGGACCTGGCCCGCTACTACGCCGGTATCGCCACCATCATGCTGCCGCACGTGCGGGGCCGTCCGATCAGCATGCAGCGATTCCCCGATCGGATCGAAGGGCCCTCGTTCTACGAGAAGCGGGTGCCCCGACACTTCCCGGACTTCGTTGCCACCGTGCAGGTGCGGACCGCGGACGGTCCGCAACGTCAGGTGATGATCGAGGACGAGGCCACCTTGGTCTATCTGGCCCAGCAGGCGTGCCTCACCCCGCACACATGGTTGAGCACGGCTGCGGACCTGGATCATCCGGACCAACTGATCTTCGACCTTGACCCCACCGTTCCCGGGCTCGGGGCGGTGCGGCGAGCCACCGTGATGGTGGGGGAGGTGCTGGACGACCTGGGGCTGCGCACCTTCCTCAAGACCACCGGCTCGCGCGGGTACCACGTGGTAGTACCGCTGCGGCCCGAGGCGGACTTCGGGACCGTACGTGCCTTCGCCCGCACGGTCGCGGAGGTCCTGGTGCGCCGCGCTCCGGACCTGCTCACCCTGCAGTCGCGGAAGAAGAAGAGGGGCGATCGGGTGCTGGTGGACGTGCAGCGCAACGGCTACGGGCAGACGGCGGTGCCCCCGTACGCGGTCCGGGCCCGGCCCGGTGCCCCGGTGGCGGTGCCGATCAGGTGGGACGAACTCTCCCGGATCGAGCCGGCTGGGCACACGATCCGCACGATCAATCGGCGCCTGGCCCAGGTACAGGACCCGTGGCAGGTGTTCTCGGAGCACCGCCAGGATCTGACCCGCGCCCGTGAACGCCAGGCGTGATCGATCAGTCGGCGCCCGCTGACGCCAGCAGATCACCGCGCAACCAGACACTGCGCAGCGATTCCGCGAGCCGGCTCGGCTCTTGACGATGTGGCGGGTCGAAGTGGTGCCGCTGGTGAAAGACCTCGAGCGTGAAGTCACGGAATACGCCTCCGAGCCGTTCTGCGATCTCGCCGTACTGGTCGGGGTTGCTCAAGCCGCCGAGCGCGAAGTAGACAGGACGGTCGAACCGCCTCAAGGCATTGCGGTCCAGAGCGTAAGTCTTGAAGGTGCGCACGAGGGCCCGGATCCCAGCGGGCCTTCGGGACATCCACACCGGCGGTGGCGCTGATCGCGGCTCAGGCAGCCGAACCTCGGACCGCACCTGTAACCGCGTGAAGGCCGCCACGAAATCCTGGTGCGAAAGTTGAGCCAGCGCGTCGTACTCGGACCACAACCGCTCGTGCCTCGGGCTCCAGTCCCAGTGGCCGCCCCACGCCGGTTCGAGCAGACTCAAGGTCAACAGGCGCGACGGCTCCGATGCCGCACACGCCAGGGCTGCGGCGCCACCGCCGGAGTAGCCCACCAGGTGAAAGCGAGTCCACCCGCGAGCCCCGGTTTCACGCAGAACCCCGTCGACCTCCGTGTCCAGGGAGTAGTCCGCCGGCGGGGAGGCCCCGCGATAGACCTCGAGGTCCTTGACTATCGCCTCGACGTCATCGCCCAACAGGTCAACGAGTCCGGAGTAGGCCAGCGGCGCGGGAAGTACGGCTCCGGGCAGGAAGACAACCTTCGATGCGCTCACTGTTCGCCTCCGATCGGAGAATTGATCGAATCCGTACCGGCGTGCGGAGCGCCGGCGAGAACACCATTCCTCAACGGGTTCGGGACCACGCCTTCCCACTCTTCTGCGACCGCGAGATAACCCTGTCTTGGGGTCGTGAACAAACTCCCTAGAGCGTGGGAGTCCGCTCGAAGGAGGCTTTCAGGGCGTCGACTGTGATGGTTCGTTCCTTGACTGCGAAGCGCCGCCAGATGGGCGTGCCGAGGCGCCACAGCCCGTAGGAGATCAACTTGCCGCGATGGCGGACCCGTGTCTCGTTGTCACCGGCGGGTTCCAGTCGGTAACTCGGCCAGCCTTCGAACTTCAGCGTGCCCGACTTCGACGTCTCCCACCAGTGAAAGATGACCGTGTGGGGCGCCGTCATCTCGACGATCTCCCCGGGCATGGTGCCCTGAGTCGTTTCATCGACGAAGGTCGTTCCGACGCCGGGCTCGCCGGGAGAAGTCTGCCGAGTGTGCTTCAGCATGCTTCCGGTGTCCGCCATCCAGTCGTTGTGCCCCTCGATGTCGACCAGGCGTGCGAACACCTGCTCGATCGGCGCCCATATCGTGCGCTTGAGCTCGAACTCGATCGGCTTCACACGATCAAGCATCCTCCTCGGGCCGACGAACCACAAGGCTTTCGACGTCGCCGTCGGCACGGATCAGGCTGCGTCGGACCGCTTCACCCAGCACAGGCAGAACGGGTGCCCGGCCGGGTCGGCGTAGACGCGGAAGCCCTCGCCGGGGGCTTCGTCGTCGACGGCTTTGAGCAGTACGGCCCCGAGCGCGAGTACCTCCTCGTGCGCCTCCTCGATGTCCGCGACCCACAGGTCCAGATGGATCTGTTGCGGGTTCCCGTCGGGCCACTGCGGCGGCACGTGCTCAGGGGCCAACTGCACCGCCACCTTGGCGCTGCCGTCCACGAGCACGGTGTGCCAGTCGTCCTCAAAGTCCACGGTCCCGCCGAGCACGCCGGCCCAGAACCGACTCTCGGAGTTCAGGTCGGCGGCGTCGAACACCACCACCTGATGAGTGATCTCCATGGTTGCCTCCACGCGCCCATACCGCTGCCCGGTCCGGAGCGCCGGGACTGATGTGCACATGATAGCCAGCACAGCCCCTACGATCAGTGCCGATGAGCAAGGAGAAGCCGGGCAACGGCAGGCCGCTCAAGGCCTTCCACTGGTGGCAGGGTCTGTGGCGGAGCGTCTTCGCCATCGAGCACGACGACGCTCACTGGCACGTCGAGGTCGACTTCCTGGACTGGGACGGACGCGTCGCGCTCTACCGCGACCGACGCCAGGACCGCACCCAGAGGTTGCCGGCCCGGTTCGGCCTCGATGACGGATCCAGGATCGAGGTGCGCACGAGCACCTATGGCATCCGGCGGGCCCACCTGGTCAGCCCCGAAGGGAGGGAGCAGCAGCTCGTCCCGGTTCCCGGCAGCGCCGAACGGTGGCGCGCGGACCTGGAGCGGCGACGGCCGGGGCTGAGCACCACGATCAGCGTGACCTCCTTCGTGGTGCTACTCGCGGTGATCGTGCTGCAGGTGCCCCAGGGGCTGGAGTGGCTGGCCGATCTCAGCGACGAGGTTGCCCCCGAACTCCCCGAGAACCTCTCCGGTCTGGTCGGGGTCCTGGGGCAGTTCAGTTTCACCTCCCCCTGGAATCTCGGATCGGTGCTGAACACGAGCATCACCGTGGCCGGCCTGCTGGCGCTGCTCGAGCGAGCCCTGCGACTGCGTTACTCCTGGTGGCTCGATGGTCTCGAGGGCATGGACGGGGCCTGGAGCGGGTGACCCCCACCTAGACTGCCCCCATGAGCTTTCTCAAGCGATTGTTTGGCCGGGACTACGAAGTCTCCAGCCCGACCCAGGCGGCCGGTTCGGCGCAGCCCGGTCAGGTCGACACGACGGCCAAACCAGGCCCCGACGATGCGGTGCAGGCGGCCGAACCTGCCCGGTTCGTCGTCGAGCAGACCTTCACCCAGACCGGCCGGGGGACGATGGCCGTGGGCAAGCTCGCCAGCGGCTACCTGACTGAAGGGGATCACGTGCGGGTGCTGCGCGGTGGTGAGTCCTACGACTCCGGCACCGTGCAGCGGCTGGAGGTCGGCCGACGTCGGGTGGAGCGGATGCCCCCGGGAACCAACGGTGGAGTGCTGGTGGAGGGGATGGCGCAGCCGATCGCGTCGGGGGATGAGATCCACCCCGGTCCCAGCAACTGACCCTGACCCAGCCGTAGCCGGGCGTACCGTCGCTGCACGTGCTCGGCCGGAGAGACAACGTGGGGCCCGGCCGGACGGCCGGGCCCCACGTTCGTCAGGAACGCTGGTCCTTAGTTGAAGACCGAGTCCACGATGTCCTGGTTGTTCTCGATCCACTCGCGCGCGCCGGCGGCCGGGTCGCCCTCGTGCACGTTCACGATCAGATCCTCGAGTTCACCGAACTGGTCGTTGTCCAGGACGGGGAAGTTGCCCATCGCCTCGGCGACTTCCGGGAACTCACTGGAGAACTCGGAGTTGGCGATGAAGTTCAGGGACTCAGGCTCACCGAGCGCCTGCTCGGGGTCCTCCAGGTCCTTCACCGGGTACTCGGCGTTGGCCCAGAAGGGGTGCCACAAGGTCACCACGACATCCTCCTCGGCGTCGATGGCGCTGCTCAACTCGGTGAGCATCGCCGCGGTGGAGGACTCGACCAGGGTGAAGTTCTCATCCAGCCCGTAGGTCGGGAACACCGAGTTGGCGGTGACGCCCATGTGTCCGGCGCCCGCCTCGATTCCGATGACCTGGCCGTCGAACATGTCCGGGTTCTCGGCCAGTTCCGGGATCGAGTCGATCTCGGTGTACTCCGGGACGGCGAGCGTCAGGACCGCACCCTCGTAGTAGTGGCCCAGGTCCTCCAGGTCATCGCCGTAGGTGTCCATGTACTCGGCGTGCGTGACCTCCGGCCATGCGGAGGGGTAGACGTGGTAGTCGCCGCCGGCCACGGCGGTGTACAGCGGCCCGGCCTGGCCGATCTCTTCGATCTGCACCTCATAGCCCTGGTCCTGCAGCATCTCCTGCCACAGGTAGCCCATGCTCAGGCCGTCGGTCCAGTCGGGCAGGATGCCCAGGATGACCGGACCCTCGGCGCCGGCGGCGCCGTTCTCGTCGCCGTTCTCCTCGGTATCTGCGCCGTTGTCGGTCGCAGCGCCGTCATCGTCGGTGTCGGTGTCGCCGTTGCAGGCAGCCAGTAGCAGTGCGCTCGCAGCGGTCACGGCGAGCAGGCTCCGGGTACGTCGTGGGGAGGTGGTCCTCATCTGGTTTCCTTCCATGTCGGGGCCGCCGCGCTCAGCGGGACCCATTGTCGGCTCTCGTTTCGGATTCATGCAGTTGTGGACTGGTGATCGCGGTCCCCACCGGGCCGATGGTGGACACACGTCCGGCGCGTAGTAGTTTCTTGAGTCGCGCGGCTCTCGGTGTTCCGGGTTTGCGTCCGCCGACAGCGGCGGTCACCCGGTCGAGGTAGATGGCAAGGACGACGACGGACAGACCTGCTTCGAAACCCAGCCCGATGTCGATGGTGCTGATCGCACGGGTGACCTCGGCGCCCAGGCCCCCGGCACCGACCAGTCCCGCGATCACCGCCATCGACAGGGCCAGCATGATCACCTGGTTGACCCCAGCCATGATGGTGGGCATCGCCAGTGGCAATTGGATCCGCGCGAGGATCTGCGAACCGGTGCTGCCGAAAGCCTGCCCGGCCTCGACGACTTCGGCGTCCACTTGCCGGATGCCCAGTTCGGTCAGGCGCACCCCCGGAGGAAGCGCGAAGATCACTGTGGCGATCACCCCGGGGACGACCCCGACGCTGAAGAGGGTGATGACCGGCACCAGCCAGACGAAGGCGGGCATCGTCTGCATCAGGTCCATCACCGGGCGCACGATCTGGGAGACCCGGTCCGATTTGGCCGCCGCGATGCCGATCGGTATGGCCAGCAGCAGGGCCACCAACGTGGCGATGATGACCATGGCCAGGGTGAGCATCGCGCCTTGCCACTGCTCGACACTGATCACGAACAGCCACATGCCCAGCGACAGCAGCGCGAGCTTCCAGTCCCGCAGCAACCAGGCGACGGCGGAGAACAGGACAGCCAGCAGCAGGGCATCGGGGGTGTTCAGCAGGCCGGCCAGGTTGGTGGTCGCCCAACTGATAACGCTCTGAATTCCGTCGAAGACCACGCTCAGGTTGTCCTGGATCCACCGGAACCCCGCCTCGATCCACTCCCCGATGTCCAACCGTGGGATTCCAGTGCCATCGGTCTCATCCGCATAGAGGTTCATGAGGGCCGCCCCGCTCCCGCGCTCGCCGGGCCTGCAACCGGACCGGTTTTCAGGTTCTCGGTCATCTCAGGGTCCTCCGGATCGGCCAAGGCGTTGAGCAACGTCACCCTGGGGATCACGCCGACCAGCCTCTCGTCGCGGTCCAGCACGGCCAGCGCCACCTTGGCTTGCGCTGCTGTCGCGATGAACTCCGCGAGGGTGTCGTCGGTGTGCACCTGGTGCGCCTGGCGGAGCACGCCCTCGAGGCTGTTCGCTCCGGAGCGCACTGCCTGCGCGACGTCCGTCTCATAGACGACCCCACGCAGCCGTCGGCTTCGGTCCACCACCATCAGCGCGGACATCTGGTGCTCGCGCAGCAACTTGTGTGCGGTGCGCGGACCTGACTCCGCTCCGATCACCGCCACCGGTGGTTCCATGATCGCCCCGGCGGTGAGCACCCGGGTGCGGTCGACGTCCTGGATGAACTGGGCCACATAACTGTTCGCGGGGTCGTTGAGGATCTGCTCGGAGGTGCCGATCTGCTCGATCCGGCCGTCACGCATCATCGCGATCCGGTCGCCCAGCCGCATCGCCTCGTTCAGATCATGGGTGATGAACAGGATCGTCTTTCCCAGGGTGTGCTGCAGGTCGATCAACTGATCCTGCATCTCCCTGCGGATCAACGGGTCCAGCGCGGAGAATGCTTCATCCATCAGCATGACGTCGGTGCCGGAGGCCAGCGCCCGGGCCAGGCCCACTCGCTGCCGCATCCCGCCGGAGAGTTCATCGGGATAGGACCCGCCCCAGCCGTCCAGCCCGACCATGCGCAGCGCCTCCTCGGCGGCCCGTTGCCGGTCGGCGCGGTTGGCTCCGCGCACTTCCAGGGCTTGCGCGGCGTTCTCCCCGACAGTTCGGTGGGGGAGCAGCGCGAAGTGCTGGAAGACCATGGACACCTTCTGCCGGCGCATCTCCCGTAGCGCACGGCCTCGCAAGCCGGTGATGTTGTCACCAGCGACGATCATGTCGCCGGCGGTGGGCTCGAGCAGTCCGTTGACCATCCGGATCAGCGTGGACTTGCCCGAACCGGACAAGCCCATCACGACGAAGATCTCCCCGTCGTTGGCGTCGAAGGACGCGTCGATGACGGCAGCGGTCAGACCACGCTCGCGCAACTCCTCCCGGCTTGCACCGGACTGGAGCCACCCCACGCCCCGCTCCGGCCGACGCCCGAAGATCTTGTACACGCCATGGGCTTCGATCACTGGCACCTGAGAATGTCTCCAGTTCTCGGCGGGGGTGTCCCGCCGTCGGGATGCGGCACAGGGTGCGGTCCAGGGTTGGTGGCGAGGATGACTCCGCAGGACGTGACGCAGGCGCACACCCGAGCGGAGCGACATATCCGAAGCCCGCCCGATCACCATCCACTGGCAAACAACGCATGTCAGTCTGGCATAGAAGATCCCGGCGGGCACATGCCAGGATCCGCTGGATGCTGTTCCGGAAGGGGAGGCAGCGCCAGCGCACGCGGGAACCGGCCAGCGCCGGCGCACGCGTCGAACTCCGGCGAGGACCCGTGCCTGCCCACGTCAACGGGCCCCGGGGGCCCGGCCCAACCCGCACGATCCCGCGGTCTATGCGGCACGCTGGGGTTTCGGTGGGGCGTGGCTCGGTACCCGTACGACCCCTGTCCGGCTCCACCGGGGACACCCGCGCACCCCGCCCGGCCCTCTCCGCACCACGTGGCCAAGGTCACGCCCGATCGTTACGCTTCCGTGACGATGTGGGCGTCGTCCGTACTGCCGGCTCACCCGGGCCGGTGGGCGGGCGCGGCCGGTCAGGACTGCGCACCGGGCGCGACCGGGGCGGAAGGCGATATCTTGATATCGAACAACCGCTGTCGACCCGGACGGAAGTGCACCCTGTGGCTACTCCCACGATTATCTATACCCAGACCGATGAGGCGCCGGCACTGGCGACCTACTCACTCCTGCCGGTAATCGAGGCGTTCGCCGCCAGCGCGGGCGTGCAGGTGCAGACCCGGGACATCTCGCTCGCGGGCCGCATCATCGCCGCATTCGCTGACGTGCTCCCGCCGGAGCAGCGCACCGAGGACGCGCTGGCCGAACTCGGTCAACTGGCCGAGACTCCAGAGGCCAACATCATCAAGCTGCCGAACATCTCCGCCTCGGTGCCCCAGCTCAAGGCCGGCATCGCCGAGTTGCGTGCCCAGGGGTTCGACCTACCGCCCTACCCCGACAACCCCGCCACCGACGACGAGCGGGACGCGCGCGCACGGTACGACAGCGTGATGGGCAGTGCGGTGAACCCGGTCCTGCGGCAGGGCAACTCGGACCGGCGGGCACCGGCGTCGGTGAAGAACTACGCCAAGGCGCACCCGCACCGGATGGGGGAGTGGTCCAGTGATTCCGGGACCACCGTGGCCACCATGGCCGCGGACGACTTCCGCAACAATGAGAAGTCCGTGGTGGTGACCGAGGCAGACACCCTACGCATCGAGCACGTCGACGCCGACGGCACGGTCACCGTGCTGCGCGAGCAGGTGCCGGTCGAAGCAGGGGAAGTCGTCGATGCCACCGTGATGCGGGCCGATGCCCTACAGGCCTTCCTCAAGGCACAGGTGCAGGCCGCCAAGGATGCCGACGTGCTGTTCTCGGTGCATCTGAAAGCGACCATGATGAAGGTCTCCGACCCGATCATCTTCGGGCACGCGGTCCGGGCCTTCTTCCCGGAGACGTTCGCCACGTACGGCCAGGTGCTCGCCGAGGCCGGGCTGAGCCCCAACGACGGTCTGGGATCGATCCTGTCGGGCGTGGACGACCTGCCCGCCGGGCAGGAGATCCGCGACTCCTTCACCGCCGAACTCCAGCGGGGTCCGCGCCTGTTCCAGGTGGATTCGGACCGCGGGATCTCCAACCTGCACGTGCCCAGCGACGTGATCATCGACGCCTCGCTGCCGGCCCTGATCCGCAACGGCGGGCGCGCCTGGGGTCCGGACGGGGAGGAGGCCGACACGCTGGTGGTGATCCCGGACTCCAGCTACGCCGGGGTCTACCAGGCCACGATCGATGACAGCCGCACCCATGGCGCACTGGACCCGGCCACCATCGGTTCGGTGCCGAACGTGGGCTTGATGGCCAAGGCTGCCGAGGAGTACGGCAGCCATGACAAGACCTTCGAGATCGCCACCGACGGGGTGGTCCGCCTGGTCACCTCGGCCGGAGCGGTGCTCACCGAGCACACCGTGACCGCCGGCGACATCTGGCGCTCCTGCCAGACCAAGGACGTGGCCATCCGGGACTGGGTCAAACTGGCCGTGAACCGATCCCGGGCCAGCGGCACCCCCGCGGTGTTCTGGCTCGACGCAGACCGGGCACACGATGCCAGGCTGATCGAGAAGGTGAACACCTATCTGGCCGAGCACGACACCGACGGGCTGGACCTGCACATCATGGACCCGGTCGCTGCCACCCTCTTCACCCTGGAGCGGATGCGTGCCGGAGCGGACACCATCTCGGTGACCGGCAATGTACTGCGCGACTACTTGACCGACCTGTTCCCGATCCTGGAACTGGGTACCAGCGCCAAGATGCTCTCGGTGGTCCCGCTGATCAACGGCGGGGGTCTGTTCGAGACCGGTGCCGGAGGATCGGCGCCCAAGCACGTCCAGCAACTACAGAAGGAGAACTACCTGCGCTGGGACAGCCTGGGTGAGTTCCTGGCCCTGTCGGTCAGTTTCGAGCACCTGGCACAGTCCCAGGGCAACGCCCGGGCCCAGGTGCTCGCGGACACCCTGGACCGGGCTACCGGGACCTTCCTGGAGGAGAACAAGTCCCCGACCCGCCGGTTGGGCGGCATCGACAACCGTGGCAGCCACTTCTACCTGGCGCTGTTCTGGGCGGAGGAACTGGCCGCCCAGTCCGACGACGCGGCTCTGGCCGAGGTGTTCGGACCGGTGGCCGCGACCCTGCGTGCGCAGGAGGAGACGATCGTGGCAGAACTCCTCGACGTACAGGGCCAGGAGGTGGACCTGGGCGGGTACTACCGCCCCGACCCGGCCAAGGCCGACGCGGTGATGCGACCCTCGGCGACGTTCAACGCGGCGCTGGCGTCGCTGCGCCGATGAGCGCGGCGATCCCCGCGCCGGGCTGGGGGGTGGCCCGTCCGGTCCTTGCCGATGCGCTGATCCGCTCCCGCAGCACCGCGGCGCAGGTGGGGCTGGTCATCGCCGGTGCCGCGCTGGTGGCCGTGCTCGCCCAGGTCGCGGTGCCGCTGTGGCCGGTACCGGTGACGGGGCAGACCCTCGGGGTGCTTGTGGTCGGGGCGAGCCTTGGCGCGCGTCGGGCGGCTGCGGCGATGACGACCTATCTGCTGGCCGGGGTGGCCGGGTTGCCGGTGTTCGCCGGTGCGATGGGGGGACCGGCGAGCGTGGCAGGTCCCTCCTTCGGCTTCATCATCGGGTTCATCCCGGCCGCGGCCTTCATCGGCTGGCTGGCCCAAAGGCACTGGGACCGGCGTCCCCTGCTGGCGCTGGCCGGGTTCGCCGGTGCCAGCCTCATCCCGTTCATCATCGGGGTGCCCTACCTCGGGGTGGTCCTGTCGATGCTCGGGATGCCCCATGACGTCGGGACGTTGATGTCCGTCGGTGTGGTCCCGTTCCTCGTCGGTGGAATCATCAAGTGGATCCTGGCCGCCATGATCATGCCGCTGGCACACCGCGCCGCCGGCGCCCTCGACGCAGAACGCTGAGCCCACGCCGACCCGAGCCGGGCCACCAACCGCTCGGTGGTGGCCCGGCATGGGTCAGACCCGCTCGGCCACGGCCAGTTCCGTCGTCGGGCTCTCCGACAGCACCCGGGTGAGCACCCGTTCCAACGGGTACAGCAGCGCACCTGTGGCCCATCCGGTGGGTGGGGTCAGGGTGAGCACACGCAGGAGCCCGCCCCACGCCTTACGCCACCACCAGGGCGCATCGACCTGGGCGTTCATCAGCACCAGACTCGGCGTGCGACGCTCCAGGCGGAGGCCATTGCGCGCCAGTTCGCGGGTGATCCACTGCCGCGACCGGTTCACCTGGTGCTCGGAGCGGTCCGGTGCCCGGTTGAGGAAGTTCTCGGTGAAGATGAACCGTCCGCCCGGACGCAGCAGCGCCGCGACACTGGCCAGGGCGCTGCGGTACAACTCGTCGTCGGTGATGTGGAAGAGCACGTCCATGCAGGAGATCACATCAAAACTGCCCGGCTCGAACGGGCCCGGTCCGGCGGTCACGTCGAACTCCTCGATCCGCAGCGTCCCGAAACGTTCGCGCAGCCGGGTCACCGCAGCCGGGGTCAGGTCCGATCCGGTGACGTGCCCGGCACCGGCGGCCTGCCACCAGTCCAGGTACAGACCGGTACCCGATCCGACGTCGAGCACCCGGGTCCGTGAGTCGACACCGAGGGCTGCGACCTCCCGGGCGAAGACGTGTCGGCGGATGCGATACATCCAGGTGTTGAACGGGCGGCCCAGGGCCTGGTAGCCCACGCCGGAACTCGTCCAGTCCTGAGCGAGTCGCTCGTTCCAGAATTCATCATGGCGTTCGGTCATCGTGGTCCATCATGGGCGCGAATGTGGCAGTTGCGCACCTCGGGCGGCGGGGACGGGCCGCCCTGCGTTCGTGGGTCACGGCGGACCGGGACAGCCCGTGGAGCCGGTCGCCGGGCCCTTGGTCCTAGTTCCAGGGCTGGTGCGGTCGTTACCGTTTCCCCATGAGACGAGCCCTGATCGCCCTTACTGCTGCCCTGGGACTGGTCCTGGTCGGATGCTCGGCCGACCAGGAGGACCCGGCACAGCAGTTGCTGGCCCCGCACGGTCTGGATGGCATGCAGACCACTGACCTGATCGACCACATGGACCGCCTCGGGGGTCCGGACCGCCCCAGTGACCTGCTCGCCTCGGTGCGGGCCGACACCCTGCTGATCAGCGACGGCACGACGGAGCAGGAGTTGCCGATCGAAGGTGAAGAGTTCTACCTTTCCTTCGCCCCGTACCTCAACCAGACCCACGACTGCTTCTACCACTCCCTGACCACCTGCCAGGCGGAGTTGCCGAACACGGCGATGGACGTGATGATCACCGGTGCCGATGGCGAGGTCTACGTGGACGAGGAGATGACCACCTTCGACAACGGGTTCATGGGCGTCTGGTTGCCCAAGGATGTCGAGGCCACACTCGAGGTCTCCGTCGACGGGCTCAGCGCCACCCAGGACATCAGCACCGATGTCCAAGCGCCGACCTGCCTGACCACAATACGGTTGGGTTGAGACCGCAGGACCTTCGGACCTGGTTTCCGGTGCTGTGCCGCGGTCCGATAGAGGTATCCGACCACTGAAGGAGTTTCCCCGTGAACACCATCAAACCGATCGTGGTCGCCACCGACGGCTCCGCCCACGCCGAGGAAGCGATCAGCTGGGCGGCCCGCGAGGCGGACCGGATGGGCGCCGAACTGCGGATCGTCACCGTCCAGGAACCCTGGGGTGACCCCTACGGCATCACCCCGGAGTTGCGTGCCGCGCACAAGGAGATGGCCACGGAGATCCTGCAGACCGGCGCCGAGATCGCCCGGGAGGCCTTCAGCGAACTGGAGATCTCCACCCAGCACTTCACCGGTGAGGTGGTGGAGACCCTGGCCAAGGAGTCCGCCGGCTCGTACGCACTGGTGACCGGCAGCCGGGGCCGGGGCGGGTTCTCCGGCCTGGTGCTCGGTTCCAGCAGTATGCGGCTGACCGCACGCGCTCAGGCGCCGGTGATCGTGATTCCCGGGCCCAGCGAAACCAGTTACGACCAGGTCGTGGTGGGCATCGATGGTTCGGCCACGTCCAGGGAGGCGCTGGCGTTCGCCTTCGGCGAGGCGCAGCGACGGGAGGCCCGGCTCACGGCGGTGCGGGTGATGCCCGACCCGAACTGGTACGGGCCCGCCGGTGGCTACGGGGAGTACATGATGCACGCCACCCGCGCCACTGAGGGCATGATCCGCGAGGAACTGGCACCGTTCCGCGACGAATACCCGGACGTGGAGGTCGACGGCAAAGCCCTGATGGGACACCCGGCCGGGGCGCTACGGCTGGCCGCGCAGCGAGCCGACCTACTCGTGGTGGGCAACCGGGGCCGTGGCGTGACACGCTCGGTGCTCCTGGGCTCGGTGAGCCACGGTGTGTTGCATCACGCTCCCTGCCCGGTTGCGGTGGTGGGCAAACCCCGTACCTGAAGGCCCTACCCGGGCATCGCCTACGTCGACCTGTTCGCCACCGGATCCGTGCCAGGGTGGGACCATGACGGCACCACCCATCCCGATCATCGACGGACACAACGACCTGCCCTGGAAATGCCGTGCCGCCCGGGGCGGCAGCGTGGCCGGGTTGGACACCCACCAGGACGAGATGCAGACCGATCTGCCCCGGCTGCACCGCGGAGCAGTGGCGGGGCAGTTCTGGTCGGCGTGGTTGCCGCCGGAGTTCAGCGGTGCTGCCGCGGTGCAGGCCACCCTGGAGCAGATCGACCTGATCCACCGAATGGTGGCGGCCTACCCCCAGGACCTGCACCTGGCACGCACCGCCGCGGACGTGCAGGCGCTGCTCCACACCGACCGGATCGCCAGCCTCATCGGGATCGAGGGTGGCCACCAGATCGCCGACTCCCTGCCTGCGCTTCGCCAGTACGCGCGTCTGGGGGTGCGGTACATGACACTCACCTGGAACCACAACACCACCTGGGCGGACTCGGCGACGGACACTCCCGAACACGGCGGGCTCGCCGCGAGGGGCCACGAGGTCGTCGCCGAGATGAACAGGATCGGGATGGTCGTGGACCTGTCCCACGTGGCGCCCAGCACCATGCGGCAGGCGCTGGAGCGCACAGCAGCCCCGGTGCTGTTCACCCACTCCTCTTGCGCCGCGCTCAACCCGCACCCGCGGAACGTGCCCGATGAGGTGATCGCGGCCCTACCCGGGAACGGGGGAGTCCAGATGGTCACGTTCGTGCCGTCATTCCTCTCCGCGGCCTACTGGGACTGGCGACGCAGCGAGCAGGGCGGACCGGCGCCGCAGGTGGGCGTGGCCACCGTGGCCGACCACATCGAGCACGTCCGCGAGGTCGCCGGCATCGACCACGTAGGCCTGGGCGGGGACTACGACGGCGCCGGAACGATGCCCGCGGGCCTGCAGGACGTCGCCGGCTATCCCAACCTGATGGACGAACTGCGCAGCCGCGGTTGGTCCGAGGAGGAGTTGGGTAAACTCGGCCACCAGAACGTGCTTCGGGTGCTGGCCGATAACGATGGCGCCTACCGGGCGTTTTGCGGCGACCTACCCGCGGATCCGGCACCCGAACGCTGAACCATCAGGTTGCGGCGTGCTGGTGCACCACGGTGGCGAACGCCTCGGCGATCTGGCGGCAGGCGCGCTCACTCTCGGGTTCCACCGATTGCGCGAGACGGATGAGTTCGTCGTGGTCGAACCCGTCGGCCCGGACTTTCGCCGGGTCCCAGCGGGCCACATTGGCGGAACTGGCCTCGGGGTGGAACTGCAGGCCCCATGCCACGTCGCCGAGGCGGAACGCCTGGTTCGGGCAGTCCTCGGAGTAGGCCAGATGCACCGACCCCGGAGGTAGCTCGGTGATCGCGTCCCGGTGATTCTCGATCGCGTAGAAACTCGCCGGCAACCGGCCGAGCAGACCGTCCTCGGCTGCCGCCGGAGTCAATCGGATGCGCGTAGCGCCCCGCTCGATCACACCGTGATCGGAGCGCACCCGCCCACCGCCGACGTGGGCGAGCAATTGCCCGCCCAGGCAGATCCCCAGGATGGGCACGTGCTCATCCAGAGCCCGGGCCACCAGGGTGCGCTCCTCGGCGAGCCAGGGTGCGGCGGCGTCGTCGTCGGGCATGAGCCCACCCCCGAGCATGATCAGCCCGTTGATGCCCTTCAGGTCACCGGGCAGTCCGTCTTCTCCGGGACGCACCTCCACCTCGAGGCCGGCAGCCCTGAGCCAGGCGGGGTACCGGCCGGGACCGGATTCAGGATGGTTTCGGATCGCGAGTACGTAGGAAGACATCGCCAGCCATCCTGGCAAACCCCGGCGGCGATCTCCAGCGCCGTCAGGCGGGCCAGACTCCGGAGGAGCCCCTGCGATGGGAGCCCACGAGGTGGGTGTCGACCATCCCGACCGCCTCCATCAGGGCGAACATCGTGGTGGGCCCCACGAAAGTGAACCCGCGGCTGCGCAGCGCCTTGGCCAGCGCCTCCGACTCAACCGACCGGGTGGGTACTTCGGACATCCGTCGTGGGCGCGGGGTGGTCGCAGGCTGGAAGGACCAGACGAAGTCGGCCAGCCCGCCCTCGGCGCGAAGGTCGATGGTGGCGCGGGCGTTGGTGACCGCGGCCAGGATCTTCGCCCGGTTGCGCACGATCCGCGCATCCGCGAGCAGCCGGTCCACGTCGGCACCGGTGTAGGCGGCCACGACGTCGGGGGCGAAGCCGCCGAACGCGTCCCGGAAACCCGGCCGTTTACGCAGGATCACTGCCCAGGACAGGCCGGACTGGAAGGTCTCGAGGGTGAGGCGCTCGTACATGCCACGCTCATCACGCACCGGCATGCCCCACTCATTGTCGTAGTAGTGGCGTAGCAACTCACTCCGTGCCGCCCACGCGGGACGTGCGAGCCCATCGGATGCCACGTGCAGATCGGGAGCCTCAGGCACGGTCGTCGGTGGTCCCCGGCTCCGCCTCCGGGGTCTGGCTGTGGGGGTGGGCCGGATCCTGCCCTTCCGGCGCCCCGGCGCCCGGGTCCGGACCCTCCGTGTCCGGGGTGACCGCCTGCTCCACCGGTGCCGGTTCCGGATCGACGGCCACGGGCGGTTCACCGCCGTTCCGGTCGAGCCCGTCATCCGCCGGGAGGTCGGGTTCACGGTCCGAGAGTGGACCCGCCTCGTCGCCCACCGGCGGATCTGCCGGCTCGGCCGGCACGGGACCGTCGATCGTTGGGTCTGAGGCTCGGGGACGGCTCACCCGGAAGTAGCGGAAGAGTTCGTCCTGCTCGGCGTCACTGATGTGTCCGTCGGAGTCGAACCGGGGGGCGTCCATGATGTAGTCCCTGGTGTAGCGGACCTTGATGGCCTCCGGTTCCACCCTGGCACCCTGGAACGGGATGAACACCTCTCGCAGACCGAAGAGCCCGGTCTTGGCGGTGATCCAGGTGGCCTGCTGAGTCTGATCGTCCAGGTAGATGTGCCCGACCGGCCCCATGGTCTGCCCGTCATCGGACACCACCGTCAGGTCATACAGCGCATCCAGTTGTTCGCGGGTCAGTTCCATCGTGTTGAGCACCCTCCTTCGGTCCTGGCTCCGCTTGGCATTCTGCCGTGTCAGAACACTCCGCGTCCGCCGGTCACGCCCAGGACCGTCCCGGAGACGTAACTTGCCTCATCCGAGGCAAGGTAAACGAAGGCGGTCGCCACCTCCACAGGTTGACCGGCCCGGCCCAGGGGAGTGTCCGATCCGAACCCGTCCACCTTCTCCGGTGGCATCGTGCTGGGGATCAGCGGTGTCCAGATCGGTCCGGGTGCGACGGCGTTCACGCGGATGCCCCGCGGGCCCAGTTCACCGGCCAGGTTCACCGCCAGGTTGTTCAGGGCCGCCTTGGAAGCGGCGTAGTCCAGCAACGGTTCGGACGGTTCGAAGGCCTGGATCGAGGTGGTGATGATGATGCTGGCGCCTGCGTCCAGGTGGTCGTCGAGGGCCTTGATCAGCCAGAACGTGGAGAACACGTTGGTGGCGAAGGTGCGCTCGATCTGCTCCGGGGGGAAGTCGGCCAGGGATCCGGCCGCCATCTGGTAGGCAGCGTTCGCCACCACCACGTCAACGCCACCCAGCGCCCGGACAGCGTCCCGGGCCACCTCGAGGTTGGCCTGCTCGGTGCGCAGGTCAGCGGGTAGCAGATGACAGGAACGACCGGTGCTCTCCACCTCCTGCCGGGTCTCTTCGGCGTCCTCGGCCTCCTCGGGCAGATAGGAGATGGCCACCTCGGCCCCCTCCTTGGCGAAGGCGATCGCGGTGGCACGGCCGATACCGGAGTCCCCTCCGGTGATCAGGGCACGCTTGCCCACCAGCCGGTCCCGGCCCGTGTAACTGGCTTCGCCGTGATCGGGCACCGGATCCAGGGCCGCTGTCCGGCCGGGCCAGTCCTGGTGCTGCTGGGGCAAGTCGGTCAGTGCGTTCTCATCGGTAACCATGTCGACAATGGTCGCCGGTTCGGTGCCGGTGCGCATCCGCACCCGCCGCCACCGCTGCACCCGGCGGCCTGGCGCCGGATATCCGGGATGCAGATCGGTTCCATGAGTGACACGATCGAGGTGCTGATGCGAGAGGTGCGGCGTGCTGATCGTGACGCGTCATCCCGGAAGGAGATCACGATGGCAAAGCAAGGCGGTAGCGAGGACCCCGGCCCGAGCGTGAAGGATCCGGAATTGTACGAGCGGCTGCGTGAGGAGGGCGAGTCCAAGCAGAAGTCGGCGCGGATCGCCAACGCCGCAGCCAACACCTCCCGGTCCGATGTGGGCGAGTCAGGTGGCTCCTCGCCTGCCTATGAGGAGTGGACCGTGGACGAGCTCAACGACCGTGCGGCCGAACTCGACATCGACGGGCGGTCCAAGATGAGCAAGGATGAGTTGATCGAGGCCCTGCGCAACTCCTGATCGAGGCGCTGCGCGACACCTGATCCCTCACCCGCCGGCCGCCGCTGGGACGATCGCGTACCCCGGCTGTACCGTGAGCCCATGACTGAAGCTGCGCGATCAAGCGTCTCCACCACCCCCGAAGTCGCCGGCCTGAACCTCGGGACCGGACCGGTCCCGCAATCGGGGCCGGACTGGGAACACCGGATCCGACAGGGCGTGCTCAGCCTCATCGACGACGAGGACGGCGACGGCGACGCAGCCCGCCTCTGGGAGCAGGTGCGGGTACAGGTGGTGCCGGCCGGGACCGACCTGGGGGACGTCCGTGTCGACCTGACCGGAATGCGCCTGGAGGAGCATCACCGCTCGCTGAGGCTCGACAGTGCGGACTTGACCGAGGTGCCTCCCGTCGCCTCCGCCGAGCCAGTCACGGTGCACCACCTCGAGGTGCTCGCCCAGCCGATCCATGTGGAGGGCATCCCGGTGACGGCCCACGTCGAGGTGGAGGACATCCCCGCCGGTGTGGCCTACGACG
The DNA here is from genome assembly GCF_049724975.1 of Pseudactinotalea sp. Z1732. Taxonomy (NCBI): domain Bacteria; kingdom Bacillati; phylum Actinomycetota; class Actinomycetes; order Micrococcales; family Cellulomonadaceae; genus Pseudactinotalea; species Pseudactinotalea sp. Z1732. The sequence goes on along the minus strand of NZ_JBMPQC010000002.1, from coordinate 584,251 downwards.
GCCGTGAGAACCTGTGGGCGTTGATGGACCCCGGCGCCGCGACCGCCCAGTCGCGCGGTCACGGACAGGTCTCGGTTCCGATCAAGGAAGCCGTCGAACGCGCCAAGGATCTCGTGGCGGCGGAACTGGCGAACTCGGGGCTGACCCTGACCTCCCTCCAGGTGGAGGTCAAGACACCCTCCGCGCGCCGTCTCCACCTGGACGTGACCGCCCGAGTCCGCAAGGGCCTGCTCTCGGCATCGGCACAGATCCGGCTCGAGGCCGAGGTCGATTCCGGGATGGTCGCCCGGATCGGGGAGATCCAGGCGCGTTCGGGCAACCCCCTGGTCTCGCTCGTGCTCGTGGTGGTGCGCAAGAAATTGGCCCGGTACACCGACACCACGATCGACCTGAACGACCGGATGCCCCCGGGTCTGCGCCTGGTGGACCTGAGGATGGACGCCGGGAAGGAGTTCACCGCGCAGGTGCGGTTCGCCTGAGGGTCGTGTCCGGCCCGGCGGGCTACTGGGCCTGAGAGACCGAGGACATGTTGAAGTCACCGATCCGCAACGCCGGGGTGGCCGTGCGCGGGAAGTAGTCGCCCCACTCGCGGGAGAAACTGGCCTGGGTGGCCGAGGCCGTGTCGAAGCGGCTCAGTAGATCCACCGGGGACTCGTTGAAGCGGAAGTTGTTCACCGCACCGACCACTTCACCGCCCTCCACCAGGTACACCCCGTCCCGGGTCAGACCCGTCAGCAGCAGGTTCTGAGGATCCACCTCACGGATGTACCACAGGCACGTCACCAGCAGGCCCCGGTCCATCCCAGCGACCAGGTCCTGGGTGGTCCCGGAGCCACCCTCGACGTCCAGCACCAGGTTGGAGATCGCGGGGGTCACCTCCTGACCGGTCAGCCCGGCAGAGTGCCGGGTCTGCAGGAGAGAGGTGAGCCTGCCGTCGGCGATCCAGTCGGTGCTGCGTAGCGGCAGGGCATTGTCGAACACGCTGGACACGTTGGAGGACGCCGCTGCCTGCACGAAGGGGGCGCACTCCAGACCGGGGTAGGTCGGGTCGGAGTACAGCCGCACCTGCGGCGCGACGATCTGTTCCCCGATGCGGGTGCCTCCGCCACGCTTGGAGAAGACCGACTGCCCCTCGTGAGCCACTCGCGCACCGGCGGACCAGTAGGCGTAGATCAGCAGGTCGGCGACCGCGGTGGGCGGCAGGACGGTCTGGTACCGCTCGGCGGGCAGGGAGACAGTCCGCTCGGACCACTCCAGGCGCTGGATCAGGTCCATTTCCAGCACGGCCGGGTCAACATCGGTGAACTGCCGCGTCGCGCCGCCCACCCACGCCGAGGAGGTCAACGCCTCGTTCTTCCCGGTGATGCCGTAGTGCCCACTGGGCTGGGTGTGCCGAAGCCGCACGCCCGTGGAGGAGGCGAGGTAGGTGGTGACCACCTCGTGGTCGACGAACCCGTAGAGAACCTGCCGACGGTCCCGGGCGCGGGTGAAGATCTCACCCAACTCGGCTGCGAAGTCCCGGTAGACCTCGATGGAGGTCTGCTCGGCAGGATCGTCCCAGGGCTCGCTCGGAGCCGTGGCTTCGGCGGCGGTGAGCAACTCGGTAGCGTCCTGGGCCGGGTCGGCAACCTCGGCAGCGGCATCGGCGGCCGTGACCAGCGACTCGACCTGCTCGAGTGTGGCGGCCGTGCCGGTGATGGCTCCGGTGGCGACGCCATCGGAGGTGCCGCGGAAGGAGATCACGGTAACCTGCACGTCGCGCATGGCCCCGTTCGTGGTCAGGGTGTTGTTCGCCCAGCGCAGGTTCGCACTGGAACCGACACGGGCCAGGGCGATGGTGTGCTCGGCCGAGGATCCGGCCAGGGCATGCTCGATGAGTTGCTGGGGCGTGGCGGTACGCATGCTCACTTGCCTGCCTCTGCTGTGGTGTTGAGGATCCGGACGCTGCGGAACAGTGCCGAGGGGCACCCGTGGGAGACGGAGGCGACCTGACCCGGTTGCGCCTTGCCGCAGTTGAAGGCGCCTCCGAGGACGTAGGTCTGGGGGCCGCCGACAGCCTCCATCGAGCCCCAGAAATCGGTGGTGGTGGCCTGGTACGCGGCATCGCGCACCTGCGGCCCCAGTTCGCCGTCGATGATCTGGTGGAAGCGCTGGCCGGTGAACTGGAAGTTGAAGCGCTGCATATCGATCGACCACGACTTGTCACCGACGATGTACAGCCCCCGCTCGACCTGGGAGATCAAGCCGTCGGTGTCCGGCCCGGACGACGCCGGCTGGAGGGAGACGTTGGCCATCCGCTGGATCGGGATGTGGCCGGGGGAGTCGGCGTAGGCGCAACCGTTGGAGCGTCCGTCGTTGAGCTCGGGATGGGCCGCACCCATCGAGCGGTCGAGCTGGTAACCCACCAGGACTCCGTCGGAAATGATGTCCCAGGACTGGGTGGCCACGCCCTCGTCGTCGTACCCGATCGAGGCCAGGCCGTGCTCGGTGGTGCGGTCGCCGGTGACGTTCATCGCCGAGGAGCCGTACTGCAGGGTGCCGAGTTGATCCAGGGTGGCGAAGGAGGTCCCGGCGTAGTTGGCCTCATAGCCCAGGGCCCGGTCCAGTTCGGTGGCGTGCCCGATCGATTCGTGGATGGTCAGCCATAGGTTGGACGGGTCGATGACGAGGTCGTAGTCTCCGGCCTGCACACTGGGAGCGGTGAGTTTCTCGGCGAGCAGTTCCGGGGTCCGGGCCAATTCGGTGTCCCAGTCGTAGCCGGCCTCAGCCACGTACTCCCAGCCGCGCCCGGCTGGTGGGGCGATGGAGCGCATCGAGTCGAAAACTCCGGTGCGTTCATCGGCGCCCATCGCCTCGAACTCCGGGTGCATGCGGATGCGCTGCTGGGTGGTGACGGTGCCGGCGAGGTCGGCGTAGAACTTGTTCTCCTGGACCGCAAGCAACGATGCGGTGGCATGGTCGACAGCGCCGGACCGGAGCAGTTGCCGGGTCCAGTCGATGAGGACCTCGGACTTGTCCGCTGTGGCCACCCCGAAGGGGTTCACCCGGTAGGAACTGGACCACGTGACGTCCCGGTAAACGGGTTCGGGGGCCAGTTGCACCGGGTCGGCCGTCATCGGAGCAGCCACGGTCGCCACCTGTACCGCCTGCTCGGCCAGACGCACGGCCTCGGCGACGGTGAGGACCACTCCGGCGGCGAAGCCCCACGCACCGCGGTACACCACCCGCACCGCCAGACCCAGGTCCTCGGTATCCGTGGCTGTCTGCAACCGGCCATCGCGGACCACGAGGTACTGGTTTCGGATGCGCTCCAACCGGAAGTCCGCGTGGGTGGCACCAAGGTCCTTGGCCCGTTGCAGGGCGGCGTCGGCCAGGGCCCGGGCGGGTAGGTCGGTAAAGGTGGCGTCGATGCCGTGATCGCTCATGGTTCCCGAACCTATCGGAATCCGGCGTCGGAACCGTCAAGGACCTTCTGCAGGCGCATCACCGGCCTCCACTGCCGGTCCGGGCCGAACTCGGTGATGCCGTGCTCGTGGTAGCCGTGGCCGGTGTAGTAGGCACGCAGGACCGCGTTACCGGCCACGCAGTCCAGCCGGGCCAGCCTGCGCCCGCAGGCGAGCGTGAAGCGCTCGAACCAGCACAGCACCGCGGCGCCCAGGCCCTGGCCCGCGTGGTCGCGATGGACCATCAGTGCGTGCAGGTAGCCCGCAGTTCCGTCGTTACCCAGGTCAGACCCCCAGGCGTGGGGGTCCGCGTTGAGCACCCGGGCGGTAGCGATGACACCGGCAGCACCACCGGATCCGGAGAGGTCCCGGAGTACGAACCACTGGCCACCGGAGGCCTGGTCGGCGATCACCGCGGGGTCGACCTCACCGGGCCGCCACTGCTGGATCCCCCTGCTGATCTGCCACCTGGCGAGGTGGTCGCGCAGGGCCACGATGCCCCCGGCGTCGGCGGCCGTGGCCATCGCCATGTCGATCCGGCTCAGTTCTGCTCCGCCTCCTCCGGCCCGGCGTCCTCGGTGGGATAATCCGGGGGACGATAACCCGGATCGGCGATCTCGGGGCTGGGAGAGGTGATCGAACCGTCCTGGGGCCGTGGGCTGGGCGGATAGGCCGGCATCCTGCCCGGTCGCTCCGGGACCGGATCGGACGCGCCCGGAGCACGCACGTCGCCGTCCGGCCCGGTTGGGGCCGCCCGGCCGGCATCGGCGATCTCCTCCTCAGGGCGCGGCGGGAGGTCATCCCCGGGATCTGGTGGGTGAGATTGGTCCGGGCGGGTCATGTCGCTCCCTTTGGGGTGGCCGGTCAGGACAGCAGCGCGGGCGCCACCTGCTCTTCGAACAGTTCGATGCTGGAGGTGTCGTAGGCGGCGTCGCCGAAATAGAAGATTCCGTACCCCACGCCCGCGTCCCGCATCGCGCCGAGACGTTCGGCAACCTGCTCCGGGGTACCCACGCCGAGCGCGGCCTCGGAGGTGTAGGCCCCCAGCGCCTCCGTGGTTCTGTCCCGGCCCAGGTGCGGGAGCAGGCGATCACGCAGGGCGGCGATCTTCGCCTCGACCTCGGCCTGGTCGCGTCCCAGGAGCACGTTGTAACTGGCGGATCGGGTGATCGCCTCGAAGTCGGTACCCTCGTTGCGGCAGTGCTCCGCCAGGATCGCGCTCTTGTGCGCGAAGCCCTCGGGCGTGCCATCGAAGTTGGTGTAGTCCGCGAACTTCGCGGCGATCCGCAGCGTCACCTTCTCCCCGCCGCCGGCGATCCACAACGGCGGACCGCCGGACTGCAGTGGCTGCGGCTGCACGATCGCGCCGTCGACCTGGTAGTGCTTGCCGTCCAAGGTGGCCTGTCCCTCACGCCAGGCCTGCCGCATGATCTGCACACCCTCGTCGAGCATCGCGAGCCGGATGCCCGCTCGTGGGAAGCCGTACCCGTAGGCCCGCCACTCGTGCTCGTACCAGCCCCCACCAATACCCATCTGAGCGCGCCCACCGGAGATGATGTCGACGGTGGCGGCGACCTTCGCGAGGTAGGCCGGGTTCCGGTAGCCCATGCAACTGCACATCTGCCCGAGCTTGACCTTGCTGGTGCTGGCGGCCAGGGCGGCCATCAGGGTCCACGCCTCGTGGGTGGCTTCCTGGCTCGGTACCGGAGTGGTGTGGAAGTGGTCGTAGACCCAGACCGAGTCCCACGGACCCGCGTCGGCACGGGCAGCCAGGCCGTTGATCACCTCCCAGTGCCGGGAGGGATCGATGCCGACGAGGTCGAAGCGCCAGCCTTGCGGGAGGAAGTAACCGATCTGCATAGGAACAGGTTACGGGTAACGCTCACGCGTCGGCAGCCCGCAGTGCGCGTGCGTGCCGGCGACGCATCATCCAGAGGCCCATCACCGCGGCGCTGACCAGGAAGACCAGGACGAGCACCGGGAGCAGGATCGCGATGATCGTCATCGAAACCGCCGAGATGTCCTCCACCGTGGACACCACCGGTGCGCCAACGCCCGCGGTGGACAGATTGACCACCGAACGCAGCGTCGCCTTGGCCACGTGCACGGCCAGCGCCAGCGTCAGGCCGATGAGGAACGGCAGCAGAGCGCCCTCGCTGAAGACCTGACCGGGTTCGGTGTTGCCGGTGGTCAGGGAACTGGACCCGGCGGTGAAGGCGACCCCGCCGGCGACAGGTCGGATCAGGGTCTGGATCAGGTCGTTGATGTGGTCCAGCGCGGGGATCTTGTCGGCGAAGACCTCCAGCACCAGGAGAACCCCGAGCACGAGCAGCACCCACCCATTGCCCAGCCAGGCCCACTGCGCGGGCAACTCCACGATGCCGGTGTAGCGACCGAGCAGGCCCAGGGCCAGCAGCGGGATGTAGGCAGAGAGTCCCGCGGACATTGCCAACCCGAGCCCGGTGAGGATCTCGATCACGGCTGCTCCGACCCCTTTCCGCACCATCCCGGGAAACTCCGAAGCGGCGTCGTCGGGTTGGTGTGAGCACCAGAGTAGGACGCTGCCGGGAGCTCCGGGTGATCTCGGTCGGGTGAGTCCAGGGCAGGAGACGACGGCGGTGGGCCGCCGCTGCCTGGAAGGGTCGCGGCGGCGGTGGGAACCTGTGCGGAGCGGAGCGGGTCGGGAGTGTGCCGGCTGCACCCACTCCCGACTCCCCACTGGGTAGTCTGAGCGGGTGAGACAGCGAGCAGACCCCCCGGCCGGCTCTGCTCCGGGCGCCCCCGGGGCCGGCCGGCCCGGGGCTGCCCGCGACGGGGAGTTCGGTGCCCGAGGTGGGGACACCGAACTCACGGCGCCGGGGGCGGGGGCCACCGATGCGGCGAGTGACCGGATTCTGACCGTACCCAACGTGATCTCGGCATTGCGATTGCTGATGGTGCCGGTAGTGGCGGTGCTCATCCTCAGCGAGCAGTACCTGGCTGCGGTGGTGGTTCTGGCGCTGGCGGGAATCAGCGACTGGGTGGACGGGGTGATCGCACGCGCACTGGACCAGACCTCCCGGCTGGGCCGGTTGCTCGATCCTGCCGCGGATCGACTCTTCATCGCGGTGGTGATCATCGGCCTGGCGGTCCAACAGGTGGTGCCCTGGTGGCTGCTGGTGGCGGTGTTCGCCCGCGACCTGGTGGTGGGGCTGTGCGTGCCCTTCCTGGTCGCACGCGGTTTCCCCGGATTCCCGGTGCACGACATCGGCAAGGCCGGCACCTTCGCGCTCATGTACGCCTTCCCGGTGCTGTTGCTGACCCAGGTGGACCAACTCACCGGGCACCTGGCGGCCGATATCGCCTGGGCATTCGGCTGGGCGTCGGCGCTGTGGGGGGTCTACCTGTACTGGTGCGCCGGCTTGGCCTATCTGAACCAGTTCCGTGCCATCGTGGTCTCGGATGCGCGCGCGTCCACGCACCAGCGCGGTCCGCGGTCAACACCAGGGCCGTAGGCAATGGCACAGCAGCAGAGCCGGCATCGCCGCAAGGATGCCTCGATGACCTTGCTGACCGCGGTGATGGAGAAGCCGCTGGACCCCGGGTACGCCGCCGTGGCGCGGGCCCGGGCGGCCGGGATCGACACACCGACGACGTTGCGGCGGCGTCTGGTGGTTCTGGTACTCGCCGTGCTGATCGGGATGGGGACCGTGGTGGCGACCCAGGCGCTACGCGCGCCGCAGCCGGCCGCGAGCAGCGCGCGAACCCTGATCGTGGAGCAGATCCGAGAACGCAGCGCGACCGGGGAGGATCTCCGGACCGGGAACTCCGAGTTGCGCGATGAGATCGCCGAACTGCAAAGCCAGGCGTTGGGGGATGAGGACGAGGCCTTCCTGGCCCGCACCGCCGAGTTGGAGGCCGTGGTCGGAACGGTGGCGGTGCAGGGGCCGGGCCTGGTGATCACCCTGGAGGATTCGGTGCGGGCGGCGGCGGACGAACCGGGTTCCGAAGATGAACGCGTGCAGGATTTCGACCTGCAGGTCGTGGCCAACGGGCTTTGGGCCTCCGGAGCCGAGGCGGTGGCGGTGAACGGGCACCGGCTGACGAGCATGACCGCGATCCGTTCGGCCGGCGCGGCGATCCTGGTGGACCTGCAACCGCTGGTCTCGCCCTACCGGATCGAGGCGATCGGGGATCCCGAATCGATGCGGACCGCGTTCGCTCGATCCAGCGCCCAGTCGCATCTGACCGCGTTGTCCGCGGCGTTCTCGATTCCTAGTTCGCTCACCCAGGAGGAGCGCCTGCGTCTACCGGGGGCCGGGTACTCCTCCCTGCGGCACGCAGAGGTGGTGGACGAGGCCTGAGATCAGCATCGATGGCCCAGCAGACCGGTAGCCTGACGTGCGAGACTTGGCCCAGTGCGGAGCGCTTCAGGCCCGCAGCGAGCCCGGGAGCGCAGGTAGAAGCCGGTCGGAGGGAGGGATGCCATGGTCGCGGTGATCGGCCTGATCCTCGGCATTCTCCTCGGGCTGCTCCTGCAGCCCAGTGTGCCCTCCGAACTCCAGCCGTACCTACCGATCGCGGTAGTGGCGGCACTGGACGCGCTCCTGGGTGCGCTGCGGGCCCGGCTGGAGGACGTCTTCGACGACCGGGTGTTCATCACCTCCTTCCTGTTCAACGTGCTCATCGCCGCGTTCCTCGTCTTCCTCGGCGACCAGCTCGGTGTGGGTTCGCAGTTGTCCACCGCCGTGGTGGTGGTGTTGGGGATCCGGATCTTCTCCAATGCGGCCGCCATCCGTCGCCACGTCTTCAAGGCCTGAGCCATGCGTAGGAATGCGGACGATGCGATGCCCGGCAGCGATGCGTACCGGGACGCAGGCGCCACCGACCTGCCCGAGGCAGACCGCTCGGGCGGCGATGAGCCCCCCGTGGCAGAGCAGCCGCGCACCGGCCGGACCGACCCGCAACGCAGACGAAAGCCCGTTGCGCTTCGGTCCCAGCTCCTGATCGCACTGATGTGCGCGCTGCTCGGGTTCGGCATCGTGGTACAGGTGCGCCAGACCCAGGGCGATGAGTTCGCGGCCCTGCGGCAGGACGACCTGGTCCGGTTACTCGATGAGGTGACCCAGCGGAACGAGGATCTGACCGCAGAACGTGAGCAACTGCTGCGCGACCGCAGCACCCTGCGCAGCGGGTCGGATACCCAGCGCCTGGCTGAGGAGTACCAGGTAGTGCACGGGGTGCTCGCCGGGACGGAGCCGGTGGAGGGCCCCGGGGTCGTGGTGACGGTGGGTGGTGCCCACGACGTAAGCGCGCAAACGATGGTGCACATGCTCGAAGAACTGCGCAACGCCGGAGCCGAGGCCGTAGAGGTCTCCGGGCAGCGCCTCATCGCCTCCTCCGCGTTCGTGGACTCCGAGGAGGGGGTACTCGCGGACGGCCGGGCCCTCGGCGAGCAGATGGAGTGGCGTGCGATCGGGGACCCCCAGACGATTTCGGTCGCGCTGAACATTCCTGGCGGTGCGCTGGCCGGATTCCGCAACGTGGGGGCGGTCGTGGAGGTCGAGCAGCGCGACCTGGTCCAGATCACCGCGATCCGGGAGGTCGACGCGCCCCGCTACGCGGTCCCTGTGGAGGCGGAGGACTGAGTTCGAGGCGCCCGGTACCGGTTGGCTGAACCGGCGCCGGGTCCTGACAAGACGTTCCCCTGGTCGGCTCATGGGGCCTAGAGTGGGGACGACCGGCACCCTCGGGTGGATCGAGGTCATAGGAGGAGTTGCGATGAGCACGGGTCAGGACGATCCAGGGGCCCAGGACGGCCCTTCGGCGGTGCACACGACCGCGCATCTGGGCAAGGTCACGCCCGGGGAGCCCGAGGAGCGTGCTTACGGCCCGATCGACACTGACGCCCGTGCAGCCGTGGAGGCACTGCCCCCGGAATCCGCACTGCTGATCGTCCAGCACGGACCCAACGCAGGCGCCCGGTTCCTGTTGGACGCCGACCGGGCCACCGCCGGCCGTGACACTAGGGCCGACATCTTCCTCGATGATGTGACCGTCTCGCGCAAGCACTGCGAGTTCCTGAAGGAGAGCGGCAACTTCGTGGTCCGCGACGTGGGCAGTCTGAACGGCACCTACGTGAACCGGACCAGGGTAGACGAAGGCGTGCTGCAGATGGGCGATGAGGTCCAGATCGGGAAGTACCGCCTGACCTTCCACCCCTCACCGAACCGCTCCACCGGAGCCGACGACGCAGGTGAGCCGGGCAGGTGAGTTCCAACACCGCCCGGGCGCAGGAGCAGACCGGGGACGGGGACGGCGAGTCATGGCCGCCCGGGGTGTCCCGGGTGCCCACGATGTCCATCGGGTCGGCACTGGGCATCCTGCAACGGGAGTTCCCTGCGGCCAGTGTCTCCAAGATCCGCTTCCTTGAGGAGCAGGGGCTCGTCTCGCCGCGTCGCACCCCGTCGGGCTACCGCAGTTACAGCCAATCGGACGTGGAGCGCCTGCGATTCGTGCTGGCCGCCCAGCGTGACTCCTTCCTGCCGCTGAAAGTGATCCGGGACCGGTTGGCCGAACTCGATGCCGGTCTGGCGGCAGTGTCACCTCCCGGGGCCCGGGTGGTGACTGAGGACGGCGACCTGGTGGTGGCCGCGGGTCGGGCTCGCTACACGACCGCTCAACTGGCAGAAGCGAGCGGGCGGACCGAGGCCGATATCGAGGCGCTGGTCAACGCCGGAGTCCTGGTGGCCGACGCCGGAGGGAAGTTCCCCGGTGCACTGGTGCCGGTAGCCAAGTTCGCCGGTGAACTGGCAGAGCAGGGCATCGACGAACGCCACCTGCGTGCGATCCGCATCGCGGCGGAGCGTCAGGTGGACCTGATCGAACAGGTGATCGCACCGGTACGCTCGGTGCGCAGCGGTCCATCCTCGGCGGGGGCACGCGCCCGGGCTGAGTCGATGGCGGCGGACCTGGCCGAAACTCTGGCCCAGGTGCACACCGCGATACTGCGGGCAGGGGCGGACCGGCTGACCTGATCCTCACAACTGGATCACGGTGGCCGGTTGGGCTGTCCACTTCGCACGCGGCGGCGTAGTTTGGAGGTGTGCGAAAGATGGGCGTCACCGGAGTCCGGGTGCGTATGCAGGCACCCGAGCAGGACGTGCTCGTGCTTCTGGGGGAGGCCGAGGGCGAGCGCTCCCTGCCGATCGTGATCGGGCCCCATGAGGGCGTGGCGATCGCCACCGCCCACGCCGGGATGCAGCCGCCCCGGCCCGGCCCCCACGATCTGATGGTCAGTGTGCTGAAGTCCTGTGGTGTGGCACTGACCCAGGTGAACATCGTCGAACTGCGCGCAGGCACCTTCATCGCCGAACTGGTGCTCTCCAACGGCGCGCGGGTGGACTCCCGGGCCTCCGACGCCATTGCGCTGGCTCTGCGGGCTCAGGTGGATGTGTGGTGCGCGGAGGACGTGCTCGATGAGGCAGCGGTGGTGCTGGAGACCGACGCGGACGGCAATATGCGGGTGAGCGAGCCAGTCGGTATCGACGAAGCAGAGGCCGAGGTGGCACATTTTCGTGAGTTCCTCGATTCGGTGGCGGCGGAAGACTTCGCCGACCCTCGCGAGGAGTAGCGATAAATCTCAACCTCAGGTTGAGGGTAAGACACGCCGTCGCGACACGCCGAACCGCACGAAGGGCGCATGTCGTTGACCTGTCCCGCCGTGGGCAATAGCGTTCATGACATCCGGGCGTGGTGATGGGCAGATCACGACGCCGGGGCGTAGAGTGTTCACAAGCGAACGTGAGGACGGACGATGGGTGGCAGCGGCATGGATGCACAGGCGGACGCCGCCGAGAACACCCTGCAACGCACGCAGGGGATGTTGTTCGGGGACACCCTCCCGGACCTGGACGCCGACACCGGCTACCGGGGCCCCACGGCCTGTCGCGCCGCAGGCATCACCTATCGGCAACTGGACTACTGGGCCCGAACCGGGCTGGTGGAGCCGAGCATCCGTCCCGGCAGCGGATCCGGAACGCAGCGGCTGTACAGTTTCCGCGACATCCTGGTGCTGAAGGTGGTCAAGCGCCTCCTCGACACCGGGGTGTCCTTGCAGCAGATCCGCTCGGCGGTCAATCACCTGCACGAGCGCGGTGTCGAGGATCTCGCACAGATCACCCTGATGAGCGATGGTGCCAGCGTGTACGAGTGCACCTCCGCCGATGAGGTCTTCGACCTGGTCCAGGGCGGCCAGGGAGTGTTCGGTATCGCTGTGGGCAGGGTGTGGCGCGAGGTTGAGGGCAGCCTGGCCGAGTTCCCGACCGAGCGGGCCAGCGATGAACCGGCGGATATCCGCGGCGATGAACTCGCGCGACGGCGCGCGGCTCGTCGCACCGGCTGACGCAGCCGATTCGACCCGCCTGCGGCTCACCCGCCGGGAACCCTGCGCGGAGGTGGGTGAGGCTCGAGCCATCTGGTTAGGGTGAACCATGGCGCGCTACTTCGATCTACACCCGGTCAACCCGCAAGCCCGCTCGATCCGTCAGGTGGTGGAGATCCTGCGTGCGGGGGGCCTGATCGCCTACCCGACCGATTCCGGGTATGCCCTGGGAGCGGCCCTGGGGAACCAGGAGGCGAAGGACCGCATCGTGGCCTTGCGACAACTCGACCACCGCCACCACTTCACGCTGGTGTGCCGCAACTTCGCCCAACTCGGGCAGTTCGTGCACGTGGAGAACGCCGTGTTCCGGGCCGTGAAGGCTACGACTCCCGGTCAGTACACGTTCATCCTGCCCGCCACCAAGGAGGTGCCGCGCCGGTTGCTGCAGCCCAAACGCAAGACGGTGGGCGTGCGGATCCCGGACCACACGGTGGTCCAGGCGCTGCTGGAGGAGTTGGGCGAGCCACTCCTGTCCTCCACGCTACTGCTGCCTGGGGAGTCCGAACCTCTCACCGAGGGGTGGCAGATCAAGGAGGAGTTGGATCACGCCCTGGACGCGATCCTGGACTCCGGTGAGTCCGGCAGCATGCCGACCACGGTGGTGGACCTGTCCGAAGGCGACGCCGAGGTGGTCCGCGTCGGGGCTGGCGACCCCGCGCCCTTCCAGTGACTCAACCAGGGCGGTCGATCGCGGCAGCCAGGTGCCCCGGTGCCTGGACGCAGTAGGAGTCGATGAGGAGTTCGGCCAACTCGCCCCAGTCGGTCCGCCCATCGAGGACGAGCCCGACCACGTTCTCACCCCACTCGGCCCGGAAGTACGGTTCACCCAGGTGCTCGAACGCCATCACCTCGGCCGGCTCGGCGCGGAACATGATGCGGAAGAGTTGGTCCTCACCCCCGAACACGTGCGCCACGGTGGCGTTGGCGACCCGCCAGCGCACACCGGTCCAGGCGTCCTCGATCTCACACTGCGGCAAGGCGGCCAGGATCTCATCGATCCGGTCGACCCAGGCGCGCGGCACGGTGGGGCGATTGGTCACCTTGGACAGTGTGCCCCAGGCCACCGACATCCGGTGCCGGGGCCACCGGGGCGGGTGTGAGTCAGGTTTGTGGTGCCGGGGTGGGCCAGAGGATGTGAGTGCGGTGGGATTGTTGCAGGGTGCGGATGGCCAGGACGGGGTCGAGGCCTTGGATGGTCCAGTGCATGCCGGCTCGTTTAGCGCGTTGTTTGACGATGGTGTTGCAGGCTGATTCCACTGGTCCGGAGCCGATGTAGTAGCCGTTGGCTTTGAAGTCGGTGTATTGCATGCGCTGGTGGTTGCCGGTGAAGTAGCCGACCTCGATGGCGGCGGGTGCGACTAGGTCCGGTGCCCGGTGGGGTAGGTCCAGGTTGGCCACGGCGGCGGCGATCTGGTCGGTGTGGCCCAGGTCCAGGTGGGTGATCAGGTCTCGCTCGAACACAGTCGCATCGCCCAGGATGGGGGTGAGGAGTTTGGTCAGGTCGGCCAGGTGCTCGCGGGCGTGGAAGTAGTCCACGATCTGGGTAGCGGCTGGGAATCGTTCACCTGCGATGGTCCAGATCCACTTGGCGCCATCGCCGATGATGATGGGCTGGCGGATCTGGTGAAAGCCGCGCCGGCGGTATTCGCCCATCAGGTGGGTGGCGAAGGTGGCGGCCGGTTCGAAGGTGGAGATGTAACTGGCCGATCCGGGGTCCTGGACCGGTTCACCGGTGGCGCCATCCAGGCCCGATTGGGTGAATAGACAGGCGATCTTGACCTCCCGGGTCCTGGCGCGCACGCCGTCTTTGCCCGCTCGCCCGTTGGTTTCAGAGGGCAGCATCGGCGCGCCGGTGCCATCGAGGACCAGGTAACACAGGCTCATATCGCCCTGTGGTGGGGCCGGGGCCGGACCGATGCTGGGTTCGGCCATCGCGGCAGCCTCAACCTGAGCGATCACCGCCCGGGCGCGGGCCCCTTGGGCGCGGGTGACCCGGCCCAGGGTGGAGGTGGAGGCCAGATCCAGGCCTGTCACTGTGGTGATGAAGTCAAAGCCCTTGGCATAGGCCATCTCGGCCCCGGCCAACGCGCATGCCCGGGAAAGGCCCGGGGACAGGCTGGTGCCGGTGATGCCCAGACGCTCATCCAGAGGCGCAAACCCCCGGGCACATGCCCGGCAGTGATAGTAGCCACGGATCACCTCAATGGGCCCCAGCAGAGTGCGCACCGTTTTAGGCCGGGTGGCCACCAATCGCACGGTATGGCCGCTCCCACCCTTGCACACGGTGCCGGCACCCGCCTGCTGCTCAGCGGCCCAGTTGACCACACCGGCAACGGCGGCCAGCCCAATTGCCGCAGCAGACCGTTGGGCGGCACGTTCGATCGCCTCCAGCACCCCACCCCGGCCGCTGTGGGTCAACTGCGCCGCGGCGTGCACCAACGCCCGGGCCTCGGTGGCGGCCAGTTCCGCGACCGCATCGGCCAGCGCGTACAGCCCGCCGGAGTCTACTTGGCTCCCGCCCTGGCCGCAGAGCCCCCTTTTTCCCCGCCTAAGGCCGGGTCGGTCCTGCGCTCCCTTGGCCGGCCCGGTGGCCCCACCCGCGCCTTGCACAGCGCCTCGTTAATCTCCACATAGTCCTCGATCAACTCAGCGAACTGGGCGTAGTTCTCCAGTTCCTCCCGGACCTGATCGACCTGCTCCACCGGGATGTACTGACCCCGCGAACCGGCGCCCTTGGCCGTCCGCGTCCACAACCCCCGCGGCCCATGGCCCCGCTCACCCGGGCGCGCGCACCGGCACGTCTTCTTGCCGCACTTGCGATACCCCACCTGCAACGATCCCCGTCGAAACGCCGGCACCGACCCGATCCGGTCCAACGCCACCGACCGCAACCCCTCCAACTCACGGATCGACATCGCCGAATAGTCCCTGGTCATCACGCCCTCCTCAATCTGATTATTGCAGCAATAATCAGACTACGAGTTGACCAGCACAAACACCGGGACCGACACGTCCATGACTCACACCCCACCGGGGCGCATCGGCACCAACTAGGCTGGTCCGACCCCTACGAGAGAGGTCACGCATGCCCGGCTCCTTCACCCTGCTCCCGCAACCCCGGTCCACCGAGGTTGGGCAGGGGTCCTTCACCTTCGCCGAGGATCTGGCGATCACCGGCCCCAGGGAGTGGGCCGCCGTCGTCCGCCGCCTGCTGGCGCCCGGGACCGGCCTGGACCTGCCCGGCAGGGATGATGGCGCGCTTCGCTTGCACCGGGACGAGTCGCTGCCGGACGAGGGTTACCGGCTGGAGGTGACCGGCGACGGGATCGACGTGCACGCCGGAGATCACCGGGGCCTGACCTGGGCGGTCCAGACGTTGCGACAACTGCTGCCGGCGGCGGTGTACCGGCCCGCGCCCGTCGGCGCCCAGTGGCAGGTCCCCGCGGTGACGATCACGGATGCCCCGCGATTCGCCTGGCGCGGACTGATGCTCGATGTGGGCCGGCACTTCATGCCACTCGCGGACCTGTACTCCTTCATCGACCTCCTGGCGATGCACAAGTACAACGTCTTCCACCTGCACCTGAGCGAGGACCAGGGGTGGCGGATGGAGTCGAAGTCCCACCCCCGGTTGCATGAGGTAGGCAGCACCCGGCACCAGACTCGCAGACCTGGGGCTGAGGACGGCGACGGAACCCCGCACGGCGGCTACTACACCCAGGACCAACTCCGCTCACTGGTGTCCTACGCCGCCCAGCGCGGCATCGAGATCGTGCCCGAACTGGACTTCCCGGGCCATGTGCGCGCCGTCCTGGCCGCCTACCCCGAACTGAGCAACAACCCCGGGGAAGGGCACACCGTCGCCGACACCTTCGGCATCTTCGATGAGGTGCTGAACCTGTCCGATGAGGCGATGGAGTTCGTCTTCTCGGTGTTCACCGAATTGCTGGACGTCTTCCCCTCCCGCTACATCCACGCCGGCGGCGATGAGGCCCCCCGCACCGAGTGGCTGGCCAGCCGGGCCGCCGCCGCGCTCGCCGAACGCCGCGGACTGCCCGATGCCTCCCATCTGCAGAACTGGTTCACCCGGCAGGTGCGGGACTGGTTGGCCGAGCGTGGCCGGGTGTTGGTGGGGTGGGACGAGATCAACGACGAGGGTCACCTCGACGGTGCGGTCACGATGGCCTGGCGAGGCGCCGGGTACGGGGTCGAGGCCGCCCGCGCCGGGGGAGAGGTGGTCATGGTCCCGACCTCCCACCTGTACCTGGACTACTACCAGAGCAACGATCCGGACGAGCCGTACAGCATCGGCGGACACCTGCCGGTCGAGAAGGTCTATGCCTTCGACCCCCTCGAGGGTGTGCCACCGGAGCACAGTGAAAAGATCCTGGGCACGCAGGCCAACGTGTGGACCGAGTACATCCCCACGATGCGCCGGGCGCAGTACCACCTGTTCCCGCGCGCCTGCGCCCACGCCGAGGTCGCCTGGTCCGACCCGGCCGGGCGCACCTGGGACGAATTCACACCCCGTTTGATCGGGCACCTGGAGCGTCTGGACGCCGTGGGCGTGAACTACCGGCCCCTGGGCGGCCTGCAGCCCTGGCAGCGTGGCGGCACCGGGGCCTTCGAGCGTCCCGCGGCTCACCTGGGCGACGCCGACGGCCAGGTGGGGGAGTAGTGGCCGCACCGCAGGACCCATCCCGCAGGCGCTACTAGGCTGGGTGGACCCGAGGTAAGGAGCCGATGTTCATGTGCAAGCCGGTCCAGTGCGCGCGTTGTCGCAAGACCACGTGGGAGGGCTGCGGAGATCACGTAGCCGAGGTCCGTGCCCAGGTCGCCGACGCCGACTGGTGCACCTGCCCGCGCTCAGTACCTGCCTAGCCCCTGCGCACGCTGAACGCGGCACCGCCCCGGTATCCGCGAAAGGGGCTCATCATGACCAAGCAGGAACCTTTCCCACGGCGTGTCCGCGAACGGATGGCCAAGACCGGGCAGAAGCACGGCGCCGCCCGCCGGAGGTTGCCGCCGGCCGCCGGCGAACCCGGCTGGGTACACCAGCCCCAGCACAGCGACGAGCAGGTCGTGGAACGCACCGGCCGCACCTGGAACCAGTGGCGCGAGGTGATCGACGCCGGTCCGGGCCGTGGCGCGGCACACGCCGCGATCGCCACGTTCCTGGAGCAGGATCACGAGATCAGCGGCTGGTGGGCGCAAGCGGTGACGGTCGGGTATGAACGGATCACCGGGATACGAGCGGCTCATCAACGCGCTGATGGCTCCTTCGAGGCGGGCGTCTCACGCACCCTGCCGTTGGACGGCACCGCACTGCGCGCGGGCCTGCTCGATGAGTCCGACCGCGCCGATCTGCTCGGCGGGTTGGCCTCCGCACTGCGATCCAAACCGACCTCGAAGGCAGTACGGCTCGGGGTGGACGAGGGTGTGGTGCTGTTCACCTTCGACCCGCGCCCGGACGGCCAGGTCCGGGTGAGCGTCACGCACAGCAACCTGCCCGGTCCGGCCGCTGTGGCGCATTGGAAAGCGTTCTGGGGCGAGTGGCTGCAGGCACTGCATGAGGAAGCCGGCGACGACGGAACCTGAGACGGTCCGGCCACCCCCTGGAGGTCCGCGGCCGGCTTACCTCCGAGCGCCACGCCCGGAGTTTTCACAAGTTGACCTAGAAGAATGCCGTGACCAGCACTAGGCTGCGAAACCGGGGCCATTTCAACGGTCCTCGACCCATCGATGCACACATGGAGGCGGCTGTGGCCCTGGTACCGGACAACACACTCATCACCGATACGCCCGAGCAGGGCCGCGAGTTGGCGATCATGCTGGCCCGCAAGACCGTCGGTGCCATGCAGCCCGACGCCGGCGTCCGTCAACTGCTTCGTCCTGGCTACGCCACCAACCCGGACTCGCTGACTGCCGCCGCGCACGTGGTGGCGGTGGAGTTCGCCACGGTGGCGGCGGCGAACAACTACTGGCGCAACTGAGCACCGCTGGCGGCTGGGCGCTCGCCGCTGGTGGCTAGCCCGGGCCGACGGCCAGAACCTTGTGCAGGTCGGTGGGGCGCTCGGCCAGATCGACCAGTGCGAGGGCGTAGTCCTCCATCGAGATCACCGAGGCCCCATCGGGTGCGATGACGAGTTCCGCCTCGGCCAGGGTGTACCGACCGGTGCGGCTACCAGGTGCGAAGTGTGCCGCGGGCGCGAGGTAGGTCCAGGTGACGTCGGTGTACTCACTCAGGACCTCCAGCTGGCGGTTGCTCGCGATCGCGACGGCCCGAAACTCCGACGACACCCAGTGCGGGTCGTCGAGCACCCGGCGCCCTGATCCCGGTAGGCGCAGGGGCGCGGCACCACCGACCACGAGCAGCCGGCTGCCGGCGTGGCGAATCCCGGTCGCCAGTCCATGGGTGAGGTCGATGATGTCGCCCTCCATGCCCGCAGCAGGGCGGGTCGCACCGACGACGACGTCATGACCTTCGGCGCGGGAGGCCACCGCATCCACGTCGGCGGAGTCAAGTCGGACGGTCTCCACGCGCTCGTGCCCGCCGAACTCACCGGGTCGGCCGCTCCTGGACGCGATGGTCAGGCCATGTCCGCGCTCGAGCGCCTCACGGGCGATCCGGGAGCCGGCGCTGCCGGTGCCACCGATGATGAGGATCTTTATCGCTGCAGCTCCATTCTGGGGGCGAGTTCTTCGTGGCGGGCAGGGCGTGGGGAGGTCCGCTGCGCGGCCGAGACGGCGATCAAGGCGATCGCGAAGCCGACAAGTTGAACCTGGGTGAGTTTCTCGCCCAGGAGGGCCCAGCCGAGGAAGGCCGCGACGAGCGGCGAGATGAGTGGCAGGAATGACACCGCACCGGCGCGGAGGCGCCCGACGCCGCGGAACCAGAGCACGTAGGCGATGAGTGCGCCCATCAGGGACAGCCATAGATAACCAGCGACTGCCGGGGCGTCCAGGGTTGGGGGAGGCCCCTCGACCACGAGGGCGATCGGAATGATCACGAGCCCTCCTGCGGTCAGCAACCAGCCCGCGTAAGGGACCGCTCGGTCCGGCCTGCCCCACTTCTTGGACGTGTCCCCGTTTGCGGCCAACAGACCGATGTTCCGGGGATTCGCCACGATCAGTTTCTACGCCGACGACCTCGCCAAGGCGTGGCGCGCCCTTCCGGAACCTTCCGTGCGGACTCCGCGGCCGCCGCCGACGCCGTGACCGCCGACACCGCCGGATGGGGCGCGGACGGCCGGGCACGGCCGCCAGTCCTGGAGACGCTGCAAGAGGCTGTCGTCGGCCGCCGCCGACTCTTGCTCGAGTACGAGGGCCGCACCCACGCGGCGGCCACGCGCACGGTGGACCCGTGGGGGCTCGTCGACAAGGGCGGCGTCGGGTACCTCGTCGCCGGAACCCAACATGGCCGGCGCACCTTCCGGGTGGACCGGATCCGCGAGGCGACCATGCTGACGGAGGCGGCGGCCCGGCCGGCGGGCCTGGATCTGGGCCGGGAGTGGGAGCAGGTGGTCGAGGAGGTGGAGCACCTGCGCTCGGGCGTCGCCGCGACGGTGCTCGCGCCGGCCCGCGCGCTCCCCGTCCTCGAGCGCCAGTTCGGCCGGCACTGCGAACTGCTCGAGACCTCCGGGGACGGGCGCGTGCGCGTCCGCTTGGCGGCCCACCTGCCGCTGTCGATCGCCGAGCGCCTCGCCGGATGGGGCGCGACCGTCGAGGTCCTCGAACCGGAGTCGGTGCGGGCCGAACTCGCCCGGTTTGGCGCGGAACTGCTTTGCCGGTACGGGGCTCCTGATGGTGCCTACGAATGCCCCGATCGCCGTCGCGGGTTCTAGTCCTCCCGGCCCAGAACCCGGGCGACGGCGTCACATTGCCGCTCGGACAGGTGCACCCGGCCGGCGGACGCGTTGGTCTCCAACTGGGCCGGGGTCGAACTGCTCGGGATCTGGGTGCCCATTCCCGGCAACGTGAGGAGGTAGGCCAGGGTGAGTTGGCTGACCTGCAGGTCCCAGGATTGTGCGAGTTCGCCGAGTTGGCGCACCACCGCGATCTGAGCGGGGTCGATCTCGATACCCTCATCGTGCAGCCGGTCTCCGGGGCCGACCGCGTCGGCATCGAGGTAGCGGTCGGTGAGCAGCCCTTGGGCCAAGGGGGAGTACGGCACGAATGCCAGGCCCTGGTCGGCGCACACCTGGAGAACCCCGGGCAGCACCTCACCGTTCAACGGGTCGAAGCGGTTCTGCACCGCGATCGGCCGGGTTCGCCGGGAGATGCCTTCGCTGACCTCCAGGTAGGCGCGCACTTGATCGGCGGTGAAGTTCGAGACCGCCAGGTAGTGCACCTTGCCCTGGCTGACGAGGTCGGCGACCGTTTCCAGGCTCTCCTGGATGGGGACCACCGGGTCGAACCGGTGGAACCAGAGCACGTCGATCCAGTCGGTCTGCAAGCGCGCCAAGGAGGCCTTGACCGACTCGGTGATCTGCAGCCGGGACAGCCCGGAGTGGTTCGGGGTGTACCCGTCCATACCGCCATGGGTCTTGGTGGCCAGCACCACGTCCCGCCGGCGGCCGGGGTTTGCGCTGAGCCACCGGCCGATGATCCGCTCGGAGTTGCCCGAGGCGGCGTTGTAACGGTTCGCCGTGTCCCAGAACAGCACGCCCAGCTCGTGTGCGCGGTCCAGAATCTGCAGGGCGGTCTGCTCATCGGAGCGGGCACCGTCTCCGGTGTCGGGGAAGCCGAATTTCCACGTGCCCAGGCCGATCGCGGGGGAGCGCAGGCCGGAGGAACCCACGTAGCGGTAGGGCATGCCCTGGAAGTCCTCGGCCTGGTAAGCGACGTTGTACAGATCCGGGTTCGGGGTGAGGTGATCCATTGATCGAGACTACCTGGGCGCGACGCTGGAGACCGCTGACGTCATCCGGGGGAGCGGGGCGAACCCGGCGCAGCAGGACCGCCGAACCCCGCTGATGCCGTGCTAACCTACCCCTCCGGCCGGAGGGACCAGCGGTGCAGAAGCGCACAGCGGCGATCACCACCACAGTCTTCGCGTTCGCCGCGCCCGGGATGGTGGCCGGCGTGCTGCCGTGGCAGGTGCGAGGGGAGGCCTCGCCACACCTTCCGAGCGGCCCGCTGTCACGGATCCTCGGTTCGGGGCTTGTTCTCGGCGGTAGCGCGATCGTGACGGACTGCTTCGTCCGGTTCGTCCGCGCACGGGGGACACCCGCGCCCGTCGCCGAGACCGAGGACCTGGTGGCCACCGGGTTGTACCGGTATACGCGGAACCCGCAGTACGTGGGGGTGTTGTCGGTCATCGCCGGGCAGGCAGTGCTATGGCGCAGTCCGCGGATCCTGGCATACGGCGCCATCGTCGCGACATGTTTCAACCTGACCGTGCATCTCTATGAGGAGCCGCGGCTGCATCGACGCTTCGGCGATGACTACGTTCGTTTCACCGAGCAGATCCCGCGCTGGCCGCTCCCGCGCCGGTTGCTGCGGAAGCCGGGTCGCTGATACCCGTCCCCATGAGGGGAGTGGCTGTCCGGTCTCACTCAAGATGACCTATCTGACCTGCCAGTGGACAGATTGAGCGGGACGCACTGGCGGTGTGGCGTCTCACTCAACCTGTCCACTTCGTAGGTGCAGCAACGCGAGGTTCTGGTCGTCCGCAGGACTACTTGCGCTGGTCGTCGCCGTCGCGCTGGTTCCCGTCACGGTCCTTACGGATCGTGTCGTACTCGGAGTCCTGGGTCTCGACTCTCTGGGGTGGCTCGTCCTGCTCGCCGTCTGCTCGGCGCCACCGCTTGTTGTCGCGTTGGTCACTCATCTTGCTGTCTCTCCTTCTGTTCGTTCCGGCCATCTGGAGCACCGCTCCCTCGAATGGACTCGTACTTCGACTCCCACGGCTCCACGCGTTCGTCCGAGCCGGCGGTCTTCGCCTTGGGCTCATCCTTCTTCTTCTCTTCATCAGGCACGTCGCGACCTCCGCTTCTAGATGAACTCTTGTAGCCCGAGCATGATGACAGCGGCCCCAAACATGAGACCAAAGGACACGTACGCTCGACCTAGCCACTCCATCCGATCGTTCGCATGGTCCCGTGAGACGTTAAGCGGTGAAGGCTTAGTCAGCTCACCCGCTCGGAGAAGGTCAACCGCGAACTGGGTCGCGGGCACGGGCATTCGGTCTTGGGCGTTGTGTCGAGCAGCGAACTTGCGGAGCTGATCGACCGACGGCATCCCGTCCTTCCTGTTCAGGGGACGAAGAACCATGACGCAGCAGATCACCGTTGTGACTGCCGCGAGCAGGACGAGACCAAGCCCGGCCTTGTCGGGACAGGACAGGGTCTCCGGGATGATCTGGATGAGCAGGCCGACCGCAGTTGCTGTCAGCGTGAGGACCACCGCGGCCCTGGCCTGCGCGTTGTCATGCCGTTTCTCGTCTTGGTCGAACATCCACCGCGCCTGCTCCAGAATCTCGCGCGATACCGCCTCTTCGGCGGCTCGGTCGTATGGCGGCACGACTGACTGCGTTGGGGCCTTGCGGCGCTTGGATAGCATCTCGTTGCCGCCTAGCCCATGGACCAGTCGTCGTCGCTAAACCCGAGAGTGTTGAGATTCTCCCGGATCGCGGTTCGCTGGTCGGCCGACAGTTTGTCGAGCTGGTCCGACTCAACGTCGATGGTGACGCTCACCTCGACGCCGCTGGAGACGAAGTGGGACACGATCTCTTCGTAGATCTGGGCGACGTCGCGCACGACGCGATCACTGGTAAGGCTCTTCGTGGCGTGGAACCGCGTGGGCACTGGTGCGGGCGATGTTGCACCGCCGCCAGGTCCCGGAGTGGGACTGGTGCCTCCACCGCCCGGTGGGGTCGGGTCCTTCGGGTCATCCTCGTCGGTCGGGGGTGTGTCGTCAGGCTTCGTGTCCTGCTCGATCTGCTGCGCCGCAGCGTCGGGGGCGACGAGAAGGCCGCCCTGCCGGACAGCGGCCGGCTTGGTAGTCGTGAGCCCGGTGAACCGTCCGTCGTCGTACGCGTCTGCGTAGGCGAACCCGTCAAGGTCGATGCTGAGGACCTCGTCCAGGTGCCAGACGCAGTCAATGACGACTCTGGGTTGGGTGACCTTGGGCATGTAGACGTACTGGCTGAAGTACCCGGTGAGCACGTCGATCGGGACGTATGGCTTGTCCTTCCACAGGTTCAACCGGTCGATCTGCAACCGCAGGAGTGAGGGTGAGAAGGAGCGGACGACGAACTCGCCGCTGTCGGCCTTCTTCGTCACACGCTCGGCCAGGGTCCCGTCCCCGTTCATGAGGATCGGTTCGATGTCGATCTCGGCGGAGCCAGGCTCCTGTGTCGGAACGAGGATCCACCGGTATGCCTCACGGATGGAGCCCGCGACAGTCTGTTTGGACTGGGCGACCCGGGACTCAGCGACCTTGATGTTGTGCTGGTCCAGGTTGAGCGAGTCCTTGTTCGCCAGGATCGACTCCCACGCCATGCGTTGGCGGACGGCGTTCAGGAGCACGTCGACCCGGTCCACCTCGGGGGCCAGGAAGACGAGGCTGTTCTTGTGGATCCTCGCGTTCGTGCCGCGCTTGTTCAGGAACGCGAGGGCTTCTCCTTCGGCGGTGGACTTCGCGCGCTTTGAGAACGCCCGGTCGGGCCCGAAGATGACAAGTCCGATCCCTGGATCGTCCTCCACGTCACCACTGGTGGGTGGGAACCGGTGAACCCGTTGGAACAGGCCCTTGTCGGTTTCCTGCCGTACCACGGCGGCGAGCTCGTCGAAGACCTGCTCGTCGTGGTAGGAGTCTGCTCGTTCCTGGACGATCTGGGCGACGGTCTGCTGCAGCGAGAGCCAGTACCGGTCCTGGTCTCGGTTCATGTACTTGCCCTGATCCCCGAGCCGGCGTAGCCCGTCGGTGACGTGGGCCGGGTTGTCTCCCGGGTAGGTGGACCCGAGCACGACTCGCTTCTGCTCGATGCCGCGTACGGGGGCGTTGCTGCCGTCCCGTTGCCGCAGGTTCGCCATCGGGGCTGACCCGATGAACACGCACCTGGCGGCGCGTTTCGTCGCCATGGTCTTGCCGAGGATCTTGATCTCGCTGTCGATGAGGTTCGCGGTCGAGGTCTCACCAGCAATGTCCGCGTCGACGATCGGCTTCCAGGCATCGTCGAGGTGGTTCGTGAGCTCGTCGATGACCTTGGCGTTGTCCAACGGGACGAGCGCGGGCAGGATCATCGGGGACTTGTCACCGCTGCTCCAAAGAGCGGCCACGACGGTCGCCATGAGCCGCAGCACGCCACGGGTCCGCTGGAACCGCTCGAGGGTGGACCAGTCCTTGTAGAGGCGGTCGAACAGCTCGGGGTGGATCGGGTAAGCGGTTCGCATCACGGATCGGTATCCCGGCTGCATGACCTCGCTCGGAACGTCGGACGCATACCGCAGGTAGTGGTCCATGAACTTCTGCACCACCAGGTCACGGGCGGCGTCCTGCTCCCGACCGAACGGCTTGAAGATGCGTCGTCGGACGATCTCCAACGACTCCTCGATCGTGGCTGGCTGCCACGCGGACTCGAGCCGGTGGATCACCGACCGCAGGTGCCGCAACGCCTCCAAACCGGCAGTGCCGCCGATCTCGTGCTCGTTCTCGATCGGAGTCTCCGCAGCCGGCATGTCCCGCACCACGTCCGACGCAGGCAGGGACACCACCAAGAGCGCGTTCGGGACCGACTTCACCGCCTCGGTCAACGACTGGACGAACGTCATGTGCGCATCGAACGTCCCACCAGGTGGGGTCTGCTCCAACGACCACAACTGGCGCAGGTACGCGACCCACTCATCCACCAGGACGATGCACGGACCGAACGTCGACAGCACCTTCGCGAGGTCAGTGGTCGTCGGCGGGACGGATTTCTCGTCGTACCGCGCCAACATCTGGTAGCCCTCACGGCCACCAAGCTGGTACGCGAGCTCACCCCACATCGTGTTCACGACGGTCCCGTCAGCCTTCTCGGACCCTAGAACGGAAATGTCGTTCCCGACCAGCACCGCACGGTTCACACCGGTCGGCAGCTCAGCCACCCCCAACCCGTCCAGGATGTCGCGCATACCCGGCAGGTCGTCCGCAGACGCCCCCGAAGCGGCGTGGTACACCGCCAGCAGGGAGTGTGTCTTGCCGCCACCGAACGTCGTCATCAGGTCCAAGACCGGTTCCCCACCAGTCCCCGTCAAACGCTTCACGGCCTGCTCCAACAGATACCGCAGACCACGCGTCAGGTACGTGCGACCGAAGAACTCCGCAGGGTCGCCATACTCCGCAGACGCGATCCCCTGGTGCACCTGCCGCAGGTCAGCCGCGAACTGAGCCAGCTCGAACGTGCCAAGAGCGACATCGTCATGAGGTTCGACCACGTCCCGCCACGCCGGCAGACCCGCCGAGTCCACCTGCACCGAAAGCGCCTTCTCACGGGCACGCTGTAGGCGCTTCTGGTCCTCCTCAAAAATGATCCGCCGGTACTCCCGGCGCATCTCATCAGCCTTGTCCGCCTGCTCCACCGCACCGATCGACCGCAGCAGGTGCTCACCGTCCATGAGAACCCGCTCGGTCCTCTCCGAGCTGATCCTCTCTCCGTGCGCCCACTCCTTCCGGGCGTCCCACAACGCCGACGCCGCACGCTTGTCCTCGTACGACAGGACATCCTTAAACACGGCATGCCACTGCTTGTCGAACGCCCAGAACAAGTACGCCGGGTCAGCGACCTTCGGCGTGGAGTCACGACCAGTCAACCCAGCGGTCTGACCCACGACGGTCGCCCAGTCATTCCCGTACTTCCCTTCGAGCAACGTGACCATCCAGGGACCAAGCCCCTCGGCGACCAGGTCAATGGCGCGCCCGACCCGTTCCTTGTTCGTCAACCCAGCCATGTCAGAACAGCTCCTCCATCGTCGTGGCACCGTCGCCGCTGAGCCTCACCAGCTCGGCCCATGAGTTGATCAGGGCGTTGTACCTCTCCTGATCGACCGTGCGGCCCTTCTTTGCCGCAATGTCGTGCAGTCGGTATGTGAGCGCCATCGTTGAGTCCTGCAACGGACCGAGCCGGGCCATCAGCTTGGCTGCCTCCAACTCGCCACCACCGTCGATCAAACGATCGGCCAAGTGATGCACAGCCTCCCAGGCAGTCGGGGCACTGTCCCTGCCCGGCGTCCAAGCTCGGTCGAGCGCACCATCGCCGTTCAACTGGACCCGGTTGGCATGACTACTAGCAACCTGAGCCCGCACCACGTCATCGACGCTGATTCCCAAAGGTCGAGCGGTCTTGTCCGCCTCCCCAAACGAGGCGCTGCTCCACGCGTGCGACTCCCACCAGCGGACGGCGAAGCGTGACTCAGGATCCAACTCACCCTCCTGCTCGTCCAGAACCTCGGACAGCGCGGCGTTGATCAGGTGCAGGGCCTGCTCGACCGGAACCGCACGACCAGACTGATCTAGCACCGCGCGGTAGCGCGAGAAGATCTGCATGCCTGGTCCCATGGCCGCCTGTGCAAGATCAACGGGCAAGATCGAGGCCGCCTGGAGGTCCCGGATGGCAGGACCGAGTTCACGGCGGAGAGCCCGATTGAAATCGGTCACGCTCGACGTATTTGCGGCAAGGTCGCGAGGGCGGCAGACCATCACGATGTAGCTTGCAACCGCATTAGCCCCGAGTCCGATCATGCGTGTGGAGCCAGTGCCATGGATAGGCCAGGTGCCCACGAT
Source organism: Pseudactinotalea sp. Z1732 (assembly GCF_049724975.1). NCBI lineage: Bacteria > Bacillati > Actinomycetota > Actinomycetes > Micrococcales > Cellulomonadaceae > Pseudactinotalea > Pseudactinotalea sp. Z1732. Next base: position 557,620 of record NZ_JBMPQC010000002.1, on the reverse strand, counting down.
CTCCAGGTCTGCGCGCATCATGGCCGTCAGGATGGAGGACCAACGGGTTTCCTCGTCGCGCCCTCCCTTTTGTTCTTTCGAGGCATACACAACGAGCATCGGGAGGTCTGGGTGTGCAGACTTCTTCAAGTTCTCGAAGGTTTCCGTGAACCCGTCGATGAAGTACGTGCGAGCAGCATCACGCTTGCTCCCATGCTGGCTCGGTAGGGCTGTGAGCTCGCCCGTCTTGGGCGTTGCGACCGTCTGGTAGAGGTCTGGGTGGATGTCCCGTAGCGCCCGTCGGTGCCACACGTAAAAGTAGTCAGACAGGTCTGCGTACGCGATGGCGTCGAAGTAGGGGGGATCTGTCGCCACCAGGCCAGGACTTGGGAGAGCGCTCGTCCGGGCATCCGCACGGACGACGATTCCGGCCCCATGTGCGGTGTACTTCGTGGCTGCCGTGACGCGCCGCACGATGTTGAGCCAATCTCCGACGGCGCCGCCCATGAAGAAGGTCTCAGCAAAGTCCCATGTCACGGGTAGGTCGTTCCGCCCGAACGCAGGCTCTGCCTTTGATGGGCCTGTGACGCGATCGCGCCAGCGCGTCTGGGTCGAGCCCGTGATTGCCAGCCCTCCGAGAGCAAGTCCGAGCATCGTCGTGATGAGGTCGGCCCACTGCTCGTCTCCACCGTCGTCCATGACGCGCGAACGCGTGCTGCGGATGAGGTCGCTCATCACGGATAAGGTGAGCATCTGGCGTGGGAGGTAGAGATCCGCTTGTGTGGCGAGACCAAACCGATTCCGGCTGCCCCCATCGGATGCAGGAACTGAATCGGGTACGTCAACGCCTGAGAGGTCTACCGACTGGGCGGCGACTACCTCCTCCTGCGTCGGTTCCCGGTAGTAGCGGCGGCCGGCTGCCTCCGCGACCACGGCCGTCATGCGCAATCCGAGGCCACCAGCACGTACCTGCTTGTCCAGGTCCGTGTCCTTCACAGGATTGCTGCATCCCAGGCACCGGAACGTTGCGCCACGCGCCGACTTTGTGGCCTCCGTTGGGCCACCAGACCGTTGATTACTGACGACCTTAATGGCCACGACACCCTCATCCACTGAGGGTTCGATCCATGCGAGGTCACCCTTCTTCTTGGACAACCACCAGGACGTGGTCAAGACTGTCTCAACCCCGCATGTGGGGTTGGGGCACGTGGCCGTACGAGCCCAAAGCCACGCGAGCGGCTTCTCTCCGGCCGCCATCGGGTAGTGCGGAGCGACTCGATCCCAAGCAGCGAGCATCACCTCCTCTGCGTAGTGCGACACGTCGCGAACGATGCCCTCGTAACCGACATAGGTTCGACGCACGGTCGTTGAGTCGCCCAACGCAAGGGTCTCCGGGGCGCTGGACTTCCCCCGCACCTTCGTGGCCGTGTGCGCCTCCCCATGAAGGGGTTGACGCCCGTAGGCCGGGGGCAGCAACTGGGTGAGGGTGCGCGAGATGAGCGTCGGAATCGGGTTCAGATCGCTACCAAACGTCTCCAGCCCGAGCCGCTGTGCCTCGACGAGCGTCGAACCCCCACCACAGAACGGGTCGAATACTGTCGGGGTCCCTTGTGGGTAGGCCCGGGCCACGAGCGCCTTCGCTTCATCCAGGTCCGCTGAGGCAGGAAGGTCGGCCCGTTTTGCCACCAGCCGCTTGATCAGGTCGAGCAGGTACACGCGCTGGTTGTCGTCCTCGGGGTCATCGACCAATGCGGCAAACAGCAGCGCACGCCAAGCGGGGAGAGGCATGGGGGCGAACCACTTGTGGATGTTGCGGAGAGTGCCGACGCCGCGCTCCTTGTCGGCCTTGCACGCGGCATTGATCTCCTCGAGCGGTAGGGCGACTTCGATGAGTTTTCTCTTGCGAGGGGTGCTGTCGGTCACTGCTGGCTCATCTCTGTGGCGTCGTTCCAGAATGGGTCCCAGTCGAACTCGACGCGGGCTGCTCGGGGGTCGATGGGTTGGGTGATGGGGTGTCGGAGGTATCGGACGGTGGTCGTGTCGTCGTCACCGACGCGCACGAGCGCGAGCACGGATCTGTCGCCCTTGTTGAGCGCGGTGACGGCTTCCTGCCTAGTCAACACGAAGGTGGTGCCACCGCTGACCCGTCCCTTCACCTCGATGAAGTCCAACCCGTCCGGGGTCTGGGACTCGATGTCGTACCCGGGGTTTTTGTGCGGCATTTCCGTTGGGTCGTGACGGAGGGTGTTCTCGACCCGCAGGACTGCGTCGACGGCGAGCCGTTCGATACGGATGGTCTCTTTCGCGCGGTGCTCTGCGGCTTCGGGGTCGACCTGGGCGTCGAGCCAGCCTTGGGTGATGACGAGGCAGGCGCCGGTCACGCGGGGTGGGCGGACGGAGATGTCACGTTCCTTGTCGAGGTCGGCCAGGCGCCGGTCGAGCCGGCGGGAGAGAGCCTCGGCCCGTTGACGCATCTGAGAGGCAGGCAGTCGAGTCTTCTTGCCTGCGCGTTCCCGTTCCGCGAGCTCGAACGCACGCTGGTCCCAGTAGTTGATCTCCCGGGTGAGCCGGTCCCGGACGAGTCGTTCGGTCTTATCCACCTGGGCGATCGTGCGCTGGGTGACCGTCTCTGCGTGCTGGCGGGCGAGCGTGACGGACGCTTCGCGGACGACCCGGGTGTTCAAGTCGGCCGCGTTGGCCCACGACTCTGTGAGGATCTGCTGCGCCGCTTCACGTTCGTCGTCACTGGTGGGGTCGTAGTTCGGGATGGGTGAGCCGTCCAGTGGGCTGATCGTCCCGTCCGGGTCCACCCGTACGTACTGGGCGCGTCTGGAGAGCACCCACGGTTGGCCGTCACGTCCAGTGCGTCCGTCGGTGACGTCATGCTCGAGCAGGCAGACGACGTACGGTTGAGTGTTGAGGTCGGCCCGGTCCACTAGGACCGCGCCGCGGCGGAGCGCGTCGTGGTGCCGGTCGGTGGTGACGCTCAGGGTTGCAGCCAGCAATGGGTGACCGGGGTGCAGGAGCGTGGCGACGTGGTTGTTCCCAGGAGCCTTCACGTACTTCGGGTCGAACGCAACGCGGTGGTAGGAGTTCACGACGGGTTGCCCGTAGCCGGTGATCCTGTCTCGTTCCTTGATCACCGCAGGGACGGTTCGGATCTCGAACCGGTGGCTCTCCCGCATCCGCAGTTGTCCGCCGACGTCCGCGAACGCCCGGTGGAAGAACGCTTCCACGTGGTGTGGTTGCAGACGAGCAGCCTCGGCGCGTTCCATGTCGCGCCGAATCTCGTCGATCTCGCCCTGGTCAAGGCTGGAAGGAACGAGCTGGTTCGCCTGTAACAGCTCGGGGATCCCTTCGGCGATCTTGGGGTCAATGACTTCCTCTAGGTAGCGTTGCCGTTCGGGGCCGTTCGCTTCCCGGATCGCGGCAACCATGAGGTCGCGCAGGGCGTTGCCCTGGAACAGCTGGCCGAGGACGTCGTAGACACGGTCGTTGTTGAGCGCTGCACGTTGGGTCTCCATCTTCTCCAGGAGCCGGATGTACACGTCGCCCTCGCGGGTGTCCTGAGCGACAAGGGACCACATGAAGCAGGGGTTCGGTTGACCGATGCGGTGGATCCGGCCGAACCGTTGTTCGATCCGGTTCGGGTTCCACGGCAGGTCGTAGTTGATGAGCAGGTGCGCGTTGCGATGCAGGTTCACGCCCTCACCTGCAGCGTCGGTCGCGATGAGGAAGATGCACTGCTCGTCCTGCTCGAACGTCTCCTTGGCCTTCTTCCGGTCCTCCCGCCTGGTCCCACCGTGGATCGTGGCGACGGCGTCGTCACGTCCTAGGTACTGGGTCAGGCGGGTCACGAGGTCATCGAGGGTGTCCTTGTGTTCGGTGAAGATGATGACCTTGCGGCGGGCCCCGGTGTCGTCACGCATCTCCTCGGTGTCGTCGAGGGTGTCCCGCAGCGCGTCCCACTTGGCGTACGTGGGCGAGGTCTTCACCGTGGTGGACTTCACGATGAGCTGGTCCAGGACGGCGATCTCAGTCTCCAGCTCCTCCGGGGTTCGGGATGCTGTGGCGCCGGCGACCGCACGTTCTTCGAGCGCCTGCTGCTCCTCGTCCGTGAGGTCTTCCAGGTCGTCCCAGTCCGGGATGTCCACGTCGTCGCTGATCGTCTTGGGCCGGAGCCGGGCTTCCCCCAGTTCGGACTTCAGCCTGTTGCGGCGACGTTCGAGGGACCGGTGGATCGCTGCCGGGGAGGACGCGAGGCGACGTTGCAGCGTGGTGAGGGCGAACCCGACCGCGTTGCGGCGGCGACCGTCGGTGTTGGTCTCATCGACCCGATTCATCTCTTCCCGCACGTAGTCCGTGACTGCGGTGTACAGGTCCTTCTCCGGCTGCGTCAACTCATATTCGACGGTGGATGCGAATCGCCGCGGGAAGAGGCGTTTCCCATCGAAGGTGCGCAGGTCTTCCTTGATGAGTCGTCGCATCAGGTCGGAGACGTCTACCTTGCGGGTGCCCTCCCTGGCGACTCCCTCGAACCGGTCGGAGTCCAGCAGTGCCATGAACAACTGGAACTGGTCCTCCTTGCCGGAGTGCGGCGTCGCAGTCATGAGAAGCAAGTTGCGGGTGTGCTTCCCCAGTTCCTCCGCCATCTGGTACCGCTTGGTCTTGTTGACCGCAGTGCCCCACACGGACGCGGACAGCTTGTGGGCCTCGTCAAAGATGATCAGGTCCCAGTCCACGTCGCACGCCTTGTCCAGGATCCCCTCGCTGTTCCGGGAGAGCACATCCAGGCGGGCCAACCACAACCCGCCCCTCGCGAACGGGTTTCCCTCGTGGGTGACCTTGTCCCGGGTGAGGACCTCGAACTGAAGCCCAAACTTGGTCCGCATCTCCTCATCCCACTGGTCCGCCAGGACACCGGGGGCGACGACCATGACGTTCGCCGCGTCGCCGCGCAGGAGAAGCTCTTTGATGAGTAGGCCGGCCATGACGGTCTTGCCCGCACCGGGGTCGTCCGCGAGGACGTAGCGCAACGGTTGTTTGTCCAGCATCGTCTTGTAGACGGCACGGAGCTGGTGCGGCAACGGTTGCACATCGCTGGTGCCGAGTGCAGCGAGGGGATCGAACAGGTGCGCAAGGCTCATCCTTCGTGCCTCGGCTGCCAGGAGGAACGCGTTCGGGTCAGCGTCGAACGTGAACGCCAGCCCCGCGCTGACCGACCGGACGTGGTTCAGGTTGTCGGCGAAGACGATCTTCTCCACGATGCCCGTATCCGTGCGGTAGGCCACGTTCGCGGAGTCGTCGGTGAGGCGTTCAACCGCGATCAGTTGCACGGGCTGCGGACCGGCGAGCCCGGTGACGGTCGCCCCCACGGTGAGCGCGTCAAACATCGACTTCGTCTGTGTGCTCGTTACGCCATCGTTCACGTTGTGACCCTATCCGTCCGTCCAAGTGGCTTCTTGCCTGGCCACGCCGACCTGCTTCGTTGGCGCACACCTGGAGTAATCGGCGCACCTGTCTCCTCAGTGACATGGTGGCCGGGCCCTCTGACAGACCTAGGATCAACCGCCCGTCCCGGACGCGCCCGCTTGGCATACGGCGAGGGCAGTAGCATCAGCGTCAGCCTCGCCAGCTGAGCTGAGGCCGACCCCGGATCCATCAGGAGGGCCGATGCCGACGATCCAACCCCAGTTCGACATTCCGACAGACATCGCGGACCGGCTGGCGTCAGGGGAGCTTGTCCGGTGGGGTGGCGTGGTGCGCGACCACGGTGGGCAGATCGTGAAGCATCTCAAGGAGAGGGTCCCTGAGGATGCTCCTCAGGAGCTGGCCGAGAGGCTGTCCGCCGCGGTGAAGGATCAGAGGCTCGTCGTCATCGGCGTTGGGGTCGTCACCTTAGTGGCCGCGGCGGGAGGAGTGGCGTACTGGGCGAAACGCAGGAAGTCACCACACCGTCCAGCGGTCGCGGTGGAGGTCCCGCCCAGCTTTGAGCGCTACAGCGCATCACTCACGCGGTACCTAGAGGCGGCGCGAGACGGCAACCTGGATGCTGATGTGATCGACCGCCTCGTCGCAGACCTGGACGCGATCGAAGCTGAGTCCGAGAACGGTGCCATTCGCATTGAGGTGACGCCGGAGGATGCTCGCACCCTCGTCCAGCTCGTCGCAGACCACACGCACCGGCTCGCCCAGGCCAATGACCGCGATCTAGGTGAGCTGCCCGCACTGTCGGGTGGGGATGGGGCAACCATCATCGACCTTCGCCCCTACCTGGCAGCCCAGGCCGCCATCTTCCGTGAGGATGAGGCCCCGGTCCCACCGGAGCACCCGGCGGGCTCCGCAATGTAGGGGCTGCGCACGGCGAGTCGGCTGGTCCCGGATCCTGTTTGCGTGTGAACTGGTGTGGTGGTTGTCCCTGATCCGCGCTGGCTCGTGTACACGCTCACGGATTCGGCGTCGTCGATCCCGGGGATGTTGCATGTGGGCGCGCACCCGGCGTTGGCGGCCCGTCCGGTCCCCGCTGTGCTGGACTCGTCTTGGCTTGCGTCGGGGGAGGACTTCCGGGTCACGAACCCGGGCACGTACGAGCGGGTGCAGGAACTGTGGAACCGCGGTGAGCCGCCGACAGTTCATGTGATCTCCGACCACGGCACGTGGGGGACCGACGCTGAGGCGTTGGGTGAAGGCTTGGTCGCGGAGGTCGAGGGGATCGACGCATTGGAGGGGCTGGCGTTTCGTGGCCGTCCTGGGTTCCGCTACTCGGGGAACACCCTGGATCGGGTCGTGCTAGCGCGTCGTGGTGTCCTGCCAGACTGGACTCGGATCCTGGTGTTTCAGGTGCAGCGACCGGACGGGTTGGGGTCGGTCGAGGAGATGCTGGGGTCCCCGCCGGTGAATCAGTTCGCCCGGTTGCGTACCCAGCTCGGCCCGGATGTGACTGCGTCCTTCCGGACGGCGTCGGAGGACCATCCGGCGTTTCTGCTCGCTGTCGCAGGCCCTCGCCTGGGTCCGCACATGATCCCGACAGGGTTTGTGCTCGGCCTGTGGGAGATCCGAGGCAGGTTCGGGGACGCCCGGGAACGTGGGGACTACTACGCGGTGGAGACACCCAAACTGGCGGCGTTGCGGGCGTCCTTGGTCGGGACTGTCGTTGATGCCCCGGCCGTGACGCACAAACGCTGGGCCTGACCGTCGGTCGCGGGGCCTGTGTCAAGGGTTGTGTGGCGGAGCAGACCCCACGGATCAGTGACCGGGGCGCCTGGGGGTGCGTTGCGGGCGAAGGAGCGGACGCGGAACAGGATGGTCTGCAAGCGGGTGGACGCGCGCCATGGCTCGTTGTTCCCTTCTTCGGGGACGACGTGACGAGCGCGAGCGTCGAGGAGGCGCCGCACGGCTGCGGGGTCCGTACCCGGGTCGGTGACCCAGGTGAGCAGGCCGGGACTGGTGACGAGGCGGGCGAACGCGACGTGTTCGGGGTAGATGACCGCGTCCAGGGACAGCCCGGCCCGGTCCTGTCGGGCAGTGATGGTGCTGGGGGAGAGGGCGACCCGGGCGCACTCGGCGCCGACGAGCATGGGTGGTGAATCGAACATGACGTCCCTAGTCGCGAGCCGGGCCCGGTAGTGCCGTTCCGCGGTGAGCAGCTCTGGGTGGGCGTGGAGACGTGGTTGTCCTGGTGCGCCGAGCCAGCGACGGTGACGGACGCACACGAGACCCACCCGGGGGAGCTGGCCGTGCGCCGGGTTGCCGCGCGTGCACTGGATGCACAGGTCCCGGTCGGTCACCCATTCCCCGTTGATGGTGTCCGGGGTCGTGAACGCGGACTCGTGCAGCCCGCCGAGTTCACGCCACGCCTGCAGGCGTGCCGGGTGGTGGGGTGAGAGCGTCCGGGCGGTCCCGGTCTCCCAGAGCATCTTGTCGATCCACCGTGCCTGCGTGCCGTTGCGGGTCGCCGCGCGTCGCGCGTACGTGTCCACGCCCTCCCCGCCGTACACACGGGTCGGGACCGGTAGCGGGGTCAAGGTCATTGGGCGCGTTTCAGCTTTGCGCGTCCAGAACGTGGGGGCGTGGTCGTGGTCGCGCGGAGCTGGCCTTCGGCGTTCTGGTCGATGCGGACCCTGTCGAGCTTGGCCCGGTCGACCTTCTCGGTCCCGTCGTCCATGGCGAGCTGGGCTGCCTTGGACACGAGGAGACGCAGTGACCCGATGGACCCGCCGGTCCTGTCGAACAGGTACCCGGCCAGGCCCTCGAGCGTGCCGGTCTTGTGCTTCGCGAGGGGGATGAGGTCTTCGATGGCGGCGACCAGGTCGGCCCAGTCGTCCCTTTGCTGCTGAGTGGACGCCCCGAAAGACTGCATCTCGTACATGGTGACCCGCCCGGCGAGCTGGGCACCGATGGTGCCGGTGAACAGGTCGGAGGACGGCAGGTCGATCCCGGTGTACACGAAAACGGCGTCGAGCCGTTCAGCGAACCCCTTCAGTGCGGACGCGGCGTCCGCGCCGGTGCTGGAGCGGGTCTTCAAGTTGTGGATCTCATCGAGCAGGACCATGGACGTGCCCATCGTGCGGAGCACGGTCACGACCTGTTCGGTCAGGTCCTGTGCGGTCGCCTGCCGGTGGATGGGCAGGCCGAGCCACTGGCAGAACGCGGTCATCATCCCCTTCGTGGTCGTCCCGGCGGGGGTGGGCACGTACACGACTGGTGCGTACTCGGGGTCGTCCCCCCGTCCGGTCTTCTCGCGCATCCGTTGTTCGTGCTGCTTCGCGACCCACATGGTCGCGGTGGACTTGCCGAGGGTGGACTGCCCGGACACGGCCAGGCCGGGCCGTGCGGTGAACTTCTTCGACGCGAGGGACCCGACGAGCAAGCGAGCGTTCAGGTCGATCGCGTCGGTGTCTGGGGTGGACAGGACGATGTTCCCGTCGAGGAACGCGACCCTCGCCTCGTCATGGGCGGTCTTCTCCTGCGGTGACAGGCGTCCGAGGGTGGCGGGGGTGAGGGTGTCAGGTTCGACGGGTGCGTCGGCCACGTACTCACGCCACGCGGTCAGGGTGTCGGGGATCGCCATGCGTGTCTCCTAGTTCAACCGTCGGGTGCGACGCTTGCGTGGCGCCGGGTTGTCGGGTCCCTCCGTGTCGGGCGGGGGAGGGGAGTGCTTGTCGTCCGCTCCGGCCTCGTCGCCGGGCTGCTCGTCTTCCGTGACGTGTTCGTCGGGCAAGAGTGGGTGGCCCAGCGCGGAGCGGCGTGCAGCCCGCTGTTCCTTGGCAGTCAGGCCCTGGTCGAGTGTCTGGATGCGGTAGACGGCTTCGAGGATCTTCACCGGGTTGTTCGTGTCGCGCTCGTCCAGCCCGGAGCGGGCCACCTTCAGCACGTCGAGGGAGAACGGCGGGGCCTGGTTCGCGAGCGTCCACGGCACCTCGATCCAGGTTCCGGCGATGTGGTCACGCACCCAGATCGTGTTCAGCCGGCCAGGGTCGTACCTCACCTCCCACTTGCCTGCGGCCGCGCCTTTGAGCCCGGACTTGCGTCCGCGCAGGTGGTGCAGGTCGGGGGAGTCGTACCGGAGCCCGGCGAAGTTGATCCCGTACGGTTGCACGCCCCGCCACGAGACCGGGAGCAGCTCCAGGTAGTCCGCCGCCTCGAACGCGACGTGGACCGGTGGTGCGACCCCTGCCAGGGCGGCGTACATCTCGTTCGGGGTCAGGTCCTTCTGCGGCATGGCAGGGTGACGCAGGCCAGGGTGCGGTCGGTTCTGCCACTCCGCGACGACCCACTGGTCGAGTAGGTTCTGCACCTCCTGCAACGGCCAGACAGCCTCCGCTGCAGGGTCTTTCCCGCGGCGGGTGACGGACCGTCCGGTGTAGCCCGTCAGGTACTGGACGAACAACGTGTTGACCGCGGAGAACAACCGTTCGATGTGAGGCTTGTCTGTCGGTGTGCGGGGTGCGGACTTCACCACGGAAATCTGCAGCCGTTCGCAGGCGGCCGTGAACGTGCGCCCCACGTACACCTTGCCCCGGTCGATCGTGATCGACTCCGGCTGGATGATGGGCCGGGCAGCGATCTTCTCCGTCAGCTCGTCAGCCTCCATAAGGACACCCGGCGGGAGGATGCTGCGGGAGAACGCCAACGACGCGTCCCACCCGGGTTGCATCGGCAACGGGGTGAGCGCCTTCGCGAGCAGGAACGCGGCCACGTCCACGGACTTCGTCGCGTCAGCACGCAGCATCGTCGCGGACAGGGTGCGGGTGGCGATGTCGAACAGGATCGTCAGGTCGGGCCGGCCGGTCGTCCCGTCGGGGTAGAGGACCATCAGGTCGAGCGGGGTGGAGTCGATCTCCATGAGCTCACCGGGCCGAGACGGTGCGCGCCGCCCGAATGTGCGGTCTGGCCTGTTCGCGAGGGACCGGCGAGTGGTCGCGTCCCCGAACGGGTGCCGGTTCCCTTCGAGCACCCCGACGGTCCGGTACATGGTCGCGCGTGAAGGGATCGGCAGGCCCTGCTGCTTCGCTGCGAGGGTGACGTTGTGGATGACCCGGCCACGGGTGCCCGTGGACTTGTCCGTCTGGCCGTGCAGCTCGGCTTCAATGAGAGACACGACGCGCGGGTCCACGCGCCCGGTCGTCCCGGACGCCCGGGTGGATCGGCCATCCACGAGGCCGGCGACGCCCTTGTCTCGGTACGCGTACACGTGCCGCCGCAGGGTCCGTTCCGTCATAGGGGAGCCGAGATTGGCGAGCTCAGCCACCTTCACGCGGACGCGCTCCATGAACGGCACCCCAGGGTCGTACTCCGCACGTGGCTGCGCATCTGGCACGTCGTCTGGTCCAGCCCCGTCGTGGTCCGGGAGCTGGGCCCCGTACAGCAGTTCGTGCACGTGCCCGTGCAGGAACCTCACCCGGGCCGCAGCAGCAGGCTCGAGCGTCTCGTACACGGACAACCCAGTCATGTCCGGCAGAGAAGCGGGGGAATCATGCAGGTAGGAGTCGTCATCCAGGAGAACGCCGACCGCGACCTTGCGGATCCGGCCAGTCGTCAACGACTTCAACGCCAACGTCGGCCCGTCCTGGGCGACGACCTGCCACGAGTCACCGTCGAACTGGATGAAATCCCACAACCGAACCGACTTCACGACACCACGGCCTTCGTGCTCATCGACAACGGCCGCGTCAGGTCAACGGTCAACGTCCGGTCCCACAACAGGTGGTACACGTTCGCCAGCACGATCTCGGCCGGGACGGCAGCGAACCGCACCACCTGCTCCACGCCGTCGCCGAGCCTGGCCCCGTCCGCGAACGCTGCCAGGATCCGGTCGTGCGTCTCAGGGGAGGGGGCACACCGGTCCTGCCGGTACCCGGCGAGCCACCGCAACGACTCGGCCATCCCAGCGGGCAGGGCGGGCCAGACCTCGTACTGCCAGCCCACCAGGTTGCACACCTCGCGGGTCAGAGCGAACTGAGCGAGCGCCTTCTTGGACTGGTGAGCCTCAGAGCGGACGTCCACGAGCTTGCCGTCGCCGTCGGCGAGCCGGACAAAGTAGTCCGGGACGTGCGACTTGTGACCAGGCGTGCCCTTCGGCCACAGGAACGCCAGCGGCTGGCTGCTGATCGCGACGGCGTCGGTGTCCCAGTCGAGCCACAGGAGCGCGTCACGCTCCAGGAGGCTCTCGAACCCGATGTGCGCCCTGGTCGTGGAGGACCACCACAAGCCCTCGTAGTTCCGCTTGCCCGGCCAGGACACGAACTCACGAGCAGGCCGGGCGCGCTCAAGGCGGACGCCCGCAAGGTCAGGGCCCACCGACTGTGTCTGCCAGTCGGCGGCCTCGTCGGAGGACCACAGGGCCAGCGTCGTGTCAGTGACGTTCGCCGGGAGGGAGCGCAGCCGAGCAGGCATGGTTCCGCCTCGCGTTGGATAGTTCTAGTCAGACTGATTATACGATCCGTAAGAGGACATGTCTACTGCGACAGAGGACAGGTTGAGTGAGACCGGACAGTGGCGACGCGCACGCAGGTGTGCACCCCTCCAGGTGGAATGACATAATGTGCATTATCGGCTATCGGGACTCGTCGTGCGTCACCGAACATCGCAGGACTACCGCCCTGGCCCAGGCCCAGGCCCAGGCCCAGTCGCTAGTTGCAGCAGCCGGCGCGCCACGAGCACGGCGAACACCGACCACGGCACGAGCGATGCCAACGCGAAGACGAGGCCGACTGTGCCGAAATTCGACGGGACCGCCATGAGTACCGCCGCAACGAGGCCCCAGAGCGCGGTGGCGCGGCTGAACACCGTGCTGCGGTACATCAGGACGGCCAGGATGAGTAGCGTGACCAGGTTGAAGAAGTAGTAGATGTCGAACGCCGTGCCCATCCACGTCGCGAGCATCCCGTCGCCGGTGGCGACGAGTGCGACCCGCTCGGCGGCGTCGGCCTCGCCGTAGGCTTGGGCGAGCCTCAGCATCTCCACTGCTCGTGGCGAGGCCATGTACGCGGCCATACCGAGCACGCCGAAGGAGAGTGCCACCACCACCGCGGACCGGCTGACTCGCCATAGAACGACGGCAAGGGCGAAGTACAGCAGGAACGCCAGGAGGTTGCTCACGATGTAGAGCACGTCCAGAGCGATCACGCCCCGGAACGGGTTGTTCAGGAGCACCTCGAAGTACTGCACCGTAGTCTCTGGCGGCGGCCAGACGAGGTAGATCGCGATCTGCACCACGATCAGCACCACGCTGGCCAGCGTCACCCACGCCCCGGTGACCACAAGCCCCGTCCACTCCTGGACGTCCTTGCGCACTATGCCCTCGTCGACGACCATCGCGATCCTCCGTTCCCGGGGCCGGGAGTCTCGCCCGGCCTCCCGTCAATCACGTCGGCCGATGAGTTCTTCAGCGTCTCCGGGGCATCCAGCACCCGGCAGACCCGGAGGTCGCGATCGACGGAGTCCACCGGTTCCTACGAACAGTGCAGGACCGGCGGCGGTGAGTCCGCGGCGCCGGACTGCCACGCCGGGGACAACTCCATACGTGCGAGCCTACGTGGCAACCCCTCACTTAGCGAGAGTCTGAGCGACCCGCACCGCACCACTTCCGTCGGGTCCTTCACCGGCTCTGGATGTCACCGTAGAGTGAACGCCATGAAGCAACGAACAATCGGTAACGGCACAGTCGGGCGCGTCGAGGTCGGTGCGATCGGCCTGGGCCTGATGACCTTCGACCAGACCGGCGAGCAGCCACGGGAGCAACTCGCCGAGACGATCCGGACCGCACTCGCTGCCGGAGTGACACTGTTCGACACTGCCGATGCCTACGGGCCCGGTGAGCAGCTGGGTGCGGCGGCACAGGGCGAGAACGAGAAACTGGTCGCTGGACTGCTCGACGAACTCGGGGTCCGGGACCAGGTGTACCTGGCCACCAAAGGCGGCAGTGTGCGCGGCGACGGCGGTTCCTGGTCCCAGGACAGTTCACCGGAACACCTGCACGCCGCGGTCGACGCGAGCCTGTCCCGGCTCGGCGTTGACCAGATTTGGCTCTGGCAGCACCACCGTCCTGATTCGGCCCGTGACTATGACGAGACGATCGGGATCCTGAAGGAGATCGTCGACACCGGTAAGGTCCGCATGGTCGGTCTGTCCAACGTCGACCCAGCCCAGATTCGGTCCGCGCACGCCGTCCTCGGTGACTCTCTGGTGAGTGTGCAGAACCAGTTCAGCCCGAAGTTCCGCAGCAGCCTGCCCGAGGTCGCTGTCTGCGCCGAACTCGGCCTGGCGTTCCTGGCCTGGAGTCCCCTCGGTGGGCTGACCGATGCCAAGGAACTGGCGGCGAAGCACCCGGCATTCGCGCAGGTGGCGCAGGACCGCGGAGTGAGCCCGCAGCAGGTGGCCCTCGCCTGGGAACTCGCCCAGAGCGAGGTGGTCATCCCGATTCCTGGGGCGAAGCGCCCAGCCTCGATCGCCGACTCCGCCGCTGCGGCGGATCTGGCGCTGACCGCCGAGGAGATCGCGCTTCTCGACGCCGCCTGAGCCAAGGAGCGCGAACGGTATCGGTGACCGGGGGTGCGAATCCGGTGTCACACTCGCGGCGGCGCAGGCGTCCTCTGGGATGACACCCGATCCCGAATGCCAGGAGGACACGATGCCCCGCATGCACCTACAGAAGGTCATTCCGCTCGCCTACGCCCCCGTGCTGGCGCTGGAGAGTTACGCCCGCAAGGTCAATGACAAGCGCACCTACGAACTGGTCAAGATCAGGGCCTCGGCCATCAACGGGTGCAGTTACTGCCTGGCCATGCACACCCGCGACGCCCGCAAACTCGGTGAGTCCGATGAGCGCATCGCCGCGTTGGAGGCCGGATGGAGCGGGCTGGACCTGTGGTCCCCCGCCGAGGAAGCCGCGCTCGCCCTGACCGATGAGGTCACCAGACTCGGCGAACACGGAGTCAGTGATGCGGTCTGGGACGAGGCGGTGCGGCGCTGGGGGGAGAAAGGCACTGGACATCTCATCATCGCGATCGCGACCATCAACGTATGGAACCGGATCGCGATCGCCACAGGTATGGAGGCGCAGGATCTGTGACCTCGGCCCCGGCCGAGCCGCTCGGACTGACCAAGGAGGAGTTCGAGCGGCTCAATGGGCGGATGCTCGGCGTGGCCTACCGGATCCTCGGCAGCTGGGCCGATGCCGAGGACGTCGCGGCCGAGGCCTGGATCCGTTGGCAGACCCGACGCCCGGAGCACGTGCGCGAGGTCCAGGCATGGCTGACCACCGTGGCCACCCGGCTGAGTCTGGATCGGCTGCGCACCATGCAACGTCGCCGGGAGGACTACGTGGGCTCCTGGCTACCGGAACCGATCGACACCGCGCTGCTGCCGCATGAGAGCGCGGAGCAGCGCCAGAGCCTGGACTTCGCCCTGTTGCACCTCATGGACCGGCTGGGTCCGGAGGAACGCGCGGTGTACGTGCTGCGCCACGCCTTCGACTACCCCTACACCGAGATCGCCCCGATGTTGGGCCGCACCCCGACCAGTTGCCGCCAACTCGGTCACCGCGCCGGGGCCAAACTCGGTCCCCTCCCCCAGGAGGCCGACCTCGACCGGCACCGGAGCCTCCTGAATCGGCTCGGCACGGCGATCATGGCCGGCGACGTGAGCGAGGCGATGTCGCTGGTCTCCCCCGATGTGGTGCTGCTCAGCGACGCCGGCGGCAGAACACGCGCCGCGCTGCGCCCGATCTACGGCCCCGATCGTGTGGTCCGGTTCCTGGTGGGCGTGACAACCAGGACACCACCGAGCCGATCCGTCCTCATCGGCGTCAACGGATGTCCGGCGTTCCGACTGATCTCCGACGGCGTGGAGCGCGTCTTCAGAATCGACATCGGTGACGGTGTGGTCACCAGGGCCTATGTCCTGGGCAACCCGGACAAGCTCACCCGGCTGCGCTAGCGGAGTTCGGTCACGAGGGAGCCTTGCTGCCTCGTACCGGCGTTTCGGTACCACGTCGTCGTGGACGCCTGCCGGAAACCGAGGCCGTGGTAGAGCGCGGCTGCGGCGCCGGACTCATAGGAGACCTTCACCCGCCGTGCCCCGGCCCTGGCCAGGCGATCGATACCGGTGCCCACCATCGCCCTGGCGAGCCCACGCCGGGCGAACTCGGCCTCGACGCGTACCGGTTCCACCAAACCCACCCTGGTGAGCGGGTCGAACCAGTACAACGAGTACCCGGCCGGACGGCCGTCATCGGTCTCCACCGCCAGATCGAGCGTCGGGTCATACAGCGAGCACTCCCCCAGTCGGGTCTCGACGTCGTCGCCGTTCCGGTGGCGCATCGGATGCGGAGTGCCGCGCCGTTGCGTGCGATCGACCAGCACAAAGCCCTCCGGAAGCCCAGGAACCTGCGGCCGCGCGGAGGCCTCCATCCACGCGGTCCCGTCCCCCTCTCCGGCTATCAGCCCGGACTGTCTGGCGAGGGCGGCGAAAACCGGGTCGTGGTCACCCACCGGGACCTCGAACCCCTCCCCCGCATGCTCGCCGGCGTGTTGGAGTGCCCGGTGCCACACGTCAGCGGGCTCGAGGCCGAAGGCCCCCGGGACGAGGATCGGATCGCATTGCCAGCCGGGGTTGTCACTGGTGAGCCACACCCCGGCGACCGGTCCGTCATCGTCGACCCAGAAGAGTGTGTCGACTCCGTCGGAACTACGCGGCAACCGCCAGGACCACTGCACATCGGCCGCTTCCCACACCCCCGCCCGGGGATCCTGCAGGCGGGCCCGCTGCAGCAACGTCGTGGTCAGAGACAGGGCTTCGCGGCCGTTCGCGCGGATCTGTCGGGGCGATCGGGAGGACACAAGGCATGACTCCACCACGAGAGGTGCTCCCGGACAACCGAATATTCGGCGGACACCAGGAGCACCTCGTCCGGCCCCACGCGTGTGCAGCGCTACATCTGATGCGTGTGCCCGCCGGGTAAAGTGGATCAGTCATCACAGCCGGATGACCTGGACAGCAAAGGTGGTACGGATGGCAGGCGACGAGAGGATTTTCGTGGAGACGGTCAGCGAGGACGGCCGGGCGATCGGGGTGGCGGAGAAGCTCGAGGTCCACCGCGAACCCGGCACGCTGCACCGCGCGTTCTCGTTGTTCGCTTTCGACGACGACGGCCGGCTGCTGCTGCAGCGGCGGGCCGCGGTGAAGTATCACTCCCCCCTGATGTTGACCAACAGCACCTGCGGGCACCCCTTCCCCGGTGAACCGCCGGCCGACGCCGTCGCGCGGCGCCATCAGGACGAACTCGGCGCCCCGGTCACCGACCTGGTGGAACTGGGCACCGTCCGGTACCACGTACATGACAGCGCCAGCGGCTTGTACGAACACGAGTACAATCACGTATTCGCCGGGCGGGTCGACCCGGCCTCGCTCGTGCCCGCGCCGGGCGAGGTCGACGAGGTGGTCTTCGTCACCGGGGACGACCTGGCCCGGTTGCGCGCCGCGGAGCCGTTCACGGCCTGGTTCGACCATGTGTGGCAGATCGCTCGTCCCCGGCTCCCCGAGTGGGGTTTCAGCGCCCGCTGAGTCATTAGGATGGTCTCCGTTCACGTCCGCCTTGCCGAAAGCCGTTGGATGCCCCCACCCGCCGTCCTGCCCACGGGCTCGGCGCACGCCAAGGCGATCCTGGTCGGTGAGCACGCCGCCGTCTATGGCCACCCGGCCATCGCACTGCCGATCACCCCGCTGCGCACAGTTGCCGAGGTACACCACTGCCCCGGTCCGCTCCGGCTGAGCACGGGCGACGCGAGCCTGCCGGTGACCGAGTTACCCCAGCAGTTCGCCTCGGTGGGCGTCGCCGCGGTCGAGTCGCTGACGTTCTTCGGATTGCCGGCCGAGGATGTCGAGATCGTCGTACGCAGCGGAATCCCACCTCAGGCGGGCCTGGGGGCCAGCGCGGCTGCCGCGAACGCGATCGTCGAGGCCGTGCGGGCGTATGCGGGGGTAGCACTGGACGATGCGAGCCGCTTCGCACTCGTGCAGACCGCCGAGCGGGTGGCCCACGGGAACCCCAGCGGCATCGATGCGCACGCCACCCGGGCCCGGGAACCGCTGCTGTTCGCCGACCACGTCGCCACCCCTCTGACCCTGGGCGCCCCGGTGTGCTTCGTGGTCGCTGATACCGGCGTGCGGGCCTCCACCGATGATGCCGTCGCCGGCGTGCGCCAGATCGTGGACGCCGACCCGGCCCTGGGCCGCTCGCTGCTGGCCCGTCTCGGGGATCTGACCCGAGCCGCGGTGCTGGATCTGGAGCAGGCGCACCTGACCGCGTTCGGCCGGCGGCTCACCGAAGCGCAGGACGCGCTCACCGACCTGGGCGTCGGGCACCCGGCGATCGACCGCCTGGTCACGGCAGCCCTGGACGCCGGCGCAGCGGGAGCCAAACTCACCGGCGCCGGACGCGGAGGCTGCGTGATCGCCGTGACGCCGGACGCCGCCAGTGGGCAGGTGGTGCAGTCGGCGATGACGGCCGCGGGTGCCGTCGCCGGGTGGATCGTCACGCTGGGGGCGACATGAGCATCACCGCCGTGGCATATCCGAACATCGCGCTGATCAAGTACTGGGGCAAGCGCGATGAGACGTTCAACCTACCGGCCACCGGAAGCCTGTCGATGACTCTCGACGTGGCCCCCACCCGAACCACCGTCACGCTGGCGCCCGGGGCCGACGACGACGTCGCGACCTGGCGCGGAGAGGCCATGAGTGGCGATGACCTCACCCGGGTGCGCTCCTTCCTCGATCTGGTGCGCGAACTGGCCGGAAGCCGGGTTCGGGCCGTCGTCGAGACCGCCAACGAGATGCCCACCGGCGCCGGATTGGCATCGTCCGCCTCGGGCTTCGCCGCACTTGCCGCTGCGGCGAGCGGCGCCTACGGACTGGACCTGAGCGAGCGGGACCTGTCCCGCCTGGCACGCCGCGGTTCCGGCTCGGCGGCCCGATCCGTCTTCGGCGCCCTGGTCCAGTGGCACGTCGGCCGCGACGACGCCTCCTCCTACGCCGAGCCCCTCCCCGCGTCAGCGCTCGAGCTGGCGCTCGTCGTCGCAGTCCTGTCCCCCGGGCGCAAGCCCGTGGGCAGCCGGGAGGCGATGCGCCGCACCGCGGCGACCTCCCCGTTCTTCCCGGCTTGGGTGGCCTCGGTACCAGCCGAACTGGAGGCCATGCGCCGGGCGATCGCGGACGCCGATTTCGGGGCGGTCGGGGAACTGGCCGAGGCCAACGCGCTGCGGATGCACGCCACCATGCTCGGCGCCGCACCGCCGGTGCGGTACTGGAACGCCGACACGGTCGCCGCGCTCGACCTGGTCGCGCAGTTGCGCGCCGACGGCGTGCCGGCCTACGCCACCATGGACGCCGGACCCAATGTCAAGGTGCTGTGCCGCCCATCGGACACGGCAGCCGTGACCGAACGGTTCGCCGGGGCGTTCGAGGGTGTAGACCTTCTCATCGCCGGCCCCGGGCCCGGCGTGCGCGTCGAGAGCACCCGATGATCCACGCGCCGGGCAAACTCTTCATCGCCGGTGAGTACGCAGTCGTCGAACCCGGCGGCAGCGCTGTGCTCGTGGCCGTCGACCGGTACGTGAGCGTGCGCGTGGCCCCCGCGCAGCGGCACGGCACCGTCCGCTCGGCGCACTACGGGCCGCAGCCACTGCGCTGGGAGCGGGACGAACGTGCCCGGGTGGTGCCCGAACCGCGGCACCGTCCGCTGGACCACGTGCTGTCGGCGGTCCGCACGGTCGAGGCACTCGTGGCCGATCTGGGAATCGAGCCCCGCTGGCACAGCCTGGACATCACCAGCGAACTCGACGACGCCGACGGCCGCAAGTACGGGCTCGGCTCCAGCGCGGCGGTGACGGTCGCCGTGGTGCGGGCGCTCGATCAGTTCTACGGACTGGGCCTGACCGCGTTCGAACAGTTCAAGGTGGCGCTGCTCGCCACGGTCGAGGTGGCGCCCTCGGCCTCCGGGGGCGACGTCGCGGCGAGCACCTTCGGCGGGTGGCTCGCCTACCACTCCCCCGACCGGGCCGTGGTCGCGGCTCTTCGCCACCGGGTGGGTGTGCTCGCCGCGATGCGTGCGTCGTGGCCGCTGCTGCAGGTCACCCCGCTGCCCGCACCGAGTGGCCTGGACCTGATCGTGGGCTGGACCGGCGCGGCGGCCTCGACGACGTCGCTGGTCGCTGAGGTGCGGGAGCGAGGTCGGTCCCAGGATGTGCGCTACGAGACGTTCCTGGCGGGTAGCCGCGCCCGGGTGCAGGACCTGATCACGGGCTTGCAACAGCACGATAGTGCGGCCGTGCTCGCGGCGGTGCGGGAAGCGCGGAACCTGCTGATCGGTCTGGGCGCAGGACTGGGAATAGAAATCGAGACACCGGCGCTTGCTCACCTGGTGACCTCCGCCGAGCGCATCGGGGCTGCCGGCAAGGCCTCCGGGGCCGGCGGGGGTGACTGCGGGATCGTGCTCGCCCCCTGCGGCAGCGACCTCGAGCCGATGTTGCGGGACTGGGAACGGTCCGGTGTGCGCCGGCTGCCGCTGGCCGCGGCCCCACGCACGAGCGCCGTGACGGCGCAGTGAGGATGATAGAGCGATGAGCGAACAGGCGGCGCCCGTACCCCTGAGGTGGGTCGGGCCGATACGACTGAGCGGGAACGTCATCACCGGCGAGCACGAGGTCCCGCTGGCTACCTATGAAGCCCCGCTGTGGCCCTCGGTGGGCCGCGGGGCCCGGATCTCCCGGCTGATCGAGGACGGTATCGGCACCACTCTGGTGACCGAGCGGATGAGCCGTTCGGTCTACTTCGAACTCGACGGCGCAGGCGTCGCGGTGCAGGTGCTCAGCGAGATCCGCAGCCGATTCGCCGAGTTGCAGCAGGTGGTGTCGGCGAGCAGCCGGTTCGCCGAACTGATCGACATGCACAGTGAGATCGCCGGGCGGCTGCTGTTCCTGCGCTTCGAGATCCTCTCCGGGGACGCCTCGGGCCACAACATGGTGACCCTGGCCAGCGAGCGGTTGATGACGCACTTGATGGCGCAGTGGCCGCAGCTGCGCTACGGCTCGATCTCGGGCAACTACTGCTCGGACAAGAAGGCGACGGCGGTCAACGGAATCCTGGGCCGAGGCAAGCACGTGGTCACCGAGGCACATATCCCCCGCGAGGTGGTGCAGAAGTGGCTGCGCAGCACCCCGGAGAAGATCGCGGAGCTGAACACCCGCAAGAACCTCGTGGGCACCATCCTGGCCGGTGGTATCCGGTCGGCGAACGCCCACTACGCCAACATGCTGCTGGCCTTCTACCTGGCCACCGGACAGGACGCGGCCAACATCGTGGAGGGCTCGCAGGGCATCACCCAGGCCGAGGTCGACGGTGGTGACCTCTACTTCTCCTGCACCCTGCCGAATCTGATCGTGGGAACGGTCGGTAGCGGCAAGGGTCTGACGTTCGTGGAGGACAACCTCACCCGCCTCGGGCTGCGCGCCGATCGCGCACCGGGGGAGAACGCGCGTAGGCTCGCCGGATTGTGTGCCGCCGCGGTGTGGTGCGGGGAGTTGTCCCTGCTCGCAGCCCAGACCAACCCCGGTGAACTCATGGCGGCACACGTGGCGATCGAACGCAAAGAACGCAGCACCCAGACATCCAACCCCTCGAACCAGGAGTGAGCAGTTCCGTGATCGGTATCGACGACCTCGCGATGTCCACCGGCGGCTTCCGCATCGACCTGGCGGACATCGCCGAACGGCTCGGGGCCGACCCGGCGAAGTACTACCGGGGCCTCGGCCAGACCGAGATGAGCGTCGTGGCCGAGGACGAGGACATCGTCACCCTCGGGGCGGCGGCGGCTCTACCGGTGGTGGAGCGGGCCGGTCGCGAGCGAATCCGCACCCTGTTGTTCGCCACCGAAACCGGGATCGACCAGTCGAAGTCGGCCGGTGTCTACGCCCACCGGCTGCTCGGCCTGCCTCCGAACGTTCGGGTGGTCGAACTCAAACAGGCCTGTTACTCCGCTACCGCTGCCATGCAGTTCGCCGCCGCGCTCGTGGCCCGTAACCCGGCCGAGAAGGTGCTGGTCATCGCCAGCGATATCGCCCGCTACGAACTGGGCTCGACCGCCGAGCCCACCCAGGGTGCCGGGGCGGCCGCGTTCACCGTGTCCGCCGATCCGGCGTTGCTCGCCCTGGAGCCGGCCGCCGGGGTGTTCACCGAGGACGTGATGGACTTCTGGCGCCCCAACCACCGGGTGACCGCCATCGTGGACGGGCACAGTTCGATCAGCGCCTACCTCGACGCCGTCGCCGGTGCCTTCGATGACTACCGCGCCCAGGGTGGATCGGCATTCGAGGCGATCAACCGGTTCTGCTACCACCAGCCGTTCACCAAGATGGCCGCCAAGGCCCACCAGTACCTGGCGAAGCACGCCGGCGCGGATGTGCCCACCGAGACGCTCACCGCCCAGGTCGCGCCGACGATGGGTTACAACCGCCGGATCGGGAACAGTTACACCGCCTCGGTCTACCTGGCGCTGCTGGCCCTGCTGGATGATCCCGCGGATCTCACCGGTGAGCGGGTGGCGATCGCCAGCTACGGGTCCGGCGCGGTCGCGGAGTTCCTCACCGGCACTGTCATGAGCGGCTACCGGGCACAGATCCGCAACGGCACCAACGAACAGATCCTGGCCGATCGTCCCCGGATCGATGACAACACCTACCTCGCGCGTCAGCGCATCATGCCGCGCAGTGACCCGTCGAACTACAGCAACCGGCACGAGACGCGCGGCCCGTTCCGCTTCGCCGGCGTGCGCGACGATCAACGCATCTACGAGGCCACCGCTCCCCGCTGAGACCCGCTGTCGGGCGTTCGCCGACCGGTGCCTCCGTCAGCCACGTCGGCGAAGCGGCGGCGCAACGACGGCGTCACCGGGTTCTGAGGTAGTCGGCCAGGTGCCGGCCGGTCAGGGTGGCCCGGGTGGCCACCAGGTCGGCGGGGGTTCCCTCGAAGACGACCTGCCCGCCTTCATGCCCGGCGCCCGGCCCCAGGTCGATGATCCAATCCGCGTGTGCCATCACCGCCTGGTGATGTTCGATCACGATCACCGAGGTGCCCTGCTCCACCAGGGAGTCCAGCAACTCCAGCAGTTGCTCCACGTCGGCCAGGTGCAAACCGTTGGTGGGCTCATCCAGCACGTACACTCCGCCGTTCTGGCCCATCCGGGTCGCCAGTTTCAGCCGCTGTCGCTCGCCGCCGGACAATGTCGTCAGCGGCTGGCCGAGGGTGAGGTACCCAAGGCCTACGTCGACCATCCGGCGCAGGATCTTGTGCGCCGGCGGGGTCCGCGCCGGACCGTCGGCGACGAACTCGGCGGCCTGGGCGACCGACATCGCCAACACCTCGGCGATCGTGCGCCCATCCAGGGTGTACTCCAGCACCGCCGCCTGGAACCGGCGGCCCTCACATTCCACGCACACCGACTCCACGGTCTCCATGAAGCCCAGTTCGGTGTAGATCACCCCGGCGCCCTTGCAGGCCGGGCAGGCGCCCTCGGAGTTGGCGCTGAACAGTGCGGGCTTGACGCCGTTGGCCTTGGCGAACGCCTTGCGGATCGGCTCCAGCGCGCTGGTGTAGGTGGCCGGGTTGGAGCGCCGCGAGCCCTTGATCGCACCCTGGTCGATCACGACCACGCCGTCCCGGCCCGCCACCGAGTCCTCGATGAGCGAGCTCTTGCCCGACCCGGCCACCCCGGTGACCACGCACAACACTCCCAGCGGAATATCGATGTCGACGTCCTTGAGGTTGTGCGTGCCGGCGCCTCGGACCTCCAGAGCGCCCGCGGCGGTGCGCACGTGGTCCTTCAGGGCGGCTCGGTCATCGAGGTGCTGGCCGGTGATGGTCCCGCTGGTGCGAAGATCGGCGAGGCCCCCCTCGAACACCACCTGCCCCCCGGCGCTCCCGGCGCCCGGGCCCAGGTCCACGATGTGGTCGGCGATCGCGATCACCTCCGGCTTGTGCTCGACCACGAGCACGGTGTTTCCCTTGTCACGCAGCCGCAGCAGCAGGGTGTTCATTCGCTCGATGTCGTGGGGGTGCAACCCGATGGTGGGCTCATCGAAGACGTAGGTGACATCGGTCAGCGCCGAACCGAGGTGCCGGATCATGCGGGTGCGCTGAGCCTCGCCCCCGGACAAGGTGCCGGAGGGGCGGTCCAGCGACAGATAGCCCAGTCCGATCTGGACGAAGTTGTCCAGCGTGGCCGCCAGGGTATCCAGCAACGGCCCGGCGCTGCCATGCGCCTGGTGGGTACCCCCCGTGCCGCCGTCAGCCTCGTCGGCGAGGTCGCGCACCCACCCCGCCAGATCGGTGATCTGCATCGCGGAGACCTCGGCGATGTTGAGGCCGTTGATCCGAGAGGACCGGGCGGTCTCGTTGAGCCTGGTGCCCTCGCAGTCCGGGCAGGTCCGGAACGTGATCACCCGGTCGACGAAGGCCCGCACGTGCGGTTGCATCGCCTCCTTGTCCTTGGCCAAGATCGTCTTCTGCAGCTTGGGGATCACGCCTTCGTAGGTGACGTTGACGCCGTCGACCTTGATCTTGGTCGCCGGTTTGTACAGCAACGCATCGAGTTCCTTGGCCGAGAAGTCCGCGATCGGCTTGTGGGCGTCCAGGAAGTCGGTGCCCTGGTAGATACGTCCGTACCAACCGTCCGGGCCCCACCCCGGGATGCTGAACGGCCCCTGCGCCAGGGACTTGGAGGAGTCATACAACGCCTCCAGATCGAAGTCCGAGACCGTTCCCCGGCCCTCACAGCGCTGGCACATCCCGCCGACGATGGTGAAATCCCGCCGTTCCTTGACCTCGCGTCCGCCGCGTTCGAACGCCACCGCCCCGGCGCCGCTGATCGAGGCGACGTTGAAGGAGAACGCCTGTGCCGAGCCGATCTGGGGCTGCCCGAGGCGTGCGAACAGGATCCGCAGCATGGTGCCGGTGTCGGTCACGGTGCCGACCGTGGAGCGGGGGTTGGCGCCCATCGGCTCCTGGTCGACGATGATCGCGGTGGTCAGACCATCCAGCAGGTCCACGTCCGGGCGGGGCATGGCGGGCATGAAGCCCTGCACGAACGCCGGGTAGGTTTCGTTGATCATCCGCTGGGACTCTGCGGCGATCGTGTTGAAGACCAGTGAACTCTTGCCCGACCCCGACACTCCGGTGAACACGGTCAAGCGGCGCTTGGGGATCGTCAGGTCCACACCGGTCAGGTTGTTCTCCCGCGCCCCGTGGACCCGCAGCAGGTCGTGACTGTCTGCCGGGTGCCTCTCGACAGAAGCGGTGGTTGCTGTCGCCGTGGTCATACCGCTCCATCCGATCGCCGAGGTGCAGGTCTCGGAGATTACTCCTTCCGACCCACGCCCCCAAGGGGAATTCCTGTCCACCCGGACCGGAGTGACCGTGCTCGGCTCCGGACGCGGACGTCGATTACGTGGCCGTGTCGGTGATGCGATCCAGTTCGGCCAGATCGTCCGGCTCGGGGTGCCACAGGGCCGCGGCGTTGGAGCGCACCTGCTCGGGCCTGGAGGCTCCGGAGATCACCGAGGCAACGCCGGGTTGAGCCGCCAGCCAGCCGATTGCCACCTGCAGCATGGACAGGTCCCGTTCCTCGGCGAAGTGCTGCAGGGCTTCGATCATGTCGAAGTCGGCGCCGGCAAGCCGGTCCGGCCGCCGCGCCAGCCGGGTGCCCTCCGGGGCGTCCTGCCCGCGCCGGTACTTGCCGGTGAGCAGACCGGAGGCGAGCGGGAAGAACGGCAGCAACCCGCCGCCGATGTGCTCCAGCGCCGGGATCACCTCGTCCTCCAGGCCCCGGCTGAGTAGGTTGTACTCGTTCTGGGCCGAGACGAACGGCGTCGTTCCGGCGGTGTGCGCGGTCCAGTCCGCATCGATGATCTGCCATCCGGTGAAGTTCGACGAGCCCAGGTAGCGCACCTTGCCCTCGGCGACGAGTTCGTGCAAGGCTGCCAAGGTCTCGGCAACCGGGGTGTGTGGGTCGGGCCGGTGCATCTGGTACAGGTCGATGTGATCGGTGCCCAGACGGCGCAGCGAGCCCTCCACCGCCTTCCGGATATACCGCCGGGAGCCACGAACACCCCAGTCCGGCCCGTTCAAGCCGCCGGTGTCCATCCCGAACTTCGTCGCCACCACCGCATCGGCGCGCCGGGAGCCGAGCGCCTTTCCCAGCAGTTCCTCCGACTCCCCGGCTGTGGACCCGTAGGTGTCGGAGACGTCGAAGAACGTGATCCCGGCGTCCAGTGCCGCCCGGACCACATCCGTGACCCGTTCTGTGGGCACCGTTACCCCGAACGAGTTGCAGCCCAGCCCCACCACTGAGACAGTCAAACCGGAAGGGCCGAGTTGCCGGTACTTCATCGTGATCTCGCTCATACCCCACAGCCTAGGCCTACCGGCAACGCACGTACCCCGCGCGTGAATTTCACAGCACCTTCACCCGCGACCCGGAACACCGGGCCATGCTTACTGGTTGTAGTAGGTGGACGCACCATCTATCCCGGAAGGAGAGGGCGATGGCTGAACGAGCACTACGAGGCATGCTGATCGGCGCGAACAGTCTGGAGACCGAGGAGGGCGTGGAACTTGCCCCCCGGATCGAGGCGGTCTACGACTGCCCGGACGGGCGCACCCTGGTGATCCCCTTCGCCGCCGATGCCGATATCCCACCCGTGTGGGAGGCACCCGGTGGGGGCGAAGCCCTACTGCGTGATGCCTCCCGGCCCGAGCCGAAACAGACGAAACCGGTGCGGACACACTGGGACATGCTGCTGGAACGGCGTACCGAGGCTGAACTGCAGGAACTGCTGGACGAGCGCCTGGCCCTGTTACGCAGCGGTCAGTTGCGCCGCCAGAGCGCCTGAGCCCAGGCACGTAACCGCGTGGCGCGGGCCTGCACGCCCCACGCGGTCACCCGCCACAACGCTTCCACGACGATGGCCCGGTCCATCTTGGAGGTGCCCTGTTCACGCTCCACGAAGATGATCGGGACCTCCACGATCGGTCCCCCGCCGCGGTGCACTCTCCAGGTCAGATCGACCTGGAAGCAGTACCCCTGGGAGGCCACCCCGGCGAGGTCGAGGCCTCGCAGGGCGTCGGCGGGATAAGCCCGGAAGCCGGCTGTAGCGTCGCGAACACCCAGGCCCAGGGCCACCTTGGCGTACCGATTCGCACTCCTGCTCAGCCACCGCCGGTGCGCGGGCCAGTTCTGCACCGCTCCCCCAGGGGTCCAGCGTGACCCGATGACCAGGTCCACCCCCGGGGTGAGCGCCGTCAGGAGCGCGGGCAGATCCTCGGCACGGTGAGATCCGTCGGCGTCCATCTCCACCACCACGTCGTACTCGCGGTCCAAGGCCCAGGCGAACCCGGCCAGGTAGGCCGGGCCGAGGCCCTCCTTGCCGGCGCGGTGGAGGACGTGCACCTGTGGGTCGTCCGCCGCCGCAGCCTCCACCCAGGCCCCGGTGCCGTCCGGGCTGGCGTCATCGACGACGAGGACGTCCGCGCCCGGTACCTCCCGACGTAACTGGGACAGAGTCACCGGGAGCGAGGTACGCTCGTTGTAGGTGGGGATGACCACCACCACCCTGGCGGCACTCGCGGTCACCGTGTCCCTTTCGTAGCCACCGCCCGCCTCGGAGCGCCGGCCCTGGACCCCTCCGACGTCCCCCGTCGGGGTGCGGAGCCCTGACGGGGTCGTCCTGTCCCTGATCCGGCGGCCGCACGTCGGCTCGACCGCCCGGTGACGATGCCGGCCCCGAACAACAACAGAACCGCCACGGTGGAGGCGATGATCGGCCAATCCCCGATCCGGTCGGCAATCGTCAGGGTGGAGCGCAACGGCACCGTGGTCGCGAAGTGGTCCGGGGTGAACAGCTCGGTGGTCCGGGTGAGCACCCCGTTGGGCGTGATCACGCCGCTGACGCCCACGGTGGAGATCTGGATGGTGGCCCGCCCGTGTTCGACCGCCCGGAGCCTGGACATGGCCAGTTGCTGGGTGGATTCGGCGGTGAACCCGAAGGAGGCGTTGTTGGTGGGCACCAGCAGCACCTCCGCGCCGGCGAGCACCGCCTCACGGTTCAACGCGTCGTAGGCCACTTCGAAGCAGATCGGGGTGCCCACCAGCACCTGCCGGTCCAGGGCGGGCGCCGGTACGGGCACGACGGCAGGAGCGGTGCCGCCCACCATGTCGGTGCGTACCAGGTCCACGGCCGGGGAGAACAACCGGGCGACATCGCGCATCGGGATGTACTCGGCGAAGGCAGCCGGGATCTGCTTGGCGTAGGCGAAGGTATCGCCCTGCCCGGGCTCCCACAGCACCATCTCGTTGAACCTGGCGTCCCCGGCGTGCCGGTCGGTTCCCATCAGCAACGGAACGTCTGCGGCCCGGAGGACCTCCTCGACGCCGGCACCGGCGATCTCGTCAACACGCGGGTTGTAGTCGGAGGAGTTCTCCGGCCACACGATCAGGTCCAGTCCCTCTCCGTGCTCGGCGAGGAGGTTGTGGGTGCCGGAGACGTGGTTGTCCAGCACCTCCCGGGCCTGGGCGAAAGCGTCCAGGCCCGGGGTGGCCACGTTCCCCTGCACCGCCCCGATCCGCAGGGTGCCCTCCTCGGCCTGGGTGGGCAGCGGGATCAGCGCCGAGACACCCACCAGGGCGAAGGCGGCGACCAATGCCCCCGGCCCGCGCACCAGGTCCATCCGCGCCAGCCGCACGACCGCACTGGCCAACAGGTACCCGATGCCGACCACCGCGGCCGAGACCAGCGGCGCACCCGCTACCGAGGCCAGCGCGAGCAGTGGGCCGTCTGTCTGGGAGAAGCCGAGGCGGCCCCAGGGGAAGCCACCGAAGGGCCAGACCTGGCGCACCTGCTCGGTGATCACCCACACCAGCGCGAACGGGATCGCGGCCATCAGGTGCAGGCGTTGCATGTGCGAGCCACGCCGGACCCACACCCAGATCGCCAGCCCCGCGCCGGTGATCAACGACTGTGACAGCGCCAGCGCCACCCACGGCACCGCCCCGACGGCGTAGTTGGCCCACCACAGGTGCGGCAAGAAGAACCCCAGGCCCCACACGGTGCCCATCGCGAAGGCCCACCGGGCCGAGTCCCTCCGGATGGACAGCACCAACAGCGCGACGCCGACGAAGGCCAACGGCCAGAGGGAACGGTCCGGGAAAGCCGTGTCGGTGAGCACGCCGCCAAGGGCGGCCAGCAGCGACGCCGGGAGTCGGCGGGAGGTCGTGTGGGGCACCACCTGAGGATACGTCGTCGGTGCGCACCGGGGGGACGGCCGGCAGCAGCGCGCCGGTGAAGGGGCACCGACCGGCCCGCACATCCTTCGGTCCGGAACCGCAGGAGGGTTCACGTTTTCTATGGAACGTACGGGCCTGGTCGGTCACTGCCTGCCTCAATGGCTCCCCAGCAGTACGAGAGAGAAGATACCTGCCCGGCCCGGTTCCGCCAACCTGGTGTTTGTGCAGGTCAACAATGTCCACGCAGGTCAGGCGGGCGCAGGAATCGTGATCTGTCGGCGTGTCGCCGGATGGCGTGGCCCGGTGCCCCGGGCGGGCGGGATGTCACCAGGTGCCGTGGGCCACGATGCCCCGTCGAACCGTCCGGATCGCCTCGCGAGCGTTGGTCCTCAGATCCTCTTGCGGGGCAGCATGGGTCAACTGGTCGAGCACGTCCAGGACCTGCTTCGCCCACCGCACGAAGTCACCGGCAGCGAGTTCGTCGGCTTCCAGCACATCCTCCAAGCCGCGGCCGGAGGCCCACCGGTACATGGCCCGGACCATGCCCAGGTCCACCGGCTCGGTAGGGCTGAGGCCGCGATCCGCCTCGGCTGCGGCGATCTGCCGGGCGATGCGCGCGGTACCGGTGGCAGCCAGCGCCAGCACACCGTCGGGTGGGCCCGGGATCGGTGGTACGGCAGGTTCATCCGAGCGGGACTGGAAGAGCACGCCCGAGACCACCGCAGCCAGTTCCGCCGGGTTCAGCCCGTCCCACAGTCCCGAGCGCAGGCACTCAGCCAGCACCAGGTCCTTCTCCGAGTACAGCCGGCGCAACCACGACCCCTGACCCGTCAGGCTCCACTCATCGTCCTTGTGCCGCAGATAGCCCAGCGAGAGCAGGACGTCACAGACGCGGTCGAAGTCGCGGGCGATGGAGGAGGTGCGACCCTCGATCCGCTTCATCACACCCTCGCGCTCGCGGCGCAGTTTGTGCCAGCGTTCGAACCACCGGGCGTGTTCCTCCCGGTCCGAGCACCCGTGGCAGGGGTGGGCACGCAACTGCTTCTTCAGCGATCCGAGGGTGTCATCGGTGGCAGCGGTGGAAGGAACCTTGGCGCGGGCCTTCTTCATCGTCGCCGGGTCATCATGGGCCAGTGCACCCAGTGCGGTGCGCATCGCCGAGCTCACATCCCGCCGTTCCGCGGGCTTGCGCGGGTTGAATCCCTTCGGGATGCGGACCCGGGTCACCGCAGTGGTCCCGTAGGGCAGGTCCGCCCCGGAGAGCTTGCGCAGTCGTGCATCGGCGGTGATCACCGACACCACCGGTCCGTCCAGGCCCGGAGCCGAGGGGGCCTCCAGCACCACCACGTGCCCGGAGCGGCGCCCGGAGGGCACCTGGATCACATCTCCGCGCCGCAGTGTGGCGGCTAGATTGGAGACCGCCTGGCGCTGGGCGCGCGAACGCGCCCGGGACAACTCGGACTCGCGGTCGGAGATCGACCGACGCAGGTCCATGTACTCGGCGAAGTCCCCTAGGTGGCAGCGCATGGACTCGGCGTAACCGTCCATCGCCTCGGTGAGCCGACGGGCCCGGCGGGCCAGGCCTACCACGCCGCGGTCAGCCTGGAACTGGGCGAAGGAGGTCTCCAGGACCTCCCGCGCCTGGGCGTAGCCGGCGCGGGCGATCAGGTTGACGGCCATGTTGTAGGTGGGCCGGAAACTGGAGCGCAGCGGGTAGGTGCGCCGGGAGGCGAGGCCGGCCAGCGCCACCGGGTCCAAGCCGGATGAGTACAGGACGACGGCGTGTCCCTCGGTGTCGATACCGCGTCGCCCCGCTCGGCCGGTCAACTGGGTGTACTCCCCCGGAGTGACTTCGGCGTGGGTCTGCCCGTCCCACTTGGTCAGCCGTTCCAGCACCACGCTGCGGGCCGGCATATTGATCCCCAGTGCCAGGGTCTCGGTCGCGAACACCACCTTGACCAACCCGGCGGTGAACAGCGCCTCCACGGTCTCCTTGAACACCGGCAGCATGCCGGCGTGGTGCGCGGCGATCCCGTTGCGCAGCGCCTGGGACCAGGACCAGAAGTTCAACACCTGCAGGTCCTCGGGAGGAAGGTCGGCGCAGCGTTCCTCGATGATCGCCGCGATCCGCTTCTCCTCCGCCACGGTGGTCAATCTGATCCCACTGGCCTGGAGCTGGGCCACCGCACCCTCACAGCCGGCCCGGGAGAAGACGAACACGATGGCCGGCAGCAGTCCGGCGCGGTCCAGTTGCTCCACCACCACCGAGCGCGGCGCGGGGCGCACCACCGGGCCCCGGGGACGACGGCCCGAGTGGCGGTTGCGGCCGCGGGAACGGTTGTCCCGAGGCCGTTCGGCGGTGCGGATCGCCTCGATCAGATCGGGGCTGATAGGCGGGTCCACCCCCGGGTCCGTGGGATCGACGTCGTGGGCGTACAGGTCGTGCATGCGTGAGCCGACCATGACGTGCTGCCACAAGGGGACCGGACGACGCTCGGCCACGATAACGGCGGTATCGCCCCGCACAGCGGTGAGCCACTCGCCGAACTCCTCGGCGTTGGAGACCGTCGCGGACAGCGAGACCACTTGCACGTCGCCGGCCAGGTGCAGGATCACCTCCTCCCAGACCGGGCCGCGGAACTTGTCCGCGAGATAGTGCACCTCGTCCATCACCACGAACCCCAGGCCGGCCAGGGTGGGTGAGGAACCGTAGAGCATGTTCCGCAGCACCTCGGTGGTCATCACCACCACCGGTGCCTCGGAGTTGATCGAGGTGTCCCCGGTGAGAAGTCCGACCCGTTCGGTGCCGTACTCGCGGGCCAGATCCAGGTACTTCTGGTTCGACAGCGCTTTGATGGGGGTGGTGTAGAAGGCCTTGCGACCGGTGGCCAGTGCCAGGTCGACCGCGAACTCCCCCACCACCGTCTTGCCCGCCCCGGTGGGGGCAGCCACCAGGACTCCGTGTCCGTCCTGGACCGCCAGGCACGCCTCGCGCTGGAAGTCATCCAGTTCGAACTCCATCCGAGCCTCGAAGGTTCCGAACTGGCTACGTTCGATCCGGGCCCTCGCCCGTGCGGCGGCATATCGTTCGGCAGGACTGGCCATACTCACCACCCTAAGTGCCGTGGCACCCCGCTGCCGTGCCCGCAGCGCCCGAGCGGCTTCAACGCCGGTGTGCCGGGCGCCGTGGCGACGATTCCGGGCTGGGTGCCAGCAACGGAACCGCCCGAGGCAGCACCTTCGCCGTCAGCGGCAATGCGAACAGGTCCTCTCCGTCGCCGAATGCTCGTGGCGGGGGGACCTCTCCCCCGGGCTCGAGGGTCACCTCCCGCGCCCGCATCACGTGTACGGCCGGGTGAGACAGGTGCGTACCGTTGTACAGCCGCGGGAAGATCCGAAGGATCTGGCGCCGGTTCAGCGCGTCGGCGATGACCACCTCCATCAAGCCGTCGTCGAACTCGGCGTTCGGGGCGATCTTCAGGCCGCCACCGAAGGTGGGCCCGTTGGCCAGTGCCACCAAGGTGGCGGACTGGGTGCGCACCTGTCCATCGATGGTGATCCGGTAGTGGTACGGCGTGAAGGTCGCCAGTTCCGCCACCACTCCGCGCAGGTACCGCGCCGCACCACCGGGCCAGCGGTAGGTGTTCGCCCGGGCGTTCACGGCCGCATCCAGGCCCGCGGAGAGCACACAGGCCGTCCAGCGCGGAACCCGGGCCGGAGCGACGGTGGAGTTGGTCGCGATCGCGTCGATGTACCGGGGCCCCTCGGCCACGGCCTGCAGGATCATCCGCACTGCGCCGGGTACGTCACCGACCGGGACGCCCAGCGCGCGGGCCAGGTCGTTGCCCGAACCGGCCGGCACCAGTCCGAGCGCGACACCGGTGCCGGCGATCGCGTTCACGCCCAGGTGCGCCATCCCATCACCACCGACCACCACCAGTGCGTCGAGGGTGTCCAGGGCGGCGCGGGCCAGGGCCAGGGCGTGCTCGGCGTCCTGTCCGCTCAGGTCCACCGTGCGGACGCCGTTGGCGCGCAGCGCCGCCATCACCTCAAGGCCCCGTCCCTGCGCTCGCCCGTTCCCGGCGGTCGGGTTGATGACCACACCGACGGTGGTCACACGGGTGCCCTGCAGCCGGGAACGGGCCCACTGGGCTGGGGACGGCTCACGCCGGGGCGGTGCCCGAGCCGGTCCCGCGCGGAAGTTCCTCAACCGGGTCGTCCGGGGCGGTCTCTGCTGCACCGCCCCCGGCGATCTGGCCGGCCGGTTCGACCGACCCCTCACCCACGGTGCCGCCGCCGCCTGGTGCGCCGTCGTCGTCGCCTGTTCCGCCTTGTGCTGGTCCCTCGTCCCCCGGCCCCTCGGCCGCTGAGTCGTCGTCGTCCGCGGCGGCCTTCTTGTCCCTGCTGCGGTCGCGCAGCACGCACACGCCCACCGCGATGAAGTACAGGATGATCACCGGGATAGCCATCAGGATGAAGGTGACCGGGTCAGCCGTGGGGGTGGCCAGTGCGGCGATGACGAAGATCAGGATGACTGCCCAGCGCCACCCCCGCAGCCACGTGACGCCACGCACCACACCGAGGAACGTCAGTGCCACCATGATCAGCGGCAGCAGGAAGGCGAACCCGAAGATCAGCACGAACTGCATGACGAACTTCAGGTAGACGGTGGCGTTGATGAAGTTCGAGGCGGTATCGCCCGAAGGGGTGAACTGGGTGAGCAGCCGGACCGTGTTGGGTAGGGCGATCCACGCCATCGCCACCCCGCCGACGAACAGCGGGACACCGGCGCCCACGAAGCCGACCGTGTAGCGCTTCTCCTTGGTGGTCAGGCCCGGGTTGATGAAGGCCCAGACCTGGTACATCCACCACGGGCTGGACAGGATCAGGCCAAGCGTCAAGGAGACCCGCACCTTCACATCCAGTGCGGAGGTGACGTCCTGGAAGTTCAGTTGCGCGCTCAGGCCCTCGGCCTGGAGCCGCTCGATCGGCTCCTGCATGATTACCAGCACCTGATCGGACAGGAACCAGCCCGCGATGGCGCCGACGAGGACGCCCACTGCACCCAGAATGAACCGCCGCCGCAACTCCCTCAGGTGGGCGGACAGGGACATCCGTCCCTCAGGGTCGCGGCGCCGGGTGTTGCGCTGCGGCACTCCTACTTCGGAGGCTCAGCGGGTGAACCGGTGTGCCGGGTCGCCTGCGGTGGCTGGTGCGTGCTCGCCGTGGGCTGGTCGTAGGAGATGGTGGCGGTACCGGAGTCTTGCTCGGACTTGGCCTCACCATCTTCCTGGAGTTCGTTGACCTCCTTCTTGAAGATCTTCAGCGACTTGCCCACGCTGCCGGCCAGGGCTGGGAGCTTGTTCGCCCCGAAGAGCAGCACGATGACCAGGAACAGGACGACCCAGAAGGCCGGATTGCGCAACATAAAAGATCCCTCCACGACGAGGCGCATTTCCACCCAGTCTACCTGCCGAGTGTATCCCCCGTTGACCGGTGCCGTCAGGTTCGCTGAACGAACACGTCGTGAACACCCCGGATCCGCCCCTACCCGGACCGCACCGGCAACGCCGGCCTCAGAACGGCTGACCCAGTTCCCGCCATCGGGCGTAGGTGCGGGCTCTGCGCTCGGCCTTGCGATCTCGCCGGATCTGCCTGACCTCATGACGCAGCCGCGCGAATCCCTCGCGCTGGGCGGCATCGGCGAACACGTCCGGGGTGAACACCGGGTCCGGGTGGGCCTGCTGCAACTGCGCCACCTGCTCCGCCAGGCGACCGGTGACCTCTGCGGCCCGGCCGAACTCGACCAGTAGCGGCTGGATCGAGCCCCGCCACAACCGCCATCCCAGGTAGGCGAGGAAGGCCAGCGCGCCCAGGATGAGCAGCGTCCAGATCGCGAACCACATACCCCACAGTCTAGGCGCCCCCGGCCTCGCGCGGGTCCCCCCGCTACTGACCGGTGGCTGCCGCGTCCTCGTCGTAGGCTCTGAGCGCCTGGCGAGCGAAGTCGGACAGTTCCGCGGCGACCTCGGGCGGGCTCACCGCCAAGACGTCGGGGCCGAGGGAAACTACCAGGTTGCGCAACCAGGACGGGTCCACCACATCGATCTGTACGGCGAAGCGGCCCTCGCCGAGTTCGGTCACCCCGGCCACCTCGAACTGTTCGGTTACCCACCGGGCCCGGGACGCCAGTTCCAGGCGGACCCGCCAGCGCGCGCTGGCCAGTTCCGGATCGGGTGTGTCGGCGGTGTGCAGGTCGGAGTGGTCGGCAGCCGATACCTCCAGGACCTCCAGGTCCAGGATGCGGTCCACCCGGAACTGGCGCAGGTCCTGTGCGCGGTGGCACCACGCGTGCAGGAAGTAGCGCTGGGAGTCGGTCAGCAAGCGCAAGGGGTCCACCGTGCGATGC
Source organism: Pseudactinotalea sp. Z1732 (assembly GCF_049724975.1). Lineage (NCBI taxonomy): Bacteria > Bacillati > Actinomycetota > Actinomycetes > Micrococcales > Cellulomonadaceae > Pseudactinotalea > Pseudactinotalea sp. Z1732. The sequence continues at coordinate 522,398 of NZ_JBMPQC010000002.1, read as the reverse complement.
GAGACCACGTCGGCAGCCGAGACATATCGCAGGTGAAGCTGGCGGCCCTGTTCGATCGCGGTACGCACCTGGTCCAGCCGATCATCGATCCCGTCGGTTCCGGACCGACCCGTGCCTACATCGATAGACCTGGCCGCGTGCGCGGCGCTCCCGGCAGCGGCGGTGAGCTTCTCAAGCGCCGAGGCGACCACCTCCTGCTCCCCCGCCCCCGCGGTCTCGGCCAGGGAGCGCAACGCCACCAGCAGCGAAACCGCCTCGACGGCACCGAGTCGCAACGGGGTCTCCATCCCCTGGGGCTCGATCAGGGTGAGGATGTTGCGCTCATGATCATCGGCGGCGAAGTCGATCAGGTCGTTGTGCTGATACCCCGGAGTACCGGAGACCCACAACGTGTCCACATCCTTGAGCACCTGGGCCTCGCTGACGCCGAAGTGCTCGGCGACCTGGGCCACCCTCACCCCGGGGTGATCGTCCAGATAGCTCACCAGAGCCAGCAGGCGCACCACCCGATCCGCGGAGTTCTCAGCCCGCACGGGGTCCTCCGTCCTGGCCGGGGTGGACGTGCGCGATCGCCCGGAGCCGTCGCAACACCGCCTCGCGCACCTGCGGCGGATCCAGCACCACCACGGCCTCGCCGTACCCGGCGAGCTCCTCCGCGATCAGTTCGGGGTCGGCAGCCTCGACCTCCAGCACCTCACGACTCCCCTCCGGGTCCGGCTGCGCGGGGGCGGTGGCCCTGACCCGCAGCGCCGCGGCTCGCTCGGGCAGTACCGCCACCCGGACCCGGGTGCGCGGGGTCTGGTCCCCACCAGCCTCCGGGCCGGGGATGACGACGACACCGGCCGGCCCTTCCCGGTGCACGCGCCCGGCAATACGGGAGAGCCGGAAACGGCGCTGGGCGTCCCGGTCCCGGTCGAATCCGACCAGGTACCAACCCCGGTCCTTGGCGAACAGTCGCCACGGCTCCACGGTGCGCCGGGCCACGGTCCCGGTGTTGGCCGCCCGGTAGTCGAACTGCACGGCCTGGCGGGCCATGATCGCCTCCAGAAGTTCGTCGAAGGCAGCATCGGGGCCCCGTACCCGGAGCGCCAGGGCGGGCTCCAGTGCCTGGGCGCTGGCGCTGGTGGCCCGCAGTTTCGTCAGGCCGCGCTGGGCCTGGGCCGATAGTCGCGAGTCCTGCCACACCCGGGCCGCGAGCGAGAGCACCCCCACTTCCGCCGGGGTGAAGTCGACCGCCGGCAGTGCGTAGGCGGTGGTGTCGATGCGATAGCCGACATCATCCTCGTGGGTCGGGTCCGTCAGCGTGACCAGGGGCACGCCCAGGCTGCGCAGGGTGTCCTTGTCCCGCTCGAACATGCGCTCGAACGACTCATCCGAGCGGGCATCGGCGTACCCGGCCACGCCCGCACGGATCTGCCCCTTCGTCATCCGGTGGGTGGTGTGGGACAGCGCAATCACCAGCGCCAGCAGCCGTTCGGCGGCGTCCAGGCGTGCACTCATACCCCCAGGCTAATGCCGAACCTCCCGGTGGAGCACCGCAGCCCTGGCTCGAGACCGGGGCCGTGAGGCGCCGCTCCGCCGGTCATCGCAGCCCGGGAGCGCCAGGAAGCGGGTAGGTTGCCCAGGTGATCACGTGGCGCGAGGGTGTGGTGACCGAACTCGGTCGGGCCTGGACCGGGTCGATCGAGGTGCAGGTGAGCGTGGGCGATGAGACGATGCGCGCCCTCGCCTATCCCGATCTGGTGGGACATCCGCGCCCGGGCGACCGGGTGCTGCTGAACACCACCGCCCTGGCCCGCGGCCTGGGTACCGGCGGATACGCCTTCGTGGTGGCGCTCCCGGATCGGTTGCCCCCGGATCCACCGCCCGGACCCGGCCACATCATCAAGTCCCGCTACACCCCGCTGCAGACCATGGTGCTGGCGGCCGATGAGCAGGAGTCCCCGTTCCATTCCCAATTGGCCGACGCGGCTGACCTGGACGGTCTGCCGGTGGTGGTGGCGGACCTGCACTCGGCGCTCCCGGCGGTGCTGGCCGGCGCCCGGTGGGCGGCCGGACAGGCCGGTGCAGCCAGGCCCAGGGTCGCCTATCTGATGACCGACGACGCCGCGCTGCCGGTGTGGTTCTCCCGCGCCGTGGCAGGTTTGCGCGAGGCAGACTGGCTGATCGGGACCATCTCGGTGGGGCAGGCCTTCGGCGGAGACCACGAAGCGGTGAACGTCCACACCGGCCTCCTGGTGGCCCGGCACGTGCTGGGCGCAGATCTGGTGGTCGTGGCCCAGGGTCCCGGGAACGTGGGTACCGGGACCGCCTGGGGCTTCTCCGGCGTGGCCGTGGGCGAGGCCCTGAACGCCGCCGCGGCTCTCGGTGGTGCCCCGGTGGCGGTATTGCGGGTCTCCGGCGCCGACCGGCGCACCCGTCACTACGGCATCTCGCACCACTCCCTGACCGCGCTGACCAAGGTGGCCCTGCGTCCGGTGGACATCCCGGTTCCGGTACTGCCGGCCGCGTTGGCCGAGGTGGCCGATCGAATCCAGGAGCAGTCCGGTGCGCTGACCGCGGCGGGGCACCGCCTGTGTTCGGTCGGCACCGACGGGCTCACCGAGGCGCTGGCGCAGAGCCCGGTACCGCTGTCCACCATGGGACGTGGGTTGGACCAGGACCCGGCCTCATTCCTGACCGCGGCGGTGGCCGGGGTCCTCGCCCACACCCTCAGCGGCGGTGACCAGGGCCGATAACCGGGCGGCCTCCTGGCGGGCGTAGGTCCCATCGGCGCGCTGGACCGCCATCACCGACAACGTGGTGCCGTCAGCGATGTCCAGTTGGACCCAGGACCGGTCCCCGAAGTGCACCGAGACGATCCGCTGCCAGGGCAGGTGGTGGCGCAGCACGATGTTGTACACCCGCAGCCCCTCGGTGTCGGGGACGGCGCGGATCGCCAGCACCCGGAGCAGGAAACTCACCACCAGGGCCAGCACCAGGACGACCGAGAGGATCTGGGCGGAGTAGTCACTGGAGAACTGCACCAGACGCACGATGATTGCTGCGGATCCGGCGATGCAGGCCACCAACAGGATGGGGATGATCACGCGCGTGGCGCGGGGCCGGAAGGGCCGGTACGGATCGTCCTGGCGGGACATGGTGCGGTGAGACCTCCTGCTCCATCGTGCATCCGTGGCTGCTGGGACGCATCCGCAGCGGCCACCTGCTCGTGCGCAGCCCGGGCGGGGTGGCGCCGCTAGATCCTGCTGGCGTGGATGGAGGTCACGATGATGGCCCGGGCGCCCACCTCGTAGAGCTGATCCATGATCTGGTTGGTGCGGTCCCGCTCCACCATCGCCCGGACCGCCACCCACCCCTTGTCGTGCAGCGGCGAAACCGTGGGTGATTCGAAACCGGGTGTCACCGAGACCGCACGCTCGACCACGCTGACCGGGCAGTCATAGTCCATCAGGACGTACCGCTGGGCCACCTGCACCCCGTGCACGCGGCGATCCAGGACCACCAGCCCGGGAGCCTCCGGCCCGGCCGGGCGGATCAGAACCGCCTCGGACTGCAGGATCGGCTCGCCGAAGACCTCCAGTCCCGCGGCTCGGAGCGTGGCCCCGGTCTCGACCACATCGGCCACCGCATCGGCCACCCCGAGGCGCACCGTCGACTCGATCGCCCCGTCCAGCCGGACCACCTCGGCCTCGATGCCCCGGGCTCTCAGGTGGTCATCGACCAGGGTTGCGTAGGAGGTGGCGACGCGCTTACCGGCGAGGTCGGCCACGGTTGCGATCTGGTCGGCCGGGGCGGCGAACCGGAACGTGGAGCCGGCGAAGCCCAGCGCACGATGTTCCACCGCGTCCACCCCGGAGTCCAGCAGCAGGTCCCGGCCCGTGATGCCCGCGTCCACGGTTCCGGCCCCTACGTAAACCGCGATGTCGCGGGGCCGGAGGAAGTAGAACTCCACGTTGTTGTCGGGGTCGGGCAGCACCAGTTCGCGTCCGTCGCGACGCTGGCGGTAGCCGGCCTCACGCAGCATGTGGCTCGCGGGCTCGGCGAGAGATCCCTTGTTCGGGAGGGCGATTCGCAGCACGCGTCTCTCCTTGGTCAGCGCCGGGTGGTCACAGATGGCGGTAGATGTCGGACAGGGTCAGCCCGCGGGCGAGCATCAGCACCTGAAGGTGGTAGAGCAACTGGGAGATCTCCTCCGCGGTGCGTTCGGCACTCTCGTGCTCGGCCGCCATCCAGGCCTCGGCAGCCTCCTCGATGACCTTCTTCCCGATCGAATGCACACCGGCATCCAGGGCCGCCACCGTGCCCGAACCTGCCGGGCGGTCGGTAGCACGTTGCTGCAGTTGATCGAACAGCTCCTCGAACGTCTTCACGGAAGCCCAGCCTACTGCGCTCAGCGCCACTGCGTGGTGTAGGCCTCATCTGCTGGGACGGGCTCGTCGAGCAGTCCCACCTGGTCCATGAACTCGGCCATCTCCTCCCACGCCTCCGGGTCCTGCGCGCCGAACTCTCCGGTGCCGTAGAGCTCGACCATCGCCTCCGCGGTGAGCAGCGCCGCTGCCTCATCCTGGTCGGTCATGGTCCCGGGGATGTGCGCGCTGGCAGCGTCCACGGCGACCTGCGGATCGGCGCGGATGTCATCCACCGCTCGTTCCACAGCCCGGATCAGACCGGGTACGGCCTCGGAGTGGTCGTTGAGCCACTCCTGCGAGGCACCCAGTCCGACGCTCACCAGAGGGAGCACGTCGGGATCAGCGATCGTGCGCACCGGGAAGTCGGCGGTGGCAAAGGCAGCGGCGTCGGCGGTGACGAAGCCGACCACGGCGTCCACGTGACCCTCGGACAGCGCGTTGAACAAGGTGAAACCCACGTGCTCGATGTTCACCTCATCCTCGCTCAGACCGGCGCGGTCCAGGTAGCCCAGGAGCCCGAACCAACTCTGTCCGAAGGGCCCGGGAACCCCGAGGTTGCGCCCGGCCAGATCAGCGACCTCGGTCAGTTCGGAGTCGGCCGGCACGAAGATCTGCACGGGGTAGTCCTGGTAGATGGTGGCCAGCGACACCACGTCGGTGCCGTGGCTGACCGCCTGCAGGATCTCATCGTTCCCGGCGATCACCACGTCCTCCTCCCCCGCTTCCAGAGCGCCGAACAGCGACTCCGAGGCGCCGTGGTGGCGCAGGTCCACCTCCAGACCCTCGGCCTCGAAGTATCCGGCGTCCTGCGCCAGGTAGAACGGCGCGAACTGCACGTCGGGGATGTAGGTCAGGCCGATGGTCACCTCGGTCGACTCCGCGGCGTCGGGTTGCTGCCCGGCGCCGGCTCCCTCCTCGTCCCCCGGCCCGGACTGTCCGGCGCAGCCCGCCAGCACGGCGACGGCGAGTGCGGCCGCAGCGATCGTCCCCCGGGCGCGGGTGGTACGCCGTCGGCCCCGGTGGCCGCGGATGCGGGGGCGGGAGCGGCGGAGGGCGGCGGGTGCGTTCATGGTTCTCCTTACCAACGCAGTCGTCGTTCCAGGTAGCGGATCGCGAAGAAGAAGGTCATCGCCAACACCGACAGTGCGATGAGGACGGCGAACAGGCCGGCGGTGTCCTGCCGGTCCCGGTAAACCGTGAGCAGCATCCCCAGGCCCTGACCGCCCATCACGAACTCCCCGACCACAGCGCCGGTGACGGACAGGACGAAGCCGTTACGTACCCCGGCGAGCAGGGACGGCAGCGCCAGCGGTGCCTCGATGTGCCAGAGCAACCGGCCCCGGCCGGCTCCGTCCACCCGGGCCGCATCGATGACATCGGGGTCCAGCGTGGTCAGGCCGAGGGTCGTGTTGATCAGGATCGGGAAGAAGACCAGCAGGGCACATAACAGCGCGATCGGCACCAGGCCGTACCCGATCCACAGCACCAGCAACGGCGCCAGCGCCACGGCGGGGATCGCCTGGGTCGCGGCCACGTAGGGTCCCAGGGCGGCGGAGACAGCCGCCGAGCGGGCGATCAGGTAACCCAGCGGCACCGCGACCATGAACCCGATGAGACAGCCCAGCAGTGCCTCGGCCATGGTGGTGGTGGCGTATCCGGCCAGGCCACCCTCACGCCACTCGGTGAGCAGCCGCGGGCCCAGGGCGCTGGGCGCTGGCAGGGAACGGGAGTCCAACGACCACGCGAGGAGTTCCCAGCCCAGCAGCACCGAGATGCCGGCCACCACCGGGGCCAGGACGCTCAGCGCGGGTCCTGCTCGGGGCGCCACCAAGGTGACGGTGCTGCGGGCCACGGCGGCCTCTCCTTCCCAGGCGTGACCCGGGGTCCGCCTGGGTTGCGCGGCGCAACCTCGGCCGGCGCCGATACGTATCGGCGCCGCGTGCATCCTCCCATCCGGACTTTCACCGTCGGTCCCGGAATTCCACCAGGTCAACCGCCCGCCGCACGAATGCGTAGGCCGGGTCGCGGACTATCACCGCCGGTTCGGACTTTCACCGACCCCGGAGCACGTCTCTTGCTGACCTTATTGTGCCACATCCGGGTCCGGTCGTGCCCGCACGGCCCTTTCCCCGGGAGGCCCGTCAGGCCGGGTAGGCGGCGGTGGCGAGGTCGCGCAGGGCGGCGATTTCCGCGTTCGGGTCCGCGGCCCGGTACACCGCGGATCCGGCGACGAACATGTTCGCACCGGCGCCGGCGGCCTGGGCGATCGTGTCACGGGAGACCCCGCCGTCCACCTGCACCCACACGTCCAGGCCGGCTTGCTCGATCGCGCGTCGGGCCCGGGTGATCTTCGGCAGCATTGAGGTCAGGAACGGCTGGCCGCCGAACCCCGGTTCCACCGTCATCACCAGGACCATGTCGAACTCGCCGAGCAGGTCCAGGTAGGGCTCCACCGGGGTGTCGGGTTTCAGCGCGATCCCGGCGCGCGCACCTGCTTCACGCAGCCGCCGGGCCAGCCGGATCGGGGCGACGGACGCCTCGGCATGGAAGGTGACCGAGGCCGCACCCGCCTCGGCGAACTGCGGCGCCCAGGTGTCCGGGTCCTCAATCATCAGATGAACATCGGCCGGGGTGGAGACGTGCTCCAACAGTGCCCGTACCACCGGTAACCCGAACGTCAGGTTCGGGACGAAGTGGCTGTCCATCACGTCCAGATGCACGAAGTCGGCGTCGCTGATCCGTTCGACCTCCTCGGTGAGCCGGGACAGGTCCGCGTTCAGCACACTCGGTGAGATGAGGATCGCCATGGCTCGCCAGCCTACTTCCTCGACCGGCACCTCATGGCCGCGGCCGTCACCGCCGGATCAGTGCCAGGAACATCGCGTCGGTGCCGTGCCGGTGCGGCCACAGTTGCGCCATCGGCCCGGTGAGGTCATCGGGCGGGGTGACCGAGACCCGGCCGAGCGCGGCAGCGGCGCCCAGCAGCGTGGCGCCGGGGAAGTCTCGCAGCACGTCGGTGACCACCACACTGGTCTCGGCCATGTGCGGGGAGCAGGTGACGTAGGCCACCACTCCCCCGGGACGGACGGCGCGCAGGGCCGAGGTGAGCAGTTCCCGCTGCAGGGTGGTCAGTGCGGCCAGGTCCTGCAGGGTGCGACGCCACCGGGATTCGGGCCGACGGCGCAGCGCCCCCAGGCCGGTGCACGGCGCATCGACCAGGACGCGGTCGTACCGACCCGGCTCGGCGGTGCCCACGTCGCGACCATCACCGGTGCGCACCTCCAGTCCCGGCAGTACGCCTCGCACCGCCCGCACCGAGTCGGCCACCAGCGCCGCCCGGTGCGGGGCCAGTTCGTTCGCGGTGAGCACGCCTTCGGGCGCGCGTTCGGCGAGCAGGGCGCCCAGGAGTGCGGATTTGCCGCCCGGGCCGGCGCACAGGTCCAGCCAGGTGGAGTCGGTGCCCTCCAGATCGGTGTCCGCCAGAGCCAGGGTGACCAGTTGGCTCCCCTCGTCCTGTACGCCGACGGTGCCGGCGCGCACGGCGGCCAAGGCGCCGGGGTCCCCGGAGGTCAGCATCTGCGCCGTCGGCGCCCACCGGCCCGGTGTGGCGGTGTCGGCGGGCAGGTCCCCGGGAACGGCCAGGCCGGGACGCAGGCACAACGAAACCGCCGGCGCGGTGTTGTTGGCCGCCAGCGCCGCCTCGACCTGGTCCGCGCCGGCCTCCGGTCCCAGTGCGGCCCGGATTGCCCGGACCACCCATGCCGGGTGGGAGTGGACCATGGCGGCGGCGTCCACGTCCAGTCCGGTGTCGGTGACCGGCCTGGGCAGTTGTGTGAGCCAGTGCTCCAGTGCATGTTCGCTGATCCGGCGCAGGATCGCGTTGACGAAGTTGCCCGGGCCGGCCCCGATGGTGCCTCGTGCCAGGGCGACGGACTCCGAGACGGCGGCGTGGTCGGGCACGCGCATCGCCAGGATCTGATGGGCGCCCAGCCGCAGCACCCGGGCCACCGCCGGGTCCAGGTCCCTGGCCGCCCGGTCCGAGACCAGGCCGATGATGGCGTCATAACGGCCCTGCAGTCGCAAGGTGCCGTAGGTGAGTTCGGTGGCGAACGCCGCATCACGCCCGCTGATCCCGCGTTCGCGTAGTAACGGTGGCAGCACCAGGTTGGCGTAGGCGTCGGACTCGGCGACCGCGGTGAGCACCTCCAGTGCCACCACACGTGCGGGGGAAGCCTGGGCGCGCGGGCTCCTGGTGCCCGTGCGGGCCCCGGGCGTACCGGACGCGTCCCCGCGGCTGGGCCGGCCCGAGGTCTGCCGCCGGTCCGCACGCCTGGGTCCACCTCGCGCGCCGTCCGGCCCTCTTCGGGACCCGGGCCGGCCGGCGCCCCGGCGCCCGCGGTGCTCCTCAGTCATCATCGGTCCCCTCGAACCGGGCGTCGCTGGGCAACCTGGCTCCGCGGGCCCAGTCGGTGGCATCCATCCATCCCTTACCGGCCGGCGCCAGATCGGTCAGGCGCACCGGGGTGGAGCCGGTGCCCACCAGCACGGCCTGCGCACCGGCCTCGAGCACCCCGGGCGCCAGGGCAGCGGCCTCCGCATCGGGACGGACCGGCCCGATCTTCATCCGGCGGCCATCATAGGTCGTCCAGGCCCCGGGTGCCGGTGTGGCGGCCCGGATCTGCCGGTCCACCACCTGTGCCGGCGCGCGCCAGTTGACGTGACCGTCGGCGGCACTGAGTCGTGGGGCGTGACTGACCCCGGTCTCCGCCTGCGGAACCGGCGAAATGGTGCCGGCTTCGATCTCATCCAGGGTGCGCACCAGCACCGGCGCACCCACATCGGCCAGTTCGGTCAGCAGGTCTCCCGCCGTGTCCCAGGGGCGGATCGGGTGGTCCTGGGTGAGATACACCGGGCCGGTGTCCAGCCCGGCCTCGATCCGGAAGGTGCTCACTCCGGTCCGGGTGTCCCCGGCCCGGATCGCGTGCTGGACGGGAGCAGCACCGCGCCAGGCCGGCAGCAGGGAGAAGTGCAGGTTGACCCATCCGTGGGGCAGCGCGGACAGGGCGGGCTCGCGCAGCAGCGCGCCGTAGGCGACCACGGCACTGACCTGGGGTTCCAGGGCGGTGATCTGTGCGAGTTCATCCTCGCCGTGGGGCCGGTCGGTGGTGACGACCGGTAGACCGTGCTCCGATGCTGCCTGGTGTACCGGGCTGGGGGTCAACCGGCGTCGCCGCCCCACCGGCGCGGGAGGGCGGGTCAGGACGCCGACCACGTCGTGGTCGCTGTCCAGCAGGGCACGCAGCGTCGGCACCGCCACGACGGGAGTCCCGCAGAACAGCACGCGCATCGATCTCGCCTCTCCCTCGTCCACGACCGCACCCGGTGGCGGCCTCCCGAGTCTAGGTGCTGGCCCTCACCACAATTGCACCGGGTCCACCTGGACGCGGACGGTACCCGGCTCCTTGCGCGCACTGCGGTGGGCCTGGGTGTGCAGCAGTGCGATGTTGATCGGCTCGCGCTGGCCCAGGGGCCCGCGCACCAGGGCGCGCACCATCGTCTCCTCCCCCTGCGGCCCGGAGCCGGGGCCCTCGGCGTGCGGGTCGCCGGGCAGGTCGACCGGCCCGAGCACCTCCGCACCGGGGGGCAGTTGGAGGGCACGCAGGAAGGAGCGCACCGCGGAAGCCGGGCCGGACAGCGCGGCCATGTGGGCCTGCGGGGGGAAGCCCAGCTCGGCCCGCTCATCGAGTTCGCGCTGCGCCAGCCCGATGGGGTCCCACCGCACCAGGGCCTGAGACGGCACCGGTGCACCGTGACCGAGCAGGATCACCCCGCCCCCGTCCGCGGCCGATCGCACCAGCGCCGCCGCCCGCAACCACCGCCGCAATGCCTCCACCCCGGCGTCCAGTTCGGGACGTTCGGTGGTCACCGCCGCATCGAGCAGCGCGGCGGCGTAGTAGCCGCCCTCGGCCACCGGCTCGGCCCCGGGGGTGGCCACCACCAGCCGGGGCCGGTCATCGACACCGGGCACCACTCCCCCGTCCCGGCCGGAGACGAGCACCGGCACACCGGGAAAGGCGCGGCCCAGTTCCTCCGCTGTTCGGTCGCTACCCACGCGGGCGGACCGCAGTTCGGCGCGCCCGCACTCAGCGCACCGCCAGCCGGTCGCGATTCGCCCGCACCACCCGCACCCGGGTGTGGCGCCCCGGGCCGGTAGGCGCAGTCGGCCGTGACACGCCCGGCACCGGGCCGGGGTGCGACAGCCCGCGCACGAGATCGCGGGCACGTACCCCCTGCGCGGCACCTGCACCAGAACCGGGCCGGACTGCAAGCCGCTCCGTAGCAACCGCCACGCCACCCCGGGGATGCGAGCCCGCCCGGCCGGGCCCTCCGCTTCCAGTTCCACCTCGCCGGGCGCCTGTACCCGGGGTGCCGCGGCACGCACGGTGGTCCGGTCGGCGTGCAGTGACCGGGCCCAGCCCTGCTGCACCAGCAACTGGGCCGCCGGCGTGCGGACGTACCCCCCGATCAGCGCACCGGCGCCGGCACCGGTGGCACGCTGGACCAGCACCGTGCGGGCGTGCGGGTACGGGGCGCGCATCTCCGCGAGGGAGTCGTCACCGTCGTCCCAACACACCACCAGGCCCAGGTCAGGCACCGGCGCGAAGGCGGCCGACCGGGTCCCGATCACCACCTGCACCTGTCCGGTCAGGGCGAGGACGAACCGGCGGTACCGGGCCGAGCGGCCCTGATCGGCGGCGAGGACCTCGTGCGCCACGCCGGCGCGGGTCAGGGCGGCGCCAAGGGTGTGCACGTCCGTGGTGTCCGGCAGCACCACGACGGCGGATCGCCCGGAGGTGCAGGTGGCCAGCACGGCGTGACTGATCGCCTCGGCCCAGTGGGCTCCCTGGATGGCGCGCGGAAGCGCCGACCAGACCGCGCGGGGCGACTCCCCCGCCGCCAGCCGGCGCAGGAACGCAGAACCCCCGGGATACGGCGACCACGCCTGCTCATCCGCGACTGCCGTGACCTTGGCCCAGCGGACCTCCCGGGTCGAGCCCGGGCCGACCCCGTCGCCACCGGACGTGGCCTGCTGGGCGGGGGCGTCGTCGTCGGCGTCCGATTGGCCCTGCCCGCTCGCGGCGAGGATGCGCTGCAGGGCCGCCTTCTCGGCGCCGGCGTGCCGGGGCGGGACGGCCAGGCGCAGCACGTCGGTGACGGTGCCGGCGTACCGCCGGGCCACCGCCCGGCACAGGGCCAACACCTCCTCGGTCAGCACCGGCAGGTCCGAGACCACCCGCCGTAGCGGCGACAGGGCACGCCCGGCAGTGGCCGGTGGGCCGAGGGAGATGACGAAGCCATCGCGTTCGGTACCGGCGAACCGGACCTTGACCCGGACCCCGGGACGCACTGCGGCCGACATCTCCGGTGGCACGGCGTAGTCGAAGGGGCGGTCCAGGTGCGCCAGCGGGGTCACCACCAGCACCTGGGCCACGAGCCCGGGCCCAGTGTCGGATTCGGGGCCGGGAGCATCCACCTGAAGCAGGGCGGGTTGGTGGGTGCTCATGCTCCGATCCCACCATGAAGCGCCCACAGCGGGAAACCCGCCGCGGTGCCGGTCCGGGTGCGGCGGTGCTCAGCCGGCGGCTGCTCGCAGGTCCGCCACCTTGTCGGTGCGCTCCCAGGTGAACTCGGGTACCTCCCGGCCGAAGTGGCCGTAGTTGCTGGTGGCGGCGTAGATGGGCCGGATCAGGTCGAGGTGGTCGATGATCGCCAGCGGACGTAGGTCGAACACCTCGGTGATGGCGTTCTGGATCGACTGCGCCGGAACGGTCTCGGTCCCGAACGTCTCGACGTACACCGCCACCGGGTGGGCCCGACCGATCGCGTAGGAGACCTGGACCTCACAACGGCTGGCCAGACCGGCGGCAACCACGTTCTTGGCCACCCAGCGCATCGCGTAGGAGGCCGAACGGTCAACTTTAGAGGGATCCTTTCCGGAGAACGCCCCGCCTCCGTGCCGGGCCATCCCGCCGTAGGTGTCGACGATGATCTTGCGGCCGGTCAGCCCGGCATCGCCCATCGGCCCGCCCAGCACGAACGCACCGGAGGGATTGATCAGCGTGGTGACGTCGGAGACGTCCAGGTCCATGCCCGCGGCGAACCCGCGCAGCACGTGGTCGATCACGTGTTCGCGCAGCAGCGGCGGTAGGTCGCGTTCGGGGTCCAGGTGCGCCTCGTGCTGCGTGGACAGCACCACGGTGTCCACCGTCACCGGGCGTTCGCCCTCGTAGCCGATGGTGACCTGTGTCTTGGCATCGGGTCGCAGGCCGGCTGCGATGCCCTGCTTGCGGACCTCGGCCAGACGCTGGGTGATCCGATGCGACATCAGGATCGGCAGCGGCATCAACTCGGGGGTGTCGGAGCAGGCGTAACCGAACATCAGGCCCTGGTCCCCCGCGCCCTGCAGGTCCTGGTCGTCGACAGCGGTGCCCTGGCGCGTCTCCAGGGAGGTGTCCACCCCGGCGGCGATCTCGGCGGACTGCTGGTCGATGGAGATCGACACGCCGCACGAGCGACCGTCGAAGCCGATGTCGGAAGAGGTGTAGCCGATCTCGGTGATGACATCACGAACCAGCTGCGGGATCTCCACGTAGGAGTCGGTGGTGACCTCACCGGCTACGTGCACCAGCCCCGTGGTGACCATCGTCTCCACGGCGACCCGGGAGGCCGGGTCCTGCTTCAACATGGCGTCCAGGATGGAGTCGGAGATCAGGTCGCAGATCTTGTCCGGATGCCCCTCGGTGACGGACTCGGAGGTAAACAGTCGAATACTCACGACGCGAGCCTAGTGGTTCGCGCCCACACGAGCCCGTCGGGACCGGGGCACGCCCGCGTTCCGTGCAACCCCTTCCAGCCCTTGCCGTTGGCGACGTTGGCTCAGGAGTGCGCGGCCGAGCCCAGGCGGGCTGCGATCGCGTCCAGGATTCCGGCCGCCACCTCGGTCTTGGTGCCCCCGGCGCGGCCGATCTCGCCGCCGTCGGAGTCCAGGATGACCACCTCGTTCGGGACATCCCCGAATCCGGCGCCCGCACCCACCCGGTTGACGGCGAGCAAGTCCGCCCCTTTGCGGCGTGCCTTTGCGCGGCCGTGCTCCAGCACCTCGGCGGAATCGGCGCCGGTCTCCGCGGCGAAGCCGACCACGACCTGCCCGGGCGGCCGGGAGGCCACCAGGGCAGCAAGGATGTCCGGATTGGCGACCAACTCGATCGCCGGGGTCTGCCGCCGGTTACCCTCGGCGTCGTGGGTCTTGATCTTGGCCTCGACGGTGCTGGCCGGCCGGAAGTCGGCCACGGCGGCGGCCATGATGACCGCGTGGGCGTTCGCTGCGGCGGTGGTCATCGCCGCCTGGAGCTCCGCGGTGGTCTCCACCTGCTCGATCCGGACCTGCGGTGGCAGGTCCGCCAGCAGGGCGGCCTCGACATTCGCCGCGGCCAGGTGAACCGTGGCACCCCGGTCCGCGGCGAGCCGTGCCAGGGCCAGGCCCTGCCGGCCCGATGACCGGTTTCCCAGGAAGCGGACCGGGTCCAGGGGCTCGCGGGTGCCGCCTGCGCTGATCGCCACGGTGCACCCGGCCAGGGGCGCCGACGGCGCCACGGCCTGTGGATCGGCGGCGCCGGGGGTTTCGTCCCGGTGCACCAGCGCAAGGGCCGCGGCCACGATGACGGCGGGTTCGGGCAGCCGCCCGGGGCCGGTGTCGGCACCGGTGAGGCGCCCGCTGTCCGGGTCCAGCACATGCGCGCCGTGGCGGCGCAGGGTGGCCACGTTGTCCCGGGTCGCGGGGTGGTGCCACATCTCGGTGTGCATGGCTGGGGCGATCAGCACCGGACAGTGCACGGTCAGCAAGGTCGCGGTGAGCAGGTCATCGGCACGCCCGGTGGCGGCCCGGGCGAGCAGGTCCGCCGTCGCCGGTGCCACGATCACCAGGTCGGCTTCCCGGCCCAGCCGCACGTGGTCGACGGTGTCCGTGCCGTCGAAGACCGATGTCGTCACCGGCTGGTGCGACAGTGCCTCCCAGGTGGGCCTCCCCACGAACGCCAGTGCGGCCTCGGTCGGGATGACCCGCACCTGGTGGCCGGCCTCGGTGAGGAGGCGAAGCGCGAGGACTGCCTTGTACGCGGCGATCCCCCCGGAGACACCGAGGATGATGCGCACGAGGGACTCAGACCTTGTTGGGTTCGACCGTGAGCAGGCCCTCGTTGATCTCCCGCATCGCGATCGAGAGCGGCTTCTCCTGGAGCTCGGTCTCCACCAGCGGACCCACGTACTCCAGCAGCCCCTCGTTGAGCTGGGCGTAGTAGGAGTTGATCTGCCGGGCGCGCTTGGCCGCGTAGATGACCAAGGCGTACTTGGAGTCAGCAGCCTCGAGCAGTTCGTCGATGGGTGGGTCGGTGATGCCCTCGGGTGCAGCGACAGTTCCTGCCATGGTGTTCAGTGATCCTCACGCGACGTCGATAGATGGTCCAACGACCCATCCTACCCGTCGGTCATGAGGGAAACCAACTCATCGGTGGCGCGCGCCACATCGTCGTTGACGATGATGTGGTCGAACTCATCCACCGCGGCCATCTCCACCCTCGCGGTGGCGAGACGGCGCTCGCGCTCCTCGGCGTCCTCGGTGCCCCGTCCGGTGAGGCGGCGCACGAGTTCGGCCCAACTGGGCGGGGCGAGGAAGACGAACCGGGCATCGGGCATGCGCATCCGCACCTGGCGGGCACCCTGCAGGTCGATCTCCAGCAGCGCAGGCTCCCCGGCCCGCAGCCGCTCCTGCAGGGGCGCCAGCGGGGTTCCGTAGGAGTTCCGGCCGTGCACCACCGCCCACTCCAGCAACTCCCCCTGCTGTTGCATCTGGGTGAAGCGCTCGGGGCTGACGAAGTGGTAGTGCACGCCCTCGACCTCTCCGGGCCGGGGCGGGCGGGTGGTGACCGAGGTCGAGAGCCAGACGCGGGGATAGCGGCGACGCACATCGGCTGAGATGGTGCCCTTCCCCACCGCGGTAGGGCCGGCCAGGACGGTCAGGCGGGAGTGGGTGGTGGCGGGTAGGTCGTGCTCAGCCAAACTTCTCAACCAGTTTGGCACGTTGGTGCGGACCGAGTCCACGTACCCGGCGGGACTCGGAGATGCCGATCTCACCCATCACCGAGCGTGCGGTCACCTTGCCGACTCCGGGCAGGGACTCCAGCAGGGCGAGGACCTTCAACTTTCCGACGGCGTCGACGCTGCGTCCCTCCTCCAGGATTTCCGAGAGGGTGGCTCCGGAGTACTTCAGGCGGTTCTTCACCTCGGCGCGCGCGGCACGTGCGGCTTTTGCCTTCTCCAGCGCCACGCTTCGTTGTTCGGGTGTCAACGGCGGTAGGGCCACGGTGCTCGACCTCGATTCGACGAATGGGATGAGTTGCAACCTAGCCCACTGCGGGTAGGCAGTTCAATCGAACCGCGCACGCCCGCGGCGGCGGTCGCTGGGTCTGCCGGCATCAGCGACCGGTGACCTCGGCCAGTTCCCCGGCCAGGGCACGAGCAGTCCGGGCCATCGCGGCCGGGTCGGGTCCGGCACCGAGCACACTGCGGGAGGCGGTGGCCAGCACCGCCGGGATCGCGTCTGCGAAGGTGCCGGGCAGGTCGGCGGCGCTGGCGCCCTGGGCGCCCAGCCCCGGGGCGAGCAACGGGCCCCGCACGGCGGCCAGGTCGGTTCCGGTGATCTCCGGAGCGTTCGCCACGGTGGCTCCGACCACGAGTCCGACGCTGCCCAGGGGGGCACCGGCGGCCACCTCGGTGGCGTTGCTGCGAGCGGCGTGGGCGGCGATCGTGGCAGCCACGGTGCGTCCGTCCTCGGCGCGGGCGTGCTGGATGGTCGCACCGGCGGGGTTGGAGGTCAGGGCGAGCACGAACACCCCACGGCCGGTGCGGCCGGCCAGGTCCAGTGCAGGTGCCAGGGACTCATAGCCCAGGAACGGGGAAAGGGTCACTGCATCGCCGGCCAGATCCGAGTCGTCGCCGAGGAAGGCCTGCGCGTAGGCCGCCATGGTGGAGCCGATGTCACCGCGCTTGGCATCGACGATGCACAGCACCCCGGCCGAGCGAGCCGCCTGCACCACCTCGGCCAGCAGGGCCGGGCCCGCGCTGCCGAGCCGTTCGAAGAAGGCCGCCTGCGGCTTCACGGCGGCCACGTGCGGGCCGACCGCCTCCAGGGCGCGCAGGGAGAACTCACGCACGCCGCTCGTTCCGTTGTCCAGGCCCCAGTGCGCCAGCAGTTGCGGGTGCGGGTCAATCCCCACGCACAGGGGACCGCGCGCGTCCATCGCCGCGGCCAGCCTGCTGCCGAACCCGGTGCTTCCCGGAGCCGGCGCCGCGGCGGAGTCCGCGCTCACGGCCCGACCCGGTCGACTTGGGCGTAGGTCTGCAGGGACCGCACCTCATACGGGCCGCGCCGGCGGGCCTCGATGCCCTGTACGGCGGCGCTGAGTTGCTGGGTGGTGGTGACGATGGCCTTATCCGCCGCGGTGGTCGCGGCACGGATGTCATACCCGTCGGCGCGGGCTCGCCGGGAGCCGGGTGTGTTCACCACCATGTCCACGCCGCCGGCGTTGATCAGGTCCACGATGGTGCCCTCACCGCCCGGGCCCGGGCCGTCGGAGGCCTTGCGCACCACGGTGCACGGAATCCCGTTGCGCAGCAGCACGCTGGCGGTGCCGCTGGTGGCCAGGATCGTGAAGCCGAGTTCGACCAGCCGGCTGACCGGCAGCACCAGGGAGCGCTTGTCCCGGTCCGCCACGGAGACGAACACGGTGCCGCTCTCCGGCAGCCCACCGAAAGCGGCCGACTGGGACTTGGCGAAGGCCAACGGGAAGTCCACGTCGAAGCCCATCACCTCACCGGTGGAGCGCATCTCCGGCCCGAGCACGGTGTCGACCACCCTGCCCTGGGCGGTGCGGAACCGCTTGAACGGTAACACCGCCTCCTTCACCGCGATCGGTGCATGCACACCGGTGGCCGCCGCGTCCTGTTGGGGCAACAGGCCGTCGGCGCGCAACTGCGCGATCGTGGTGCCCGACATCACCAGTGCCGCGGCCTTGGCGAGTGGAACGCCGGTGGCCTTCGACACGAACGGAACGGTCCTGGAGGCACGCGGGTTGGCCTCCAGCACGTAGAGCACGTCCGCGGACAGGGCGAACTGGATGTTCAACAGCCCCCGTACCCCGACCCCGGCCGCGATGGCCTCGGTAGAGGTGCGGATCCGTTGCACCATCGAGTCCGAGAGCGTGATCGGGGGGAGCACGCAGGATGAGTCTCCGGAATGGATCCCGGCCTCCTCGATGTGCTCCATCACCCCGCCCAGGAACAACTCCTCGCCGTCGTAGATGGCGTCGACGTCGACCTCGATGGCCTGGTCCAGGAACCGGTCCACCAGGACCGGGGCCGGCAGCGCGGCGTATTCAGCGTGCTCCCCGTGCACACCGGTGGCGCGGGAGAGGTAGTCCCCGAGCTGCGCCTCGTCGTAGACGATCTCCATGCCGCGTCCCCCCAGCACGTAGGAGGGCCGCACCAGCACCGGGTAGCCGATCCGGTCGGCCACCTCCCTGGCCTGGTTGAGGGAGATCGCGGTCCCGAACGCGGGCGCGGGCAGTCCGGCCGAGACCAGCACCTGGCCGAACTGGCCGCGGTCCTCGGCGGCGTCGATCGCAGCCGGAGGGGTGCCCCAGATCGGCAGGCCGGCGGCCTCCAGGTCCGCCGCCAACGACAACGGGGTCTGCCCACCGAGTTGGACGATCACCCCGGCAACCTCGCCCACCGCGCACTCGGCGCGATAGACCTCCAGCACGTCCTCGAGAGTGAGGGGCTCGAAGTAGAGCCGGTCCGCGGTGTCGTAGTCGGTGGAGACGGTCTCGGGGTTGCAGTTGATCATCACCGTCTCGTACTGCTCTTGCAGCGCGAGTGCGGCGTGCACGCAGGAGTAGTCGAACTCGATCCCCTGCCCGATCCGGTTCGGTCCCGATCCCAGGATCAGCACGGCGGGACGGTCCCGCGGTACCACCTCGGTCTCGGACTCGTAGGTCGAGTAGTGGTAGGGAGTGCGCGCCGCGAACTCCGCCGCACAGGTGTCCACCGTCTTGTACACCGGGTGCAGGTCGAAGGCGTTGCGCAACTCCCGCACCGTCGCGGCACTCAGGCCGCGGATCGCGCCGATCTGGACGTCGGAGAACCCGTGCCGTTTGGCTCGGGCGAGCACGTCACGGTCCAGGCGCTGGGACCCGGCGAGCTCTTCGGCCACCTCCTGCAGCAGGACCAGCTGGTCCAGGAACCACGGGTCGATCGCGGTCGCCTCGACGATCGCTTCCACGGTGGCGCCTCCGCGCAGCGCCTGCTGCACCTGCATCAGGCGGTCCGGGGTCGGGGTGGACATCGCCTCGAGCAACTCGGCCGTGGCGTCCGCGTCCGGTGCGGGACCGGAGTAGTCGAAGGCGATCTCCGGGGCATCGATCGAACGCAACCCCTTCTGCAGGGCCTCGGTGAAGTTGCGTCCCAGCGCCATCGCCTCCCCCACCGACTTCATGGTGGTGGTCAGCAGCGGATCGGCGGCGGGGAACTTCTCGAAGGCGAACCGGGGCACCTTGACAGCCACGTAGTCCAGCGTGGGTTCGAACGCCGCGGTCGTGCTCGGGGGCCTGCCTTCCCGTGCCGACCCAGGCGGCAGCGCTCCTCCGGGTGAGGTGATGTCGTTCGGGATCTCGTCCAGGGTGTACCCGGTGGCCAGTTTCGCGGCGATCTTGGCGATCGGGAAACCGGTGGCCTTGGAGGCCAGCGCGGAGGAGCGCGACACCCGCGGGTTCATCTCGATCACCACGACCCGGCCGGTGCGCGGGTGCACGGCGAACTGGATGTTGCAGCCGCCGGTGTCCACACCGACCTCGCGGATCACCGCGATGCCCACGTCCCGCAGTTTCTGGTACTCCCGGTCGGTCAGCGTCATCGCCGGCGCCACGGTCACCGAGTCACCGGTGTGCACCCCCACCGGGTCGACGTTCTCGATCGAGCAGACCACGACCACGTTGTCCGCGGAGTCGCGCATCAGTTCGAGCTCGTACTCCTTCCACCCCAGGATCGACTCCTCCAGGAGCACCTCAGTGGTAGGCGAGTAGTGCAGGCCCGTGCCGGCGATCTGGCGCAACTGCTCCTCGTCGAAGGCGATGCCCGAGCCGAGCCCGCCCATCGTGAAGGAGGGGCGCACGACGACCGGGTAGCCCAGGTCCTCAACCGCCGCGACAGCCTCCTCCAGGGTGTGCACGATGGTGGACCTGGCGCTCTCGGCACCACAGCGCTCCACCACCTCCTTGAACGCCTCACGGTCCTCGGCCAGGTGGATCGAGGCGGTATTGACCCCGATCATCTCCACGCCGTACTCCGCCAGCACCCCGGCCTCGTCCAGGGCGATCGCGGTGTTGAGCGCGGTCTGTCCGCCCAGTGTGGGCAGTACCGCGTCCGGCCGCTCCTTGGCGATGATGGAGGCGACCACCTCGGGGGTGATCGGTTCGACGTAGGTCGCGTCGGCAAACTCGGGATCGGTCATGATCGTGGCCGGGTTGGAGTTGACCAGGATCACGCGCAGGCCCTCCTCGCGCAGTACCCGGCAGGCCTGGGTCCCGGAGTAGTCGAATTCGGCGGCCTGGCCGATCACGATCGGCCCGGAGCCGATCACCAGCACGCTGGAGATGTCGGTGCGACGGGGCATCAGGTGTCCTCACCGGCGGACATGGCCGCCGTCTCGGGGGCGATCATCGCCACGAACCGGTCGAACAGGTAGGCCGCCTCGTGCGGTCCGGCGGCGGCCTCGGGGTGGTACTGCACGGAGAAGGCGGGAATGTCCAGGCACTGCAGGCCCTCGACCACACCGTCGGTCAGGGAGACGTGCGAGACCCGGACCCGGCCGTAGCGGCCGCCGTCATACGGGGAGTTCGAGGGCTCACCCACCGGAACGTCGACGGCGAAGCCGTGATTATGGGTGGTGATCTCCACCTTCCCGGTCAGGACATCCCGGACCGGTTGGTTCAGTCCACGGTGCCCGTAGTCGAGCTTGAAGGTGTCATAGCCCAGGGCGCGGCCCAGCAACTGGTTGCCGAAGCAGATGCCGAAGAAGCCGATGCCGGCCTCCAGCACACCGCGGAGCAGGTCCACCTGCGCGTCGGCAGCGGCAGGGTCACCGGGACCGTTGGAGAAGAACACCCCGTCCGGGCGGTGCTCCAGGATCTCGTCGAGGGTGGTGGACGCGGGTACCACGTGCACCCGCAGCCCCCGCTCGGTCAGTCGCTGCGCCGTCATCGCCTTGATGCCCAGGTCCACCGCGACCACGGTGCCGCGCACCGGGGTTCCTTCGGGTGGTTCCACGGTATAGGCCCGGGAGGTGCTGACCTCCTCGGACAGGCTCTGCCCGGCCATCGGCCGGATGGCCCGGACCCGCTCGACGAGTGCGGCCACACCCTGGGCCCCGGGGACGGTGGGCAGGTCGGACCCGGAGAAGATACCGGCGCGCATCACGCCGAGTTCGCGCAGGTGCCGGGTCAGGGCCCGGGTGTCGATCTCGGCAATGGCCACCACACCCTGCTCGCGCAGTTCATCCTCGAGTTCGGCGTCGGCCCGCCAGCTGGAGGCCCGCGGGGCCGGGTCGCGCACCACGAATCCGCTCACCCAGATCCGCTGGGACTCCGGGTCCTCGCTGTTCATGCCCGTGTTGCCCACGTGCGGGGCGGTCATCATCACGATCTGACGGTGGTACGAGGGGTCGGTGAGCGTCTCCTGGTAGCCCGTCATCCCGGTGGCGAACACGATCTCTCCCAGGGCGGTGCCCCGGGCTCCGTAGGCCCGCCCGCGGGCGGTGGTGCCGTCCTCCAGCACCAGGAGTGCCTCGCGCTCGCCGTAGGCCGGGTCGATCGGGTTGCTCATGAGGTCCTCCGGTCATCCTGCGGCTGCCCGTCCAGGACGGTGGGCCGTCCGCGGAAGAACGTGGCCACCACCGCCGCGGGAAGGGTCTGTCCCGCATAGGGGCTGTTCGGGCTGGCGGTGGCCTGGGTCAGCGGGTCCACCACGGTGCGTGCGCCCGGGTCGATCAGGGTCAGGTTCGCCGGAGCGCCGGCCACCAGATCCTGGCCCTGCCCGGTGACCCCGCCGATCCGCGCCGGGGCGCTGGAGAGTACCCGGGCGATATCGGACCAACCGAAATCGTGCTCGCCGGAGGTGATCATCGCCTCGGCCACCACGCTCACGGCCGTTTCCAGGCCGGTCATCCCGAAGGCGGCCGCGGCGAACTCGCAGTCCTTGTCCTCCACCGTGTGCGGCGCGTGGTCGGTCGCGACGATGTCGATGGTGCCGTCCGCCAGGCCCGCGCGCACCGCGGCGACGTCCTCGGCCGTCCGGAGCGGCGGGTTCACCTTGTACGCAGGGTCGTAGTCGGTGAGCAGGTCATCGGTGAGCAGCAGGTGGTGCGGAGTGACCTCGGCGCTCACCGCGATGCCGCGGGCCTTGGCCCAGCGCACGATATCGACCGACCCGGCCGTGGACAGATGGCAGATGTGCACCCGGGAGCCGACATGCTCGGCGAGCAGCACGTCGCGGGCGATGATCGCCTCCTCGGCGACAGCCGGCCAGCCGGTCAGGCCCAGCCGGGAGGAGACCCGCCCCTCGTGCATCACCGCGTCCTGGGTGAGCCGGGGCTCCTGGGCGTGCTGAGCGATCACGCCGTCGAAGGCTTTGACGTACTCCAGTGCCCGGCGCATCAGCACCGGGTCGGACACGCACTTTCCGTCGTCGGAGAAGACCCGCACCGCAGCCGCCGAGTCGGCCATCGCGCCGAGTTCGGCCAGTTGTGTCCCGGCCAGACCGACCGTGACCGCGCCCACCGGTCGTACCTGAGCCCAGCCGGCCGCATCGCCCAGGTGCAGCACCTGCTCGACCACGCCGGCGGTATCGGCCACGGGATCGGTGTTGGCCATCGCGTGCACGCAGGTGAAGCCTCCGGCCGCGGCGGCCCTGGTCCCGGAGGCCACCGTCTCGGCGTCCTCCCGGCCCGGCTCCCGAAGGTGGGTGTGCAGGTCCACCAGCCCGGGCAGGGCGATCAGGCCACGAGCATCGACCACCTGCGTGCTGCCGCCGGCGGCCGTTCCGGCCTCGGCGCCGACGGCGGCGATGGCACCCTCGGTCAGAAACAGATCCGTGGGCTCACCCCCCACGAGCGCGGCACCACGCACCAGGTAACTGTTCGGCATCGACTCAGGACTCCTCTAGCGAGACTTCGGTTCGGTCGGACGGATCGGCGCCGGCGAGCAGCAGGAAGAGCACTGCCATCCGCACCGCGACACCGCCGGTGACCTGTTCCACGATCGTCGAACGCGGTGAGTCCGCGGCCGCGGCGCTGATCTCCAGGCCCCTGTTCATCGGTCCGGGGTGCATGATGATCGCGTGCTCGGGCAGGGCGTTCACCCGGGTGGCGTCCAGGCCGTAACGCCGCGCGTACTCCATCGGAGAAGGGAAGAAACCTCCCCCGGCGCTGGACATCCGCTCCCGCTGCACGCGCAGCGTCATGATCGCATCGGGTTCGAATTCCGCGATCGCGCCGTCCAGGTCGAACGTGACCTGGCAGGGCCAGGCCCGCACCCCCACCGGGAGCAGCGTGGGCGGCGCCACGAGCAGCACCTGCGCCCCCAGGGTGTGCAGCAGGTCCACGTTGGACCGCGCCACCCGGGAGTGCAGCACATCCCCCACAATCACCACCCGTCGCCCGGCCAGGTCCGCCCCGCGCGGCTGCCCGCCGAGCAGGCGCCGGCGCATCGTGAAAGCGTCGAGCAGGGCCTGCGTGGGATGCTGGTGCGCGCCGTCGCCGGCGTTGAGCACCGGGGCGTCGATCCACCCCGCGCGCGCGAGCCGGTGCGGAGCGCCGGAGGCACCGTGCCGGATCACCACCGCGTCGGCACCCATGGCCTGCAGTGTCATCGCGGTGTCCTTGAGCGACTCGCCCTTGGACACCGAGGATCCCTTGGCTGAGAAGTTGATCACGTCAGCGGACAGCCGTTTCGCAGCCGCCTCGAAGGAGATCCGGGTCCGGGTGGAGTCCTCGAAGAACAGGTTCACCACGGTCAGGCCACGTAGCGCCGGCAACTTCTTGATCTGGCGCGACTGGGTCTGGGCCATCGTCTCGGCGGTATCGAGGATACCGATCGCCTCGGCCCGGGACAGGTCGGCGGTGGAGAGCAGATGCCTCATGCCAGTACCACCGCGTCCCGCCCGTCCAGTTCCTCCAGGTGCACGCTCACCCGCTCTGCGCGTGAGGTCGGCAGGTTCTTGCCGATGTAGTCGGCTCGGATGGGCAGCTCCCGGTGGCCGCGGTCCACCAGGACCGCCAGTTGGACCGCACGCGGACGGCCCAGGTCCGAGATCGCGTCCAGGGCCGCGCGTACGGTCCGGCCGGAGTAGAGCACGTCGTCGACCAGCACGACGACGACGTCGTCGATCCCCCGTGCCGGCAGGTGGGTGGGGGTCAGCGCGCGGGTCGGGTTGATGCGCAGATCGTCGCGGTGCATCGTGATGTCCACCGCCCCGACCAACTGCTCGGTGTTCCCGGCCGGGCCGAGGTCGGGTTCGGCCTCCACGATGCGGCGGCCCAGTCGCTGCGCCAGTGGGACACCTCTGGTGGGGATGCCCAGCAGCACCACGTCCGCTGCGCCCTTGTTGCGTTCCAGGATCTCGTGTGCGATCCGGGTCAGTGCCCGGGAGATATCGCCGGGACCGAGAACCTCGGTCCCCGGGCTGCCAGAGTTCATCCGGCGTGCCTCCTTCCCCGCCTCACGGGACGGGCTTAAAGGATCAGTGCCGAGGAACACCCTACCGCCTCGCCGGAGGCGATCACGCCGCCCGGGAGGTGTCCGGACCTCGACCCGTCTCAATCCAGTAGGCTGGAACCCATCTGCGCGATCCGTCCGAGCAACCCGTTGACGAACGCCGGTGACTCATCGGTGGACAGCGACTTGGCCAGCCGCACCGCCTCATCGATCGCGACCGCGTCGGGGACCTCCTCGTGATAGAGGATCTCCCAGCTCGCCAGCCGCAGCACGGCCCGGTCCACGGCCGGCATCCGGGACAGGGTCCAGCCCTGCGAGAAGGTGCTCAGCGCCTCATCGATGCGGTCCACGTGCTCAGCGACGCCTTCGACGATCTGCACCGAGTACTCCGGCAGCGAGGTCTGCGTACCCGGGTGGGCGATTCGGTCCGCCAGGACCTGGACCATCACCGCCCGCACGTCGCCAACCGGGGGTGCGCCCTCTCCGGCTTCCTCGCCGGCGGAACTGCGGATGCGCTGATCGGCCTCGTAGAGCACGTCGAGGGCCCGTTTGCGGGCCTTGCTGCGGGCGCTCACCTCAGCCGCTCACGCGACCGAGGTACTCCCCGCTCCGGGTGTCCACCTTCACCGTGGTGTCGGCGTCCACGAACAGCGGTACCTGGATCTCGTATCCGGTCTGCAGCGTGGCCGGCTTGGTCCCGGCGGAGGAACGGTCGCCCTGCAGGCCGGGCTCGGTATAGGAGATGGTCAGGTTCACCGACGGCGGGAGCTCCACGTACAGCGGGGTCCCGTCGTGCATCGCCACGATGACCTCCTGGCCCTCGACCATGAAGTTCGCGGCATCGCCCACGATCGAGCCCGGTACCGGGAACTGCTCGTAGTCACTGGTGTCCATGAAGACGTAGTCCTCGCCGTCGGCGTACAGGTACTGCATGTCCCGCTTGTCGACGTTGGCGGTCTCCACCTTCACACCGGCATTGAAGGTCTTGGAGACCGTCTTGCCGGAGAGCACGCCCTTGATCTTGGTACGCACGAAGGCCGGTCCCTTTCCGGGCTTGACGTGCTGGAACTCGACCACGGACCACAACTGTCCGTCGATCTTGAGCACCATGCCGTTCTTCAGGTCGTTCGTCGTGGCCACACGTGGTCCTTCGTCGTGGAGGGGAAAGGGCGCCTCAGCCTAACGCGTCCAGGCCCCACAGTGCGCCCAGGCCCACCGCGGCCGCCCAGAGTCCCGAGGCGAGGGTGCCGATGATGAAGCGTTCGGAGACCCCCGTGGCGGTGTTGAGTTCGGGGAAGCGGCCCAGCCCCTTGACCGCGACGACCACGGCGATCGCGGCCGGGTACCCGGCCAGAATGGCTCCGGTGATCGCCAGTCGCTCCAAGATGCCGACCCAGGTGCCCCCGCGCAGCACCTCCTCCGGGCGCATCATCGGTGCACGGCAGGCCCCGGGGTGCGCAGCACCGGCTGCGGCAGGAGGGCCATCGTCAGCAGGGACCTCGGCTTCCCCGTCGACGCGTTCTGCCCGATCGACGCGTTCGGCTCGTCGAAGCACCCAGACCGTCACCGGGTAACCCACCCCGGCCGACGAGCCCAGTGCCGCCAGCACCACCAGTACGGTGAACAGCACCGTCATCGCCCCTCCCCGTGGGTGTCGGCGGACCGGTCCAGTCCGGCCAGCAGGCGTGCGGCGAGTGGGTGCACCGCCTGCTCCTCGCTCCACAGCGCCACCCGCAGCCGCTGCCCGACCGCCTGCGGGGTGATGCCCAGTTCGGTCGCAACCGCCCGCTGACTCCCGGCGCCATCGCGCAGGAGGTCGGCCACCTCCCATCCGGCGTCGCTGCGCCTGCGCACCACCGCTGCGAGAAGCTGCACGAGCGCCTCGACCTCATCGGCGGCCCCCTCATCGACGCCGTCGGCCACCACCGCAAGCGGTACGGTGACCGCCTTGCTGCTGGCCCGCTCCACCGCGGTGCGGGCGCACACGAACGCCGCGCCGGAGGAGGATCGGGCCTCCTCGGCCAGGTCCACCGCACCGATACCGATGCCCACCGCCCAGTCCTGGGCCCGGGTCAGCTCCAGCGCGGAAGCCAGCACCACCGGCGCGGAGTCGAACACCGCCTGGATCTCATCGCCCACCGTCCGCTGGAACGGCAGCACCACGTCCTGGGCCGGGATCGTCCCGGCCATCCGCCTCAGGATCTGCTCGACCTTGTCACCGGTCCTGCTGGAGGCGTCCTGGTCAGCCGTGATCACAAACATGTGAGCAGGCTAGAGGCTTGATTCGATGGAATCAACGTCTTGTCCTTGATCGCTCAACGCATGCAGGGCAAGCCGGTAGGAGTGCGCCCCGAACCCGGCTACGGTGCCCGAGGCCACACCGGCGATGACGCTGGTGTGTCGGAAGACCTCCCGGCTCGCCGGGTTGGACAGGTGCACCTCGATCAACCGCCCGCCGGCGTCGGTGACCTGTTTGGCCGCGTCGCGCAGCGCATAGGAGTAGTGCGTGAAGGCGGCCGGGTTGATGACCACGTCGGTGCCGTCATCGGCTGCGGTGTGCAGCAACCGCACCAGTTCGGCCTCGTCATCGCTCTGGTGCCACTGCACGCTCAGGCCGAGCTCCGCGGCCCACCCGGTCACGGCGGAACGGAGGCGCTCGGCGTCCCAGCGCCCGTAGATCTCGGGTTCCCGGGCGCCCAGCCGGGACAGGTTGGGTCCATTCAGGACCAGCACGGTAGCCACCCTCGAATCCTAGGGCGCCACAGCCCCGGAGGTGCTGACCGACTCGAATGCGGCCACGAGTTCCTCCTCATCCGGGCCCTGCAGCCGTACCGGGGCACCGATGCCCTCCAGGATCACGAACCGCAGCACACCACCCCGGGCCTTCTTGTCGCGGCGCATCGCCTCGGCCAGCCGTGTCCAGGGCGCCCCGTCGTAGTGGATCGGAAGCCCGAGACTCGTCAGGACCCGACGGTGCCGCTCCAGCACGTCCGCACCAAGATGGCCGGTGCGCCAGGCCAGTTCGGCCGCGAAGACCATCCCCACCGCGACCGCGTCGCCGTGGCGCCACCGGTATGACTCAGCGTTCTCGATCGCGTGGGCCAGGGTGTGCCCGTAGTTGAGGATCTCGCGTTGGTCGGCCTCGCGCAGATCGGCGCTGACCACCCGGGCCTTCACCGTGATCGCCCGGTGCACCAGCTCGGTCAGGACCGCACCGGCCGGGTCCAGTGCCGCAGCGGGGTCGGACTCGATCAATTCCAGGATCGCCGGGTCGGCGATGAATCCGCACTTGACCACCTCGGCCATCCCGGCACGCAGGTCCGCCTCGGGCAGGGTGCCCAGCAGGGCGGTGTCGCACAACACCGCCAGCGGTGAGTGAAAGGCGCCCACCAGGTTCTTCCCGGCCGCGGTATTGATCCCGGTCTTGCCTCCCACCGCAGCGTCCACCATCCCCAGCAACGTGCTGGGCAGGTGCACCACCCCCACGCCCCGCAACCAGGACGCGGCGATGAACCCGGCCGCATCGGTGACCGCACCCCCACCCAGGCCGACGACGACGTCGGCGCGGGTGAACGCGTGCTCGCCGAGCAGATCCCACGCCCGGGCGATCACCGGTAGTTCCTTGGCGGCCTCGCCGTCCGGCAGTTCCATCGACACCACGCTGCGACCGGTGGCCCGCACCTGGTCGGCCAGGTCGGCGGCGGCGCCGCCGCCCAGTGCCCGGGCGTGCACCAGCAGCACCTGGGCGGCTGCGCCGGGCAGGTGCCCGGGCAGCGCGGTGCGCAACCCGGTTCCCACCTGCACCGGGTAGCGGTGCTCGGCATCGACCCAGATGGTGTTCATCGGTGCTCCAGCACCGCCAGGACCGCGTCGCGGGACTGGGTGGGGCTCAACCCTGCGGTGGAGACCTCCGCGTCGGCCACCTCCATGTAGAGCGGGCGCCGGGCCTGCATCAACTCCTGCCACTGGCGGCGCGGGCTGCCCAGGAGGAGCGGGCGGGCGGTGTTCAGCCCGACCCGTTTGGCCGCATCGGCCAGGCCCACGGACAGGAAGACCACCGTATGCGCAGCCAGATCGGCGCGGGTGCGTTCGTCGAGGATCGCGCCACCGCCCAGGGCCAGCACGCCCTCGTGGGTGGCCAACGCCTCCTGAACCGCGCGGCGTTCCATCTCCCGGAAGGTCTCCTCGCCATCGACGATGAAGATGTCGGAGATGGTCCGCCCGGAGGTCTGTTCCACGATGGCGTCGGTGTCGGCGAACGGAACCTCGAGCACCTCGGCGACCATGCGTCCGATGGTGGACTTTCCCGCGCCCGGCGGGCCGACCAGCACCGCGGCGGTCATCGCAGGTGCTCCGGGATCGTCTGCAGGTAATGCTCGAGGTTGCGGCGGATCTCGGGGAGGGAATCGCCGCCGAACTTCTCCGTCAGCGCCTCGGCCAACACCAGCGCCACCATCGCCTCGGCGATAACCGCCGCGGGCGCAGCGGCGCAGACGTCGCTGCGCTGGTGGATGGCCTTGGCCGCCTCGCTGCTGGTGGTGTCGATGGTGTCCAGCGGGCGAGGCACGGTGGAGATCGGCTTCAGCGCCCCACGGACCCGCAGCACCTCCCCGTTGCTCATCCCGCCCTCGACGCCGCCGGCCCTGTTGGTGCGCCGCCGCACGCGGCCACCAACCCGCTCGATCTCGTCGTGGGCCGCTGAGCCACGCCGTCGCGCGGTGGCGAAACCGTCACCGATCTCCACGCCCTTGAACGCCTGGATGCCCATCAGCGCGCCCGCGAGGCGGGCGTCGAGCTTGCGGTCCCCGTGCACGTAGGAGCCCAGCCCGGGCGGCAGTCCGTAGGCCAGTACCTCCACCACTCCCCCGAGGGTGTCCCCGTCCTTCTTCGCGGCGTCGATCTCGGCCACCATCCTCGCCGAGGTCTCCGGGTCGAAGCACCGGATCGGGTCGGCGTCCAGTGCCGGCACGTCCGCCGGGGTGGGGCGCGCGGCGTCGTCCGGCAGTTCCACCTCACCCACGGCCACCACCTGGGAGACCAGTTCGATCCCGGCGCTCTGCCGCAGCAGGGTTTCGGCCACGGTGGCGAGGGCAACCCGGGTGGCGGTCTCACGCGCTGAGGCCCGCTCGAGCACCGGGCGGGCCTCGTCGAAGCCGTACTTGATCATCCCGGTCAGGTCGGCGTGGCCGGGCCGGGGCCTGGTCAGCGGCCTGTTGCGGGCCACCTCGCGGGCGTCGCCGGTCCCGGCGTCGACCTGCAGCAGCGCCGGATCGACAGGGTCGGCCGCCATCACGTGCTCCCACTTGGGCCACTCGCTGTTACCGATCTCGATCGCCACCGGTCCACCCTGGGTCCGGCCATGGCGCACCCCACCGAGCAGTCGCACCTCATCGGCCTCGAACGACATGCGCGCGCCCCGGCCGTACCCCAGCCGGCGCCGGGCCAGGCGGTCCTGGATCTGCGCGGTAGTCAGTTCCACCCCTGCCGGGATTCCCTCGATCACCCCGACGAGCGCCGGTCCGTGGGACTCGCCTGCGGTCAACCATCTGAGCATCCGTCCATCCTCCCACGCCGGGTCCGGCCCGATCACCCGCCGTCCGCGCTGTGGACCAGGCCGGTACCGGCTTCCCGACGGCACGGCGGATCGCCCCGGCACGATCGATGCGGTTGGATCGGGACATGGACGCCGAACTGGCCGAGATCCGGGACTTCCTGGCCGCACACGAGCCGTACCAGGATCTCCCCCCCGAACTGCTGGACGAACTGCCCCGGTCCCTGGAGGTGGCCTACTTCCGACGCGGAACGGTCGTGGTCGAGCTCGGAGCGGGGAACGATTACGTGCACATCCTGCGCTCCGGGGCCGTGGACATCCTGGACTCCCTGGGTGCCCTGGCCGATCGGGACGAGCCGGGCAGTTCGTTCGGGTTGTCCTCGGTGCTGACCGCCGGTCCCTCGCTCTACCGGATCGTGGCGGTGGAGGACTCGCTGTGCTACCTGCTGCCCGCCCGGGACTTCCGGCGGTTGATGGCGCGATCGGATGCGTTCGCCCAGTTCTTCATGCGCCAGCAGGTTGGCCGGCTGCGCGATACGGTTCCCACCGTCCACGTGCAGGACCCGGGCAGCGCATTGCTGCGGACCCGGATCAGTCAACTCGTGCACCGCGCCCCGGTCACCACCACCCCGACGGCCACCGTTGCCGAGGCCACCGATTTGATGGAGGCAGAAGGGGTCTCCGCGCTCCTGGTCACGGAGAAGCAGGACCTGGTCGGGATCTTCACCGACCGGGACGTGCGCTCGCGGGTGGTGGCCCGTGGCCTGCCGGTCTCCACCGCGGTCTCGACGGTGATGACGCCCGACCCGGTCACGATCCCCTCGGACCGGCTGGCGATGGAGGCGCTGGCGGAGTTGACCCTGCACGGCTTCCATCACCTCCCGGTGATCCACAACGGCGGGCTCCTCGGTGTCATCACCGCCGGGGACCTGATGCGCTTGGCCCGCGACAACCCCACCCTGCTACTGACCGAGATCACGAAGCAGACCTCGACGCGCGCCCTGGCGGCGGTGGTCTCGCGGCTGCCGCAGGTGGTCAGTTCCGCCACGAGTACGCACGCCGCGCCGGGTGATGTGTCGCGGCTGATCACCGCGGTGGCCGACGGCGTCACCCGCCGGTTGCTGCACCTGGCCGAATCCGACCTGGGCCCGCCCCCGATACGGTACTGCTGGGTGGTCCTGGGGTCCCAGGGCCGGATGGAGACCGGGTTGCACTCGGACCAGGACAACGCCCTGGTCCTGGCCCGCAGGCCGGACCGTGCCGAGAGCCGCTACTTCGCCGAACTGGCCGAGCGTGTGGTCGATGGCCTGGAAGCCAGTGGGTACCCGAGGTGCCCGGGCGACATCATGGCCACCAACCCCCGGTTCCGGGTTCCGGTGGACCAGTGGCGCAACTACCTCATTCACTGGATCGGGGATCCGGAGCCGCAGGCCCTGTTGCACGCCCAGATCTTCTTCGACATGCGCCCGGTGTCCGGCGATCGTTCCCTGTTCGAGCCGATCCGACAGGTCGAGCTCGAACGGGCCCCGCAATCCCGGCTCTTCCTGGCCCACCTCGCCCATGCCGCCCAGCGGACCAAGCCACCACTGGGATTCTTCCGCGAGTTCGTCCTGGAGCGCTCGGGGGAGCAGCGTGCCACCTTGGACATCAAGGCCGGCGCACTGGCGCCGATCACCCAGATCGCCCGGCTGTCCGCGCTGGCCTTGGGACGGCGTGCGCTGAGCACCGTGGACCGGTTGCAGGCCGCAGCCGGTACCCGAGTTCTCTCGGCGGACCACGCCGCGGATCTGGTCGATGCCCACGAGTTCGTCACCGCCCTGCGCACCAGGCACCAGGTCGAGCAGCATGCGCGCGGGCAGTCGCTGAACTCCCGGGTGCTGCCCGCGCAGTTGTCCCCGTTCGAACGACGCCACCTCAAGGGTGCCTTCGCCGTGGTGCGGCGCGTCCAGGCCACGCTCCCCTACCTGTACCGCACCGAGATGGTCTCCTAGATCATGGTCACCTGGTTCGCCGACTCCCTGCGTCGCCGCCGGGCCAGGGCCGCACAGGATGCACGCGGTCCCCTGGCGCGTTACTACCGCGAGCCGGCGCCCGCGGACTCCACCCCCGCCGGCGACCTCGCCGTGCTGGCCCTGGATCTGGAGTGCACGAGTCTGGACCTGGACTCCGCCGACATCCTCAGCATCGGTTGGGTGCCGGTGCAGGAGCGGCGCATCCTGCTCGGCCGCGGCCGCCGGGTGGTGGTCAACCCGGGCCGGGAGGTGGGGCCGAACGTGACCGTGCACGGCCTCACCGACGATGTGGTGGCCGCGGGAGCGCCGCTGCCGGAGGCGGTCGAACAGATGCTGCACGCATGCACCGGACGGGTCCTGGTAGCCCACCACGCCACCATCGAGACCACCCTGCTCTCCCGTGCGTGCGAACTGCTCTACGGCGCCCCGTTCGTGCCGCCGGTGATCGACACGCTCGCGCTGCAGCGCCGGATCCTGGGCTGGAACCGGGGCGATCAGGAGAACACGGGCCTGAATCTGGCGGCGGCGCGCGGGCGGTACGGGCTGCCCCGGTACGCCGCCCACGACGCCTTGACCGACGCGATCGCCTGCGCCGAGTTGTTCCTGGCCCAACTCTCCCACTGGGGCACCTCGGGCGGGCCGACGCTGCGGACGCTCAGGCTCCGCTGAGCCGTCGGCTTGCGGGCCGGTGCGCCGTCATGGCCCTTGTCTCCTCATCCGCCGAATACCGCGCCGCCCCAGACCAGGCCCACCACTGACCCGAGGACCATCCATGGTCCGAACGCCACCTGGGTCTTCCGGTCGGCCCGGGCGGTGACCAGCAACACCACGGCGAACAACCCCCCGAGCACGAACGCAGCGATCGTGCCGGTGAGTACCTCCTCCCAGCCGTACCAACCGAGCACCACGCCGAGCAGGCCGGCGAGCTTCACATCCCCCATCCCCATCCCGGAAGGAGAGATCAGCGCGAGCACCAGGTAGCCGGCGGCCAGTGCCGCACCGGCGAGGACGGAACGCCACAGGTCGGAGTAGTCCCCCTCCACGACACCAAGCACCGCGAAACAGCCCAGCGCGATCGGATAGGGCGGAGTGAGGAGGATGTCGGGCAACCGGTGCGCGGCCAGGTCCACCACCACCAGCAGGGAACAGGCCAGTGCCACTGTACCCAGCACGAGAAGCTCCAACACGCTATCAGCCCAGGAGGCCGCCCCGGCACCACCCAGCGTCGCCAACAGCGGGTGCAGCCCGCTGCGCAACCAGACCGACTCGGTCCGGGCCAGGGAGACCAGCCAGGGGGTGAGCGCCATCGCGGTCAGGCCGAACAGCCCGGCCACCCCGACGACCACCACCGGCCCCATCAGGACCGCTCCGCCAGTGCCCGCTCCAACGCAACGCGCATCACCTCGGTCGGGGCGCTGCGTCCGGTCATCAGGCGCACCTGTTCCACGCCCTGGTGCAGCAGCATCAGGTGTCCGCCGGCCACCGGCGCACCCCGCGCGGCCCACGCCCGGCCCATCGCGGTCGGCCAGCCCTCGTACACCACGTCCAGCAGCACCTGCCCGGGATGCAGGTCGGCCTCGACGATCAACGGGACCAGGGAGTCTGCTGCGCCCCGGGGTGCGGTACTGACCACCGCGTCGGCGCGCAGCAGCGCCTCGTCGGCCCTGGGTGTGCCCCAGGTGAGCAACGACGGCGACACCCCCATCCGTGCCGCGGCCCGCACCACGGCGCCTGCGCGCCCGGGTGAGCGCACCACCACCGCAGGGGAGGTGATTCCCAGCTGGCCCAGCGCCGCCAACGCTGCACTCGCAGTGGCTCCCCCACCCAGGATCACCCCGGTACGCGGCTGCCACTGTGTGGGCGCCACCTCTGTCAGTGCGGTCACGATGCCGTATACGTCGGTGTTCGTTCCTACCCGGACCCCGCCACCGGGGAACAGCACGGTGTTGACCGCCCCGACCACCTCGGCGAGCGGCTCGATGTGATCCACCGAGCGCAGCGCCACCTGCTTCAGGGGCATCGTCACCGACAGCCCGGCCCAGCTGGGATCGAGCCCGGTAAGGAAAGCGGTGAACCGATCCTCGGTCACGTCGTGCCGCTCATACGTCCAGTGGGTCAGGCCCAGTTCGGCATAGGCGGCCCGGTGCAGCACCGGTGAGAGCGAGTGCGCCACCGGATGGCCGAGCACCGCTGCGCGGCGCGGGTCGGGCATTGCTCAGTCCTCGCCGTCCTCGTCCTCGTCCCCGTCCTGCTGGGCGAGCCACTCCCGGTACAACTCCTGGTTATGCCGGTGCTCGTCGATGTCGTCGGTGAACCGGGTCTCGCCGGTGTTGGGGTTGACGGTGACGAAGTAGCACCAGTCACCCTCCGGCGGGTTCAGCACAGCGTCGATAGCCGGTTCGCCCGGTGCACCGATCGGGGTGGGGGGCAGGCCCGCCACGCGACGGGTGTTGTAGGGGTGGTCCTCCTGCCACTCACTGCGGGTGATCTCCCAGGCCGGCTTGTTCAGACCGTAGGCGTAGGTGGTGTCCATCCCCAGGGTGCCGTCACCGGAGCAGCCGGCCAGGCGGTTCTCGACCACGCGGGCCACTTGGCCCCAGTGCTCCGGGTTGTTCACCTCCAGTTCCAGGATGGAGGCAATGATCAGGGTGTCCTGCCACTCGTCCTCGGGGACCTCCCGCTCCTCCAGCTGGCGCACGGTCAGGTCAACCATCTGCTGCAGCAGTTCCGCCGGCTCGGTGTCGGTCTCCACGGTGTAGGTGGACGCGAACAGCCAACCCTCGATCTCACCCTCGGCCGCATCCGGGAGTTCGGAGGCTGCGAACTCCTCGGCGGCGGCCTCCACATCCTCCAGCGGCACCTCCAGCCGGGCGGCGACACGTTCGTAGATCTGGGTTGCCCGCCAGCCCTCCGGGATGGTCACGGTCAGGTCCGCGCGACTGCCGGGGTCCAGCAGTGCCTGCACCGCATCGACCGCGGCCATCTCCTCGCGCATGGTGTAGGTGCCGGCCTGGATCTGGACGGCCTGGGGGTTGTTGTTGTACGCCTCAGTGAAGGCGCCGACGGTGGCCACCACGTTGGCCTCCACGAGTGTGCGCCCGATGTCGGTGCCAGTGTCGCCGGTGTTCACCACGACCTCGACCTCGCCGGATCCCGGACCGGGGAAGTCGGTCACCTCCGGCTCCTCCGGAGACCCCTGGAACAGGGGGCGGATCAACACGAACGCACCGCCCAACAGCAGCGCGATCGATGCGACCATCACCACGAAGGTAATAGCGTTGCGCCGCCGCTGGGCCCGGCGCTTCGCGGCACGCTCCCGACTGGCCCGGCGGTGCCCGGTGGATGTCTCGGCAGCGGGGGTCTCCTCGGTGCCGAATTGTTCATCGAACAAGTCGGTCACGTCCGCGCCTCCTCATCGACCGGTGGATCCTCACACACCTTAACGACTTCACCGACCTCCCGACCGCCACGCATGGCGTCCAGGGCGCTCTGCAGGATCACAGTGGCCGCGACCTGGTCCACCACCTTGCGGTGTTGCTTCTGACGTCGCCCGGCGCTGTGAAGTTGGGCGTGCGCGGTGACGGTGCTCAACCGCTCGTCGACCAGGCGCACCGGTACGGGGGCGATCGCGGCTGCAACCCGTGCGGCGTACGTCCGGGCATCCCGGGCCGCAGTTCCCTCCCGACCCGACATGTGCAGGGGCAGGCCGACCACGACCTCGATCACCCCGGCCTGGGCGACCTGCTGCGCGATCGCGGCCACGCCGTCGTCGTCCCGGGCCCGTACCAGGGTTCGGTCGGGCGTGGCGAGCAAGCCCTCGGGGTCCGACAACGCCAGGCCCACCCGGACCTTGCCGGCGTCCACGCCGAGACGCACGCCGGTGCGCACCGGGGCCGGATGGTCTGGCGTCTCAGGCATCATCACCGCCCAGATCGCTGATCAGTGCGGACAGTGCGGCGCCTACCGCCCCCGGGTCGGTACCGCCACCCTGGGCGATCTCATCCTTACCGCCGCCACCGCCGCCGAGCACCCGGGCCGCGGTACGCACCAGGGCGCCGGCCTTGACGCCGGCAGCACGGGCCGGCCCCGTGGTGGCCACCACGATGACCGGACGGTCGTTGCTGACCCCGGCCAGCGCCACGACCGCCGGGGTGTCGGCGCCCAGCCGCTCGCGCACGTCGAGGACCAGCGAGCGCAGTGCGTCGGTACCGGAGATCTGTCCGGTGTCGGCGGCGACCACCTGCACCGTACCGACCTTCCGGGCGCGTCCGGCCAGTTCCCCGGCCCCGGCCAGCAACTGGGCCGAACGCATCTTGTCCAGTTCCCGTTCGCTCTCCTTGAGCTTGCCCAGCAGGCCCGAGATCCGCTCGGGCAGCTCCTCCGGCCGTGACCCGACCAATTGCGTGAGCTGGCCCAGCAGCACGCGCTCCTTGGCTCCCTGGGCGTAGGCGCCGTAACCCACCAGGGCATCGACGCGACGGATCCCGGAGCCGATCGAGGACTCCCCGAGCAGGGTCACCTGCCCGACCTCGCCGGAGCGGCGCACGTGGGTGCCTCCGCACAGTTCCTTGGACCAGTCCCCGTCGATGGAGACCACCCGGACCCGGTCGCCGTACTTCTCCCCGAACAGCGCGATGGCCCCCTGGTCGCGCGCCTCGTCCTGGCTCATCACCTCGTCGGTGACGTCCAGGTCCTCGATCAGGCGCAGGTTGACCCGCTCCTCGATCTCGGAGACCACCGAAGCCGGTACTGCCGAGCCGTGCCGGAAGTCGAACCGCATCCGGGACGGGGCGTTCTCGGATCCGGCCTGGGTGGCCTGGGTGCCCAGGAACTCGTGCAGCGCCTTGTGCACCATGTGGGTGGCGGTGTGGGCCTGGGCGATCTGGCGGCGGCGCTCGGTGTCGATCGCGGCCACGCCGGTCTCGTCCAGCGCCAGGGTGCCCTCCAGCAACCGGCCACGGTGCACCGACAGCCCGGTGACCGGGCTCTGCACGTCGGCGACGTCGACGATCCCGCCGCCGGAGAAGTTGATGGTGCCCTGGTCGGCGAGCTGACCGCCGGCCTCGGCGTAGAAGGGGGTACGGTCCAGCACCACCTCCACATCGGCCGGCGCCTGGGCCGAACGCACCGGTTCGCCGTCCACCAGCAGCCCGATCACACGGGCCTCGGCCACAGCGTCGGTGTACCCGAGGAACTGCACCGGTGCATCGAGCCGGCGAGCCAGGTCGGCGTAGGTGGCGACCTCGACCTGGCCGGTCTTCTTCGCCAAGGCATCGGCACGGGCGCGTTGGCGCTGCTGTGCCATCAGGTCGGCGAACCCGGCCTCGTCCACGCGGACACCCTGCTCGGCGGCCATCTCCAAGGTCAGGTCGATCGGGAAACCGTAGGTGTCGTGCAGTGCGAACGCCTGGTCTCCCGACAGTTCCGGGGTTCCCGAGCCGGATTCGGACCGTGCGCGCGACACCGCGGTGTCCAGGATGGTGGTCCCGGTAGTGAGTGTGCGCAGGAAGGCCTCCTCCTCGGCGTAGGCGACCTGACTGATCCGGTCGAAGTCCTGCGCCAATTCGGGGTAGGACGGGCTCATCGCGTCACGCGAGACCGGGAGCAGTTCGGGCAGCGCGGCCGTGTCCACACCGAGCAGCCGTGCGGCCCGCACGGCGCGGCGCACCAGGCGCCGCAGTACGTACCCACGGCCCTCGTTGCCCGGACGGACGCCGTCACCGATGACCATCAGGGCCGAACGCACGTGGTCGGCGATCACCCGCAGCCGCACGTCACTCTCGGGGTCGGCGCCGTAGCGCTTGCCGGAGATCTCCTCCATCCGGGAGATGACCGGGAAGACCTCGTCGATCTCGTACATGTTCTGTTTGCCCTGGAGCAGGTAGGCGATCCGTTCCAGGCCGGCGCCGGTGTCGATGGACTTCTGCTCCAACGTCCCGACCAGCGGGTAGTCCTTGCCGGTGCCCTCCCCCCGGATGAACTCATCGAAGACCAGGTTCCACACCTCGATGTAGCGGTCCTCGCCCTCGGTGCTGCCGGGCCAGACCGCCTGGGCACCACCGGCCGCCTCGGGACCGTACTCGGGGCCGCGGTCGTAATGCCACTCCGCGGTCGGACCGGCCGGCCCGCCGCCCTGTCCGGTGTCCCAGAAACTCTCCTGCTGGGGCAGGCGCACGATGCGGCCCGGGTCCAGGCCCAGACCCTTCGTGAGCACTTCCAAGGACTCGGCGTCCTGGTCCCACAACGTCACCCAGAGACGGTCCGCATCGAACCCGTAACCACCGGACGCGACCGAGCCGGTCAGCAGTTCCCAGGCAAGGTTGATCGCCCCTTCCTTGTGGTAGTCACCGAAGGAGAAGTTGCCGGGCATCTGGAAGAACGTGCCGTGCCGGGTGGTCCGGCCCACGTTCTCGATGTCATTGGTGCGCAGGCACTTCTGAACGCTGGCCACGCGCGGCCAGGGTGCCTTCTGGGTGCCCAGGATGTAGGGAATGAACGGCACCATCCCGGCGATCGTGAACAGGATCGACGGGTCGGGCGAGACCAGCGACGTGCTCGGCACGATCGCGTGGTCACGCTGCCGGAAGAACTCCAGCCAGCGGTTGCGGATCTCGGCGGTACGCATACGTCCTCGATGGGTGCTCTGGTTTGTCGATCGTCAGGGGGGATGGCCCGGCGTCAGAAGAAGGCGTCCTCGTCGTCGTCCCAGCCGCGGGGCTCCTCGGCCCGGGCGGAGCGACGGTGGGCCCGGGCGCGCTCCTGTTCTGCTTCGCTGGGCAGCAGGGCCGCAGACAGGGCCGCCTCGTTCTCGGCCATCGACTCACGCAGGGTGGTGACGGCCTCCTTGAGGTTGCGAGCCATTGAACTCACCGAGTCGGCGATGCCGGCGGGACTGACGGCGTGGGCAACCTCGCCGATCTGGCTGTTCACCTGCTGGACCTTGCGCAGCACCACCACCGAGGCCGCGACTCCCACTCCGATCCAGAAGAGGCGCTTCACGGCGTGCCCTTGCGGCCGAACATGGACCGGACCGCCAGGGAGAACGCGGCCACCTTGACCAGGGGAGCGCCGATGGTGGCGGCCACCAGGGAGGTCAGGGCCGAGACGTTCGTGCTCACCTCCGCGGCCGCGGTCGTGACGGTGTCCACCTTGCTCAACTGACTGTTGGTGGAGCGGATCGTCTCGGCGGTCTCATCGATGACCGGCAGTGTCTGGGTGGTGATGTTCCGGACCGAGAGGCGGGCCTCGTCCAGCACCCGCCCGAGTTTGAGGATCGGCACGGCCAGAAACCCCACCAACGCCACGAACGCCACGGCAGCGATCAGGCCGGCGATGTCTCCTACGGACATGACTCCTCCAATACTCACGATCCGGGCAACTGGTCAGACACTACCCGGGTTATAGACACCGGCGCCCCGGTACACGGCAAGGGCCATGAACCAGGGCGCCGGACAGATCGGGTGCCCGCGGGATCAGCGGGAGTAGTGCTCCACCACCAGTTGCACGTCGGCGGTGACCGGGACCTCGACCCGCTTGGGTCGGCGCACCAGTTCGAAACTGAGCTTCTCCAACTGCACGTCCAGGTAGGCCGGAACCTCGGGCAGCACGTCCCGATGGGCGCCGGCCGCGGCGACCTGGAACGGCACCATGGTCTGGCTGCGGGGCTTGACCTGCACCACCTGACCGGGCTTGACCCGGTAGGAGGGACGGTC
Organism: Pseudactinotalea sp. Z1732; assembly: GCF_049724975.1. NCBI lineage: Bacteria > Bacillati > Actinomycetota > Actinomycetes > Micrococcales > Cellulomonadaceae > Pseudactinotalea > Pseudactinotalea sp. Z1732. The sequence continues at coordinate 482,831 of NZ_JBMPQC010000002.1, read as the reverse complement.
CACCACCCTGCCGTCCACCAGGATGTGACGGTGCACCACAGCCTGACGGGCCTGGGCCATGGTGCGGCCGAACCCGGCGCGCAGCACCAGGGCGTCCAGACGCATCTCCAGCAACTCCACCAGGGACTCACCGGTCAGGGCCTGCTCGCGGCGTGCCTCCTCGAAGGCGCGGCGCATCTGAGCCTCACGCAGACCGTACTGGGCGCGCAGACGCTGCTTCTCCTTCAGTCGCACGGCGTAGTCGGACTCGGTCCGGCGGCGAGCGCGCCCGTGCTCACCCGGCGGGTAGGGTCGCTTCTCGAAGTACTTGACCGCTTTGGGGGTCAGGGGAATACCCAGGGCCCGGGAGAGCCGGACCTGACGGCGGGTTTGGTTCTTGCTGGCCATGTGTGTTGTGTTCTTCCTGTCGTGTTCTCGTGACGTCACACCCGCGGATCCGCTGGCGGCGCGGGTGTGGGGCCGACTCTGAGCGGAAGGACACCGGCTGTCTCGGCCGGTCGATTCTCGCCGCTGCTGGCTAGGACCCCAGGTGTGCCCGGACTGGGCAACTTCCCTAGTTTAGCGCACCGTGGCACGCCGTTCGATCAGCCTCGGACGTGGTGGTGCTCACCCGGGCCGGCCGGTCGGCCCGGCGGCATCCCCCAGCGCGGGACCCGCCCACGGCCGTGCGATAGTGGCCCGCGTGAGGCAAGCACGGCCGGATCGACTCCCGCTGACCACCACGATCGCCTTCGGCCTGGTGGTCATCTGTGCCTTCGGTTCATGGCTGTACGGGTACGGGGTGCTACTGGAACCGATCCGCGTCGACACCGGGTGGAGCGAGTCGGTGCTGTCATCGGCCTACGGCATCGGCATGCTCGCGGTGGGGCTGGGCACCGTCACCGCCGGCCGGGTGGTGGACACCGTTGGGCCGCGCCCTGTCTTCGTGGTGTCCGCGGCCGGAGTGATCGCCGGCACCGCCCTCGTGGTCACCGCCCACACGCCCCTGGCCTTCGGTGCCGGGGCGGTCCTGACCCAGGGCTTCGTCGGCACTGCCGGCTACTACACCGTGGTGCACGCGACGATCGCCCGGCGGGTCCCGGCCGATCGGACCCGGGCGATCACCGTCAACACCATGTGGGGCGCCTTCGCCAGCCCGGTGTTCCTGCCGCTGCTGGGTTTCGTTGCCCAGGCTTGGGGTTGGCGAACCGCGATGGTGCTGTCCGGGGTGCTGGTCACGGGGAGTTTCCTGTTCGGGGCCGCGGTGAGCCCGTCGGGCACCGGGGTCTCCCGGGGCGAGGCGGGCACACTGCGGGCCGCTCTTGCCGAATCGATCCGAGATGAGACGATGCGCCGCCTGCTGTACGTGGCGGTGTGCTCGGGAGTGGCCTCCTCGGTGCTGTTCCTCTACCAGGTCCCGGCGATGGTCTCCGCCGGTCTCGTCCTCGGCCTGGCGTCGGCGTTGGCCGGCCTGCGTGGCTTGTTCCAATTGCTCGGCAGGCTGCCACTGCCGTGGCTGGTGAACCGGTACGGCGCCCGGCAGGTGTTCCAGGTGGGCTTGGCGCTGGTGGGCGTCTCCTCCCTGCTGCTGCTGGTCTCGGGCAATGTGGTGGTGGCCGTGGCCTTCGCCGTCGTCGCCGGTGCCTCCGTCGGTGCCTCCTCGACCCTGGAGAGCATCTACTCGGCCCAGGTGGTGCAGGTGCGCCTGATCGGGTTGTTCCTGGGGTTGTACTCGATGATCTGGGGACTGGGTTCGGCCGTGGGCCCGGTCATCGCCGGGTTCGTGACCGAGGCCACCGGCACCCGGCTGCCGGTGTTCGTCGGTATCGCGATCATCGGGGTGCTGGGCGCGCTGTTCATCCCCCGCGACCCGGGTCGCACGGACCCCTGAGCGGGGCCGGGGCGCACCACCCGGCGGGATCGGTCCCGTTCACCCCGGTGCGATCGGACTAGGTGTCGGGAGCCTCCGGCTCGGTGCGGCCGAGCAAGGTCTCGATCCTCTCCAGGCGCTCGCTGATGGAGCGTTCGTACCCGCGGTCGCTGGGCCGGTAGTACCGCGCACCGCGCAACTCCTCCGGCAGGTACTCCTGGGCGGCGACCGCGTGCGGTTGGTCGTGGGCGTAGACGTAGTCGGCGCCGTGACCCAGGCGCTCCGCGCCGGCGTAGTGGGTGTCGCGCAGGTGCACCGGGACCGAACCGGACCGGCCGGCCCGCACATCGGCCAGCGCGGCGTCGATACTGCGGTAGGAGCGGTTGGACTTCGGGGCGGTGGCCACGTGCACCACCGCCTGGGCCAGGATGATGCGGGCCTCGGGCATCCCGATCATCGCCACCGCCTGAGCGGCGGCGACCGCGGTCTGCAGCGCGCTCGGGTCGGCCATGCCGACCTCCTCACTCGCCGCGATCACGATCCGCCGGGCGATGAAACGCGGATCCTCCCCGGCGTGGACCATCCGGGCGAGGTAGTGCAGCGCGGCATCGACGTCGGAGCCACGCATCGACTTGATCAGTGCCGAGGCCACGTCGTAGTGCTGGTCCCCGGCCCGGTCGTAGGCCACCGCGGCCACGTCGATGGCCCGTTCCACCGCGGACAGGTCGATCTCGGTCTGCCCGCCGGCGCTGGCGGTGCCCGCGGCGGCCTCGAGGATCGTCAGGCCCTTGCGCGCATCCGCACCGGCCAGCCGGCGCAGGTGCGCCCGGGCGTCGGCGGCCAGGCTGAACCGGCCCTTCAGACCACGCTCGTCGGCCAGGGCCCGGGTGAGTAACTCGTCGACGTGCTCGGGGGCGAGTGGGTGCAGGGTGAGCATCAACGACCGGGACAGCAGCGGGGAGATCACCGAGAAGCTCGGGTTCTCGGTGGTGGCCGCCACCAGGGTGACCCACCGGTTCTCCACCGCCGGCAGCAGCGCGTCCTGCTGGGTCTTGGAGAACCGGTGCACCTCGTCGACGAACAACACCGTCTCCACGCTGCCGGCCAGCCGGCGCCGGGAGTCATCGATCACCGCCCGTACGTCCTTGACCCCGGCGGTCACGGCGGAGAGTTCGACGAACCGCCGCCCACCGGCACGTGCCACCAGGTAGGCGATAGTGGTCTTTCCGGTACCGGGCGGACCCCAAAGAATCACCGACGACGGCGGCAGCGAGCCCGCCTCCGACGGCGTCACCAGGCGGTTCAGCGGGGCGCCCGGGGCCAGCAGGTGGTCCTGGCCGAGCACCTCATCGATTCCGGCGGGGCGCATTCGCACCGCCAGCGGTGCCCGGTCATCCACCCGGGGCACCCCGGCCTCATCGGTGCTGACTGAGTCGAACAGGTCCACGACCCAAGCCTAGGCCGCCCCGTGACGGCACCGGTCCCGCGCGCGCCCCGGCCGCCATAGAATCACATCGTGTTCGACCGACTGGGGCGGCTGGCAGCCCGCTATCCGCGCAGGATCGTCCTGGCGTGGTTCCTCCTCACGGCGTTCCTCTTCACCCTGACGATGACCGGCTTCGGTGGCCAGGGCCTGTTCGAGCGGCTGCACTCCGGGGAGCCGACCGTGCCGGGTTCGGAGAGCACCGAGGCCCGCGAACTCCTCGATGAGCACTCCCCCAGCGGCGAGGAGATCTCCCTGATCGTGCTGGGGTTGGATCTGGACAACCCCGACGGGGTGGCCGAGGCCGGCCGGGCCGCAGCGACGCTGAACTCCCGGTTGCTCAACATCGATGGGGTGGACGGCGTCCTCAGCCCGTTCGTGTTCCCCGGCGGGCTGTCCGATCCCCGGGCGGCGGCACTGACCTCGGCCGACGCCGACGGGTTCCTGCTGACAGTCACCCTGCAGGTCGGCCTGGACCCCGAGGTGCACGACGCCGCGGTGGCCGAGGTCACCGACCTGTTGCGGGACTTCCCCGGGCGGGTCTCACCGGTGGCCTCCGGGATCGTGGCCAGCAGCGACCTGATGACCGAGGCGGTGATCTCCCAGATGGAGCGGGACCTGATCACCGGGGAGCTGGTCGCCCTGCCGGTCTCGCTGTTGATCATGGTGGTGGTCTTCGGTGGCTTCCTGGCCGCGGGGATGCCCCTGGCCGGCGCGCTCGCCTCCATCGCCGGCGGACTGGGAGCGCTGCTGGCGTTCAGCCACGTGATCGAGTTGGACTCGGTGGTGGTCAACGTGGTGACCATCCTGGGTCTGGGCCTGTCCATCGACTACGGCCTGCTGGTGGTCTCGCGCTTCCGGGAGGAACTCTTCCACGCCCATAGCGCCGAGCTGTCCGCCGCGGCCGCCGCGGCCGACGCCGTACCCGACCGCCGGCGACGGCGCCGCTCCACCGGGGGCGATGACGTGGTGCGGACCGCCGTCCGGGCCACGCTGAGGACTGCGGGCCGCACGGTGAGTTACTCGGCCCTGATCGTCGCGATCTCGATCCTGGGCCTGCTACTGCTGCGCCCGGACATCCTGCGCTCCCTGGGAGCGGCCGGCGTGGCGGTGGTGTTGATCGCCCTACTCACCGCCATCACGCTGGTGCCGGCCCTCCTGGTGCTCATGGGCCGGCGGATGCTGAAACCGCCCCTGCTGCGGCGCGTCCCCGGCCTGCGGCGGATCGTGGCGGGTCTGGGCGACGTGCCCCCGGCCGATGGGATGTTCTCCCGCCTGGCCGGACGGGTGCAACGCCGTCCGTGGCTGGTGCTGGTGCTGGTCTCGATGCTGCTGGTGCTGGCCGCCTCACCGCTGATGAACCTGCAGTTGCGCAACTCCACCACCGAGCTGCTGCCCAGCGACTCCGACCAGCGCGACTTCCTGACGATCGTGAACGAGGATTACCCGCTGGCCGCAGCGCCCACGATGGGGGTGCTGGTGGAGGGCACCGAGGCCGAGGCGGACGGCCTGGGTGACCGGATCACCGACATCCCCGAGGTCCTGGGCATCGACCCGGGCCAGCAGGTCGGCGCGGACTACGTGTTGCTCGGGGTGCGTGTGGATACCGACGACCCCGGTGGCCCCCTGGCCACGGACGTGGTCGAACAGATCCGGCAACTGCGCGAGAGCGAGCCGTCGCTGCCGACGTTCTGGGTCTACGGGGAGGGTGCCAACCAGGTTGACTTCACCCAGGCCCTGCTGGACGGGCTGCCCTACGCCGCCGCCGTGGTTGTCCTGGCCGTCTTCATCCTGCTGTTCCTGATGACCGGATCCCTGCTGATCCCGGCCAAGGCCCTGGTGGTGAACCTGCTCTCGCTGGCTGCCTCGCTGGGGATCACCACCTGGATCTTCGCCGAGGGGCATCTGGAGGGCCTGCTCAACTTCACCTCGGTGGGTGGGCTGGAGTCCTACGTGGTGGCGGTGGCAGTGGCGTTCGGGTTCGGCCTGGCGATGGACTACGAGGTGTTCCTGCTCGCCCGGATCAAGGAGATCTACGACGCCACCGGCGACAACGATCACGCGGTGAAGTACGGCCTGCAGCGGTCCGGGCGGATCATCACCTCCGCCGCACTGGTCATCATCGTGGTGTTCCTGGGGTTCGTGACCGGTGACCTGCTGGCCATCAAGCAGGCGGGCGTGGCCCTGGCCGTGACGGTCTTCATCGATGCCACGCTGGTCCGGATGCTGCTGGTGCCGGCCTCGATGACACTGCTGGGTCATTACAACTGGTGGGCGCCGCGCCCGATGCGCGCCCTGTACGCCCGGTTCGGCATCACGCACTGATCTCGCCGTGCCACCTCCAGGTGGACCGCGGCACCTCAGGTGCCCGCGGTTCCGTCGCGGTGCCTCGCCGCCTCAGGCGGCGACGTGCCGGGAGTCCAGCTCATGCCCGACGGCGTAGCCGATCCGGGCGTAGAGCGCCTTGGCCCGAAGGTTGTCGGCGTACACACCGAGGCTGACCCGCCCGAATCGGGCCACCCCGGCGCGGGTGATGGCGGCGGTCAGGGCACTGCCCAGGCCGGAGCCGCGCAGGTCCGGGCGGGTTCCGATGCCGCCCAGGTGCACCGCGCTCACCCAGTCGAAGGACCCGGCCACCGCGGCCAGTTCGGCGGCGCCCCGCCAGATGCCGAACCAGGTGCTCCCGGGCCGGTCCGGCCCGAAGTGGGTTCCGGGTAAAGCCACCGCCTGCACCGCGTGGATCTGCTCGAGGTGCCGGGGGATCTCCAGGGGCACCACCTGGTCCTCGAGGGGGTGCGCCGGTGGTACCTGCTCGGTCCACATCCAGTCCCAGCGCCCCCGGCGCGGCAGGTTCCACCGGTCACGGAGAGCGGCCGGCAGCAGGTCCCAAGCGCCCGGTGGCAGGGACACGCTCTGCGGCGCGAACCCGTGCAGCACCTCCTCGCTCCGGTTCGCCACCAACTCGGCCACCGCGCCGGGATCCCCGAGCGCCGTGATCGAGCGGGCCCGCCCCGGGTGGTGACCGGCCCGGGAAGCCATGCCCACCACCAGCGCACCCGTGGCGCACAGGAACCGGGCCTCGTGCCAGCGCCACCGGTCCCCGATCACGAACGGGTGCTGCGCCCACTGCGCGGGCAGGTCGGTCAGGGGTGGTGCGGGCGGGGTCGGGCTACCGCCCACCGCCTGCTCCAGCGGATGCGCCCTCGTCCCTGCCGCCGTCCCGATCCCCGTCGTCGCCACGCGCACCCGCCGGTGCCGGGCGGGCGTCCACGCCGGCCTCCTTGCGCTGCTGGGCGGTGATCGGTGCCGGCGCGTCGGTGAGGGGGTCGATCCCACCGCCGGACTTGGGGAAGGCGATCACGTCGCGGATCGACTCGCTACCGGCCAGCAGCGCCACCACCCGATCCCAGCCGAAGGCGATGCCGCCGTGCGGGGGCGCCCCGTAGGCGAACGCCTCGAGCAGGAACCCGAACTTCTCGTTCGCCTCCTCCTCGGACAGGCCCATGATCGCAAAGACGCGCTCCTGCACCTCGCGCTGGTGGATCCGGATCGAGCCGCCCCCGATCTCGTGTCCGTTGCAGACCAGGTCGTAGGCGTGGGCCAGGGCTGCGCCCGGGTCGTCCTCGAGAGTCTCCAGGAACTCCGGCTTCGGTGCGGTAAAGGCGTGGTGCACCGCGGTCCAGGCACCGGTACCCACCGCCACGTCCCCGGCAGCGACGGCCTCACCGGCGGGTTCGAACACCGGAGCGTCCACCACCCACAGCAGCGACCACGCGTCGTGATCGATCAACCCGCACCGTTGCGCGATCTCCACCCGGGCCGCACCGAGCAGGGCCCGGGACGCCTTGACCGGTCCGGCGGCGAAGAAGATCGCGTCCCCGGGTGCGGCGCCCACGTGTGCGGCCAGGCCGTCCCGTTCGGTGTCGGAGAGGTTCTTGGCCACCGGGCCTCCGAGGGTGCCGTCGGTGCCAACCGTGACGTAGGCCAGGCCCTTGGCCCCGCGCTGGCGGGCCCACTCCTGCCAGGCATCGAACTGCCGGCGGGGCTGGTCGGCGCCACCGGGCATCACCACGGCGCCGACGTAGGGGGCCTGGAACACCCGGAAGGGAGTGTCGGTGAAGTACTCGGTGCACTCTGTCAGCTCGAGGTCGAAGCGCAGGTCCGGCTTGTCGGTGCCGTAGCGGGCCATCGCCTCGGCGTAGGTGATCCGCGGCAGCGGGGTGGTGATGGGCACGTCGATGAGCGCCCAGAGGGCAGTGACGATCCGTTCCGAGAGGGCGAGCACGTCCTCCTGGCTGACGAAGGCCATCTCGATGTCGAGTTGGGTGAACTCCGGCTGCCGGTCGGCGCGGAAGTCCTCATCCCGGTAACAGCGGGCGATCTGGTAGTAGCGCTCCATCCCGGCCACCATCAGCAGCTGCTTGAACAGTTGCGGGCTCTGAGGCAGCGCGTACCACGAGCCGGGCTGCAGCCGCGCCGGCACGAGGAAGTCCCGCGCCCCCTCGGGGGTGGACCGGGTCAGCGTGGGAGTCTCCACCTCGACGAAGTCGTGGGCGGCCAGCACATCCCGGGCCGCCGCGCCCGCCGCCGAGCGCAGCCGCAGCGCGCGCGCCGGGCCCGGGCGGCGCAGGTCCAGGTAGCGATGCTTCAGCCGCGCCTCCTCCCCCACCGCCGCGCTCTCCTCCAGTGCCGTGGAGACCTGGAATGGCAGCGCGGCTGCGGAGTTGAGGACGACGACGTCGGTCGCGGTGACCTCGATCTCACCCGTGGCCAGGGCCGGGTTCTCGTTGCCCGCCGGTCGCGCCCCGACGGTACCGGTCACCGAGAGCACGTACTCGCTCCGCAGGGGGTGGGCTACCTCCTCGTCCCGGATCACCACCTGCACGATGCCGCTGGCGTCGCGCAGATCGATGAACGCCACCCCGCCGTGGTCACGGCGACGATCCACCCACCCGGCCAAGGTCACGGTGGAACCGGTGTCGGTGGTGCGCAGGGCACCTGCGGAGTGGGTGCGTAGCAACGGGTGGTCCTTCCTCATCGGTGCACCGGTCACGGCTTGACGCGGCGCACCGACGATCCTAGATCACCGCCGAGCCGGCTCGCCGTCCGGCCCGTGGCCCCTCCCGGGCGGCCTGCACCGCCTCGGCGTAGCGTGCCCCGATCTGCGCGGCGCGCCGGGCCGGCGCCAGGACGGCCTCATCCACCCGGGAACCCACCGCCCGGGTGAGGTCGCGCACGGCGCGAGCGCCCCGCCGTCGGGCTCCGATGCTGGTTGCGATCCGGGAGATCCCGGCGAGGAGCAGACCGCCGGCCAGGCCGGCCAGGAACAGTGCGGTGGGCCACGGGATCGCCGGCAGCACGGCGCCGTGCTGGCCGAGCGGAACCGGGCCGAGTCGGGGCGGTGGACCGGTGGGAATCTGCAGGTAGCCGGCCGCTGCCAGCACACCGAGCCACAACGCGCCGGCGGCCAGCACCGCCAGCAGCACCCAGTGCAGCAAGGAGACCGCCGGCCACCACCGGGCCGGCCGGGGTCGCGGGGTGCTGCGTACCACCACGGCGTCCAGGGTGTCGGTCAGCGCCTCAGCGGGCACCTGTGCTGCGGTGCGCAGGTAGGTGTACCAGGGCTCGTGCGCATCCTGGGCGAGGGTGCGTCCGATCCGTGACAGGGCCGCGTCCACCCGGGCCACCTCGACCGCCCCCGGGTCCGGGCGTGAGGTGACGGTGGTCACCGGTTCCTGCTCCTCGCTCCGGTCAGGCCCCCGGGGCATGATCTGCCTGGCCCGGTCCGGCTCGGTGGTGGGCAGGCGGAGCCTGCTGAGCGGGTCGGGTCGCAACCGCCGCAGCCAGCGGGTCAACGGCCACCCGGTGCGCGCCCGGGAGCGGTGCCGGAACGAACCCGCCACGGCCGCACCGACCCGGTCGACCCCGGCCGCCTGCGCCATGGCCGTGTGCACGTCGCGCATCTGGGCCGTGCTCAGTGATGCCGACGGCGGAGGCGGGTAGGCCCACGCGAGTTCGTCTGCGGCGGCGGTCACTTCGGCCGCCAGGCGGGCGTGCGCCGCCGTGCGGGCACCGGCGAAGTCGGTGACCACCTGCCGCAGCCGCGCCACGCCGGTTCCGGTGGTTGCGGAGGTGGCCAGCACGTGCGCCGGGGCGATCCCGTCCTTGGCCAGGCGTCGGTCCAGGTCCGCCAGCACCGCCTTGAGGTCTCCCGGGGTGAGCGTGTCGATCTGGTTCAACACCACCACCGTGACCTCAGCATGCTGTGCCATCGGGCGCAGGTACCGAGTGTGCACCACAGCGTCGGCGTACTTCTGGGGGTCCAGCACCCAGACCAGCACATCCACCGCCTCGATCAGCGCGTCGGCGATGCGGTGATGGTCAGTGTGGACCGAATCGACGTCCGGCAGGTCCAGCAGGATCAAGCCCTCGGCCAGGTCGGGCTCGTGCCGGCGTTGGTCCACCGCGAGCCAGTCCAGCAAGGCGGCCCCCTCGGCGTCGCCGGAGAAGACCCCCACCGCGGTGGCCGTGGTGGGCCGGCGGGCTCCCACGGTGGCCGCCTTGGTTCCGCTGACGGCGTTCACCAGCGAGGACTTGCCCGACCCGGTGGCGCCGGCGAAGGCGACGACCGTGTGCGCGGTGGACAGACCCTGCCGGGCCGCCACCCGCTCCAGCACCGCCCGGGCCTGCTGCACCGGGCCGGGTGTGGGCAGGGTGGCGGGGTCCAACCCCTCCACCAGGGCGGTGGCTTGCTCCAGTGCGCCGATACGCGACGTCAGGTCGTCGCGACCGCGCCTCACGTGTCCATCCTCGCGCGCACCTGCGCCACTGCCTCGGTGAGCCGGGCGCGGGCGTCTCGGGGCTGGTCCGTGGGCACAAGTTGGGTGAACCGGGCGACCTCGGCGGCCATCAGGTCCTCTACCCGCGCGAGCACATCAGTACGCGCGGCGGTGGTCAGCCGTCGCACGGCGTCGTCGCCGAAGACCGCCTCCAGGACCTTCTGGGCGACGACGGCGGTGCCACCGGCGACGGCCACCTCCCCTCCGGTCAGGCCGCCGGTGGAGGCGAAGACGAGCACCATCAGCGCCACTCCGACGCCGTTCACCCCGAAGGCCAGCAACCGGGCGGTGGTGCGCTTCCCGGCACCCTCGGAGCCGACCAGTTCGAGCAGGTGCCGCTGCCATGCGCGGATCTGCTCGGCGGCCCGCTCGGAGAAGTCCGCACTCGCCCGCCCGGGCAGGGCCCGGGCAACCAGATCACGTCCGGCGCCGTCCCTGGCCCATGCCGTGCGGGCCCGCTCGGCACTGGCATCGGCGTGGGCGGTGAGCAGTGCGTGCAGCCCGTCGGTGATCGCCACCTCGACCTGCTGCTCCGGCGGGGGCCTCCGGGTCACATAGGCACTGACCCGGTCCCGGGCGCGGCCGATCCGGGACTGCAGTTTCTGGAAGAATTCCCCGGCGCCGACCAGGTCCTGCCAGCGGGCCAGCACCTCCCCGCGCAGCATCGCGCCGTCGCTGAGGGCCTCGCGCACCGCATCGGTGCGGTAGGCCTGTGTGGCAAGGGTGTGTAGATGCTGGGCTGCGGCGTCCTGGTCGGTGAGTGCCTCGATCAGGGTCTCGGCCTGGCCCAGGGCGTGGCCGGTGGCCCCGGTGAGGGTGCGGCGCACCACCTCACCCCGGGCCTGGGCGTCCGCGCTCAATCCGTGCAGCCAGTCGCGCACCGGTTGCGCCGCGCCGGCCGGCAGCAGGCCCTGGCTCGTCAGGTCGGACTCGGGGATGTCGAACAGGGTCGCCTCGGCCAGGCCGTTGGCGCGGAGCATCCGGGTCAGGTCGGTGTGCACCTCCTGCCGCACCCGGGGCGGGATCCGGTCCAGCACCACCGCGATAACCACGTTGCGCTCGGCCGCCAGGTTGAGGAGTTCCCACGGCACCGCGTCGGCGTACCGGTGGGCTGTGGTCACGAACAGCCACAGGTCGGCCGCGGCGAGCAGTTGATGAGCGAGTTCCCGGTTCTGTTCGACCACCGAGTCCAGGTCGGGGGCGTCCAACAGCGCCAGACCCGCGGGCAGTGCCTCCGACGTCACCATCCGCAGGGCGGCGCGCCCCGGGGCTACGTCCTCGGAGCCGGGTTGTGCGGTGGTCCCTTCGCCGTGGGTGCGCACCAGGGTCGGAAGCACCCGGTTCCCGGCGAACCATTCCCGGTCCTGCGGGTGGTGGATCAGCACCGGGCTGCGGGTGGTAGGCCGCAGGGCTCCGGAGGCACTGACCGGGGCACCGATCAGGGAGTTGACCAGGGTGGACTTGCCCGCCCCTGTCGACCCGCCCACCACCGCCAGCAGCGGTGCGTCCACGTCCGCGTAACGAGGCAACAGGTAGTCGTCGATCTGATCCAGCAGCCGCGACCGGTCCCGGGTGGCCGCCGCACTGGTCGCGGTGGTCAGCGGAAACTCCGCGCGGGCGATCGACGCACGCAACTGTCCCAGCGCTGCCTCCATACTGCGATCATGCCAGCCGGGCGTCGTCGCGGCACACGCGTGCCGACCCGCTCGCCGGCCCTGCGATGTGGCCGCGCGAAGGCCGGTGAGGTTGCGCACACTGCCGGGGCAGGCGGAGCGCTGGACGATACAGTGGTGGCTTCTGGAGCGCACGAGCCGCGCACAGGCCCTCCGATGGCACCTTCGTGGCCATCGACCGTGGTGCGAGAAGCGCATCGGCGGCGTCGGGCCGAGGCGGACGCGGACCAACCGGGTCCGCACAGTTCCACCTCGTCTGCGATTGGACACCGCCATGCCTGACGCCCGCACCCCTGCCACGAACAGTTTCGCGGACCTGGGTCTTGCCCCGCACCTGCTCATCGCGATCACCGAGATGGGCTATCGCGAGCCGACCCAGATCCAGACCGCGGCCATCCCGCCGCTGCTGGCCGGACGCGACGTCACCGGTGTCGCCCAGACCGGGACCGGCAAGACCGCCGCCTTCGGCCTGCCCCTGCTGGCCGCCGTCGACCCCGACCTGGCGGGCGTGCAGGCCCTGGTGCTGACCCCCACACGGGAACTGGCGATCCAGGTGGCCGACGCCCTGACCCAGATGGCCTCGACCTCCCCCGGCCTGGACGTGCTTCCCATCTACGGCGGCGCCTCCTATGTCACCCAGCTCCGTGCCCTCAAGTCCGGCACACAGGTGGTGGTGGGCACCCCCGGCCGGGTGATCGATCTGGCCGAGCGCGGCAGCCTGGACCTGAGCGGGGTCTCCTATCTGGTGCTGGACGAGGCCGATGAGATGCTGCGGATGGGTTTCGCCGAGGACGTCGAGGTGATCCTCACCCACACCGGTACCGACACCCCGAAACAGGTCGCCCTGTTCTCCGCCACGATGCCCTCCGCGATCCGCAAGGTGGCCCGGGAGCACCTGAACAACCCGGTCGAACTGGCCACGTCCGCTCCGTCCTCCACCACCACCATGATCACCCAGACCTACGCCGTCGTGCCGTTCCGGCACAAGGTGGGGGCGCTGTCCCGGGTGCTGGCCACGACGGCGGCCGATGCCACCCTGGTCTTCGTGCGCACCCGCGACACCGCCGAGGAAGTCGCCCTGGAGCTGACCGCCCGCGGTACCCCCGCGGCGTCGATCAGTGGGGACGTGCCCCAGCGGGAACGCGAGCGGATCGTGCAACGACTGCGCAGCGGCGGCCTGGACGTGCTGATCGCCACCGACGTCGCCGCTCGTGGCCTCGATGTGGACCGGATCGGCCTGGTGGTCAACTTCGATGTGCCGCGCGAGGTCGAGGCCTACGTGCACCGGATCGGGCGCACCGGTCGGGCCGGACGCTCCGGTACCGCACTGACGTTCTTCACCCCGCGCGAGCGCAGCCGGCTGACCGCGATCGAGCGGGTCACCGGCAGTTCGCTGCAGGAGGTGGACATCCCCACTCCGGCCCAGGTGAGCAAGCACCGCGCCCAGCGCGTGCTGGCCGAACTGGGCGAGCGGATCGGCCGGGGCCGCCTGGACCTCTACCGCGAGCAGTTACAGGCCTACACCGACGACGGCGCGGTCGAACCCCTCGAGGTGGCGGCGGCACTGCTGGCACTGCAGGTGGGTGACGACGGCCCGGCCCCCCGCCAGGACCGCGCCGGAGGCGAGTCCGGTTCGGTCGGGGTGGCCGGCGGCGAGCGTTCCGGCACCGCTCGGCGCCAGGACACCGAGGCAGCATCGGCACACAGCGGCCGCGATGAGCGGCCGGCGCGTGCCAGGTTCGACTCCGCCCGTTCCGGGGCCGACCGGCCCATGACCCGGCGCACCCCCGGGCGCACCTCTCGGGGCACGGTCTACCGGGTTGCCGTCGGGCACACCCACGGCGCCCGTCCCGAGGCGATCGTCGGTGCGATCACGAACGAGGGCGGGTTGCGCGGATCCGACCTGGGCAAGATCGAGATCTTCTCCCGCTTCTCGCTCGTGGAGGTCAACGCACAGGTCACCGACGAGGCCTCTCGTCGCCTCGACCGCGCGGTCGTGGCCGGCCGGCCGATGCACTTTCGTCCCGACACCGGAGCACCCGGCGGCACCGGCGATCGGGGCGGCGCCCGGCCCCGTCGCGGGCATGACGCCGGCAGCGGACGGCGTGCGATGACGAAGCCGGCGAGGGCAGCCAAAGCCCCCACGGCCGCCAAGCAGGGCCGCAAGCCCCGGCACACCGCTGCGCGGACGCGCCCCGGCCGGCAGCGCTGACCACGGGCGGGTTCGGTGTGCGCGGCCGCGGGTTATGCCCGGCCGGCTGCGCCGGATCGGGCCCTGCGATCAGGCCGGAGCCGGTCCCGGCAGCACCCGGGGCCACAGGTCGTCAGCCGGCGGTGTCCACGCGGCGGCGTCGGCGGCGACCTGCTCCCCCGACCGGATGTCCTTGACCTCGGCGCGCTCGCGCTGGGTCCCGGCAGGGAACCACACGAACGGGATGCCCCGCCGGTCGGCGTACCGGATCTGCTTGCCGAACTTCGCCGCGCTGGGAGCCACCTCCGCCGGGATGCCACGGGCACGCAACCCTGCCGCGTCGGCGTTGCTGCGGGCACGCTCGTCCTCATCGGTGACCGCCACGAGCACGGCGGCCGGTACCGACCGGGTGGCGTGCATCAGGCCCGCTGAGAGGACCCTGGAGGTCAGCCGGGACACTCCGATGGACAGGCCCACCCCCGGATAGGTGCGCCGTCCGTCGGTGGCCAGGGAGTCATACCGGCCCCCGGAACAGATCGACCCGAGGTCCTCGTGCCCCACCAGCACCGTCTCGTAGACGGTCCCGGTGTAGTAGTCCAGGCCACGGGCGATCCGCAGATCGGCGGTGACCACGCCCGGCACCTCGGCCTCGGCGGCGTCGACGAGTGCGCGCAGTTGCCCCAGGCCCTCCTCCAGCAGGGGGTGGCTCACCCCGAGGTTGCGCACCCGGGCTTCCACCTCCGCGCCGGAGCCACTGATCCGGGCCAGTTCGAGGGCAGCCTCGGCCTGGGACCGGGTCAACCCGATCTGGTCGGTCAGCATGGCACGTACGCCGTCGTCGCCGATCTTGTCCAGTTTGTCGATGGTGCGCAGGGTGCCCTCGACGTCGGTGACCCCGACGCCCTCGTAGAACCCTTGGGAGACCTTGCGGTTGTTCACTCCGATGCGCACTGCCGGTAGGCCGTCGCCGGTGAGCGCGTTCAGCGCGTGCGCGGCCACCAGCACCGCCTCCACCTCGTAGTGGAAGGGCAGTTCATCGGCGCCGACCACATCGATATCGGCCTGCAGGAACTCCCGGTAGCGGCCCTCCTGGGGCCGCTCCCCGCGCCAGGCCTTCTGGATCTGGAAACGCTTGAACGGGAACTGCAACCGGGCGGCGTTCTCCACCACGTAGCGGGCCAGCGGCACCGTCAGGTCGAAGTGCAGGCCCAGCGTGCGGTCGTCGGTGGTGTCGGTCTCGTCCGCGTGCAGCCGCCGCAGCAGGTAGACCTCCTTCGACGTCTCGCCCTTGGCCACCAGCCGGTCCAGGGGCTCCACGGCCCGGGTCTCGATGCCGGCGTAGCCGTGCAGGCTGAACACGCGCCGCACGGTGGCGGTGATGTGTTCCTCCACGATGCGTTCGCCGGGGAGGCGTTCGGGGAATCCGGACAGTGGTGCGGGACGGGCCATGGGCACATTCTGGCACCGAAGCGGCCGGCCCCGACGCATCGGCCGCATCGTGGGCCGTGCCCGGAACCGGCGGTACCGGCACGCACCGTGCTTTGTGACCATCCCGTGACCCATAAGAGCGCTAGTGGCGGCCGCAGATATGGCAGCGTCTATCTAGACTGGTGTGCGCTCAGCAAGCGCCAGCACCGACGCACTACAGGAGGAACCGGGCTTGAGCCCCAGCAAACGAGAGCGCGAACGGGCGCGCCAGTTGCACGACAAGCGCCTCGGTCGCCAGCAACGGGCCAAAGTCCGGCGTCAGCGCACCATCGCAATCGTGGTGGTGGGCACCCTGGTGCTGTCCGGTCTGGTCATCGCTCTGCTTACCTATGGCTTCGGTGGTGACGACTCCGATCAGGCCGAGACCCCGACCGACCCCGGCGCGCAGACCGATCCGATCGATGAAGCCGACCAGGACGCGCCACCGGCCGATCCCGAGCCCCTGGCGAGCATCGACGCCCCCCAGTACGACGCCGCGCCGGACGCCTCGCTGGCCGAGGACCGGACCTGGCAGGCCACCATCGATACCAGTGTGGGCACGGTCCAACTCGAACTCGACGGTGCTGCGGCACCCCAGGCGGTGGCCAACTTCGTGCACCTGGCATCGGACGGGTACTTCGACGGCACCGCCTGCCACCGGCTGCTGCCCGAGTCCCTCCTGCAGTGCGGTGACCCCACCGCAACCGGAACGGGTGGGCCCGGGTACAGCTTCGGCCCCATCGAGAACGCACCCGAGGACGACGTCTATCCCGCCGGTACCGTGGCGATGGCCCGCGTGGGCGGGGATGGGGAGTCCATGGGCTCCCAGTTCTTCCTCGTCTTCGCCGACGTGCCGCTGCCGGCCGACGACGCCGGTGGGTACAGCGTGTTCGGTACTGTCACCGAAGGTCTGGATCTCCTTGCCGAGGTCGGGGCCGCCGGACTCGGGACCGAGGGCGAACGACCTGCGATCGACGTGATCATCGAGAATGTGGAGATCCAATGAGTGCACCGGAGCACCCCAGCACCCCCGAGGCGCAGCCCGAGCCCTTGGGAACCACACACGACGGAGCAGATCAGGTGATCCACGATGCCGACGCCGTCAGCGCACCGGCTGATGGAGGCGATGTAGCCGCAGCCACCGAGCAGGACACAGGCGCCGAAGCGGGCGCAGCCACGGACGAGGCTGACGGCACCGAGGACGCAGGAGCCGAGCCGGTTGCGGCCGAGGAGTCGCCCGCGCGAGAGCCAAGGCCGACGCCCAAGCCGAGTTCGGTACCCAAGCCGAGCATGCTCGCCCGGCCCCGCCCCGGTGGTCCGCCCGCACCGGTGGCTGCGGCCGCTCCGAGCCCGCCTGCCGCTCGGGCCACTGCCGCGCAGCCCGGCGGTGCCGAGGCACCGATGGACCCCGAGCAGGTCGCGGCGGCCGCGGAGTTCGGCAGGATCGACGACGATGGCACCGTCTACGTCAAGGAACCCTCAGGTGACCGGGTGGTGGGCCAGTACCCCGGAGTCTCCGCCGAGGAGGCCATGGCACTGTACATCCGCCGGTACCTGGACCTGAAGGCTCAGGTGGACCTGTTCGCCGCACGGTTGGGTCAACTCGGGGCCAAGGACCTGGATGCGACGCTGGCCACCCTGGGTGAGGCCATTGCCGAACCCGCTGTGGTGGGCGATCTGCAGGCCCTCCGCGACCAGGTGGCCGCCCTGGAGGCCCAGGCCCAACTGCGCAAGGCCGAACTGGCCGCCGACCGTGCCGCAGCCAAGGAGAAGGCGCTGGCCGAACGCAACACCATCGTGGAGCGGGCGGAGAAGATCGCCGAGCGCGACCCGGCCCGCATCCAGTGGCGCCAGGACGGGCAGCGACTGCGGGACCTGCTCGAGCAGTGGAAGCAGGCCCAGCGTTCGGGGCCACGACTGGACCGTGGCACCGAGGACGCGCTCTGGAAGCGCTTCTCCGCAGCCCGCACCCATTTCGACCGGGTGCGGCGCCAGTACTTCGCCGAACTCGACCGCGTCCACGCCGAGGTCAAGGCCACCAAGGAGAAACTGATCGCCCGCGCCGAGGCGATGAACACCTCGACCGACTGGGGCGGCACCTCAGCCGCCTACCGTGAGTTGATGGAGGAGTGGAAGCGCGCCGGCCGTGCCTCCCGTAAGGACGACGACGCCCTGTGGGCACGGTTCCGCGCCGCGCAGGACGTGTTCTTCGAGGCCAGGCAGGCCGCGAACAACGCGATCGACGCCGAGTACGGCGAGAACCTGAAGGTCAAGGAACAGCTGCTCAGCGAGGCCGAGGCCCTGGTGCCGGTGCGCGACCTGGACCGGGCCAAGGCGGCACTGCGCGACATCCAGGACCGCTGGGAGGCCGCCGGCAAGGTGCCCCGCGCCGATATCGGCCGGGTCGAAGGGCGCCTCCGGGCGGTGGAGCAGGCGATCCGGGACGTGGAACAGGCGCAGTGGCGCAAGTCGAACCCGAGGGTGCGGGCCCGTGCCGAAGGCGCCGCGGCCCAGTTGGAGGCGGCGATCGAGGGCCTGGAGAAGGACCTGGCCCGGGCCGAGGCGAGCGGCGACGAGAAGGCGATCACCAAGGCCTCCGATGCTCTGGCCGCCCGGAAGGCCTGGCTCGAACAGGTACTGCAGGCCGCCGACGACGCCCGCTGAGACTGCGCCGCTGAGAGGGTGCACCGGCAGCGGCGACACAGTTCGGCGACGACGGCCGGTGTGGGTGCTGACCGGACCCACCCGCCGGCGAACCGGTTCAGGTTTCCTCGACGCTGCGTCCGGTGAGCACCTCGCGGGGCGTGCGCACCGGCGGGACAACGCGCTCGCCCTCGGCACCCTGTGGCTTCTTGGCAGGCTTGTCCTGGTCCGCCTTGGCGCCAGAGGACACCTTCGCCGGAGGTGGATCGGGCGACTCCGGCCGCTCCGGCGCCTCAGCCCCGGTGCTTGCGCGTTGCGGCGGACCGGCCGGTTTGGTTCCGGTGAGACGGAACACGTCGAAGACACCGTCGATCTGGTTCACCGCGCGCAGGACGTGGCCCAGGTGTGACGGCTCGGCCATCTCGAACACGAACTTCAGGATCGCCACCCGGTCCTGGGAGGTCGTCACGTTCGCCGAGAGGATGTTCACGTGATTGTCCGAGAGCACCTTGGTCACGTCGGAGAGCAGGGCGCTGCGGTCCAGTGCCTCCACCTGGATCTGCACCAGGAAGACACTCTGGGCCGAGGGTGACCACTCCACCGCCACGATCCGGTCCGGTTGATCGCGCAAGCCCTCCAGGTTGCCGCAGTCCTCACGATGCACCGAGACCCCCGAGCCGCGGGTGATGAACCCGACGATCGGGTCGCCCGGCACCGGCGTACAGCAGCGCGCCAGCTTGGTCCAGACATCGGCGTCGTCCATACCGGCCACGATGATGCCGGACTCCCCGGTGCGGGATCGCGTCCTGGCCGCCCCCGGGCGGGCGACCTCGGCCATATCCTCCTCAGCACCGTCCTCACCGCCCAGACCCGCCACCAGTTTGCGCACCACGGTGCTGGCGGAGATGTTCCCCTCCCCCACCGCCGCGTACAACGCGGAGACATCCTGGTACTGCATCTCATCGGCCAGGACGATCAGTGTGTCGTGGCTGAGCATGCGCTGGATGGGCAGGTTCTGCTTGCGCAGGGCGCGGGCGATCGCGCCCTTACCCTGTTCGATCGCCTCCTCGCGGCGCTCCTTGGTGAACCACTGGCGGATCTTGTTGCGGGCACGGGGGCTCTTGACGAAACCCAGCCAGTCCCGGCTCGGGCCGGCGCCCTCGGCCCGGGAGGTGAAGACCTCCACGGTGTCGCCGTGCTCCAGCCCGGACTCCAGCGGCACCAACCGCCCGTTCACACGGGCGCCAACCGTGCGGTGACCCACCTCGGTGTGTACCGCGTAGGCGAAGTCGACCGGCGTGGACCCGGACGGGAGCGCCAGCACGTCCCCCTTGGGGGTGAACACGTACACCTCGGTTCCCGACATCTCGAACCGCAGGGAGTCCAGGAACTCACCGGGATCAGCGGTCTCGCGCTGCCAGTCCACCAACTGGCGCAGCCACGGCATCTCGTCGGCCTCGTCGCTGCGCCTGCCCGCACTGCGCGCAGCCTGCTTGTACTTCCAGTGCGCGGCCACGCCGTACTCGGCCCGGCGGTGCATGTCATAACTGCGGATCTGGATCTCCACCGGCTTGCCCGTGGGGCCGATCACCGTGGTGTGCAGGGACTGGTACATGTTGAACTTCGGCATCGCGATGTAGTCCTTGAACCGCCCCGGCACCGGGTTCCAGCGCGCGTGCAGCGCACCCAGCACCGCATAGCAGTCCCGCACCGACTCCACCAGCACCCGCACCCCGACCAGGTCATAGATATCGGCGAAGTCACGCCCACGCACGATCATCTTCTGATAGATCGAGTAGTAGTGCTTCGGCCGCCCGGTGACCGTGGCTTTGATCTTCGCCGCCTTGAGGTCATCGATCACCTGGGTGCGGACCTTGTTCAGGAACTCCTCGCGTGCCGGCGCGCGCTCGGCCACCAGGTGCACGATCTCCTCGTACACCTTCGGGTAGAGGGTGGCGAAGGACAGGTCCTCCAACTCCCACTTGATGGTGTTCATGCCCAGCCGGTGGGCCAGCGGGGCGTAGATCTCGATCGTCTCGCGGGCCTTGCGGGCCGCGGACTTGGCCGAGACGTGTTTCCACGTCCGGGCGTTGTGCAGACGGTCAGCGAGCTTGATCATCAGCACCCGGATGTCTCGCGCCATCGCGATCACCATCTTGCGCACCGTCTCGGCCTGGGCGGCCTCGCCGTAGGAGACGCGGTCCAGTTTCGTGACGCCGTCGACCAGGAGCGCGAGTTCGTCGCCGAACTCCTCCCGCAACTGCTCCAGGCTGTAGCTGGTGTCCTCCACCGTGTCGTGCAGCAGCGCGGCGGCCAGCGTGGGCGGGGTCAGCCCCAGCTCGGCCAGGATCGTGGCCACCGCTACCGGGTGGGTGATGTAGGGGTCCCCGCTCTTGCGCGACTGGCCCTCGTGGGAGCGGGCGGCAACCTGGTAGGCGCGCTCGATCAGGGACAGATCCGCTTTGGGATGGTTGGACCGCACCACGGCCAGCAGCGGCTCCAGCGCCTTCGGGGTGGTGGTGGTCCGGGCACCGAACCTGCCCAGCGCAGATCGCACACGCGATCCGGGCACCACCGGGTCCGCCGGGGCGGGGGTGGTGGTGCTCACCGGGGTGCGTTCATCCATCTACCCATGGTACGCAACCTTGCGCCGATTGAGCCGCCTCAGTCCGTCAGCAGCGCGTGCACCGGCCAGTCGGTCAGATTGCCCCGGCCACCTAGTTCCGCCAACTCCAGCAGAACCGCGATGCCCTGGACCCGAGCGCCGATACGCTCGAGCAACTGTGCCGCGGCCCGCGCGGTGCCACCGGTGGCGAGCACGTCGTCGAGCAGCGCGACCCGCTGCCCGGACCGGATCCCGACGCCGGAGACCTCCAGTTCGGCGCTGCCGTACTCCAGGTCATAACGCTGCTGGTGCACCGGTGGGGGCAGTTTGCCGGCCTTGCGTACCGCGAGCACGCCGGTGCCGAGGACCGCCGCCAGCGGGGCGGCGAGCAGGAACCCGCGCGCCTCGATCCCGGCCACCACATCGACCTGTCCGTCGAAGAAGCCGGCGAAGGCCTCGATCACCGAGCCGAATGCCTTCGCGTCGGCCAGCAGCGGCGTGATGTCGCGGAACAGCACGCCGGGCTCAGGGTAATCCGGTACCTGGCGCAACCCAGCACGGATCGAGGCCGCCAGGGCATCGGGGCTCACCCGCGCCCCCGAGGTTTGCGGCGCCTGGGCTGGGCTGCCTGGCCAAGGTGCTCCCCCGCGACCAGGCCACCGGCCCGGGCCGCGGTCAGTGAGGAGTCCACGCTTGTGCCCTCGGCCTCGGCCTGGGCGACTCGACGCTCCCGGAGTTCCAGGACCTTGGCTGTGTGCTTGCGCACGGCCGGGTCGCGCTCGCGCAGCGCCACCTCGATGGGCGTGGCGATGAAGATCGAGGAGACCGTGGAGGCGGCCAACCCGATGAACAGGGCCAGCGCGATGTCACGCAACGTTCCGGCACCCATCAGGAAGGCGCCCACGAACAGGATCCCACCCACCGGCAGCAGACCCACGATCGAGGTGTTGATGGAACGGACCAGGGTCTGGTTCACCGCCAGGTTCGCGGCCTCGGCGTAGGTGTACTTGGTCTGCTCGGAGTACAGCGTGGTGTTCTCCCGGACCTTGTCGAAAACCACCACCGTGTCGTAGAGCGAGTAACTCAGGATGGTCAGGAACCCGATCATCGAGGCCGGGGTCACCTCGAAGCCCACCAGGGCGTAGATGCCCACGGTGACCAGCAGGTCGTGGACCAGTGCGGTCAGGGCGGCGACCGCCATCTTCCAGTGCCGGAAGTAGGCCGCCATCACCACCGCCACCAGGACCAGGAAGATCAGCATGCCCTGCAACGCCTTGGCGGTCACGTCCTGACCCCAGGTGGGTCCCACGAACGAACTGGTCACGTCATTGACCGGCACCTCATAGGCCTCGGCGAGCAGTTCGCGCAACCGGGTCGTCTCGGCGTCATCGAGTTGCTCGGTCTGGACGCGGATGGTGTCGGAACCGATGTTGGAGACACGCGGTACCTGGCCGGAATCCATCTCCGCGACCGCATCATGGGCGGGTTGCTGGTCGGTGATCTGGGTCCCGGAGACGGTGAACTCCGAACCACCCCGGAATTCGATTCCCGGGTTCAACCCGCGGATGCCCAGCACCAACAGCGAGGCCACGATCAGGATCAGACCGATACTCAACCACCGGCGCCGGTTCTGCACGATCGGGAAGGACTTCTTCCCGGTGTACAACTCATTGCCCAACTCGGAGAACTTCCTCATCGGTCCTCACCTTCGCTCGTGGTGGCCGAATCCGGATCCTCGGGTTCAGCGCCGATGGGCTCGTCCGCGCTCGCCGAGGCACGTGCGGAGACCGCTGCCAGGGCCTCGGCCCGGCGTCGTTCGGCGATGGTCCCCTGACCGGCCGCGGCGTTGTCCTTGATGGCCTCACGCTCCGCGCGGGAGCGGATCTGGCCCCGGCCACGGTAGGCCGAGACGACCGCACCCAGATGCTCGGGATCGAGCCCGGAGATCTTCGAACCCTCCTGGAAGAAGCGGGTGCGGACGAGCACCTTCATGAACGGGTGGGTGAAGAAGACGAACACGAGCAGGTCGATCAGGGTGATCAGGCCCAGCATGACCGCGAAGCCGCGGACCCCGCCCACGGCCACGAAGTACAGCACCACCGCACCCATCAGGTTCACCGCATCGGAGGCCACGATGGTGCGCCGGGCACGTTTCCAACCCTGATCGACCGCGTCCTCCAGGCGTCTGCCCTCTCGGACCTCGTCCCGGATGCGTTCGAAGTACACGATGAAGGAATCGGCGATGATCCCGATCGCCACGATCAACCCGGCAACGCCGGCCAGCGACAGGCGGTAACCCATCTGCCATGACATCAGCGCGACCACCAGGTAGGTCAGGCTGCCGCCGAGTACCAGGCTGGCCAGGGAGATGATCGCCAGCGCCCGGTACTGGATCAGGGCGTAGACCACCACCAGGCCCAGCCCGATCAGACCGGCAAGCAGCCCTCGCTGCAACTGCTCTGAACCCAGGGTGGCCGAGATCTGCTCCTCGCTCTGCACCTCGAACTCGATCGGCAGTGCCCCGAAGTTGAGCTGGCTGGCCAGGCGCTGGGCCGATTCCCGGGTCAGGTTGCCGCTGATCTCAGCCGAACCGCCCGGGATCGGGTTCTGCACGGTGGGTGCCATCAGCACCAGACCATCCAGGACCATCGCGAAGCGGTGGGTTCCGGACTGGACGTACTGCGGCTGGGAGATGCGCTGGGTGACCTCCAGGAACGTGGCCGCACCCTCGCTGTTGAACTGCATCGACACCGCGTACTCGTTGGTCACCACGCCACCCTCGGTGACGCGGAAGCCCGAACTGGCGCTCTCGATGTCGGTACCGGGGATCTCCATCGGCCCCAGGATGAACTTGGAGGTGCCATCCACCGAGCAGGCGACCAGGGCGGCATCGGGATCGTCCCCGCCCCCACCGACCAGGTTCTCCGGGTCGGTGCAGTCCAGGGTGTAGTAGTCGAACAGGATTTGCTCGGTCACCCACGCCTGGTCGGAGGCATCGGTCGGGGTTGACTCCGGGGTATCGGAGAGTTCACCGTCACCGTCCAGGTCCGCAGCCGCGAAAGCCGCTTCCTCGATCTCCTCTCGGGTCGGCGGTGTCGGTGCGGCCTCCTCCTCGGCCCCCTCCCCCACGCTCTCGTCCTCGGTGCCCTGGTCCTCCGTGGTGGCCGCCACGACGCCACCGGTGGCGCCATCGGCGCCGGTGTCCTCGGTGCCCTGCTCCTCCTCGACGCCGTCGGACCCGGTGAGGTCCTCCAGGTCCAGGTCCTCGGGGTCGAGATCCCCCAGGTCCAGGTCCTCGGGGTCGAGATCCCCCAGGTCCAGGTCCTCGGGAGCCTGGGTCAGCATGTCCGGGTCGATCGGTCCGGGGCCGGTCTCGGCCAGGAAGGACCGGAACCGCATCTGCGCACTCTGGCGCACCAGGTTCAGCGTCTCCTCGGTCGGCTCCCCGGGCAGCCCGACCACGATGTTGGAGCCACCCTGGCTGGAGATCTCCGCCTCGGCCACACCCGAGGAGTCCACCCGCTGGCGAATGATCTCGATGGCCTGGCCGACCTGCTCCTCGGTGATCTCGGCGGCGTCATCGGTGCGCGGGGTCAGGATGATCTGCGTGCCGCCCTCCAGGTCCAGCGCAAGGTTGGGCCGCCATGTCGCGTCACTGAGCACGGTGCCGGCGGTGAGGGTGCCGAACAGCATGCCGAACACGATGAAGAACATCACCAGCGTGCGCACCGGGCGCACGGCTGAGGGAGTTGGTTTCGCCACGAACGTCGTCTTCTTCCCGTCCGGCACCCGCGGTACCGGTGTCAGCGGCCCGGTGGCGGGCCGAGTGGATCAGTCCTTCTTGTCGTCCCGGTACGGGCGGCGCACCTGGTCCTCGGACAGGAATCCGTCCGGGGTCGAGGTCCCGGTGCCGCCCGCATCGGACTCGGTGGCTTCCGCTTCCGATGCGGTGGTCTCATCATCGGCGCTGGCGTACTCGGTTGCCGGGTCGACCTTCTTGCCGATCGCCGGGAGATACCAGCGCGAGGGGACCCCGGGGGTCGACTCGATCGTGACCACGTTGCCATCGACGGAGGTCACGGTGCCGTACATGCCCGAGGAGGTCATCACCTCATCGCCCACCGACAACGAACGCCTCATCTCCAGGTCATCGCGCTGCCGCTTGCGATTCTTGTTCATCATCAACAGCAACAGCCCGAAGATGACAACAAGGAAGATGAGCATTACGGGATCCATGGGCACGTCTCCACCAGCGAACGGAAAGGGTCTGGCCGATTCTAGGCCATCGGGGCGCCGGTCAGGACCACAGGGTCCCTTCCGGCGCCGGTGGGGACAGGCCCAGATGGGCGAATCCCTCGGGCGTGGCGACCCTGCCGCGGGGGGTCCGGGCGATCAGCCCCTCCCGCACCAGGAACGACTCGACCACGGTCTCCACCGTCTCCGGTTCCTCCCCGATCGCGACCGCCAAGGTGGCCAAACCGGTGGGACCGCCACCGAACCGGCGACACAGCGCGGTAAGCACGGCCCGGTCCAGCCGGTCCAGCCCGCGGGCGTCGACCTCGAAGACCTCCAGGGCGCGTTTCGCCGCCTGCAGGTCCGCCGCCCCGGTGCCGCGCACCTGGGCCCAGTCCTGGACCCGGCGCAGCAATCGGTTGGCGATCCGCGGGGTGCCCCGGGAGCGGGTGGCGATCTCGGTGGCAGCCTCGGGCTGCAGGTGCACGTCCAGCAGCCGTGCGGACCGGGTCAACACCTGTTCCAGTTCGGTCGGGGAGTAGAAGTCCATGTGTGCGGTGAACCCGAACCGGTCCCGCAGCGGTGCCGGCAACAGCCCGGACCGTGTGGTGGCCCCCACCACCGTGAACGGTGGCAACGTGAGCGGAATGGCGGTCGCTCCGGGGCCCTTGCCGACCACCACATCAACCCGGAAGTCCTCCATCGCCAGGTACAGCATCTCTTCCGCGGGACGGGCCAAGCGGTGGATCTCATCGATGAACAGCACGTCCCCCTCCATCAGGGAGGACAGGATCGCCGCCAGGTCGCCGGCGTGCTGGATCGCCGGCCCCGACGTCAACCGCAAGGACCCCTCAACCTCGGCCGCCACGATCATGGCCAGGGTGGTCTTACCCAGCCCCGGAGGGCCGGCGAACAGGATGTGGTCGGGGCTGCGCCGCCTGGCCCTGGCCGCGTCCAGGACCAGGGAGAGCTGGTCGCGCACCACGGCCTGTCCGATGAACTCCTCCAGCCGGCGCGGGCGCAGGGCCGCCTCGGCGGCGCGTTCGAGTTCGTCGGCCTCGGTGGCCAGCAGACCCTCGGTGTCCTCCTCAGCCATTCCCGCCGCCTCCCAGGTGCTGTAGCGCGATGCGCAACGCCGCTGCCGTCTCCAAGCCGGGGTCCTCGGTGAACACCTTGTCCACGGCCTTGGCCGCGGTCTTGGCGGGCCATCCCAGCCCCTCCAGCGCGGCCGACACGTCCTCCTGGGCACGCGAACGCGCCCCCGGGACAGCCGCCTGTGCCGGTGCGGCACCGGAACGCGGTGGCCCGAGTCTGTCGCCCAGGTCGACGATGATGCGCCGGGCACCCTTCTCCCCGATCCCGGGGACCTTCGTCAGGGCCTTGACGTCCTCGGTGGCCAGTGCGCCGCGCAGGCCATCGGGTGTGTGCACCGCGAGCATCGCCAGCGCCAACCGCGGACCCACGCCGCTCACGCTCTGCAGCCGCTCGAAGATATCCCGCTCGTCCGGCTCGGCAAACCCGTACAGCGTCATCGAGTCCTCCCGGACCACCATCGAGGTGGCCAGTTCGGTCTCGGCGCCGGTACGCAGGGTGGCCAACGTCCCGGGGGTGGCGTGCACCCGGTAGCCGACTCCCCCGGTATCCAGGACGCAGGACTCCAGCCCGATGTGGCGGACCGGCCCCCGCAGAGAGGCGATCATGAGGAACTTCCAGCGACGAACATGCGTACGAGGCTAACCGATCGCACCGCCGGCGGGTAGCCGACCCGCCGCACCGGCGCCGGTGCGCGGTGCGGCCGGTGTGCGACGGCTGCGTGCGGCGGCCTCGGTCCAGGAACGTTGGGCCGGGGTCATCGTGACAGCGGGCCGCGGCCCGGCGGCGCCCGCTCGCCATGCATGGGTGATCGCCAGTGCCAGGGCATCGGCGGCGTCGGCCGGGCGGGGTTTGTCGGCCAGGCGCAGGATCCGCCGAACCATCTCCTGGACCTGGTCCTTGCCGGCTCGTCCGCTGCCGGTGACCGCGGCCTTGATCTCACTGGGCGTGTGCGTGGCCACGGGAATGTCGGCGCGGGTGGCGGCCACCATCGCCAGACCGGCCACCTGCGCGGTCCCGGTAACCGTGCGCACGTTGTGCTGGGCGAAGACCTGCTCCACCGCCACCGCGTCCGGCCGTAGCCGGGTCAGCCACTGGGTCAGCGCCCGGTCCAGCGCGGTCAGACGGTGGGCCAGCGGGTCGGCGGCGTCGGTGCGTAGCACCTCGACCTCGACCAGTTGCACGCTGCGGCCCGGGCCCACGCTGATCACCCCGATCCCGCACCGGGTCAGGCCCGGATCCACGCCCAGGATGCGATAGGTCATGTCTGCACTGTGTCACCGCGCGCCCACACCGGGCCGCAGCGACACGGGTGCATTCCCGCCGCGGTCTCAGAGTTCGACGGCGGCGAGCACCTCATCGGAGGCGTCGAAGTTGGCGTAGACGTTCTGCACGTCGTCGGAGTCATCCAGCGCCTCGATCAGGCTGAGCACCTTCTTGGCGCCGTCGGCGTCGACCTCGATCTGGGTGGTCGGCACGAAGGACGCCTCGGCCGAGTCGTAGTCGATCCCGGCCTCCTGCAGCGCGGAGCGCACCGACACGAAGTCGGTGGCCTCGCTGAGCACCTCGAAGGCCTCTCCCAGATCGTTGACCTCCTCGGCGCCGGCCTCCAGGACCGCCAGCAGCACGTCGTCCTCGGTCAGGCCGTCCGCCTTGGGAACGATCACCACACCTTTGCGGTTGAACAGATAGGACACGCTGCCGGGGTCGGCGAGGGAGCCGCCGTTGCGGGTGAAGGCGACCCGCACATCGGAGGCCGCACGATTGCGGTTATCGGTCAGGCACTCCACCAGTACCGCGACACCACCGGGCGCGTACCCCTCGTACATGATGGTCTCGTAGTCGGCGGCGCCGGCCTCCAGGCCGGACCCTCGCTTGACCGCCCGGTCGATGTTGTCGTTGGGGACCGAGGTCTTCTTGGCCTTCTGGATCGCGTCGTACAGGGTGGGGTTCGCGGCCGGGTCACCACCCCCGGTGCGAGCAGCCACCTCGATGTTCTTGACCAGCTTGGCGAACAACTTGCCACGCTTGGCGTCGTTGGCTGCCTTCTTGTGCTTGGTGGTGGCCCATTTCGAGTGACCGGCCATATCTTCCTCTCCTGCGCTCAACCCAGGTGCGTGGCGACCATGTCGACGAATGCGCGGTGGATGCGAAGGTCCGATCCGATCTCCGGATGGAATGCCGTCGCCATCAACACACCCTGGCGGACGGCCACGATTCTACCGCCAGCAGGGCCGGCACCCACACGGGCAAGCACCTGCACCTCCGGACCGGCACGCTCGACCCAGGGCGCGCGGATGAACACCGCCCGCAGCGGTTCGTCGCTGTGCCCTCCGAGGACCTCCGGCGCGAGCAGCTCGGTCTCGAAGGAGTGCACCTGCGAGCCGAAGGCATTGCGGCGCACCGTGATGTCCAGGCCACCGATACCGTGCTGGCCGGCAACCCCGTCCAGGACCTCATCGGCCAGCAGGATCATGCCGGCGCAGGACCCGTACACCGGCATCCCGGCGGCGATCGCCTCGCGGATCGGCTGCATCATCTGCCGGTGCACCAGGAGCGTGGCGATCGCGGTGGATTCCCCGCCCGGCAGCACCAGCGCGTCGATGGTCCCCAGGTCGGCGCGGTGGCGCACCGTGCCCGCACGTGCGCCCACCGCCTCCAGGGCACGCAGGTGCTCGGGCACGTCCCCCTGGACGGCGAGCACCCCCACCCGTGGCGTGCTCACCGGCGGGGCGTGGTGGCGGCGTCGTCGGTCCCGGTGGCCAGGCCGAGGTGACGCACCCGGCCGTCCCACCCGCCCAACAGTTGCGCGGTCAACTCGGCGAGGTTCTCCGGAAACACCTCCACCTGCACCCGAGCCAGTTCGGCCAGACCCCACCAACGCGCCTCGTCCATGAAACTCCGCTCGACGGCGGTCCAGCCGTCCGTGCGGACGGCGCCGGCCCGCTCGATCCGGGCCAGGAAGAACTCCTCGTCCTGACGCACGTGCTCTCGTTGGAAGTCGAAGATCGCCGAGCGGGTCAGGACCGGGCCCACCAGGTCCGCTGCGCTCACGGCCAGTCCGGATTCCTCCCTGACCTCGCGCACCGCCGCCTCCCGCGCGCTCTCCCCCGGGTCGATGCCGCCGCCGACGGTGAACCACCAGGTGCGCTCGGGCTGGTCCACGTCATGGCCGCGCACCAGCAGTAACCGGTCGTGCTCATCAACCAGCAGCACCCGCGCGGCCCGGCGCCGGAACAGCCCGTCCTCGCCCAGGCTCCAGCCGGGGCCGAGGTTGGTTGCCCGGGGCCTCACCAGCCGCGTTCGGCCAGCCGGTGCGGGGCCGGGATGTCGTCGACGTTGAGCCCGACCATGGCCTCCCCCAGCCCGCGGGAGACCTTCGCCAACTCGTCGGGGTCGTCGTAGGCGGCGGTGGCCTTGACGATCGCCCCTGCGCGCTCGGCGGGATTACCGGACTTGAAGATTCCCGAGCCCACGAAGACGCCCTCGGCCCCGAGTTGCATCATCAGGGCCGCGTCGGCCGGGGTTGCGATACCCCCGGCGGTGAACAGCACCACCGGCAACCGACCGGCCTCGGCGACGTCGCGGACCAGGGGGTAGGGCGCCTGGAGCTCCTTGGCGGCCACGTATAGTTCATCGGCCGGCAGGGAGGCCAGGCGGGCAACCTCGGTGCGGATGGTGCGCATGTGCTGCACGGCGTTGGACACGTCCCCGGTGCCGGCCTCCCCCTTGGAACGGATCATCGCCGCGCCCTCGTTGATGCGCCGTAGTGCCTCACCCAGGTTGGTGGCCCCGCACACGAACGGCACGGTGAAGTTGAACTTGTCGATGTGGTGGGTGTAGTCGGCCGGGCTGAGCACCTCGGACTCGTCGATGTAGTCCACGCCGAGGGCCTGCAGCACCTGCGCCTCGACGAAGTGACCGATCCGGGCCTTGGCCATCACCGGGATGGAGACCGCCTCGATGATCCCGTCGATCATGTCCGGGTCGCTCATCCGGGAGACGCCGCCCTGAGCCCGGATGTCGGCGGGTACCCGTTCCAGTGCCATCACCGCCACCGCACCGGCGTCCTCAGCGATCTTGGCCTGCTCGGGGGTGACCACGTCCATGATCACACCCCCCTTGAGCATGTCCGCCATGCCGCGCTTGACGCGCGCGGTGCCGGTGGTGGGGGAAACAGGGACGTCTGCCACGGGTGTGAACCTCCGCGTGAGTTGATGTGGGGTCAGGTGACCACCTACTACTCTACTGCGCCCCGCCCGGGGCTCGCCGGGCGGGGCCGATCAGCGGTGGCGGACCGATCAGCGTTGGGCGCGGGAGACGAACGTGTGCCGGTCCTGCTGGAGTTGGTTGAGGATCTCGTGCTCGCTGCGGTGGGCTCGCTTCATTCCGCGCCCGGTGAGCACGTGCTGACGCAGATAGGCCAGTTGGGTGGCGTCGCGTTGGAAGGCCTTCATCGCCTGCTTGGCCGACTCACCGAAGGTCCCTGCCCACTGCCGGGCCTGGCTGCGGGTGCGCAGCGAGGCGAGCATGTCCACCTCGTGCCAGGCGAACCAACCGGCGTGGGCGTACTCGGACAACCGGGCCCGGACCACATCCGATTCCTGCCGTCGCAGCCACACCATGAGCACGATGGTCGCGATGAACAGCGGCACCTGCACCACGAAGTACAACAGCAGGAAGGTGTTGCCCAGGCTGGCGCTGCCGTTCCACAGTGCATGCAGGCCCATCGCGGCCACCAGACCGGCGGGGAAGGCGAGCCCGACCGCAACCGCGGTGGACCGGCGGGCCGCCAGTCCCAGGGCGATACCCACGCACGCGGAGAACAGCGCGTGCGCGAACGGCGAAGCCAGGCCCCGCATCACGAACACGAGCCAGACCACGTCCTCGCTCTGGGCGAAGTACAGGATGTTCTCGGTGAAGGCGAAGCCGGCACCGACGGTCGCAGCGTAGACCACACCGTCCACTGGGCCGTCGAAGTGTTCGCGGCGGAGCAGGAAGATCAGCAGGATGCCCAGGCCCTTGGTGATCTCCTCGACCACCGGGGCAACGACCACCGCACCCATGAGGGTGGCCTGCTCCGGATCGCCGGTAGCCTCGAAGATCCGGATGACCACTGCGGTGTTCAGCCAGTAAGAGGTCAGCGTGGATACGCCCGCACCCCACAACAGGGCCACCAGCAGCAGCGACTTGGGCTCTGGTTCCCAACGGTCCAGCCACACCACACCGGCGAGCACGATCGTCAGGGGAACCAACGCCAGCAGGAAGCCGGCCAGGGTGGCCGAGGTGCCGGTGTTGTACATGATGATCCCGATCAGGATCAGCATCATCAACCCACCGGCGGCGTAGGCCACCCAGTTGAAGACCCACCGGTTGCTCTCCGGCTGCCCGGACCACCACACCTGCTCCAGTTCCCCGGTGGTGTTCTGCGGCGGTGCGTGGCCGGCGGCCATGCTGCCGTACTGGGCCGGAGATGGGGCGAACCCACCGGGGCGTACCGCTCGGGGATAGGTGTGCCCGGTAGCGGCCGACCGTACCCCGCCCTGTTGTTGTGGCTGGGGAGTCTGCTGGACCGGCGGCGGCGGGTACTGCTGGCCGGTGGGCCCGGGCGCGGGGGCCGGTGGTGGGTAGGGCGCCCCGGCGGGCTGATCCCCGTGCTGATGCGCGGCCCCCGGGCGTGCCTCATGCATGCTCGGCGCATCATTCCGCGCCCCCAAGCCGTTCTGCCGGGGCGGCAGGTTCTCCGACATGGGGAATACCTTAGCCTCGATCCGTAAGTTGTTGGGTGGCCCGGGAGGGTCGGGTGTGGCTGAGCCTTGATCGCCTTTGGGGTGGCTCCGGTGGAATGGGCCGCCCGGCTCCTCCGGGGTGCCTTGGCTGCTGATTGAGATGCGCGTTTCGGTCGCTGTTTACGGATCTGCCAGCGAGGAGCCCCCTTCGGGCCGATGATGAAGTTGAGTCGGCGAAGGAGGGGTTGGTAAGGATGGAAGAGTCAGTTTCTCAGGGCTGGGCTGGAGTCGATGTCGGCAAGGGGCATCACTGGGTGTCTCTGAACGATGAGTCCGGTGAGATGTTGTGGTCGAGCAAGGTGATCAACGACGAGACCACGATCTGTGAGGTGATCAACGAGGTCCGCTCTCGTGCTGCTCATGTGACGTGGGCTGTGGACGTCACCGGAACGATGTCGGGCCTGTTGCTGGCATTGCTGGCCGCCCATGACCAGACGGTGAAGTATGTGCCGGGCCGGATCGTGAACAGGATGTCTGAGACCTACCGCGGTGAGGCGAAGACCGATGCCCGCGACGCCTACGTGATCGCTGAGTCTGTGCGCCAACGTGGTGATCTGAGCGAGGTGGAGGTGTCGGCGACGTTGGTGGCCCAGTTGCGGCTGCTGGTCACTCACCGCACCGATCTGGTTGCTGACCGAGTCCGCATGGTCAACCGGCTCCGTGACGTGCTCAGTGGCTACTTCCCTGCGCTGGAGCGGGCTTTCGACTATGCCCACAGCCGTGGTGCGCTGACCTTGTTGACCCGCTACCAGACTCCTGCGGCGATCCGGAAGATGGGTAAGTCACGGCTGCAGGCCTGGCTGGGCAAGCGCAAGGTCCGCAGCGCTGCGCAGATCGCTGCCGATGCCGTCGCCGCCGCAACTACCCAGCACACGGTGGTCCCCGGCCAAGACGTGGCCGCGACAGTCGTGGCCGACCTGGCCACCCAGTTGCTGGCGCTCGATGAGCGGCTCAAGGACCTTGATGCCCGGGTCACCGATACGTTCCGAGCCCATCCCCAGGCCGAGATCATTGGAGTCGTTGCCCGGCATGGGGCCGATCCTGGGCGCCGAACTCATCGCTGCAGCGGGCGATCTCAACGGCTATGCCAACGCTGGCCGTCTCGCTTCAGCCGCTGGGCTGGTCCCGGTGCCACGGGACTCGGGTCGGCGGACTCAGAACATGCACCGCCCGATGCGCTACTCCCGCAAGCTGCGGCGCGTGTTCTACCTCTCCGCCAACGCAGCGATGATGCGAGAAGGACCCAACCGGGACTACTACCTGAAGAAACGCAGCGAGGGCGACAAGCACGTCCAGGCACTCATCTGCCTGGCCCGTCGCCGGGTCGACGTGCTCTGGGCGCTACTGCGCGACAACCGCGTCTTCACGTCGAATCCACCGCTACGAACCGCTTGACAACTTCATTGAGATTCCACCGATGGGCCGATAAGGCGAGTTGATGCGGGTTGAGGTGCTCGAAACGCTGCAAGGGCAGGGGGAAGCCGCCGGTCTTTCCGGCTTTTCCACTTGGAATTCCTTGGTCGTCGGTGCAGGAGTTGGCGCTCAGGTGGATGGTGCTCGGGCCGGCAGGACGTGGTCGTAAAGGTTCGTCCAGGCCTGGTGCCAGGGCCAGTTCGTTGGCAGATGTAGCCGCAGGCGCCGGGCTGAGGAAGCCACCCGGGCGGGGATGTTGATCAACTTGCGCCGGATCGTGGCGGTGTGGGCCCGGGCCAGGTCGCTGTTCTTGGTGGTCGTGGCGGCGGCGCGGGTGAGGTTGAAGGCCATCACCGCGCAGACCAGCCAGGCGGCGTTGGCGTTGAACACCCCTGAGGGCAGGTGCGCCAGCGGCCCGGCCTTCAGATCGGCGTGGACGTTTTCGATGATCGCGTGGGCCCGGTGGACCTGATCAGCAACGACGGTATCGCGCTGGTC
Organism: Pseudactinotalea sp. Z1732; assembly: GCF_049724975.1. Classification (NCBI taxonomy): domain Bacteria; kingdom Bacillati; phylum Actinomycetota; class Actinomycetes; order Micrococcales; family Cellulomonadaceae; genus Pseudactinotalea; species Pseudactinotalea sp. Z1732. Next base: position 449,056 of record NZ_JBMPQC010000002.1, on the reverse strand, counting down.
GGTGCTGCTGGTGGTGAAGAAGGCGTGGAAGCGCCAGGTATCGAACAACGTGCCCTGCCCGGTGTTCTTCTTCGGGTTCAATTCTGAGATGCGGCGCACCACAAGCGCCCGGGGATGTGCTGGGCCTTCTTCTTGGAAGTGAAAGCGGTGTAGTCGATCTCAGCAACTTCGGCCCGTGAGATCCACTTGCCGGTAGCTTCATCGAAGATCGCCTCGGTGTACTTGATCGTCTCCCACTCCTCGATGGCGGCGATGGCGCGCTTGATCGCAGGGTCCATCCGCACCGTGATCGACACCTGCGCTCCGGCCTTTTGGCAGGCGGCCACCAAAGATCGGGAGTAGAACGCCGCATCAGCACGCACCAGCACCGCCCGCCCGGCCAGATGGGTGCGGCCGATCAGCGCCAACGTATCGGTAGCCAGCCGTTTGGCCCCGCGGGGTGAGCCGGTTGAGCCTTTGCGTAGCCGCTGGGCGCCGATCACCGGGGCGAAGGACTCACCCGAGACGGTGGCCAGCAGTGCGTTCAGCCCCCGCACCCCGGAGTAGCCGAACCCCGCTCCCTGCTTGGCATAGCCATGGACTTCGATAATGGTGTCATCGATATCGACCATCACCGGTCCGGTATCGGCGCCATCGCCGAGCAGGTCGGTGTGCTGGGCCAAGTTGCCCAGAAACCGCGAGGCGATGGCATCGCCTTGGCGTACGTGTCCGAAGGTGAAGGACCGCAAGAACGAGCCCAACGTCGACGGCGCATAAGGGCGAGTGAAGATCTTGCCCATCGCCCCATGCCGTAACAGGGCCATGTCATCGATACTGTCCGCCCCGGCGGCCATCCCAGCCACCAGCGAGGACATCTTCGCCCCGGCGTTGGCGCCCTTGTCACCAGCGATACTCAACCGCTCCTGCGCCAGGGCGCCCAGGTCGGCTTTACGGGCCAGGGCCATCAACGGCACCAACCCAGCGGCCGACACGAGATTGGGATCATCGAACCTCGCCGAAACTACCGGCGACCTATGAGACAGTTGCATCTACGAGATGCCCTTCTTGCGTGGGATACGTACCTTGAACAAGTCGTATTTTCCCAGGTCAGGAGGGCATTCTCGCTCTTACGCGCCGCACCTGCGCCAACTCAATCGGTGGATCCAGGCTTAGAGGCAGAACTCACACACGCGCGTCATCCATCTCGAAGGTGACCGGCATCGGTGCGTGCCCGGGCAATCGGAAGATCCGGACCAGCGCCAACCGTCGGATCTGCTGGATCTGCACCACCGCGTCATTGTGGAACCGGCGCGCCAGTTGCACCCGGTTCTGCACCTGACGCATCCTGCCGACCAGGTCGGACTCATCCCCCGGCTGGGGTGGCACTTGCCGGGCGCCCTCTCCCTCGGTATCCAGGGCCGCCCGCAGCGTACGACTCAGGTCGCTCTCGATCAGCCCCCGTTCGGCTGCGGTGACCGCCCCACTGGCCTCCTCCTCCCCGACCAGGCGCACCGCCCCCATCGAGGCCAGCGCGGCGTCGGCCACCAGCACCGAACTCGCCGGATCCAACAGCCCGCTGGAAGCCAGTTCCGCGGCGGTATCGGCGCGGTGCACCAGTTGTGCCTCCAGGGTGGCGCGGGTCTGGAACTCACGGCGGTGCAGCCGATCCAGGCGCTGGGCCACGCTCCAGAGCAGGAGGGCGAGCAGGGCCGCGACCGCGAGGGCGACCAGGACGATCTCGGCGGCGCTCATCGGTTCCGGCCCAGCCAGTCGCGCAGGTTCGGGCGTCGGGAGGTGGCCTGGACCTGTGCGGCCTCGGCGACCATCTGATAGACCTCCCGGATCTGGGCGGTGACGGTGTCCCAGTCGTACCGGCGCACCGCCTCGCGCGCGTACTCGTGCCGCTGGAGGCGTCCGTCGGTGTCGGTGAGCGCCTCATCGATGACCTCGGACAGATGCGCGGCGTCCCCGGTTCGGAACAGGTACCCGCTGCGGCCACCATCGAGGACCCGCTGGAAAGCCAACAGATCGGAGGCGATCACCCCGGCGCCGGCACTGAGTGCCTCGATGATCACGATCCCGAAACTCTCCCCTCCGGTCTGCGGCGCGATGTAGAGGTCCACCGAGGACAGCAGCGCCGTCTTGTCCCGCTCGCTGATGCCCCCGAGGAACTGCACCGCGGACCCGTGGTGCGCCAGTTCGGCACGCACCGGTGTGGCATCGCCCTGCCCGGCGATCAGGAACCGGGCTCCCGGATGGCGCTGCAGCACCGTGGGTACCGCGGTGGCGAGCACCTGCAGGCCCTTGCGTGGCTCGTCCAACCGTCCCAGGAAGGCGATCGTGGGCTCCTGGGCCGTCCCCACCCACTCCTGCGCGCCGCGGGCCTGGGCGAACCGCCTGGTGAACACTCCGTTGGGGATGATCACCGCGTCCCCGCCGAGGTGGTCCACCACGGTGCTGCGGGCATCCTCGCTGACGGCGATCCGGGCCCGGATACGCTCCAGACCCGGGCGCACCAGGGGGTAGGCCGCCTGCAGTGCCCGGGACCGGGTCTGGGCGGAGTGGAAGGTGGCCACCACCGGGGCCTCCGCCTGGCGCAGTGCGATCAGGGAGACCGAGGGAGCGAACGGCTCATGGATGTGCACGACGTCGAAGTCGCCGCCGGCCAGCCACCGCTGCGTGCGGGCGGCGGCGACCGGCCCGAAACTCAAACGGGCCACCGAACCGTTGTAGCGCACCGGCAACGCCCCGCCGGAGGAGGTGACGTAGTCCGGGATCTCGGTCTTCTCATCCGCGGGGGCCAGCACCTGCACCGACTCGCCCTGCTCGAGCAACTTCTCGGCAAGGTCACGCACGTGGAACTGCACACCGCCTGGCATGTCGAAGGAGTAGGGGCAGACCAGACCGATACGCATCAGCGGCCATCCTCGCGGGATTCGGGCCGCTGCTGCGCCGGCCCGTCCTCCTCGGGCCTCGTGGCCGCCCCGGGCTCGCCGCCGTCGTCGGTGACCGTCGTCGCCCCCCGGCCGCTGACGTCGTCGTCCGCCACGACGCCGGCGAGCACGTCGTCGTCGGCCCCGGCGCGCGCGCGGGCCAGGCGCTGCGGGTCGAGATCAGCGGTGAAGACAGGCGCGAGCATGTGCCACTGGTCCGGATAGGCCTGGATGCGCTCGACGAGCACATCCACCCAGGCCTGGCTGATCGCAACCAGTTGCTCGCTCCCGCTGAGGTGGTGTGGAATCTCGATCGGAACGAACTCGATCACGGTCCCCCACGGTGAGCCTGCTGCCTTCCGGCGGCGCCCGCGCAACCGTTCGTGCCGGACGAAGGCCTGCACCAGCGGTGCTTTCAGCGCCAGCGCCAACGCCGCCGGGCCGGGGGCCACCCGCATCGGGTGCCCGGCGGCCCGGACCTCCACGCTGCGCCGGCTCAGGTCCCGGTCTGCCAGCAACGGCACCAGGTACGTGCGCTCGCGGGATCTGCGGATCAGGGTGCGCAGCACCGAGCCGTCCTTGGTCAGTCCGATCACGTCCATCCCCAGATCGGCCCGGAAGCGGAGGAACTCCTCGAACAATCCCCTCGGTTCCAGTACCTCGGCCACGGTCAGCACCCGGGCCAGGTGCTGTCCGCTCCAGGCTCCGGCCAGATCCCAGTTGCCGGTGTGCCCCAACGCCGCGACGACGCTCCGGCCCTGGTCGAGGTGGCGCCGGGCCACCTGGTCATCGACGGCGCGAACCCGGGCCGCGATCTGCTCGGGGCGCAATCCCCGCAGGGTGAAGACCTCACCGAAGTAACGAAGGTAGGAGCGCATCCCGGCCCGGCTCACCCGGCGCAGCGCGCGCCGGTCCAGGTCCGGGCGCAGCCGGGACAGGTTGGCCTCCAGCTGACGCACCGCCGGTATCCGCAGGACGTGGACCACCCGGGCCGCGACGTCGAACAACGTCCGGGTGCATACCTCCGGCAAGTACGGCAGCACCCGCCAGGCCAGGGCGAACAGACGTGCTGAGTTCACCTGGCCTCCCCCTGACGCCACACCGCCACGATTCGTTGGGTCACCGTGACCGCGCTGGCCAGCGCCAACAGGCCCAGCACCACCACGAGTAGCCACGGACTCAGTCCCAGCCCGACGGCGAGAGCGGCCGCCAGCGCTACCACGAGCCGGTCGGCCCGCTCGGCCAACCCCACACCGGCGGTCCGTCCCAACGATTCGGCCTTCGCCCGGGCGTAGGAGACGGTCATCGCCAGCGCCATGCACACCGTCGCGGCGACCACCCCGTAGCCGCTCACGGGTCCTTCGGTGAACCGTACGAAGTAGATCACCAGACCCAGGAACACCGCGGCGTCGGCCAGGCGGTCCAGGGTGGAGTCCAGGAAGGAACCGAAGTCGGTGGGTCCGGGGCCCTGACGGGCCATGATGCCGTCGAGCGAGTCGGTCAACAGGATCAGGCCGATCGCGATCGGCCCGATCACCAACCGGCCCGTTCCGAGCAGGGCCAGCGCGGCGACGATCGCTGCAACGGTGCCGGTGATGGACACGGTGTTGGGTCCGATCCCCCGGCGCAACAACCACTGCGCGACCGGTCCGAAGATCCGGCCACTCACTCCCCTGCCGTGTTTGCCCAGCACCGGCTCACCCGGTCCACGCCGCGGCCAGCGCCGCTCGGGTGTCGGCCAGCAGTTCGGGTACCGCCTTGGTGCGGGCGATGATCGGCAGGAAGTTCGCATCCCCCGCCCATCGCGGCACGATGTGTTGGTGGGCGTGTGCGGCGACCCCCGCCCCGGCGCTGTGACCGGAGTTCATGCCCAGGTTGAACCCGTCGGGCCGTTTCGCGGCGCGGAGCACCCGCATGGCGGTCTCGCTCAGATCCATCATCTCGTGTCGCTCACCGGTGTCCATCTCAGTCAGGTCCGGTACGTGCCGGTAGGGACAGATCAGCAGGTGTCCGGGGTTGTACGGGAACAGGTTCAGCACCACGTAGCAACGGTCACCGCGGTGCACGATCAGGGCGTCGGCATCCTCGCCCTCCGGTGCCCGGCAGAACGGGCAGTCCGCACCGGCGTCGGAACTACGGGGCTTGGCCTCACCGTCGATGTAGGCCATCCGATGCGGGGTCCACAGTCGCTCGAAACCGTCCGGGGTCCCCGGTAGCGGCGCACCGTCCTGCATCGGTGGCTGGTCTGGTCCGATCGGCATACCGGTGATCCTACGGACTGCGGGCGGGTTAGCCGGGTCCTCCGGCGCGTTCACGCCCGCGCCCGGGCGCGGGCGGTCAGACCTGGACCCGGTCCCGCACCGCTGCGGTGATCAGCGCGACCGCTTCGGCCACCGGCACCGTGTTGCGCTGAGAGCCGTCCCGGAACCGGAAGGACACCGCCCCGGCTTCCACGTCCTCGCCACCGGCGATCAGTTGGAAGGGGACCTTGGCCTTGGTGTGGGTCCGGATCTTCTTGGCGAACCGGTCATCGCCGGTGTCCACCTCCACCCGGATGCCCTCGGTGCGCAACGTTTCGGCCACTTGCTCCAGGTAGTCGTTGAACACTTCCGCCACCGGGATCGCGACCACCTGCACCGGCGCCAACCAGGGCGGGAACGCCCCGGCGTAGTGCTCGGTGAGGACACCGATGAACCGCTCGATGGAGCCGAACTTGGCCGAATGGATCATCACCGGCTGCTTCCGGGTGCCGTCGGCGGCCTGGTACTCCAAGTCGAAGCCCTCGGGCTGGTTGAAGTCCAACTGCACGGTCGACATCTGCCAACTGCGCCCGATCGCATCGCGGGCCTGCACCGAGATCTTCGGTCCGTAGAAGGCTGCACCACCGGGGTCGGGCACCAGTTCCAGCCCGGACTCCTCGGCCACCTGCTGCAGCACCGCAGTGGCCTCCTCCCACTGCTCGGAGGTACCCATGAACTTGTCCCCCTCGCCGCGGGTGGACAGTTCCAGGTAGTAGTCGGTCAGTCCGAAGTCGCGCAGCAGCCCGAGGATGAAGTCCAGCAGGTGGCGGATCTCACCGGGCACCTGCTCGGCGGTGACGTAGGAGTGGGAGTCGTCCATGGTCAGCCCACGCACCCGGGTCAGGCCGTGTACCACCCCGGACTTCTCGTACCGGTAGACCGACCCGAACTCGAACAGCCGCAGCGGCAGCTCCCGGTAGGAGCGGCCGCGCGAGCGATAGATGAGGTTGTGCATCGGGCAGTTCATCGCCTTGAGGTAGTAGTTCGAGCCCTCGAACTCCATCGCCGGGAACATGGTGTCGGCGTAGTAGGGCAGATGGCCGGAGGTGTGGAACAGGCCCTCCTTGCTCACATGCGGGGTGGCGACGTACTCGAAACCCTCCTCGATGTGGCGGCGCCGGACGTAGTCCTCCATCTCACGGCGCAGCACGCCCCCCTTGGGGTGGAACACCGGAAGGCCCGAGCCCAACTCTTCCGGGAAGGAGAACAGGTCCAACTCCACGCCCAGTCGGCGGTGATCGCGGCGCTCCGCCTCGGCGATGCGGTCCAGGTGTCCGCGCAGTTCGGCCTTGCTCGGCCACGCGGTGCCGTAGATGCGCTGCAGTTGCGGGTTCTTCTCACTGCCCCGCCAGTACGCGGCCGCGCTGCGCATGAGGGTGAAGGCGTTGCCGATGATCTTGGTGCTGGGCAGGTGCGGGCCGCGGCACAGGTCGCCCCAGACCACCTCGCCGGTGCGGTCGAGGTTGTCGTAGATGGTCAGTTCACCGCCACCGACCTCCACCGAGGCACCCTCGGCGTCGTCGGCGGCGCTGCTGCCCTTCAGCCCGATGAGTTCCAGTTTGTACGGCTCGGTCCCGAGTTCGGCGCGTGCCTCGTCCTCATCGACCACCCGGCGGGCGAAGGTCTGCCCGGAGTTGATGATGCGCTGCATCGCCTTCTCCAGCTTCTTCAGGTCCTCCGGGGTGAACGGCTCGGCGACGTCGAAGTCGTAGTAGAAGCCGTCCTTGATCGGCGGCCCGATACCCAGCTTCGCCTGCGGGTCCGCCTGCTGCACGGCTTGGGCCAGCACGTGCGCAGCGGAGTGGCGCAGGATGTCCAGGCCGTCGGGGCTGTCGATGAGCACCGGTTCGACGTCGGCGCCGGCGGGCACGCTGCGGAAGAGGTCCTGCAGCTCCCCGTTCACCCGCATCGCGACTACCTCGCGGCGATCGCCGTACAGGTCGGTTCCCGTGGTGCCCGGCTCGCCCCCGGTGTGCTGCTGGGACGGGGCGTGCACTGCGTCATCGGACACGGCGAACTCCTGGTTCAGGTGGGGTGCAGGGACCGGTTGATCCTACCCAGGGACGCCCAGGTCCTCACACGGCAAATGCCGGTACCCCCGGCTCGGAACCGTCGGTACATACCTGAAAAGGCTCCGTCCGCGGATTCCACCGGCCCGGAGCCTTTCGGTGTGGTGGGCGATACTGGGATCGAACCAGTGACCTCCTCGGTGTGAACGAGGCGCTCTACCGCTGAGCCAATCGCCCGGGGCGTCGTGTGGACGCAGTAAAGGATATTACCAGCACCGCGCTCGGGTTCTGCACACCGCGAGCGTGATCCGGACCGCAGTTGCCGCGCGTGCTACGGATCGATCTGCTGAACCGAGCGAGCGGTGAACTCCCGCCCGAGCATCGATGTGGCCGGGCCGGGGTGGAGTTCCCGTCGGTCCACCGCCACGACCGGCACCAAGCCTCGCGTGGAGGACGTCAGAGCCGCATGCTGCGCCTCGTGCAGCGCCGAGAGCGGCAACGTCTCCTCGCGCACCTCGATGCCGTAATCCCCGGCCCACTCCAGCACCAACGCTCGGGTGATCCCGGCCAGGCAGCCCGACTCCAACCGCGGGGTGATCAGCACCCCGTCGGACTCGAGGAAGATGTTCGTACCGGTGCCCTCGCACAACTCTCCCCGGGTATTGGCGAAGATCGCCTCCCCATCGCCCTGCTCGGCGGCGTAGGCGAGCGCGCGGGCGTTCTCGGCGTAGGACGTGGTCTTCAGCCCGGCGACGGCGGAGCGTTCGTTGCGGGTCCACGGCACCACCCGTACCCGCACGGGCCCGGGAGCCTTGCCGGGGGCAGCGGCGACCACCAGCGTGCCGGGGGTCTCCAAACGCTCCGAACCTAGCGGCCCGGGCCCGTCGGTCCAGGTGATCCGCAGCCGGCCCAACTCCTCCTCGCCCCGGGTGCGCCGCCACTCCTGGGCGACTGCCTCCACGGCCTCGCGCACCTGCTGCTCCTGCGGCGCCTTCAGACCCAACCCGGTGGCCGAACGGTGGAGCCTGTGCAGGTGCCGAGTCAGGGCGAAGACCTGTCCCTGGCGGAGCTCGCAGGTCTCGAACACCCCGTCACCCACGGTCAGTCCGTGGTCGAGGGCGTCAACGAGGCCGGCGCTGGAGGGGCGGATGGATCCGTCGAACCACACGATCATGGTCACCACTCTGCCAGAGGTGGTGGCGGCGCACCGCCACCCCGCTCCTCCCCGGTGGCCGCCACCCCGTACCCGGCGGCCGCCACCGTCTCGTCCCCGCGCTGGGGTCAGGACGAGGCCAGGCCCACCAATCGCGCGGCCTTGAGCTCGGTCTCGGCCCACTCTCCCTGCGGGTCCGACCCGTAGGTGATCCCAGCCCCGGTGCCGAAGCGCAGGATGCCCGACTCCCACCAGAAGGTCCGGATGCCCACCGCCAGGCACGCGGTGCCCGCATCGGCGTCGATCCAGCCGATCTGCCCGCAGTAGGGTCCGCGACGGGCCGGTTCCAGTTCCCCGATGATCTCCAGCGCGGCCGCCTTCGGCGCACCGGAGACCGATCCGGGGGGCTGGGTCGCCGCGAGCAGGTCCGACCAGCCGGCACCGCCGACGCTCAGATCCGTGGCCGAGAGCCGGCCCTGGACCCGGGACACCAGGTGCACCAGGCCCGGATGGTGTTCCAGTGCGAGCAGGTCGGTGACCGCCACCGTTCCCGGATCGCACACCTGGTGCAGGTCGTTGCGCACCAGGTCGGTGATCATCAGGTTCTCCGCGCGATCCTTCGCCGCGAGGAGTTCCGGCGCGGGTGCGGTGCCCTTGATCGGACCGGAGGTGACCATCCCCGCAGAGACTCCGAGACCCAGCTCCGGGGACGCGGTGACCACCCACGCGGGCGGAAGGCCCACTGCGCCGTCGGCGCCCGCACCGCCCGGGACGTCGATGTAGCCGGCGTACGGCGCAGGGTTGCCCTCGGCGAGCATCGCGGCCAGGGCGCCGGCGTCGGGACGTGCTGCCATGGAGGCTGCGAGTATCCGGCAGATGTTCGCCTGGTAGACCGCGCCGTCCCGGATGTAGCGACGCACCCGGACCACCGCATCCACATAGTTCTGCTGTGACATTGATGACACCCAGGACGACCCCGCCGGGCCGTGCCAGGCACCCGCGTCCGCCGTATCACCGTCGTCGGCCTCGCGAGCCCGGGCCGGCTCGCCGGAGCGGGCATGCCCGGGGGGTGCGTCCCGCCGCACATCGGCGAAGCGCCAGGCGTGCCAGGGCCCGTCGAACTCTGCCACCACGGCCCACCAGCCCCCACCGGCCAGGGCGCGGGCATCGGTGCGAAGATCGGCGTAGTCGACGGCCCGCCGAGCCACCACCCCGGCGAATTCCGCCCGACCGTGATTCATGCCTCAACCGTAACGGCGAGCCCGGTTGGACTCAGCCGAGGCCGGTGGGTTAAAGTTCTGGACGCACGCACAAGCGTGGCACGCGGACGTGGCTCAGTTGGTAGAGCATCACCTTGCCAAGGTGAGGGTCGCGGGTTCGAGTCCCGTCGTCCGCTCGGTGGCCCGGCCCACACGGGACTCATCGGGTCCCAGAAGCAGCACTGGTGGGTTGGCCGAGAGGCGAGGCAGCGGCCTGCAAAGCCGTATACACGGGTTCGAATCCCGTACCCACCTCACGGGCGATTGGCGCAGCGGTAGCGCGCTTCCCTGACACGGAAGAGGTCACTGGTTCGATCCCAGTATCGCCCACCAACGCACATCCGCACTCGACCAGCGGATGGGGCGTTCGGTGTACGCATTCCCAGATCCGCGCGCACCCATGCACTGGAGGACATGTGGCGACCACTACTCGGCGGCGCCCGTCGGGCCGTATCCGACCCGACGAGGACGCACCCCTGCTGCCGATCCTGGCGCGCCGCGTTCGGGAGGTGGAGGCCAAGGCCGCCAAGAGCGGCCGGGTGGGTCCGACCAACCGCACCAAGTTCCAGGTGATCGCCCTGTTGGTGCGCGAGGAACGCGCCCGGATCAAGGCCGATGAGGACCTCTCCTCAGCCACCCGCACCGAGTTGCTCAAGCGGCTGGATGGGGTGGCCACCATCCTGGCCCGCACCGCCGCCCAGGACACCAGCCTGCTGAATGTCCTCAAGGACGACGCCACCCCCTCCCCGGCCGCCCAGCGGATGCGTCGGGACTGGTTGCTGGACTCGGGCAAGGCACTCAGTGCCGACGAGATGGAGATCAAGGCCCCGCAGGTCCCCGAGCGGGAGACCGTGCCGGCCCAACTGGCGGAGAAGCAGGTGGTGCCGGCCTCGGTGAAGGCCCGGATCAGGGCGAACCCGTTCCTGGCCCCGGACCTGCAGCAGTTGCGCGCCGACTCCAGCCCCGGGTACCTGTCCGGATGGGACCTGATGGATCCCCTGTACCGGGCCTTCGAGCAGGGCTCCGGGGGCGGGGTGGCCACCATGGACCTGCCGCCGATGCCTCGTTTCGACCGGTTCTCCCCGCCCGGGATGGAACTGATGCCGCACCAGATCCGGCTCCTGGAGGCGGTGCGTCGCGGGCACCGCTCGTTCCTGCTCGCCGACGAGCCGGGGCTGGGTAAGACCGCCCAGTCGGTGCTGGCCGCCTCCGTCGCGGACACCTATCCGATGCTGGCGGTGGTGCCCAACGTGGTGAAGATCAACTGGGCGCGGGAGGTGCAGCGGTGGACGCCGCAGCGCCGGGTCACGGTGATCCACGGCGACGGTGATGACATGGACGCCTTCGCCGACGTGTTCGTGGTCAACTACACGGTGCTGGACCGGCACCTGTCCTGGTTGTCCACCCTCGGCTTCCGCTCGATGGTGGTCGATGAGGCCCACTTCATCAAGAACCTGTCCTCCCAGCGTTCCCAGCATGTGCTCAACCTGTCCCGCCAGATCCGCGCCGGCACGCCCGGCGGCAAGCCGCTGATGATGGCGCTGACCGGTACCCCGTTGATCAACGACGTGGAGGACTTCAACGCGATCTGGCAGTTCCTGGGCTGGACCGACGGGCAACAGCCCTGCACCGAGTTGATGCAGGGCCTCGAGACCACCGGGCTCACCCCGGCCGACCGGGCGTTCTACCCAGCGGCCCGCGCCGCGGTCATCGATCTGGGCATCGTGCGCCGCACCAAGTCCGAGGTGGCCAAGGACCTGCCGGCCAAGCGCGTGGCCGACCTACCGGTGGAGCTGGACGATGAGATCGGACGTTCGATCCGAGCCGCCGAGGCCGAGGTAGGCCGCCGACTGGCCGCCCAGTACCGCCGGCTGGAGGCGGCCCAGGAGGTCTCCTACGTCCCGCCCGGTCAGCTCGACGTGGCCCTGCTGCGCAAGGTGGCCCTGGCCGAACTGGAATCCTCCCGGAACGCCAAGAGCGGCGACAACGTGTTCACCATGGTGCGCAGGATCGGCCAGGCCAAGTCCGCCCTGGCCGCCGATTACACCGCCCAGCTGGTGCGCTCGGTGGGCAAGGTGGTCTTCTTCGCCAAGCACATCGACGTCATGGATACCGCCGAGGACATGCTCGCCGAGGCCGGCCTGCGCACCGTGTCGGTGCGTGGGGACCAGTCGGCCAAGGCCCGCCAGAACGCCATCGACGCCTTCCAGAACGACCCGGAGGTGTCGGTGGCGGTGTGCTCGCTGACAGCCGCGGGCGTCGGGCTGAATCTGCACGCGGCCTCCAACGTGGTGTTGGCAGAACTGTCCTGGACGGCAGCCGAGCAGGAGCAGGCGATCGACCGGGTGCACCGGATCGGCCAGGACGACTCGGTGACCGCCTGGCGGATCCTGGCCGCGCACACCATCGACACCAAGATCGCCGAACTGATCGACGCCAAGGCCGGTCTGGCCGCCCGGGCACTCGATGGCGCCGACGTCGAGGTCGGCACCGGTGACTCGGTGCAGCTCGACGCCCTGGTCCACCTGATGCGGGGCGCGCTCGAGGGATGAGCGTGAGACGCTAGTCCTCATGCAAACCTGGCCCGGCCGTCCCTATCCACTGGGCGCCACATATGACGGCTCCGGAACGAACTTCGCGATCTTCTCCGGAGCCGCCGAGCGAGTTGAGTTATGCCTGCTGGACGACGACGGCGCCGAGGAACGTATCGAGGTCACCGAGGTCGATGCGTTCGTGTGGCACGTCTATCTGCCCTCGGTGCGACCCGGGCAACGGTACGGATACCGGGTGCACGGGCCGCACGACCCCGACGCCGGGCACCGGTGCAACCCGGCGAAACTTCTGCTGGACCCCTACGCCTACGCCATCGACGGGCAGATCGACGGGAACGAGGCGCTGTTCTCCTACACCTTCGCCCAGGGTGAAGGTGGAGAACTCAGCACCAAGGACTCGGCCCCCCACACGATGACCTCGGTGGTGACCAACCCCTACTTCGACTGGGGCCACGACCGGCCACCCAACCACGAGTACCACGAGAGCGTCATCTACGAGGCGCACGTGCGCGGGCTGACCCGGTTGCATCCGGAGGTACCCGAGGAGATCCGCGGCACCTACGCCGCCCTGGCCCACCCCGCGGTGATCGGGCACCTGCAGGACCTGGGTGTCACCGCGATCGAACTGATGCCGGTGCACCAGTACGTGCAGGACTCCCACCTGCAGGAACAGGGGATGAGCAACTACTGGGGTTACAACACCATCGGCTTCTTCGCCCCGCACAACGCCTACGCGGCCTACGGCAGCCGGGGTGAGCAGGTGCCGGAGTTCAAGTCGATGGTCAAGGCCCTGCACGAGGCAGACATCGAGGTGATCCTGGACGTGGTGTACAACCACACCGCCGAGGGCAACCACCTGGGCCCCACATTGTCCTTCCGCGGGATAGACAACGCCGAGTACTACCGGCTGGTCGATGACGACAAGCGCCACTACTTCGACACCACCGGCACCGGCAACTCCCTGCTGATGCGCTCCCCGCACGTGCTGCAACTCATCATGGACTCGCTGCGGTACTGGGTCACCGAGATGCACGTGGACGGCTTCCGGTTCGACCTGGCCGCCACCCTGGCGCGGCAGTTCCACGAGGTGGACCGCCTCTCCTCCTTCTTCGATCTGGTCCATCAGGACCCGGTGGTCTCCCAGGTCAAGCTCATCGCCGAGCCGTGGGACCTGGGTGAGGGCGGCTACCAGGTGGGTGGGTTCCCGCCGCTGTGGACGGAGTGGAACGGCAAGTACCGCGACACGGTGCGAGACTTCTGGCGCGGCGAGCCGGGCACACTCGGTGAGTTCGCCAGCCGGATCGCCGGTTCCTCCGACCTGTATGAGCACACCGGCCGCACCCCGGTGGCCTCGATCAACTTCGTCACCGCCCACGACGGGTTCACGCTGCGTGACCTGGTCTCCTACAACGACAAGCACAACGACGCCAATGGTGAGGACGGCCAGGACGGCGAGGATCACAACCGGTCCTGGAACAGCGGCGCCGAAGGACCCACCGACGATCCGCAGGTCAACGCCCTGCGGCTGCGTCGGCAGCGCAACTTCCTCACCACCCTGCTGCTGTCCCAGGGGGTGCCGATGATCTCCCACGGCGACGAGATGGGCCGCACCCAGGGCGGGAACAACAACGTCTACGCCCAGGACAACGAGATTGCCTGGATGGACTGGGACCTCGACGAGGAGCAGCGCTCCCTGTTGGAGTACACCTCGCGCTTGATCGCGCTGCGCCAGGACCATCCGGTGCTGCGCCGGCGCCGGTTCTTCGACGGGTCCCACTCGGCCTCCAACGGGCTGCCCGAACTCCCCGACCTGGCGTGGTTCAACCCCTCCGGGGCACCCATGGATCCCGAGGCGTGGGAGGACGAGGATCAGCGTGCGGTCGCGGTGTTCATGAACGGGGAAGCGATCGAGGAGCCCGACGATCGGGGCCGGCGCGTCGTGGACGACTCCTTCCTGATGCTCATCAACTCCGGCAGCGAGGACCTCACCTTCCACCTTCCCGGGCCTGACTACGGCGGCTCCTGGGTGGTGGCGGTCAGCACCGACCCGGAGAGCGACCTCACGCACCTGCACGAACCGGACGCGGCGCTGACGGTGACCTCGCGCTCGATCGTGGTGCTCTCCCGGCCGCCCTCCCAAGGCACCGACGAGGGCGATGACCAGGAACCGACGCGCCACCAGGACCGCTGATGCCGCGCACCCCGATCAGCACCTACCGGCTGCAACTCGGCCCGGACCTGAGTTTCGATGACGCCGCCGTCAGGCTCGACTACCTGAGTTCCCTGGGCGTCACCGACCTGTACCTCTCCCCGATCCTGACCGCCGCACCCGGCTCCACCCACGGCTACGACGTCGTCGACCACTCCCGGATCTCCCCTGCTCTGGGCGGGCGGGACGGATTCGAACGACTGGTCGCCGCCGCCCGCGCCCGCGAGATGGGCATCGTGGTGGACGTGGTGCCCAACCACATGGCCGCCCCCACCCCTGCGAGTGAGAACACGGCGCTGTGGTCGATGCTCACCTACGGGCCGGACTCGGACTACGCCGACTGGTTCGACGTGGACTGGGCCGAGGACGGCCAGGTCCTGATGCCGGTGCTCGGGCGGCGGTTGGGGGCGGCGATGGCGGCCGGGGAACTCACCGTGGCCCATGTGGACGAACCCGAGCACGGCCTGGACGGCACGAGCCCGGTGCTGTGCTACTACGAACACCGCTTCCCACTGCGTCCGGGCACCGAGCACCTGCCGCTGGCGGAACTGCTCGAACGCCAGCACTACCGGCTGGCGTACTGGCGGGTGGCCGATGAGGAACTGAACTACCGACGCTTCTTCGATGTGGGAACCCTGCTGGCGGTGCGGGTGGAACGACCGGCTGTCTTCGAGGCCACCCACGCCCTGCTGCTGGAGTTGATCGAACAGGGCTTGATCGACGGACTACGGATCGACCACCCGGACGGGCTGGCCGATCCGCGTGGGTACTTCCGGCGCCTGCACGAGGCCACCGGTGGTCGGTGGAGCGTGGCTGAGAAGATCCTGGAACCGCACGAGACCATCCCCGCCGATTGGCCCACGGCCGGGACCACCGGGTACGACGCTTCGTGGCGGATCGGGCAGGTGCTCATCGACCCGGCCGGCTCTGCCCCGCTGGGCGCGCTGATGCACGAACTCACCGGCGATACCCTCGGCTTGCTCCCGGAACTGATCGCGGACGCCAAACGCGAGATCGTCACCACCTCCCTGCGCGCCGAGGTGGGCCGCCTGGCCGGGGTGATCTCGGAGATCTGCCACGACGACGTTCGGCTGCGCGATCACACCCGGGCCGCGATCACCGACTGTCTCACCGAGCTGGTGGTGGCCGCAGACCGGTACCGGGCCTACGTGGTGCCGGGCGAGCCGGCCCCCGCCGCCGCCCAGGCGGTGGTGGCCCAGTGGGCCGAGCAGGCCGCGACCCGGCTGTCCCCGGAACGGCTGGAGACCCTCGACGTCGTCACCGACCTGGTGCTGGGACGCGAAACCGGCAGCGCCGGACGACGCCACGAGGCCCGCCGCGGTGAGGTGATCACACGATTCCAGCAGGTGTGTGGAGCGGTGACCGCCAAGGGTGTGGAGGACACCGCCTTCTACCGGTGGACGCACCTGACCAGCCTGTGCGAGGTCGGTGGCGCCCCCGGCACCTTCTCGGTGGGGTCGGACGAACTGCACGCGTGGGCCGGTGCCATCCAGACCGCACGGCCGGCCTCGATGACCGCCGGATCCACCCATGACAACAAGCGCGGGGAGGACGTGCGGGCCCGCATCGGGGTGATCTCCGAGCACGCCGAGGCGTGGATCCACCTGGTGCACCAGCTGCGTGAGGTCACCGCCCCGGTCCGACCGGACCTGCACGGACGCACCGAGAATCTGACCTGGCAGACCCTGGCCGGCACCTGGACCGACAAGGGCCCGATCAACGCCTCCCGGCTGGGCGACTACCTGATCAAGGCGGCCCGGGAGGCCAAGGACTGGACCACCTGGACCTCCGTGGACGCCGAGGGCGAGCAGGCCCTGGCCGACTTCGCCGAGCACCTGGTGACCGACCCGGCAGTGCACGAACTGATGCAGGCCTGGGTGGCCCGCACCACCGAATCGGTGCGGGTGGCCACCCTGGCCACCAAGGCCCTGCAACTGACGGTGCCCGGCGTGGCGGATGTGTACCAGGGCAGCGAGACCACCCGGGTTGCCCTGGTGGATCCGGACAACCGCGGCCCCGTGGATCACCACGCACTCACCGAGATGCTCGCCCGGCTGGACTCCGGGGCCGGACCCTCCGGGCCGGCGGAGGAGAAACTGCGCCTGGTCGCCGCGGTACTGCGACTGCGCCGGCGCCGTCCCGAGGTCTTCGTCGGCGCCCGCGCCGGCTATCAACCACTGGCGACCTCCACCGGCCACGCGATCGCGTTCGCCCGCTCCGCCGACGAGCGACCACAGGCGGTTACGATCGCGACCCGGCTGCCGGTTGCCCTGGGCCGCCTGGGTGGGTGGGGTGAGCACACCGTGGTGTTGCCGCCGGGCCACTGGCGTGACGTGATCAGCGGCGCCGAGCACCCCGGGGGCGCCCAACCGGTGGGCGAGGTGCTGCGACACGGCCCGGTCGCCATCCTGGAGGTGGCCGACCGGCCCGCGGACCAGGAGGAGAGTTGAGCGTCCCCGCCCGAGTCTGGGCCCCGAACGCCGAACGGGTTGAGATCGACCTGCCCGGCCCCGGTGCCCGTGCGCCGATGCATCCCGGGGGCGAGGGCTGGTGGGCCAGCGACCCGGTACTGGAGGCGGGCACCGACTACGCCTTCAGCCTCGACGGCGGCCCGCTGCGCCCCGATCCCCGCTCGCCGTGGCAGCCCCAGGGCGTGCACGCCCACTCACGCTGGTACCACCCGGCCGACTTCGACTGGACCGACCAGGGGTGGGCCGGCAAGGACGTGCACGGCGCGGTGATCTACGAACTGCACATCGGCACCTTCACCCCGGGCGGGACACTGGACGCCGCGATCGAACGGCTGGACCACCTGGTGGCCCTGGGTGTGGACATCGTGGAGCTGATGCCGGTCGCGGCCTTCCCGGGTGAACGCGGCTGGGGGTATGACGGCGTCGGGCTGTACGCCGTGCAGCACTCCTACGGTGGACCGGCCGGGCTTGCCAGGTTCGTCGACGCCGCCCACAACGCGGGGCTGGGCGTGGCGCTGGACGTCGTCTTCAACCACCTGGGGCCCTCCGGTAACTACCTGGGCGAGTTCGGCCCCTACTTCACCGACCGCCACCACACGCCCTGGGGCGCGGCGGTCAACCTCGACGGCCCCGACTGCGCACCGGTGCGCGCCTTCATCATCGAGTGCGCCCTGCGGTGGCTGGATGACTTCCACATCGACGCACTGCGCCTGGACGCGGTGCACGAACTGAAGGACGACTCCGGTGAGCACCTGCTCGCCGAACTGTCTCGCGCGGTGGCGGACCTGAGCAGCCGGGTCGGCCGGCCCCTGGGGCTGATCGCGGAGTCGGACCTCAACGACGCCGCGATGGTCGCCCCCGTCACCGCGGGCGGGCGCGGCATGGACGCGCAGTGGGCCGACGACGTCCACCACGCGATCCACGCCTACCTCACCGGAGAGCGGCACGGGTACTACGCCGACTTCGGCGACGCCGCCACCTTGGCGAAGGCGCTCACGCGGGTGTTCGTGCACGACGGCACCTACTCATCCTTCCGCGGCCGCCACTGGGGTGCACCGGTGCCGCCCGAGGTCAGCGGGCATGCCTTCGTGGCCTCCCTCAACACCCACGACCAGGTCGGCAACCGGGGCCTGGGCGACCGTCCCAGTGCCACCCTGAGCCCCGGGCGACTGGCGATCGGGGCGGCGCTCCTGCTGGCCGGCCCCTACACCCCGATGCTGTTCATGGGCGAGGAGTGGGGTGCCACCACCCCCTGGCTCTTCTTCACCGACCACGCCGAGGAGGAGTTGGCCGAGGCGATCCGTGCGGGCCGCCAGGCCGAGTTCGGCGATCACGGATGGGCCCGGCTCTACGGCCGTGCCGACCTGACGGTGCCCGACCCCCAGGATCGGCGTACGTTCACCGCCTCGGTGCTGGACTGGTCCGAACCCGCCGGGGCAGACCACGCCCGGCTGCTCGCCTTCTACACCGACCTGGTCGCGCTACGCCGAGACCACCCGGACCTGGCCGGAGGCGACCGCACCGTGACCACGGTGGACTTCGACGACGACGCCGGCTGGTTGACGATGCGGCGCGGCTCCTCCGTCGTCGCGCTCAACACCGGCACCGCCCAGCAGGTCCCGCTTCCCGCCGGCACCGGGCGTGGTGTGCTGGCCGCCTGGGATCCGGACGGTACCTTCCTGACCGACGACGGCGCCCGGGTGCACCTGGGTGCGGATTGCGTCGTCGTCCTCGGCTGAGCCCTTCCGTCCGCTCACGGCCCTGCTGGGCGGATCCCTTCGGCAGGACCGGCCCCGGCCAGGACCGGTACCGTGGCGGAATGAGCAGCGTCTTCACCAAGATCATCGACGGGCAGATCCCGGGCCGGTTCGTCTGGTCCGATCCGGAGTGCGTGGCGTTCCTGACCGTGGAGCCCCTACGGCCCGGGCACACCATGGTGGTTCCCCGTGCCGAGATCGATCACTGGCTGGACGTACCCGACGACCTGGCCCAGCACCTGTTCACCGTGGCCCGGCACATCGGCCGGGCGCAGCGGAACGCGTTCGACCCGCGCCGGGTGGGCCTGCTCGTGGAGGGCTACGGGGTGGCGCACGTGCACCTGCACGTCTGGCCGAGCGTCTCCCCCGAGGACTTCGACCCGGGCAACGCCGAGCGCGACCCGGACCCGGCCGCCATGGACGCAGCCGCCGAACAGCTGCGGTCCCGGTTACGCGCCCACGGCCACGGCGAGTTCGTCCCGCAGGGGTGAGGTCACCTCCCGGTGGAGATGACCGGGGTGCGGGTCAGCCCGCGGGGCGGCGGAGCATGCGGACCTCGGTCATGCCGTCCCGGCGCTCCCGGCTGGCGCCGTCGGTGGTGAACCCCTGGCGGCGGTAGAACGCCACCGCGCGGTCGTTGCCACGGGCCACCCACAGGTAGGCCTCCCGGTCCCCCAGCCCCCTGCGCATCATCTCCTGCGCCAGTCCGGTCCCGTGGTGTTCGGGAAGCAGGTTCAGCGCCCACACCTGACGGGGGGCCGGGGCCTCGTCCTCGCGCGGATCACCGACGCTGATGAACCCCACCGGCACTCCCCCGTGCCTGGCGATCAGGATCTGCTCCCCGCCCGGGAGCGGTTCGTCCTGGGCCAGGAGTCGGGCACGCTCGGTCCAGGGGTGCACGAACGCCTCCGGCCTCAGTCGTGCCAGCGACTGTGCGGTCATCAACCCCGCGTAGGTGCTCTGCCAGGTACGGCGGTGCGCGGCCGCCAGTTCCTCCACCTCGGCCGGGCGCAACGGGCCGATCTCGTAGTCGCCCCAGGTGGTGGTGGCGGCCCGCTCCCCGGCGGCCGCCCCGGGATCACTCATCGAGCAGCTCCTCGACCCTGGTCACCTTGCCGGTCAACTCCCCTCGACGTCCCGGGCGCAGATCCGCCTTGAGCACCAGTGAGATCCGGTCGGAGTGGGCGGCGACGGCGTCACAGGCGGCCTTGATCACCGGCATGACCTCCTCCCACTCCCCCTCGATGGTGGTGAACATCGACGTCAGTTCATGCGGCAGCCCGCTGTCGCGGACCACCCGGACGGCGTCGGCCACCGCGGCGCTGACCGAGCCGTCCGGTGCGTCGGTGGTGGCTGGTGCGATCGAGAAGGCGAACAACATGCAGCCACGGTACTGCGGTGGCAACGTGCCGTCCCGTCCGTAGACTCGGAGCCATGCCAAGCACCGCCGTCCTGACCGCGCAAGCCCTGCGACCCCGGGATGTGCACCGGATCCTGCAACTGCACGCCGGAACCGAGCAGATGCAGTACCTGGTGCTGGTCCCCGTGGGGTCCGATGCCTCCACGGTGACCGAGGTGATCAACCATCTGAGCCTGGGAGACCTGCGCGAGGCATGGGACAGGATCACCGGCACCGAGGACGCCGGGGCGGACCGGGCGGCGGCCAGGGACGCGTTGGCCTCCTCCCTGGACCTGTTCGAACAGGCCGGGGCGACCGCCACCGGGGCACTGACGAGCGCCGATCCGATGGCCCAGCTGACAGCCGCCGCACGGGATCGCAGCATCACCGAGGTGATCGTGGTGACCGAGCCCCAGGCGGTGCAGGAGATCTTCAGTTCCGACTGGGCCAGTACGGCCAAGGACACGCTCGAGGTGCCGGTGCTGCACTTCTACTCCGGTACCGACCACGTCGGCTGACGGTCGCGGACACCGGGCCGCAGACTCTCAGACCCCCGGATGGTGCCGGGCCAGTTTCCGGGCGTAGTTCACCATCGCCATCGCGACGTAGAGCAGCCGCCGGGGGTGACGCTCGGCCCGGTAGTACAGCGGGTTCGTCACCGCCCCGCTGCGCCGTATCCGGTTCACCTGCCCGCGCCCGGGCGCGGGCAGGTAGCGGCGCAGCACCGGCCAGGGCACCACGGCGAAGAGGTGTTGGGCCGTCGCCACCGGAATGGGTTCGCCGCCGCCGGCCTGCGCCGTCATCTGGCGCACCGGGCCCGCGCGCTCATCCTCGCCCGGACCGAGGCCCAGGAAGGCCTGGCCGTACATGGCTGCGACGTTGTACCCGGAGGCGGTCACCGCGTACCCGCTGCGACCCACCCGTGGGTTGATCTCCAGCAGCTGGTAGTGCCCCTCCGGGCTCCGCTTCAGATCCGCGTTGGCGAATCCCCGCCATCCGATGGCCTGCAGCAGGTTCACCACCTGTGCCACCGCTCGGGCCTGAGCGCCCACCGGGTCTCCGGTGAGTTGTGCCACGGAGTTGCCGACCGCGCTGGGCGCATGTTCCTCCAGCAGCACCTGACCGAACTGGGCCAGGCGCACCCGCCCACCGGGATCGATGAAGACGTTCACGGCCGCCATCGCACTGTCCGGACCGTCGATGTACTCCTGCACCAGCATCGGCACCGCCACCCCGGCGGTGGCCATCGTGTGCCACAGTGCGCGCAGGTGCCCGGCGTCGGCGACGGTGTGCACCTTCGCCTTGCCCGGGTAGTCCACGCCCTTTGCAGCGGCGGTGCTGGCGGGTTTGACCACGACCGGGAAGTCCAGATCCCCGCCCGGTGGCTCCTCCTCGGCGGGCACACCCCGGGCGGTGCGGGGATGGGGCACGCCGGTCTCCTCGGCCATGGCCATCAGCACCGCCTTGTCCGCGACCTGCTCCAGCAGGTGGGCTCCGGGGTAGGGCACGACCGCGCCGGCGTCCTCGAGCCGGTCCCGGACCGCCACGATCGCGGTCACCAGCCAGTCCGCGCTGCCCAGCACCAGGTGGGTGGAATCCGGTTGCTCGGCCATCACCTCCAGGATCGTCTGGGCCAGGGTGTCGGTGTTGCTCAACCCGGCGCGGATCCGCAGGTCCACGATCGCGCTGTGGGCGACCGCGCCCACCTGCACCCCGGCCAGCACCACGCTGGAGACGCCATAGGCCTCATGGAAGGCCCTCGCGGTGGCATAGGCACCGATATCACCACCCACCAGGATGGGCCGGACCGCTGGGGCGCCCGGCGTATCGGAGGGTCGGGAGTCCTTGGTGCGCACCTGGCTACGTTACCCAACGGGCGGTGTCGTCGGGAGCGGCGCGCCCTACCGGCGCCACGTGCCACCCGGCATAACCTGGACGGGTGAACGCACCAGGTCCGGTCGCGCCCGAGGAGTTCGAGGCGGCGCTGTTGAGTCTGCGTGGGCACCGGCTGCGCCCGGAACTGCGCCTGGAGGAGGTGCCTCCGCCCACGCGGATCGCTCCCTATGCCCTCGCCCTGACCGGTGAGATCAACCCGAGCACCGACCCGGATGACTTCCTGGGCAACGGCCGCTTCGTGGTCCTGTACGACCCGGAGGGTCAGGAGGCCTGGAACGGCACCTTCCGGGTGATCGTCATGGCCAGGGCCCGCCTGGAGGACGAACTGGGCGCCGATGCGATGCTCGGGGAGGTCGGTTGGAGCTGGCTCACCGACGCCCTGGCCACCGAGGAGGCGGGTTACCACTCCCTGTCCGGTACTGTCACCCGGGTGCTCTCGGAGACCTTCGGGGGCTTGGAACTGCGGGGAGGCGAGGTGGAGATCGAGGTGCGTGCATCCTGGACACCCACCAGCACCGACCTGGCCCCGCACCTGCGCGCCTGGGCGCTCCTGGCCTGCCAGGCGGCCGGGCTGCCTCCGATGCCGGATAACGTCTCATCGCTGAACCGGCGCCGATGAACCAGCCGCAGCCCCTCACCGAGCCGTCCGGCGGCGTACCCGAGGTGGTCGCCACCGACGCGCAGTTGCGCGAGGTCATCAAGCGTCTGGCGCAGGGAACCGGACCCGTCGCCATCGATGCCGAGCGGGCTTCGGGGTACCGGTACGGTCAGCGCGCCTATCTGGTCCAGGTGCGCCGGGCCGGCGCCGGCACCGCCCTGATCGACCCGCTCGGGGTGCCCGACCTGGGCGAGTTGTCACGGGCCCTCGGCGGTACCGAGTGGGTGCTGCACGCCGCGAACCAGGACCTGCCGAGCCTGGCCGAGGTCGCCCTTCGCCCCGATTCGCTCTTCGACACCGAACTGGCGGGCCGACTGCTGGGACGGGCCCGGGTGGGCCTGGGTACCATGGTGGAGGCCGAACTCGGCCTTTCCATGGCCAAGGAGCATTCCGCAGCCGACTGGTCCACCCGTCCGCTTCCGCACGACTGGTTGCGCTACGCGGCTCTCGACGTGGAAGTGCTCATCGAGTTGCGCCAGATCCTGTCCCGCCAGTTGGACGAGGCGGGCAAGTTGGAGTGGGCCCTGGAGGAGTTCGAGTACGTCCGCACCGCGCCCCCGCCTCCCCCGAGGGTGGACCCCTGGCGGCGCACCTCCGGGACCCACCAGATCCGGGACCGGCGCGGTCTGGCGGTGGTCCGGGAGTTGTGGATCGCTCGTGATGCCGCGGCCGCGCAGGCCGACCTGGCGCCGGGCCGGGTGCTGCCGGACCGAGCGATCATCGCCGCCGCCCAGGCGCTGCCGAAGAACACCGATGACCTTCTGGCACTGCGTCCGTTCACCAACCGTGGTGCGCGCCGCCGGCTGCGCACCTGGGCGGGCGCCATCGAGACGGCTCTGGAACTGCCCGAGAACGAACTTCCCGCGCACCGGGCCCCGCACTCCCCCGACGCCCTGCCCCAGCCACGCTCGTGGAAGGACCGCAACCCCGAGGCCGCCGTCCGGCTCGATGCGGTGCGGCCCACGATCCGGGCCCTGGCGGACGAACTGGAACTTCCGCAGGAGAACCTGCTCTCCCCCGATACCCAGCGCCGCATTGCCTGGCGACCGCCGTCGTCGGCCACCGAGGAACTCGTCGCCCAGGCACTCCGCGACCTGGGTGCCCGACGCTGGCAGGTGGAGCAGGTCACCGAGCGCCTCACCCAGGCGCTGGCCACCGGAACGCCGGTCGGGGTGCCCGAGGTCGCTGACACCGCGGACGAGGCCACCGAAACGGCGGGCAAGGTCACCGAAACAGCAGGCGAGAACGCCTCCTGAGCGCTACCGCGCCGTCGTGAGATAAGGTGCGCATCAGTATCTAGTACTGACAGTCTCCCGCTTTGGAGGTAGACGATGACGTTGCACGGTCGTGATGTCGTCCTGGTCGATGCCGCGCGGTCCCCGTTCGGGCGTGCCCGCGAGGACGGCCTGTACGCCCACACCCGCGCCGATGACCTCGCGGTGGCGGTGGTGCGGGACCTACTGCGCCGCAACGCGGAGCTGCCGCCGGAGCGTCTCGGGGAGGTGGCCTTCGCCGCAACCACCCAGTCCGGGGACCAGGGCCTGACCCTGGGCCGGACCGTAGGCTTGCTCGCCGGGCTGCCCCAGCACGTGCCCGGGTACGCGATCGACCGGATGTGTGCCGGGGCGATGACCGCGGTCACCCAGGTGGCGGCCTCGATCGCCGTGGGGGCGATCGATGCGGCCCTGGCCGGTGGGGTGGAGCACATGGGCCGCCACCCCCTCGGCGGCGACGCGGACCCGAATCCGCGCTTCATGACCGAGCGACTGGTCTCCTCCGACGCCCTGGTGATGGGTGCCACCGCCGAGAACCTGCACGACCGCTACCCCGAACTGACCAGGGAGCGTGCCGACGCCTACGGCGCCGCCTCCCAGGCCAAGTACGCCCAGGCGCTCGCCGACGGGCACATCGGGGCCGATCTGGTGCCGATCGGGATTCCCGACCCCGAACGCGGGTGGGGTCTGGCCACTGCGGACGAACCCCCGCGCCCGGGCACCACCGTGGCCGCAATGGCAGACCTGCGCACCCCGTTCCGTCCCGGCGGACGCGTGACGGCGGCCACCTCCTCCCCGTTGACCGATGGCGCCACCGGGGCGGTGCTGATGGCCGCTGACACCGCAGCCGAACTGGGCCTGGCGCCACGGATGCGGATGGTCTCCTACGCCTATGCCGGCGTTGCCCCGGAGGTGATGGGAGTGGGCCCGGTGCCCGCGACGCAGCGTGCCCTCGAACTGGCCGGGCTGAGCATCGAGGACATCGGCCTGTTCGAGATCAACGAGGCGTTCGCCGTGCAGGTGCTGGCCTTCCTGGATGCCTTCGGGATCGACGACGACGACCCCCGCGTGAACCCTTACGGCGGTGCGATCGCCGTGGGTCACCCGTTGGCGGCTTCCGGAGTGCGCCTGATGGCCCAGCTGGCCCGGGCCTTCGAAACCCGCCCCGAGGTGCGCTACGGCATCACCACCATGTGTGTCGGTCTCGGCCAGGGCGGCACCGTGATCTGGGAGAACCCCCACCACATCGAGGAGAGCCGATGAGCGAACGCATCACCCGCGCCCTGGTGCGCGACATCGAACTGGAGGGTGTGGGCACCCTGGCCCTGGTCACCCTGGACAACCAGGCCGGTCCCACCAAGCCGAACACGCTCGGGCCCGGCGGGATGGCCGAACTGCGCACCGCGCTGGAGGGCATCACCGCCCGGGCCCGTGCGGGCGAGATCGTGGCGGCTGCGGTGACCGGCAAGATGTTCCACTTCGCCGCGGGTGCCGACCTGCACGGCGCCGCCGCCATCACCACCGAGGCCGATGCGCGCGGTATCGCCGAGACCGGGCACGAGGTGTACGCCCTGCTCACCGACATGCCGGTGCCCACGTTCGCCTACATCGGTGGCGCCGCCCTGGGTGGCGGGCTGGAACTGGCGCTGCACGCCACCTACCGCACGGTGGCCGCGCCGGTGCGCAACATCGGGCTCCCGGAGACCTTCCTGGGCCTGATCCCCGGATGGGGTGGCACGTTCCTGGTGCCGCACCTGGTGGGGATCGAGAACGCGGTGAAGGTGATCATCGAGAACCCGCTTCGCAACAACCGTCAGCTCGATGCCACCCAGGCGGTGCAGATGGGGCTGGCTGATGCGGTGCTGGACTCGGCGGACTTCCTGGCCCAGTCCCTGCGCTGGAGCGCGGCGATCCTGCGCGAGGAGGTACAGGTGAACCGGCCCGACCCGGTGGACCCGCAGGTGTGGCAGCAGGTGATCGAGGGCGCCAGGGCCAAAGTGGACCAGCGTCTGCACGGCGCCGCACCGGCCCCCTATCGGGCCCTGGACCTGCTCGAGGTGGCGTCCCGGGGTGACCGGGAGGTCTCCTATGAAGCCGAGAACGACGCACTAGCCGAACTCATCCTGTCGCCGGAGTTCTCCGCCGGGGTGTACGCCTTCGGGCTGACCACCGGACGGGCGAAGAAACCTGCCGGTGCACCCGATTCCGCACTGGCCCGCCCGGTGCGTTCGGTCGGACTCGCCGGTGCCGGGTTGATGGCCAGCCAGTTGGCGCTGTTGTTCGCCCGACGGATGAAGGTGCCGGTGGTCATGCGGGACCTGGACGACGAGCGTGCTCAGCGGGGCCTGTCGTTCGTGCACGCCGAGGTTGACAAACTCGCCGAGTCCGGACGTATCGGCGCCGATGAGGCCAACCGGCTGCGCTCGGCGGTCACCGTCACCACCGACCTGGCCGACCTGGCCGGGAAGGACCTGGTGATCGAGGCGGTCTTCGAGGAGTTGCAGGTGAAGAAGACGGTGTTCGCCGAACTCGAGCAGGTCATCGCCCCCGAAACGATCCTGGCGACGAACACCTCCGCGCTGTCGGTGACGGCGATGGCCGCCGGCCTGAACCATCCGGAGCGGGTGGTGGGCCTGCACTTCTTCAACCCGGTCGCGCAGATGCCGCTGGTGGAGGTCGTGCGTGCGGAGCAGACCGATGACGCCGCCTACGCGACCGCGTTCGCGGTTGCCAAGGAGTGCCGCAAGACGGCGATCGCGGTGGCCGACGCCCCCGGGTTCGTGGTCAACCGGTTGCTGGTGCGGTTGCTCGGTGAAGTCCTCGGCTCACTGGAGGACGGTACCGGCGTGCAGGTGGCCGATGCGGCGCTGCGTCCCCTCGGGCTGCCGATGGGACCCTTCCAACTGTTGCAGCTCGTGGGTCCGGCGGTGGCCGAACACGTGCTGGACACGCTGCGGGAGCAGCTGGGCGACCGGTACCCCACCTCGCCCGGCCTGCGCCGGATCGTGGAGGACCGCGCTCGCTTCGTGGAGTTCGAGGGCCGGCCCGGCGCCGGTTCCCCGGTGAACATGCAGATCGGCTCCTACTTCGGCTCCCGCGCCGAGCAGGCCGGCGCGCAGAGTGAGACCGAGTTGCTCAACCGGGTGCGCGACGCGCTGGCCCAGGAGGTGGACCTGATGCTCGCCGAGGGCGTCGTGGGAGACAGGGAGGACATCGACCTGGGCATGATCATGGGCGCCGGCTGGCCGTTCCACCTGGGCGGCATCACCCCCTACCTGGCGCGCACGGCCTGACCCCGGGCACCTCCCCAGCCCGGAGCGGCGAAAGTCAGAAAAGACCGGGCTGGGGCGGGGCGTAGGCGGGGTCCACGCCGTCAAAGAGGCTGGAGACGGACTCACCCAGGTGGATGCGATGGATCGCCTCGGCGAACAGTCCCGAGATCGAGCGCACCCGTAACCCCGGCCACCCCTCCGGCGCCGGAACGGTATCAGTGGTGACCACCTCGGAGATCATCGGATGCTGGCTCAGCCGCGGCACAGCCCGGCCGGTGAACAGCCCGTGCGTGCACGCCACCGCGGCCTCGACGCATCCCTCCTCCCGCAGCCGCTCGAGCAGTTCGACGATCGAGCCCCCGGTGGCGATCTCGTCGTCGAGCACGATGGCTCGCTTGCCGGCCACATCTCCCACGATGGCGTCGATCACCACCCGGTCATCGGTCAGGCGCTGCTTACTGCCGGCCGCCACCGGCACCCCGAGCAACCGGGCGAACACAGTGGCGGACTTCGCGTTGCCCAGGTCCGGTGAGACCACCACCGTCTCCTCGGGATTGATCCGATCCCGGAAGTGCTCGGCCAGTACCCCCAGCGCGGTGAGGTGGTCCACCGGAACGGAGAAGAACCCGTGCACCTGGGGTGCGTGCAGGGTCATCGTCAGCACCCGGTTCGCGCCGGCGGTGGTGAGCAGGTCCGCCACCAGGCGCCCACCCAGGGAGATCCGGGAGGCGTCCTTCTTGTCCGAGCGGGCGTAGGCGAAGTGCGGCATGACCGCGGTGATCTGCGCGGCCGAGGCGCCGCGGGCGGCGTCGATCATCAGCAACAGTTCCATCAGGTGCTCCTGGGTGGGCGGCACCAGGGGTTGGATGATGTAGACATCGCGCTGGCGGCAGTTCTCCCCCAGTCGGGCTTCCAGGCAGTCGTTGCTGAATCGTTTGACGCGTGAGGGTGCCACCTCCACACCCAGGTGTGCGCAGATCTGGCCGGCCAACCCCGGATGAGCGCTGCCGCTGAAGACCACGATGTTGCGCATACCCGCCCTAGAGGTTCGATCGAGGTGTGAAGGATCTTCCCGAGCCTAGCGATCCACCGCGGTGCGCGGAAACTGTTCGCGCCCCACCGTTGCCTGGTGGGTCAGTTCCACTGCCACCGAGGCCGCCTGCAACGCGACATCCTGGGCGCGCAGGCCCAGGTCCGCGACCAATTCGGCCCGGGCGGCGTGGCTCAGGAACCGCAGTGGAATCCCGTGCGCCTGCACCGGCATGTGCAGCCCGCGCTCGGCCAGGCGGTCCCGGATCGCCGAGCCGAGACCGTTGCTCACCAGACCGTCCTCGATGGTCACGACCAGGTGGTGGGCGCGGGCAAGTTCCACCAGGTCATCGGGAACCGGCAGCACCCACCTCGGGTCCACCACGGTGGCGCCGATCCCCTGGTCTGCCAACCGCTGCGACACCTCGATAGCGGTGCGTGCGAAAGCGCCGAATCCGGCCACGAGCACCCTGGCCCCGCCGTCACCGGCGGTCCTGGCGAGCACGTCCACCGTGCCCTGCTTGCCGATCTCGGGGATCGCCTCGGGCAGGGCACCCTTGGGGTAACGCAGCACCGTGGGGGCGTCGCGCACGTCGACGGCTTCACGCAGCGCACGCCGCAGAGTGTCCTCATCGCGCGGGGCGGCCAGGCGCAAGCCGGGCACACTGCGCAGCAGTGCCATGTCCCACATACCGTTGTGGCTGGCGCCGTCGTCTCCGGTCAATCCGGCGCGGTCCAGCATGAAGGTCACCCCGGCCTTGTGCAGGGCGACGTCCATCAGCACCTGGTCGAACGCACGGTTGAGGAAGGTGGCGTAGACCGCCACCACCGGATGCATCCCGGCGAACGCCAGCCCGGCGGCGGAGGTCACGGCATGTTGTTCGGCGATGCCGACGTCGAAAACCCGGTCCGGGAACTCCTCGGCCATCGGCGCCAGGCCCACCGGGCCCAGCATGGCCGCGGTGATCCCGACGACGTCGGAGCGCACCCGCGCGATCCTGCAGATCTCATCGGCGAACACCTTGGTCCACCCGAACCGGGAGGCCTGCACCGGTAGCCCGGTCTCGGGGTGGATTACCCCGACGGCGTGGAAACGGTCGGCAGCATCGGTCTCGGCCGGGGCATAACCACGGCCCTTCTGGGTGATGGTGTGCACGATGACGGGCGCACCGAAGTCCTTTGCCGCGCGCAGTGCGCGCTCCAGCGCGTGCACGTCGTGCCCGTCCACCGGGCCGAGGTACTTGATCCCCAGACCCTCGAACCAGCCCGAGGGCCGCAGCACGTCCTTGATGCCCTTCTTCATGCCGTGCAGGGCGTCGTAGGTCAACCGTCCGGGTGCACCGCCACGGTTCAGGGTGCGCTTCCCCCAGCCCAGGATGCGTTCGTAGTTGGGGTCGACGCGCATGGCGTCCAGGTGCCGGGACAGTCCCCCGATCGTGGGTGAGTAGGAGCGCCCGTTGTCATTGACAACGATCACCAGCGGTCGGTCCGGGCCGTCGGCGATGGTGTTCAAGGCCTCCCACGCCATCCCGCCGGTCAGCGCACCGTCACCGATCACGGCGACCACGTGGCGGTCGGTGCGCCCGGCGATGACGTTGCCCTTGGCGATGCCGTCAGCCCAGGAGATCGCGGTGGAGGCGTGGGAGTTCTCCACCACGTCGTGGTCGGACTCCGCCCGCGCGGGGTAGCCGGACAACCCGCCGCGTTTACGCAGCGCGGAGAAATCGGTGCGGCCGGTGAGCAGCTTGTGCACATAGGCCTGGTGGCCGGTGTCGAAGACGATCCGGTCCCGGGGCGACTCGAAGACCCGGTGCAGCGCGATGGTCAACTCCACCACGCCCAGATTCGGACCCAGATGCCCTCCGGTCTTGGACACCTCGGTGACCAGGAAGGTGCGGATCTCCGCGGCGAGGGCGCGCAGCCGCCGTGGACTCAGACCTCGCAGGGACGACGGGGAGGTGATGCGTTGAAGTTCACCCACTCGTTTCTCCTTCCCTACCCCAGCGACGCCGACTGGGGTGTCGTTGGTCCGCAGGGTAGTGGCACGCGTCGGTGCGCGCGCTTCATACTAAGCCACTTACCCTGGAACCATGAGATTCCTGCCCGGACACACCGTGCGTTCCGATCTGACCTACGGCGACGTCTTCCTGGTCCCGACCCGTTCCGACGTGGGCTCCCGGTTCGACGTCGACCTGACCCCGGTCGACCGCGCCGGCACCACGATCCCGGTGGTGGTGGCCAATATGACCGCGGTCAGCGGCCGGCGGATGTCCGAGACCGTCGCCCGACGCGGAGGCGTGGCGATCCTGCCCCAGGACCTGCCGTTGGAGGAGGTGGCACGCACGATCGCCTCGGTGAAGTCCCGGCACCCGGTGCTGGAGTCCCCGGTGGTGCTCTCCCCCACCGACACCGTGCACAACGCGGTCACCTTGATCGACAAGCGCAGCCACGGTGCGGCCGTGGTGCTCGATACCGACGACAGGCCCGTCGGTGTCCTCACCCGCGGGGACTGCCAGGGGGTGGACCAGTTCACGCAGGTGCGCGAGGTGATGACACCCGAACCCACCTGCCTCCCACTGTCGGTGCTCGACGGCGACGACGCGTTGCGGACCGCGTTCGAGACCCAGCACCGCTACCGGCGCCGGTTCTCTCCGGTCATCGACGACGACGGCGCCCTCGTCGGCGTCCTCACCCGCCTCGGAGCGCTGCGATCCTCCATCTACACCCCGGCCACCGACTCCTCGGGCCGGTTGCTCGTAGGGGCTGCGATCGGGGTGAACAGTGACGTCGTCGCGCGGGCCGAGGGGTTGCTGGCGGCGGGCGCGGACATGCTCGTGGTGGACACCGCGCATGGGCACCAGGTGAAGATGCTCACCGCGCTGCGGGCGGTGCGCGGCCTGGATCCTCAGGTGCCGGTGATCGCGGGCAACGTGGTCACCGCCGACGGCGTCAGCGACCTCGTCGAGGCAGGTGCCGACATCGTCAAGGTCGGTGTTGGTCCGGGGGCGATGTGCACCACGAGGATGATGACGGCGGTGGGCAGGCCACAGTTCTCTGCGGTGGCCGAGTGTGCGGAGCGGGCCCGCTCGCTCGGTGCCCACGTGTGGGCCGACGGCGGGGTCCGCTACCCGCGCGACATCGCCCTGGCCCTGGCGGCCGGTGCCAGCCAGGTGATGGTCGGATCCTGGTTCGCCGGTACCCACGAGTCAACGGGCGACCTGCACACCGACACCGATGGGCGCCTGTACAAGGAGTCGTTCGGGATGGCCTCGGCGCGGGCGGTCGCCGCCCGCGCGTCCGCTGCCGCCACCGCGTTCGAGCGGGCCCGCCGGGCCCTGTATGAGGAGGGCATCTCCTCCTCGCGGATGTACCTGGACCCGGACCGCCCGGGGGTGGAGGATCTGCTGGACCACATCACTTCCGGCCTGCGCAGCGCCTGCACGTATGCCGGAGCCACCACGATGGCCGAGTTCGCCGAGCGGGCGGTGGTGGGCCTGCAGTCGGCTGCAGGGTATGAGGAGGGACGTCCGCTGCCGGCGGGATGGTAGCCAGGGCCAACCGCGCTGCGGTGCCACCCCGCGGGTCGGCGATGGCGGCCGGGAAGAGGTCCAGTGGCTGAGCCGAGACAGGATCGGTGATCAGGGCATTCGAGGCCGGCGGACACGCCGCCGCGGCGGGTAGACGGGCCGACCCGCAGCCGGGTGTGTCCGGCTGCGGGTCGGAATGGTTCGGAGCGCGCTGTGTCGGTTCAGGCCGCCACGAGGGAGCGCAGCACGTACTGCAGGATGCCGCCGTTGCGGTAGTAGTCGGCCTCACCCGGGGTGTCGATCCGCACCACGGCGTCGAAGGTGACGTCCTCGCCGTCGTCCTTGGTGGCGGTGACCTTGACCGTCTTCGGGGTACGGCCCTCGTTCAGCTCGGTGATACCGCTGATGTCGAACGTCTCGGTGCCGTCCAATCCGAGGCTGTCGGCGCTCTCGCCCTCGGGGTACTCCAGGGGCAGCACGCCCATCCCGATCAGGTTCGACCGGTGGATCCGCTCGAAACTCTCGGTGATGACCGCCCGCACGCCCAGCAGCAAGGTGCCCTTGGCCGCCCAGTCCCGGGAGGAACCGGAGCCGTACTCCTTGCCACCCAGCACCACCAGCGGGATGTTCTCCTCGGCGTAAGCCTGCGCGGCGTCGTAGATGGAGGTCTGCTCGCCGGTGAGGAGGTTCTTGGTGAACCCGCCTTCGACGCCGTCCAGCAACTGGTTGCGTAGCCGGATGTTGGCGAAGGTTCCCCGAATCATCACCTCGTGGTTACCACGGCGGGAGCCGTAGGAGTTGAAGTCCCGCCGGGCCACCCCGTTCTCGGTCAGGTACCGGCCCGCCGGGGAGTCCGGCTTGATCGCACCGGCCGGCGAGATGTGGTCGGTGGTGACCGAGTCGCCGAGTTTGGCGAGCACCCGGGCCCCGGTGATGTCCTCGACCGGTGTCGCCTCGCGCTCCATGCCCTCGAAGTACGTGGGCTTGCGCACATACGTCGACTCCGGGTCCCAGGCGAAGGTGTCGCCCTCCGGGGTCTGCAGCGCGCGCCAGTGATCGTCACCGGCGAAGACGTCGGCGTAGTCGGAGGCGAACATCTCCCGGTTGATGTTCTCGTCGATGGTGCGCTGTACCTCGTCGGTGTCGGGCCAGATGTCCCGCAGGAACACCTCGTTGCCATCGCTGTCGGTACCCAGGGGCTCGTTGGCGAAGTCGAAGTCCATGGTGCCGGCCAGCGCGTAGGCGACCACCAGCGGCGGTGAGGCCAGGTAGTTCATCTTCACGTCCGGGTTGATCCGGCCCTCGAAGTTGCGGTTACCGGACAGCACCGAGACCACCGACAGGTCGTGCCGGTTCACGGCCTCGGTGACCTCCTCGTCCAGCGGACCGGAGTTGCCGATGCAGGTGGTGCAACCGTAGCCGACCAGGTGGAAGCCCAGCTTCTCCAGGTAGGGCCACAGCCCGGCCTTCTCGAAGTAGTTCGTGACCACCTGGGAGCCAGGTGCCAACGAGGTCTTCACCCAGGGCTTGGAGACCAGCCCCCGGTCCACGGCGTTGCGGGCCAGCAGGCCCGCGGCCATCATCACCGAGGGGTTGGAGGTGTTCGTGCAAGAGGTGATCGAGGCGATCGCCACGTGCCCGTGGTCCAGCTCGTACGTGGTGCCCTCCGGGGTGGTCACCTCGGTGGGGTTGGAGGCCCGGTGGTAGGACGCCGGTGGCGTCGGCGAGTGGGAAGGCGCCCCGGCCTGGGATGACTCCGCGTTGGCAGGCTGCGCCGTGGCGTCGGAGGCCGGGAACGTGTCAGCCAGGCGGCTGTCCACCGGGCTCTTCTCGATCCCCTCGCCGTTCACCGCATAGTTCTTCAGGTCCGCGAGGAACTGTTCCTTGGAGTTGCTCAGCGCGATCCGGTCCTGGGGTCGCTTCGGTCCGGCGATCGAGGGCTCCACGGTGGACAGATCCAGGGTGAGGTACTCGGAGTAGGCAGGTTCGATGTGCTCCTCGGCCGATGGATCCAGCCACATGCCCTGTTCCTTGGCGTAGGCCTCCACCAGCGCGACCTGTTCGTCGCTGCGGCCGGTCAGGCGCAGGTAGTCCAGGGTGACCTCATCGATGGGGAACATCGCCGCGGTCGAGCCGAACTCCGGGCTCATGTTCCCGATCGTGGCGCGATTGGCCAGCGGCACCTGGGCCACGCCCTCGCCGTAGAACTCGACGAACTTGCCGACCACACCGTGCTCACGCAGCATCTCGGTGATGGTCAGCACCACATCGGTCGCAGTCACGCCGGAGGGAATCTCCCCTTCGAGTTTGAACCCCACCACCCGCGGGATCAGCATCGATACCGGCTGGCCGAGCATGGCGGCCTCGGCCTCGATCCCTCCGACGCCCCAGCCCAGCACGCCCAGGCCGTTGACCATCGTGGTGTGGGAGTCGGTACCGACCAGGGTGTCGGGGTAGGCCCGCAGCACCGCGTCCTCGCCCTCACCGTGCTCGCGGGTCATCACCACGCGAGCCAGGTACTCGATATTGACCTGGTGGACGATACCGGTGCCCGGCGGCACCACCTTGAAGTCATCGAAGGCCGTCTGACCCCAACGCAGGAACTGGTAGCGCTCGTGGTTGCGCTGGTACTCGAACTCCACGTTGCGCGCGAACGCGTCCCGGGTACCGAAGACGTCGATCTGCACCGAGTGGTCGATCACCAACTCAGCCGGGGACAGCGGGTTGATCGAGGCCGGGTCCCCGCCGAGGTCGGCCACGGCCTCGCGCATCGTGGCCAGGTCCACCACGCACGGCACACCGGTGAAGTCCTGCATCACCACCCGGGCCGGGGTGAACTGGATCTCGTGCGAAGGCTGGGCCTGCGGGTCCCACTCGGCCAGGGTGCGGATGTGGTCGGCGGTGATGTTGGCACCATCCTCGGTGCGCAGCAGGTTCTCCGCGAGCACCTTGAGGCTGTACGGCAACCGCTCGGCACCGGGCACCGCGCTGAGGCGGTAGATCTCGTAATCGGTTCCCTGGACGGACAGGGTGGACTTGGACGAAAAACTGTCCACGTGGCTCACGGTGGCTCCTTGCGTCGACGGCGTGGATGTCCCTGGCACCATCCTGGCACTTCCGGGACACGAGCGTCCGATATTTATCTTGATGTCGAGATAATCCTACCGGGGTGCCGGCGGATGCGCCACTCACACGCCGGGGGCCAGCACGGCCACGCACTCCACGTGATGGGTGTGGCTGTACAGGTCGAACGCGGTCAGGCTCGCCAGTTCATACCCGACGTTCCTGGCCGCGGCAGCATCCCGGGCGAGCGCGGCCGGATCGCAGGCCACGTACACCACCCGTTCCGGGCCGGTCGCCACAAGAGCGCGCATCACCGCTTCCCCGGCTCCGGAACGCGGCGGATCCAGGACGACGACGTCGGCTCTCCCGTCGTCGCCACCCGCCTGGGCGTGGCCGGTGACGAATCTGCGCACGTCGGCATCGTGGAGATGGATCTGGTCCAGTCCGTGGGCGTTTCGGCGGGCATCGCGCACCGCCCCGGAAGCGCCCTCGACGGCGTCTACCCGCCCCTGCGCACCCACGGCCGCGGCCAGTGGCGCGGTGAATAGACCCGAGCCGGAGTACAGTTCCAGGACGCGCTGGCCCGGCCGGAGTTCTGCCGCCCGGAGCACTTCGGCCACTAACGCCGCCGGGGCTCCGGCATGGGCCTGCCAGAAGCCATCGGCACTGACCCGGTAGGTGTAGGTCTGCTCGCCGGTCCGGACCACCTCACGAACCCGGGCGGGTCTGTCCGTGTTCCCGGCGGCACGCCGTCCGCGTGATGTGGCCTCGCTCGGACGGCCGTCCACGAGAACCACCGGGGCCCCGGCGGAAGGTGCGACCGCCTGGATCCGCGCGCCGGCCGGCCAGGTGCGCCCGAGCAGGTCCAGCTCATGGATCCGCGCGTGGGCCAGCGGCAGGGAGCCCACCCCGAGCACCGCATCGCTGCGGTGACCGTGCATGCCGGCCCGGCCCTCGCCGTCGGCTATCAACGTGACCCGGGTGCGGTACCCGGTGCCCGGTACCGGGCTCGGCCCCTCGGGCAGCGGCACGTACTCGACCTGCAGCGGCGCCACCGCGGGGTGGTCGGGGCCGATATGCCCGATGCGACGCAGCGCGTCGGTGATCACGTCCCGTTTCCAGGCGCGCTGGGCCGGGAGGGCAACGTGAGCCAGTTCCCCGCCACCCACGCCACCGGGCCCGGCCTCGGGCCAGACGCTGGGGACCCGGTCCGGCGAGGGCTCCAGAACCTCGATCGCATCAGCGCGCCAGTAGCGGCTGGTGGCGTCGGTGACCCTGGCCCGGACCCGCTCGCCGGGCAGTGTGTGCCGCACGAACACCACCCGCCCGTCGTGGCGCGCCACGCAGTGGCCGCCGTGGGCCGGCGGGCCGATGGTCAGGTCCAGCAACTGATCGGGCATTGGTGCTCGCCTTCGCGGGTGTGAGTGACGTTCGAGCGTACTGGCCCTCGACCCCGGTCCTGACCCTCGAACGCAGGGCTAGCGCCGGGGGCGGGCGCCGTCCGTGCTCGGGCCACCGTCCGGGCCGGCCGCACCATCCGGGCCGGCCGCACCATCCGGGCCGGCCGCGCCGTCCGGGTTCGGCGCGCGATCGGGCCCGGCCACGGCGTCAGTGGTGGCCGGGCCGTCAACGGTGCTGTCAGCCTCGGGGGCGTCGACGATGGCCTCCTCCTGTGCCTGCCTCGAGGCCTTGATCAGCGGATGCACCAGCAACCAGGTCAGATACAGCACCACCGCCCACAGCGGCACCCCCATCACCAGCCGGGCGGTCCCCAACCAGCCAACCTGAGCATTGAGGTAGAGCGGCAACTGCACCCCCAGTCGCAGCCCGAACAAGAGCACCCACAGCGCCGTGGCCCAACTCAGGATCCGAACCGCGGCACGGTCCTGGCGCCATTGCCCGAAACCGGGCATCAACGCACCGACGAGCACTCCCACCAGTGGGCGCCGCGCAAGGATAGAGCCCAGCGACACCAGGACGCCGATCGCGTTGACGTACAGCCCCCATACGAAGAAGTCCTCGGCCTGCCCGGTCCGCCACGCCCAGACGGTCCCGATGCCGACCCCGACCAGACCGCCGAAGACGTAGTTCAACGAACTGCGAGAGACCAGGCGGCTCAATGCCGCCACCACCGCCAATGCTCCTGCGCCGATCAGCGACCAGGTCAGATCCCGGGTGGCCACGAAGACCACCACGAACACCAGGCCCGGTGCGATCGACTCCAGCAACCCGCGAACACCGCCGACAGAGGCGGTCAGGTCGAACCGCCCCTGACCCAGTTGTTGCACGCCGCGGCCGGGCACGGCCGGACCGGACCCGGCGGGGCGATCGGCGGAGGTCATCGCACCTCGGTGATCTCCGGCCCCCGCTTGGGCAGCCGGATCGTGAGCCGTTCTTCCTGGGCCGGTGCCTGGGGCTGCGCCGACTGGCCAGGCAGGTGCAGGCTGAGCAATTCACGCGGCGGACGCGGTTCATTGCCACGGTCCACCACGATCCCGGCGAAGATGTCCTCCATCACCTCGGCGGCTTGGGCCTCCACGGTCGCCTTCCCGGTGAGCACACCGCGCAGGAACCAACGAGTGCCGTCGACCCCCAGGAACCGCGCGGGTCTGGTCCCGCTGCGACCGTCCGGCATCCGCACCGGCAGGCGGGCCAGCAGTTCCCGACCGAACGCACCCGTGCGTTCGTCCGCGCTGCCGCCCTGCTTCTTGATCGACTCGGCGATCTCGGCCCGCAACTCCTCCCACAGCCCTTCGCTGCGGGGTGCAGCGAAGGGCTGCACCTGCAGCGCGGACCCCTCCAGGGCAAGGTTGACCGCCACGATTCGCCGGGTCTTCTTGTCCAGTTCCATCCGAACCTGCAGCCCGGGCCGCTTAGGGATACGAACCGCACCGAGATCGATCAGACCCTCCTCGGACGGAGCTTCGGCCACGTCCCAGGGACCATGGGCCGGTTCGCCACGGGCGTCGTCGGCCCCGGACCCGTCCTCGTCGGCATCGACGGCGCCATCGGGGTCCTCGAGGTCCGCGTCATCACGCTCGTCCTCGCTGGTGTTCCAGTGGGCGAGTTCGGACTCGTCGGGCCCGATCACGCCTCCGGCGCGGGTGCGCCGGTCCTTTCGTTTGAACCACCTCATGACTTGGCCTCTCCTCCGCTCCGGGTGGCCTGCTCCTGCGGGAGGAAACCACCGGTCGACCCGAACCCCGCGTCCCCACGCGCGGTTCCCGGCAACCGGTCCACCTGAATCAGGCGGGCCCTGCTCACCTGCTGGATGACCAGTTGGGCGACCCTGTCCCCTCGTTTCAGGTGGGCCGGTGCTCTGGTGTCCGTGTTGGCCAGGATAACGTTGATCTCCCCCCGGTAGCCCGCGTCGACGGTGCCGGGTGCGTTCACCACGGTGATCCCGTGCCGTGCGGCCAGACCCGAGCGCGGGTGCACGAACGCGGCGTACCCCTCGGGCAGGGCGATGGCGATTCCGGTCGGCACCTTCGCCCGTGCACCCGGAGGCAACTCGACGTCGGTGCGGGCGTGCAGGTCCAGACCGGCATCGCCGGGATGGGCGTAGGAGGGCAGCGGGAGGTCGGCGTCCAGTTGCTGGACCAGTACCGGTACCTGCGCGCCGGGATCATCAGGCTGTGTCACACGCTCGAGCCTACTCGGTGCATCGGCGTCCTCTCCGCGGTGTCCGTGGGGCGCGCGCCGGTGGCCGCCGGGCGTGGCAGGCTTGGAGCATGTCCGGCTCCGCTGCACCGCCGCCCGGGAACGCTCCCGCGGGCACCGATGAGGTCTACTCCGAACGTCTCCTCCCCACCCCGCTGATGTGGCTGCTCGCGCCCGCGGTGGGCCTTGCCCTGTGGTTCATCTTCTCCGCTGTGCACAACGTGGCCGGCACCGTGGTGGCGCTGTTGGGTGCCCTCGGCGTCGCCGCGGCGCTGTGGGCGGGCTCCCCGGTGGTCCGGGTCCGCGCGGCACCGGAGGGCGTGCGATGGCTGCACGCCGGCCGGGCCCGCATCGAGGCGGACCACCTGGGGCCGGCGCGCAGCCTGGACGTGGTCCAGATGCAACAGGCGATGGGGCCCCAACTGCGCAGCGACGCCTACGTGTGCCAGCGGCCCTGGGTGCGCACCGGGGTGCGGGTGCCGGTGATCGATCCGACCGATCCCACCCCGTACTGGCTGGTCGGCACCCGGTTCCCCGAGCGTCTCGTGGCCGCGCTCGGTCAGCAGCACGCGAACTGACCGAGCACTGGCTCGCTGGGACCGGCCTAACTCAGGCGGCGCACTCCGAGCAGACCGGCTGGCCACCCTCCTGGTAGGCCAACTGGCTGCGGTGGTGAACGAGGAAGCACCGGGAGCAGGTGAACTCATCGGCCTGCGGCGGCACCACGGTGACCGAGAGTTCCTCCCCGGACAGGTCGGCCCCGGGGAGTTCGAAACCCTCGGCGACCTCCGCCTCGTCCTCGTCCACCGAGGGGGAGTTCTTCTCTGCCCGACGGGCCTTCAACTCCTCCAGCGAGTCCTCGCTGAGGTCCTCTTCGGTCTTGCGCGGTGCGTCGTAGTCGGTGGCCATGGGGCGGGGACTCCCGTTCGTAAACAGTGATTCGGCAGGTCTGTAGCATGCTCAACGCACGCGGTCAGATTTTGTTCCGATCGGCTCTGGTGCGTGGAGGTGGCGATGGGATTGTGCCTGATCCGAACCGAAATTGCACGTCTGTTCGCCCATCGCGTGAACTCAAGTCCGTTCCGGCCCGGGCCCGGGCGCCCGGAGTCGGTCCGCGACGGCCGCGTGGAACGGGCGCGCGGGCCCAGAGTTCATGCGCCACACCGAGCAGAATCCGGGCGGAGCCGGACATCTGCTGGCAGGGTGAAGACCGCAGACCTTCTGGAGGTGCCATGGCTGATCTAGAACTCGTCGGGATCCACCCCGACGGGGATCACCTCATCCTGATCGACCCCGACGGCGATCGGCACCGGCTCACGATCGATGAGGCACTGCGTGCCGCCGTACGCCGGGACCGTCCGCACCTGGAGAAGGTGCGCTCCGAAGTCGCGCCGCGACCACGCCAGATCCAATCGATGATCCGGGCCGGCGCCTCGGCTGAGACCGTGGCGGCCGAAGCCGGCTTGCCGGTGGAGCAGGTGCGCCGCTACGAGGGCCCGGTACTGGCCGAGCGCGAGTACGTGGCCGGCCGGGCGCGCGCGCTGCACATCGGCCACTCCGCCGGCTCCCCCACCCTGGGTGAGGTGGTCCTGGACCGGCTGGCGGCGCGGGGCGTGAGCGAGGAGTCGCTGACCTGGGACGCGCGCCGTCAGAACACCGACCCCTGGCACGTGGTCGCCTCCTTCCATGCCGGCGACAAAGACCAGGAAGCGGCCTGGGAAGTGGATCTGACTGCGGGAACCTTCACCGCACTCGACGACGAGAGCCGCTGGCTCTCCGAGACCGACCTGGCCGGCGGCAGCCGGCACCTGAGTTCGGTACGCGGTGCCCGCCTCTACGACGTGGAGACCGACGCCGACATCGCCCCGGCGCTGCATGCGGTGGATGCGGTGATCCGGGACTCCCGGCCCCGGATCGTGCCGGACATCCGTCCCGCTGATCCCGAGGCCGACCACGACACCCCGGCCGGTTCGGCGGAGCACGGCGACGCCGACTCGCCGGCCCAGGAGGCCAGTACCGAGACCCTGCTGGCGGAGCTGAACGGCTCACGCGGGGTCCGCCAACGGGTGGAGATCGACGATGAGGCACTGGCCGAGCAGGTCCTGCGCGACGGCGAGCAGCAACCCACCTTGTGGGATGAGGCCCCAGGTGCCCATCCGGCCGCCTCGCGGCCGCAGGACGCCACCGACGCCACCATCCTGCCCGGCCCCGGATCGGCTCCGGACGCGGTGGCCGAACCGGCGAGCAACGACCGCAGTGCCGACAGCAACGGTCGCGACAGCACCGCAGGAGATGACGGCACCACCAGGCCCGGCGCAAAGCCGTCCGAGGCGTCCACCGGGCCGGACAAACGCGCCGGCCGACGTGCGCGGCGCAGTCGTCGCACCAGTGTGCCGTCCTGGGACGAGATCGTCTTCGGCGCCAAGAACGACTGAGCAGTCAGTCGCCGTCAACCCCGGGCAGGCCGCGGGTCTTGGCGTCCACGCCGAACCCGTCCAGACTGAGCGTGTCCGGTGACGGCGTGACCGCGCGCGCCGCGGCTGCTGTCAGTCGACGCACGTGGTGGCGGCGGCAGAGCACCTCGTAGGCGACCTGCGCACTGGAGCCGGTGTCGGCCACCACCACCTGCTCGCCGTCGATGACCATCCGTCCACCGACCGTCCGGGCGTTGTGGGTGGCGCGCCGCCCGCACCAGCACAGTGCCTGCACCTGCAGCGTCTCGACGCGGTCGGCCAGTTCCACCAAGCGGGCCGAGCCGGCGAACATCCGGGTGCGGAAGTCCGTCATGATTCCGAAGGTGAAGACGTCGATGTCCAACTCATCGACCAGGCGGGCCAGGTGGTCCACCTGTGTGGCGGAGTAGAACTGCGCCTCGTCGCAGACCAGGTAGTCCACCACCCAGCCGCGCATCCGGCGCTGGGTCACATCCGCCCAGAAGTCGGTCCCAGGACCCACTTCGATCGCGGCACGACTCAGCCCGAGCCGGGAGGAGATCTTCGCATCACCGGCCCGGTCATGCTGGGTATAGATCAGCCCCCGCCGTCCCCGGCGGGCGTGGGTGTAGTCCATCTGCATCGCCAGAGTCGACTTGCCGCAATCCATCGTCCCGGCGAAGAACACCAGTTCCGCCATCAGCCCAGTACCGCCACCAGGGGCACGTCCTGCTCGACTGCTGAGGTGGAGCCGTGCATCCCCACCAATCCCAGTGATGCGGCGGACTGTTGTGCGCTGTCCTGGATGGCGACCCGTCCCTGCGTGGCCACCACCACGTCCCCGATGATCTCCTCGGCATGCGGGGCCACCGGGCCGAAGTAGTCCGCCGCTATCGCATCCGCCCTGGTGAGCACCACCGCGCGCGTCCCGAGAACCTCGGCCCAGCGAGCGGCCACCACCTCCGGCTCACGGGTGTAGACGTGGCGGAAGCGGTCCTCTCCCCCGATCAGGTCCACCCCTCGGGAGAGTTCGGGGTGCGTGGCGGCATCGATCCGACCCGCCCTATCGTCCATCTCCTGCCGGGGGATATCGATCATGCCGTGGTCAGCGGTGACCAGCATGCCGGTACCCAGCGGGAGCAACCGCGCCAGACGCTCCAGTTCGGAATCGAGCCGGGCCAGTCCGCCGGCCCAGTCCGCGCCCTCCCAACCGTGCTGGTGGGCGATGGAGTCCAGTTCCCCCCAGTACAGGTAGACCAGGTCCACCCCGGGGTCACGCAACTGTGCGATAGCGGTGTCGACGCGGGCGGGCAACGATTCAGCCGGGTGGTACCGGGCTCCGCGCAGCGCGGCGACGGTGAGCCCGGAATCCTCAAACTGCCACGGACCGATCGAGACGGCCAGGCTACCGGAGGCGAGCATCTGCTCGAACACCGTGGGTTCGCGCTGCCACGTGCCCGGATCCGCGCCCCCGTTCCAGGAGATCAGGTTCAGCAGCCCGGCCGTGGCCGGGTTGCGCACGGCGTACCCGAGCATCGCGGTGGCGCCCGCGCGCTGAGCGGTGCCCAGGTAGGACAGGTTCGTGGCGGTGGAGGTGGGCAGCGTCGCGGCCAGTTTGGTCACCGGCGCCCCCGCGCCCGTCTGGGCGGTCAGTTGTCCGGTCAGGAACGGCGCGTGCTCGCCCCGGCCGGAGAGGTTGTGCCAGCCGAGGCCGTCGACGAGCACCACACACCAGCACCGCACCGACGGTAGCCCCAGGGACGCGCGGGCGCGCCCGGCGGCGTCGCTGAAGGGTTCACGATCACCCGTGGCGGCACCGAGCAGGACGTCGCCCAGCACCGGGATCATTGCGTGGTAGCCGCCGAGAGCGCGGCGGCGAACGCCAGCGCCGCGGCCGTGGCCTCGCGGCCCTCCGCGGCGGCACTGATCCGGACCACGAGGTCATCGGGGACTGCGGTACCGGCGTAGCCGTGGTCCGCTTCGCAGTCGGGGTCCGGGCAACTGGCGGGCTCAAGGTCCAGTCGCTGCACCGAACCCCAGTTCAGGGCGAGGGTGATCTCGCTGGCCCCTGTGCCCGGGGTGTAGGTGGCCGGGTCGGAGACGACGTGGGTCAGTGCCACCGACCGGATCGAGGACAGCGCCACCGACTC
The DNA here is from genome assembly GCF_049724975.1 of Pseudactinotalea sp. Z1732. Taxonomy (NCBI): domain Bacteria; kingdom Bacillati; phylum Actinomycetota; class Actinomycetes; order Micrococcales; family Cellulomonadaceae; genus Pseudactinotalea; species Pseudactinotalea sp. Z1732. Next base: position 406,053 of record NZ_JBMPQC010000002.1, on the reverse strand, counting down.
GGTGGTAGCCGCAGCCGAGTGCCCGTCGTCGGGGCTGGAGCCGGGTACGTCGTCGACGTGGGCGATGATCAGCCGGGTCGGGGTCAGCGTCAGCGCGGTCACATGACGGCGCACCTCGGAACGGTCGAACACCGTCTCGGGGTGGACCAGGTGGGCCACGATCTCCTCATCGGCAAGGGCGATTTCCAGGACCTCGGCAACCAGTGCCGGGTAGTACCCCGCACGGTCGATGTCGGACCGCAACTGCCGCAATTGCTGTGTGTGTGACTTTGGCACGCCTCTAGTGTCCCACTTGTTGCCAACCCTCGGTGTCCGTACACCTGATTCACTGCCGGCACCCGGCCGTCCGCCGTCGTCAGGCCGGCAGGAACCGCCGGGCCGCATCCCCGCGGCCGGGGTGGGCCACATCGATGCGCGCACCCAGCACCGTGATCGTGGTCTCGGTGACCAGCACCGGGTGCAACGCCACCGCGGACACCTCGGCCAGTTCCTCCTTCAGCACACTCACCCGCGCCAGCACGTCCTCCACCCCCGCCATGTTCAGCGCGGGCAGGCCGCCCCCGCCCAGCAGCCGGGCGGACGCCCCCAGCGAACGCACCATGGAGGCCACGTCCACGTTCGTCAGCGGAGGCACCCGATAGGAGACGTCGCCGAGGAGTTCACTGGCGTCCCCGGCTAGCCCGAAACTGATGATCGGGCCGTACATACGGTCCTCCACGGCCTCGATCACGGTCGCCGTCCCACCCGGGGCCATCGCCTGGATGTCCAGGGTGGTCTCGTGTCCCAGTACCGAGCGCACCCGCTGCTGAACGCTGCGGTAGGCCTCGGCGAGTTCGGTCGGGGACCCCAGGTCCAGCCGCACGCCACCCAGATCCAGCCGGTGGCGCAGCAACTCATCGGAGGTCTTCAGCGCCACTGGCCAGCCGATCTGCTCGGCTACCTCCAGTGCCTCAGCCAGGCTGCTGACGGTGTGCTGGCTCCACAACTCGATCCCGTACATGCGGAGGAGGTCGGTGGTCGCCTGCCCGGCGAGCCGTCGGGTACTTCCGGTCGGCAGAGAGGCCAGTTCGGCCTGGACGAGCGCCTTGGCCCCGGTCCGGTCGACACCCGCAGGGTCCACCCTGGCCCCCCGGTCCGCCTCGCGCCAGCGCACGTAGCCTGTCGCTTTGGCCAGTGCCGTGGTGGCGGTTCGAAGGGTAGGGAACGCCGGGACCCGCACCGGCCCGTCGGGGCCGGAAGCACGAAGGTGGACGTCCAGGCCGCGCATCCCGTCGATCACCGCAACGGTGGTGCGCCCGGACGTCGCGCTCAGACGCGCCACCTGCCCGGCCACCCCCACGCCGTCGTCGGTCAGCAGCGGCACGTACCCCACCAGGGCGGCGTCCCAGTCGTCGCGGCCGGCGAAGGCGCGTACCTGCTCGCTGTAGGCCTCAACCCCGGCGGTGGGCGAGAGGGTGTGCACTTCCCCGGTGAGCGCGGGCTCGGCGCCACGCAGCAGTTCGGTGATCATCGCGGCCTGTGCGCCCGAGTTGGTCAGCACCAGCACCCGGTCACCGGCCGGGAGCGGTTGTTCGGACAGCAACAGGGCCAGGTCCAGGGAATCATCGACGGTCTCGGCCACGAGTACCCCCGCCTGGCGCATCAGTTCATCCAGCGCCCGCCGGGGCAGCGCACTGGTGGCCACCTCGTGGCCGGGTGGGTTCAACTGGCCGGTGGTGCCCGCGATCGTGGTGACCACCGGGCCCTCCTGGGACAGTCGGCGGGCCACGCGGGAGAACTTGCGGGGGTTACCGATCGACTCCAGTCGCAGGCAGGCCACCGCGGTGGACTCATCGCCCACCCATCGCTGCATCACATCGTTACCGGATACGTCTACGCGATGCCCGGCCGAGACGAACGAGGCCACCCCCATGTCCCGGGCCGCCGCGCCGGACAGTAACGCCCGGCCGGCTGCGGCGGACTGGCAGAAGACTCCCACCGAGCCCGGCCGCGGCGGGCTGGGGTACAGACTCGCCTCGATCCGCGGCGCCGGCCCGTCCCGGTCGGCGGCGCTGGTGATCAGCCCGTAGGACCTCGGGCCAACCAAGCGCAGCCCGTGCCGGCGCGCACGACGACGCAGGATGCGTTGGGAGACGCGTTCCGAGCCGGCCTGCGCGGCGAACCCACCGGTATAGAGGACCACCCCGCGCACCCCGAGCCCGGCCAGGGGCTCCAGCAGGTCCAACACCTGCGCGGGCGGGGCCGCGAGCAGCGCCAGATCCGGTCCGGGCCGCACCTGGTCCAACGAACTCAGCGCCCCCGGCGCCCCGTCCAGGCCGACCACCTGCACCCCCGGGGCACCCTCCTGGGTCAATGATCCCAGCAGCACCCGTCCGAACGCCTGTCCCTCCTGGCCGGCACACACCAGCAACACCCCGGCCGGACGCATCAGTGCCGCCATGCTCAGGGCCTCGGAGCGCTGCTCACGCTCGGCCAGCACCGCCAGGGACTTGTCGGTCGAGGTGATGGTGAAGGAGACCGCGAGGATGCCGTCGTCCATCGTGGACTGCACGTCATACCCAGCATCTGCGAACACCCGCAGCATGCGCGCGTTCTGCGGCAGCACATCGGCAACGAACCGGCGCACCCCGAGCTCGCGCCCGGCTGCGGCCAGGTGCTCCAGCAGCACCGACCCCAGACCCTTCCCCTGGGCCGAGTCGGCGACATTGAACGCGACCTCGGCGTCACCGCCGTCCAGCCGCTCGAACCGGCCGACGGCCAGGATGGCCTCCCCGTCCACGAGCACCAGGGCCACCCGGTCGCGGTGATCGACCTGGGTGAACCGGGCCAGCATCTCCTCGCTGAGACGGGCCATCGGAGCGAAGAAGCGCAAGTACGTGGAGCGTTCGCTCTGGCTCATGTGGAAGCGTTGCAGCGCCTCGGCGTCCTCGGGGCGGATCGGTCGGATGCGCATGGTGGATCCGTCCCGCAGCACCACGTCGGCTTCCCAGTGCGCTGGGTAGTTGCCGCTGTGCGCCATCTGACGATCCTATGCGGGCACTCACGGTGTGTGGGCCGGACCGACCGGTCCAGATGGGCGACAATAGCCACCATGGCCCGTCGTTCCACCCCAGATGATGCTGCCCAGAGCACGATCCTCGACGTCGACGTCTCCACCGAGATGCGCGGTTCGTTCCTGGAGTACGCCTACTCGGTGATCTACGCACGCGCACTGCCCGACGCCCGCGACGGGCTCAAGCCGGTGCAGCGACGAATCCTGTTCCAGATGTCGCAGATGGGTCTGCGCCCGGACCGTGGGCACGTGAAGTCCGCCCGCGTGGTCGGGGACGTGATGGGCAAACTGCACCCGCACGGTGACGGTGCCATCTACGACGCCCTGGTGCGGATGTCCCAGCCGTTCTCGCTCCGGCTCCCGCTGGTGGACGGGCACGGGAACTTCGGGTCCCTCGACGATGGTCCGGCCGCCGCCCGGTACACCGAGGCCCGGCTGGCGCCGGCCGCGATGGCGATGGTGGCGGACCTGGACGCCGACGTGGTCGACTTCGTCCCGAACTACGACTCCCAACTCACCCAACCGGAGGTGCTACCCGCGGCACTGCCGAACCTGCTGGTCAACGGTGCCAGCGGGATCGCGGTCGGGATGGCCACGAACATGCCCCCGCACAATCTGGTCGAAGTCGTCGCCGCCCTGCGGCACCTGCTGGCCAACCCCGACGCCGAACTCGCCGAACTGATCCGGTTCGTGCCCGGCCCCGACCTGCCCTCGGGGGGCAAGGTCGTGGGCCTGGAGGGCATCCGGGACGCCTACGCGACCGGCCGCGGCTCCTTCAGAACCCGGGCCACGGCCCGGATCGAGAACATCACCGCCCGGCGCAAGGCCATCGTGGTGACCGAACTGCCCTATCAGGTGGGCCCAGAGCGGGTGATCGAGAAGATCAAGGACGCTGTGCAGTCCAAGAAGGTGCAGGGCATCACCGCGGTGACGGACCTGACCGACCGAGAACACGGGCTCCGCATGGTGATCGAGGTAAAGAGTTCGGTCAATCCCGAGGCGGTGCTGGCGGCGTTGTACCGGTACACCCCCCTTGAGGAATCCTTCGGGATCAACAACGTCGCGCTGGTGGAGGGCCAGCCTCGCACGCTGGGGCTGCGGGAACTGCTGCAGGTGTACCTGGCCCATCGGATCACGGTGGTGCGCCGACGCACCGACTACCACCTGAACAAGAAGTTGGAGCGGGCTCACCTGGTGGAGGGCCTGCTGGTCGCGATCGCGGACATCGATGAGGTCATCCAGGTGATCCGCACCAGTGAGGACATCCAATCCGCCCGGGACCGGCTGATGACGGTGTTCGACCTGTCCGAGGCCCAGGCGGACTACATCCTGGCGCTGCGCCTGCGCCGCCTCACCAAGTACTCCCGGCTGGAGCTGGAGGCCGAGCGCGACGAACTGGCCACCGAGATCGAGAACTTGCGGATGATCCTCGACGACGAGGCACTGTTGCACCAGGTGGTCGGTGACGAACTCGCGCAGGTGGCCGCCGAGCACGGCACGCCCCGGCGAACGGTGCTCCTGGAGTCGGCCCCCGATGCTGCCGTGGAGACCGGCGCGGTGCGTCGGTCCAAGGCCGAAGCGATCCCGCTGGAGGTACCCGACTCCCCCTGCTACGTGCTGCTCTCGGCCACCGGGTTGCTGGCCCGCACGGCCGATGACGCCGACGTGGTCCGGGCCGGTGCACGCAGTGCCCACGACGCCCTGACCGCCACGGTCCGCACCACGGCACGCGGCCTGGTCGCCGTCCTGACCAACACCGGCCGCTTGGTCCGCCTCAGCGTGGTGGAGATCCCCGCGCTGCCCCCCACCGATGGGCCGCCGAGCGCTTCGGGCGGTGTCCCGGTGGCGGAGATGGTGATGCTTGAGCGCGGTGAGCGCGTCGTCACGATCACCAGCCTGGAGGCAGCGGGCCCACCGCTGGCGCTCGGTACCCGGGACGGGGTGGTCAAGCGCGTCACGCCCGAGCAGTTGCAGCGCGATTCCTGGCCGGTGATCACCCTGAAGGGCGGCGACGAGGTGGTCGGGGGCGCCCATGCCGGCGACGACGACGACCTGGTGTTCGTCACCGACAGCGCCCAGTTGCTGCGGTTCTCCGCCGGTGCGGTCCGTCCCCAGGGACGCGCAGGTGGCGGTGTCGCCGGTGTGAAACTGCCCCAGGGTGGGCGGGTCATCCACTTTGCGGTGGTGCCCCAGGGCACGGACGCCCAGGTGGTCACCGTGGCCGGGCCGGTCGACGCACTTCCCGGGACGGTGCCGGGTAGCGCCAAGGTCACTCCGTTGGCCGCCTACCCGGCCAAGGGACGCGCGACCGGTGGGGTGCGCGCCCACCGGTTCCTGCGTGGGGAGGACGCGTTGTACCTGGCCGGGGTGGTTCCGGCGCCGGCACGGGCGGTGGGCTCCGGTGGTCAGGCGGTGGACCTGCCGGAGGTCGACGAGCGCCGGGACGGTTCCGGACGGACGGTACCCGCCCCGATCGCCGGTCTGGGCTGACCAGGCCTGGTCAGGTCGCGGCACCAGAGGGGCGTGCCCACGCCGGTGCGGTACTCTCCCGGACCAGCCGGCGCCCGATTCCGAGCACCGTTCACCCCGGCGTCGGGAACCACGAACACCACCGCGGTGCCGCCGAGTCGGGCGACCAGGTGCACCACGGTGGAGCCTGCCAGGAGCAGGCGGCCGGTGATGAGGAGACCTCGTCGCTGCCCCATCGGTGGGGTCAGACCTCCACGGCTCGGTGGGGTCAGATCTCCACGGCGTACATGGTGGAGTGGCGGAACCGTTCGAAACCGAGTTTGTCGAAGAGCCCGAAGTCGGCCGGGAGCGCCGGCACGTCCACCCCGAGGCCTGCGTACTGCATGCCGTCCGCGGCGTAGGCACGCAACGCCTGCGCCATCAGTGCCGTCCCGACACCCCTGCCGCGCCACGCCTCCCGGACCCCGAGGATGTCGATGTAACCCTCGGACCCGCCAACGGCCTCCCAGTCCTGCTCGTACCGGCCCGAGTACAGGTAGCCGGCCACCTGGGCCCGGTCGGTGGTGCGGTCCAGCACCAGGAAGCTCCAGGACGGCACGAAGTAGGTGCGGCCGTCGGTCCAGGTCTCCGGTGTGTGCGGCTCGGAGCCGTCGTGCTTGGCGAACGCGTCGTTGTGGGCCAACCGGACCTGATCGTCCAGTTCCTCCCGCCAGGGCACGAGTTCGAGATGATTGGGCAGGGGGCCCTCCGGGATGGGCTGGCTCAGATCCCGGCGCATCTCGGTGTAGTGGCGGATCGGGCGGAAGCCGCGCTCGGTGAGCATGCTGGAGGCGTCGGCCATGCCCTCCTCCACGTGCACCAGGATTCGTCCGGGCACATCCTTGCCCGAGGCAGCCAGGAGTTGACGGGCCCTGGCCATCTGCCAGTCCACCAGCGCCGATCCGATCCCAAGGCGCCGCCATTGCGGATCCACCCCGCCCTCCAGGAAGGCGCGCACCACGCGGGTGTCACCCGGGTGCACCACAACGGTGCCGTAGGCGCAGATGGTCCCCTCGTCGTCGAACCCGGCCAAGGAGTTGTTCAGCGGATCCTTCCACTCCCCGGAGAAGTTCTCCCGGGCTTCTTCCAGGGTGGTGCGGTACGGCGGGTTGTCATGCACCTCGATCCGGCGGAAGAGGCGGTGCAGGGCCGGGGCGTCCTCGACCTGCAGCGCGCGCCAGGTCAGGCCCAGTTCGGCCGACGGCATCGGCAGCAACGTGGGCGCCTGAGCCCGCTCGGGCAGTGACGTGGGGTTCTCACTCACCGCAGCCTCCTCGGGCGGACCGGGTCAACACGCAGCGGGCAGATCACATCGAGAGGGTATGCGTCCGGGGCCGTTCGAGCAAAAAACTCCCGAGCCGCTGCCGGCGGTCTCATGCATCGATCCGCTCCAGATCCAGTGCACCGGCCCCCGCCACGATGAAGTCCTTGCGCGGGGCCACGTCGTTGCCCATCAGCAGTTCGAAGACGCTCTCGGCCTCCTCGATCGCCTGCTGGTCGGCCATGGTGATCTTGCGCAGCGTTCGCTTGCCCACGTCCATCGTGGTCTCGGCGAGTTGGTCCGCGTCCATCTCCCCCAGGCCCTTGTACCGCTGGATCGGTTCGACGTAGCGTCGTCCGGTGCGCTCGAGTTTGGCCAGGTACTTGCGCAGTTCGGCCTCGGAATAGGTGTAGGTGACCTCACCCTTGCGCGAACCCTGGGCCATCGTCTGCACCCGGTGCAGCGGCGGGACCGCTGCGAACACCCGTCCGGCCTCCACCAGCGGGCGCATGTACCGGAAGAACAGGGTCAGCAACAGGGTGCGGATGTGCGCGCCGTCCACGTCGGCGTCGGTCATCAGGACCACCTTGCCGTACCGCACCTGATCGAGGTCGAAGGTACGCCCCGAACCTGCGCCGAGCACCTGAATGATCGAGGCGCACTCGGCGTTCTTCAGGATGTCGGCCGCCGAGGCCTTCTGCACGTTGAGGATCTTGCCCCGGATCGGCAAGAGCGCCTGGAAGTCAGAGTTCCGGGCGAGTTTGGCCGTGCCCAGGGCGCTATCACCCTCAACGATGAACAGTTCCGAGCGCTCCACCTCGTCGGTGCGGCAGTCGGCCAGTTTCGTGGGCAGGGTAGAGGTCTCCAGGGCGTTCTTGCGCCGGGACAACTCCTTCTGCATCCGTGCCGAGACGCGGGCACGCATCTCCCCCACGACCTTCTCCAGCACCGCGGAGGCCTGGACCTTGTCGGCCCGCTTGGTAGCGGTGAGCCGCTCGGTCAGGTTCGTCTCCACCACCTTGGCCACGATTGAGCGCACCTGGGAGGTTCCGAGCACCTCCTTGGTCTGCCCCTCGAACTGGGGTTCGGGCAGACTCACGGTGACCACGGCGGTCAACCCGGCCAGCACGTCGTCCTTCTCGATCCGGTCCTTGGAACTCTTCGCCGAGATCTTCAGCCGGCGGGCATTGGCCTCGATCTGCTTGCGGATCACCTTCACCAGGCCGTGCTCGAACCCGGCGAGGTGTGTTCCACCCTTGGGCGTGGCGATGATGTTGACGAAGGAGCGCACCTCGGTGTCGTACCCCACGCCCCACCGCAGGCCGATCTCCACCTTGCAGGTCCGCTCCACCTCGTGCGGCCGCAGGTGCCCCTTGCTGTCGAGTTGCTGGACCGTCTCGGTGAAGGTGCCTTCGCCCTGCACGTGCCAGATGTCGCTGACGGGCCCGTCAGTGGCCAGGAAGTCGACGAAGTCCAGCACCCCGCCGTCATGGCGGAACACCTCCTCCACCGTTCCCTCTGCGCCGGGGGTACCGGGCAGCCTGCGCTCGTCCCGCACGGTCAGGGTCAGTCCCGGGACCAGGAAGGAGGTCTGCCTGGCCCGCGTGATCAACTCGTCGTAGGAGAACGTGGCGCTGGCCGGGAAGATCTGCCGGTCGGCCCAGTACCGCACCCGGGTTCCGGTGCGTTTGCGCGGCACCTTGCCCACCACCGCCAGTTCGGAGGACTTCACGAACGGGGTGAACGGAGCGGCCGGGTCCAGCCGGCCGTTGTCGGCGAACACTCCTGGTTCGCCCCGGTGGAAGGACATCGCGTGGGTTCTCCCACCGCGATCGACCTGCACCTCGAGCCGCTCGGACAGCGCGTTGACCACGGAGGCGCCCACGCCGTGCAGACCACCGGAGGCGGCGTAGGAACCGTTGCCGAACTTGCCGCCGGCGTGCAACTTGGTGAAGACCACCTCCACCCCGGAGATGTTCAGGGCGGTGAGGTTGTCCACGGGGATGCCGCGGCCGTTGTCGCGGACCTCCACCGACTCATCCTGGTGCAGGATCACCTCGATGGCGTCGGCGTGACCCTCCAGGGCCTCGTCGACGCTGTTGTCGATGATCTCCCACAGGCAGTGCATCAGTCCGCGCGAGTCGGTGGAACCGATATACATGCCCGGACGCTTGCGCACCGCCTCCAGCCCTTCCAGGACGGACAGGTGCCGGGCGGTGTAACTGGAGTCAGTACGTGCCACACCCCCATCGTAGAAGGCACAGGGGCCCGTTCGCGGGAGCGCCATGCGGATCGAGGCCGGTCCTGGTGTCGGCCACGGCACACCCCGGGTGGGGAATAGCGCTACGCGGTCAGCGAACCACCCCGCCCGGATCTGACTTTGAGCCCGGCGGGTGATTACATAGCAGTGTGACTGCCTTAACCACAGAACATGCCACTGCCGAACTGACCGGCGCCGACCGTTGCGACGCCTGCGGAGCCCAGGCCTACGTCCGGGTCCACCTCGAGGCCGGCGAGCTTCTGTTCTGCGCGCACCATGGGCGCAAGTACGCCGAGCCGTTGGCCGACGTGGCCACTCACATCCAGGACGAGAGCGAGCGCCTCCTGACCGAGGATCAGAACGAGCGCGTCTGATCCTGCGAGCCGCGGTGCCGTCGTCCGCACATGCGTGACGACGGCCGGGGACACCACCGCGAGACATGACTGTGGCCGGCAGGGAAACCTGCCGGCCACAGTCATGTCTGCTGGGCAACGGATCCTCCGGAACTCCTCCGGCGAGGATCAGTCCAGGTAGTCGCGCAGCACCTGCGAACGGCTCGGGTGCCGCAGTTTCGACATGGTCTTGGACTCGATCTGGCGGATCCGCTCCCGCGTGACGCCATAGACCTTGCCGATCTCATCGAGGGTCTTCGGCTGCCCGTCGGTGAGCCCGAACCGCATCGAGACCACGCCGGCCTCCCGTTCGGACAGCGTGTCCAGCACCGCGTGCAGTTGCTCCTGCAGCAGGGTGAAACTGACCGCGTCGGCCGGGACGACGGCCTCGGAGTCCTCGATCAGGTCGCCGAACTCGCTGTCGCCGTCCTCACCCAGCGGGGTGTGCAGCGAGATGGGCTCACGCCCGTACTTCTGCACCTCCACGACCTTCTCCGGGGTCATGTCCAGCTCAGCGGCCAGCTCCTCCGGCAGCGGCTCACGGCCCAGATCCTGCAGCATCTGGCGCTGCACCCGGGCGAGCTTGTTGATGACCTCGACCATGTGCACCGGGATCCGGATGGTGCGGGCCTGGTCGGCCATGGCCCGGGTGATCGCCTGGCGGATCCACCAGGTGGCGTAGGTGGAGAACTTGTAACCCTTGGTGTAGTCGAACTTCTCCACCGCGCGGATCAGGCCCAGGTTCCCCTCCTGGATCAGGTCCAGGAAGAGCATGCCACGGCCGGTGTAGCGCTTGGCCAGGGAGACCACCAGGCGCAGGTTCGCCTCCAGCAGGTGGTTCTTGGCGCGCTTACCGTCATGGGCGATCCACTGCAGGTCGCGGTACATCCGCCGCTCCTCCGCCTTGGCCTTCGCCCTGTCCCAATCCGACCCGTACGGGGGGTTGGCCAACTTCTCCTCGGCGAACAGACCCGCCTCGATCCGCTTGGCCAACTCCACCTCTTGCACGGCGTTGAGCAGCGCGACCTTACCGATCTGCTTCAGGTAGTCCTTGACCGGATCGGCAGTGGCACCGGCGGTGACGACCTGCTGGGCGGGTGCGTCGTCGTCGTCGGCGTCGGAGAAGACGAACGCGACCCCCTCGGTCTCGGTCTTCTCAACGTCGTCCTTGCCCGTGACCTGCTCATCGGTCTCCCCGACCACGGTCAGGTTGGCCTCGGAACCGTTACCACCGGGCTTCTTCGCACCCGCCTTCCGGGTGCTGGTGGACTTCGCAGCGGCCTTGGTCGCCTTCTTGGCGGTACCGGCGCTCTTGGGTGCGCTCTTCGTGGCAGGCTTGGTGGTGGACTTGGCAGCGCTCTTCGCGGGTGGCTTGGTCGCGGTCTTGGTGGCCGACTTCTTCGTGGTGGCCGACTTGGCCGCAGGCTTGGTGGCCGCAGTGCCCTTCGCCCCGGTGCCGCTGGTACGACGGGAGCGAGTCGACGTCGCGGGATTGTCCTCGATCGTGGTGTCCGGCATCTCTTCGGAAATCTCCTTGTCGCGGGGTCATGTCAAGGCAACGAACAGTGCGGTCTGGGTCGGACCGGTGATGTGTTGCCCTGGGCATCGACGCCGGTGACGCTGCATGCGATCCTGTGTCGATCGGGTCCCCGCCGATGGTCAAGCGGTGGCCTGCCACTGCGGCGCGGTGTCGGTGCCTTTCCATTATAACGTCAGCGGGCGCCAGACATTCCCAATTCTTCCCGGCGAGGCCCGGTTCAGCCGTCCTGGTAGGCCTCCACCGGTGGGCAGGTGCAGACCAGATTGCGGTCCCCGTAGGCCCCGTCCACCCGGCGCACCGGCGGCCAGTACTTGTCCGCAGCCACCGCCGGTACCGGGTGCACCGCCTGCTCCCGGCTGTAGGGGCGGTCCCAGTCACCGAGAACACTGGCCGCGGTGTGCGGAGCGTGCACGAGCGGGTTGTCCTGGCGGGACCAGGTTCCCGCGGCCACCTGCTCTGCCTCGTCGTGGATGGACCGCATCGCCTCGATGAACCTGTCGATCTCGCCCAGGTCCTCCGACTCGGTCGGTTCGACCATCAGCGTCCCGGCCACCGGGAAGGACATCGTGGGGGCGTGGAAGCCGTAGTCGATCAGCCGCTTGGCCACGTCCTCCACCGAGACCCCGGTCCTGGCGGTCAGCGGACGCAGGTCCAGGATGCACTCGTGGGCGACCAGGCCGTTCTCACCGCGGTAGAGCACCGGGAAGTACGGATCGAGGCGGGCGGCGATGTAGTTCGCCGACAGCACCGCCGCCGCGGTGGCCTCGCGCAACCCGGCGCTGCCCATCAGCCGGATGTAGGCCCAACTGATCGGCAGGATCGATGGCGACCCGTACGGGGCGGCGCTGACCGCGGCGCCACTTCCGAGTTCCTCGGCCATCGGGTGCCCGGGCAGGAACGGCACCAGGTGCTCGGCCACGGCCACCGGCCCCACGCCCGGTCCCCCACCGCCGTGCGGGATGCAGAACGTCTTGTGCAGGTTCAGGTGGGATACGTCCCCACCGATGTCCCCCAGGCCGGAGTAGCCGACCAGCGCATTGAAGTTGGCGCCGTCGATGTAGACCTGGCCCCCGGCGGCATGGACCAGGTCGCACACCTCGGTGATGCCGTGTTCATACACCCCGTGGGTGGAGGGGTAGGTCACCATGAGCGCCGCGATCCTGCCCTCGTTCTCGGCCAGGACCCGGCGCAGGTCCGCGGTGTCGATGTCGCCGTTGTCGGCGCTGGCCACGATCTTCACCTGCAGGCCGGCCAGCACCGCGGAGGCGGCGTTGGTGCCGTGCGCACTGGCCGGGACCACGCAGATGGTGCGTTCGGTGTCACCGTTGGCGCGGTGATAGGACCGGATCGCCAGCAGCCCGGCCAACTCCCCCTGGGAGCCGGCATTCGGTTGCACGCTCACCGCGGCGTACCCGGTCAAGTCCGCGAGCCAGGTGTTCAGCGACTGGATCAGCTCGTGATACCCGGCCACGTCCCCGGCCGGGGCGAACGGGTGGATCCGGGCGAACTCCGGCCAACTGATCGCGGCCATCTCGGTGGCGGCGTTGAGTTTCATCGTGCACGAACCCAGCGGGATCATCCCCTGGTCCAGTGCGTAGTCCTTGTCGCACAGGCGGCGCAGGTAGCGCATCATCGCCGTCTCGGAGTGGTAGGAGGAGAACACCGGGTGCGTGCAGAACTCCCTGGTGCGGGCCAGTTCGGAATCGACGGCGAACGGTTCGCCCGTCTCGGCGTCGTCAGCGCCCGCGTCGTCCGCTGCGGCGACCACTGCCTCGACCAGATCGTCCAGGACCTCAGCGGTGGTGGTCTCGTCGCAGGCGATAGCGACTGTGTCGGCGTCCTCCCGCCAGAGGGTGATGTTTCGTTCCAGGGCGGCGGCCAGCACGGCGTCGGCACGGCCGGGCACACGGATCTGGACGGTGTCGAAGAAACTGGCATGGACGACGGCGACACCCGCCTCGCGTAGCCGGGTCGCCAGATCCGTTGCGTGGGTGTGCACCCGGGCGCCGATCCGGCGCAGCCCCTCGGGGCCGTGGTACACGGCGTACATCGCGGCCATCACCGCCAGCAGCACCTGAGCGGTGCATATGTTGGAGGTCGCCCTCTCCCGCCGGATGTGCTGTTCGCGGGTCTGCAGGGCCAACCGCAGTGCTGGTGCGCCGTCGGCGTCCTTGCTCAAGCCGACCAGTCGGCCGGGCAGCTGTCGTTGCAGTCCCTGGCGCACCGAGAGGAAACCCGCGTGCGGCCCCCCGAAGCCCATCGGCACCCCGAACCGTTGCGCGCTGCCGGCCACCATGTCCGCGCCCCAGGAGCCGGGCTCGCGCAGTTGGGTCAGGGCGAGCAGGTCCGCCACGACCGCCACCTGTGCACCGGCCTCGGCGGCCGCGTGGGTCCAGGCCTGCAGCTGGCGCAGGGCCGGAACCCGGCCGCTGGCCTGGGGGTAGGACAGCAGGATCCCGAACGCGCCGGCCAGTCCGGCCGGATCGGCGGTCACGTCGAACTCGGCCAGTTCGATACCCACCGCACGGGCACGGGTGGCCAGTACCGCCTTGGTCTGGGGCAGGGTGTCGGAGTCCACCAGGAACACCGACCTGTCGGTGTCGCGCACCACCCGGCGCGCGAGCAGCATCGCCTCGGCCACCGCGGTGGCCTCATCGAGCATCGAGGCCCCGGTGATGTCCAGGCCGGTGAGGTCGGAGATCATCGTCTGGAAGTTCAGCAGGGCCTCCAGCCGGCCCTGGGAGATCTCCGGCTGGTAGGGCGTGTAGGCGGTGTACCAGCCCGGGTTCTCCAGCACGTGCCGGGTGATCACCGAGGGGGTGTGGGTGTCGAAGTATCCCCGGCCGATCATCGAGGTGCGCACCGTGTTCTTGGCCGCGATCGCGGCCAGCTCTGCCAGGACCTGGGCCTCGGTGTCCGCGAACGGCACCTCGGTGAGATCGTCGGTGCGTATCGCCGGCGGCATCGCGGCGTCGATCAACGCCTCGAGACTGTCCTGCCCGATCGCGGCCAGCATCGCGTCCCGGTCGGTCGCGGACAGGCCGATATGACGGCGCAGGAACTCCGGAGCGTGCTCAGTCAAGTCGATCCGCCCGGTCAGTCCGCGATCAGGGCGTCGTAGCCGGCGGCGTCCAGGAACTCCCCGGTCCCGGTGACGCGCACGGTGAACAGCCAGGCCTCGCCGTACGGATCGGAGTTGACCACCTCGGGGTTGTCCACCGCCTCGGAGTTGATGCTCAGGACCTCACCGGAGACCGGCGCGTAGAGCTCGGAGACGGACTTGGTGGACTCGATCTCACCACAGGACTGCCCCGCGGTGATCTCGGCGCCCACCTCGGGCAGATCCAGGTAGACCACGTCCCCGAGGGACTCGGCCGCGTAGGCGGTGACCCCGACGGTGGCCACATCCTCGTCCATGACCACCCATTCGTGTTCTGCGGTGTACTGCCTGTCGGTAGGGGTGCTCATCAGAAGTGCTCCTCGGGTTTCAAGCGGGCCGTGTGTAGAAGGGTCGTTCGGCCACGGTCATCTCCTGCAGGTTACCGCGCACGTCGACGCCGACCACCTGGCCGGACTCGTAGGCAGACGTGGTGCGGGCAAGGGCGATCGGGTGCCCCAGGGTGGGCGAGAGCACCCCGGAGGTGATCTGCCCGACCACCTCCTCACCGTCCAGGACGTCGTAACCGGTGCGGGCGGCCCGCCGACCGGTCCCGGTCAGCGCGGTCAGGAAACTGCGCGGCCCTTCGGCGGCTCGATGGGTGAGGGCGGTGCTGCCCACGAACTCCCGGTCGGTGTGGACCAGCCGGCCCAAACCGACTTCGTACGGGGTGACCTCGGTGCCCAGTTCCTGGCCGTACAGGGGCATACCGGCCTCCAGGCGCAGACTATCCCGAGCGGCGAGCCCGCAGGGTTCGAGCGTGCCCTCACCGGCCGCGGCCAAGCGCTGCCAGACCCCGACGGCGGCGTCAGCAGGCAGGCTCAACTCGAAACCGTCCTCTCCGGTGTACCCGGTGCGGGCCAGGAGCACCGGCACGTTCCCGAGGTTGGTCAGCACAGCGGAGTAGTAGCGCAACTCCTCCAGGTCCACCGGGAACTGACCGGCCAGGATCCCGGCGGCCTGCGGGCCCTGCACGGCGATCAGAGCCCGGTGGGGTGTTCGGTCCACCACCGAGGCCGCGAACCCCCGGCTGCGGTGAGTGATGCTGTCGAGTACGGTGATCCGGTTCGCTGCGTTGGCGATGACCAGGAACTCCATCTCCCCGAGCCGGTAGACGATCAGGTCGTCGAGGATGCCGCCGTCGGCATCGACCAGCATCGTGTAGCGGGCGCGCCCGTTCTTCAGCCGGGAGCAGGCCGAGACCAGCGCGTGGTCCAGCGCCTGGTCCGCTTGCGGGCCACTCACCTCGATCTGACCCATGTGGGACAGATCGAACAGGCCGGCGTGCTCCCGCACGGTGTGGTGCTCGGCCAGGTCCCCGGTATACCGCAACGGCATCGACCAGCCCGCGAAGTCGGTCATCCGAGCGCCGGCGTCGAGGTGAACCTGGTGCAGTGGGCTGGTGTGCAAGGTGCCCTCGCTCATGGGGTCCTCCCCGGAGTTGGTCACTCCTGCGGCTTGGCTGCCAGTACGTGGCAGGGCGACTCGAGCAGAATGCGTTGCGCGTTGGAGCCCAGGATCAACTTGCCCAGGGGCGAGCGGCGCCGGATGCCGATCACGATCAGTTCGGCGTCGGTATCGATCGCAGTGTGTACCAGTGCCTCGGCCACGTCCTTGCCGCGCTGCAGATGGCGAACCTCGTAACCCACACCACTGGGGTCGATGGTGCTCCGGGCTTCGTCCATCGCTTCCTCGATCGCATCCGGTTCGGCGTCCCGCCCGCCGTGTACCAGCACCAGGAGACGTTGGGAGCGCAACTTGGCTTCCTCTATCGCTGCCTCAAGGGCCGCGCGTCCCTCCGCGGTGGCGATGAAACCCACAACAACTGCCATGTTGACTCGCTCCTTCATCGGCCTCGACTGTTCCCCCGAGACTATCGCGGGAGCGGGACCGGCGTGACCGGAAGCGGCTCGGACCTCCACGGTTCAGGCAACACTGCGGGCCCGCGCCCAGCCGGGAGGTATTCCGTGATCCACCGCGCGCCGGATCAACGACGCCAGCCGATGCTGAGGGTCCTGCTCCAGACACTGGTGCAGGCACAGGTCGGCGCGCGCACCGTTGCCCTCGTACCAGGCAAGCCAGGCCAGGACCGCCCACACCTGCGCGGTACGTCCACGGGCGGCCACCGCGACCAGATGGTGCAGCACATCGGTGGCCCGTGCGGCCAGATCGCGCTCCGGAGGCTCCCCGCCCGGGCTGAACACCTGGGCCAGCAGGGCCTCGCCGTCGTCGTGCAATACCTGTAGCACGGGTGCTCCGGAGGCCACCGAGAGCAGCACCGCATCGCGCACCAGGGGTTCCTCCAGCCCCACCAGCAGCGCGCCCAGGTCCGCCCCCGTGGCACGGTCGAGGGGACCGGTGCTGACCAGCGCCTGGTCCCAGCGTGCCGCCAGCGTGCTCAACCAGGCCATCCGGCTGCCCCCGGCCCGGACCTGCTTGCGACGCCACCGGGCTGCGGCTCGGACCGCGGAGGCCCGCAGCGCGGCACCGACCTCGACGTGGCGCAACAGGTCGGCCCGGCTGGGGGCATAGGTCATGCCGCCGAAGACCATCTCGGCCCCGATGCGGCTCTGCCGGATCCTTGCCAGTGGATGTCCCCCGGGTGGACAACACGGCTGGGCGTCGCACTCCAGGCAGCGGTATCGCTCCCCCGAGACCAACCAGACCCGGGAGGGGTCGGCACCGGACCCCTCGCGCAGCCACCACCGCGTGACGGTTCCCGCCGGACCAGTGGGCCATCGGTCACCGGCCTCTGCATGCGCGGGTGCCGCACCGGTATAGAGCACCATGAAGACGATCTCGGCCCCGTCTGCCCGCAGGTGTCCGAGCATGTCTCGGCGCAACCGGGCACCACCGTCCGGAGCGGGGTCGGCCAGATCCACCAGGTCCACCCTGGCCACCAGGCCCGGGCGCCATCGCACCTCCGGGTCCGGCTCGTGTGCTGCGGAGCGGACCGCGAAGAAGACTGCGGACTCCTCGGGCCAGAACCCGAGCCGGTAGGGCAGATACGCCAGCAGCTCTACGGGGTCGTCCAGGCGAAGCACGACGGGGGTGTTGTTCGCGGTATCCATAACGCCACATGTCAGCGCAGCACCTCACGATCGCGGGGGCCCCGGGCCATCCGGTGTTGACACAGGATCGTCCTGAGATGGTGCTGTGGATGCCGGGTCGGCAGCGCCGGGCCCTGTGGGGGTGCGGCGGGCCGCTCGATCCTGGTGACGGGGCAAGGCACGGCCCGAGCGCTCGGGTCGGACGCAAGCAGGCGGGCTCAGTGGCACACGTGGGTAGGGTCAGGTGGTGACCACAGCGCCCCCTTTGCCCCATGATGATCCGGCCGCGACGTTGTCCTGGCTCCGCCAGCAGGTGTCGACGGAGTTGACCTCGGCCCTGCAGCACCGGCGCAGCGGCACCGCCCACATCGGGCCGGAGACCGCCGAGGCGTTCGAGGTCGCTGAGCGACTGGCCGCCGGGGGCAAACGGCTGCGCGCGGCGTTCGCCTACCTGGGCTGGACCGGGTACACAGACACACCCGACCCGGCCCAGGTGCTGCGTGCCGGTGTGGGGTTGGAACTGTTCCACCTGGCGGCGCTGGTGCACGACGACGTCATCGACGCTTCCCACCAGCGCCGTGGCCAGCCCGCCGCGCACCGCCAGTTCGCCCGGCACCATGAACTGGCGCAGATGATCAGCGATCCCGAGGACTTCGGTACCGCCGCAGCGATCCTGCTCGGCGATCTGCTCGTGGCGATGGCGGGCGGCGAGCTGAGCGCGGCCGCCGCGCCGCTGCCGGCCCAGGCGGGCGCGCGCGTGCGCGATCTCGTCACCGAGATGATGTCGGAGGTGACGATGGGCCAGTACCTGGACATCTACGCCCAGTCCGCGGCGTGGTCGACGGATCCGGAACAGGATCTGGAGCGGGCGCACCGAGTGGTGCGATCGAAGTCGGCGCGGTACAGCGTGGAGCACCCGATGCTGCTGGGAGCGGCCATCGCCGGAGCGGGCCCGGAGGACTTGTCCACCACCAGCGCCATCGGCCTACCGATCGGCGAGGCCTTCCAGATGCGCGACGACCTGCTCGGGGTGTTCGGGGACCCGGAGGTGACCGGCAAACCGAGCAGCGATGACCTCCGCGAGGGTAAACGCACCGTCCTGATCACCACGGCGCTGACCCTGGCCGAACCGGATCAGGCGGACCGGATCCGGCGATCCCTGGGCGGGCCCATCAGTGAGGATGACATCACCGACATCCGCCGGATCCTGACCTCCTGCGGTGCGGTCGACGCGGTGGAGAGCCTGATCGCCGCCCGCGCGGAGCAAGCACTGACCGCGATCCAGCAGTCAGGTTGGCCCTCTGCCGCCCGCGACCTCGCCCAGCACTTGGCCGAAGCGGCAATCACCCGCAGCACCTAGGGATCCGGGGCCGCCGGTTCGCAGACCCGCAGCCACCGACCGGTCAGCGGAACGGGTCCTCAGCCAGCCGTGGTGAGCGACTGCTACCAGGCCAGCACCTGCGCGGCACGGCGCACCGAGTGAACTGCCCCGGTCCGGAGCACGCTTATCGGCGCAGTGCCCAGTTGCTCGTTCCGGGTGTGCAGCCATGCCAACGCCTCTTCGCTGTTCATGCCGGCGTCGGCGAGTTGGATCAGGGTGCCGCGCAACCCGGGCACCGGCTGAGGCCCCTCACCATCGGCTGCCTCGGTGAAGAACGTGGACGGGACCGTCCACACCGCTCCGGGGAGGCGGCGTACCGCCAGCAGTCGCTGCTCGGTGAGCATGCCGCGCACCTCGCGCAACTGCACCCCGAGCAATTCGGCCACATCGGGCAGCGGTAACCACTGCACCTCGACGTCGGTTCCGGACCGTCCGTTCTCTTCCACTGCTGCCACGTGGCCAAGGTTAACGTGCGCAGCCCGGCACCCGGGGCGCGCCCGTGCGAGCAAGCCGAGATGCCCCTACTTGTGGGAAACGTTCACATCACGCTACTGTCACAGTGTTCACATCTATCACAGTGCTCACAGTATGAACTTGTGACACACCGATCACGGGAGAAACCGAGGAATGAGCCCCAGGACTACCCCGAACCGGGCCGCCCGCCGGCTGAATCTGACGACCGTCGGCGCGCTCGGAGCGGCCACCGCAGTCGGCCTGGCCGGCGTGCCGGGCCCGGCCCAGGCGCAGGCAGCGGCCTCCGCCGACCCACTGGCGGCGCTGCGCGCTCCTGGGCACCTCAGCGCGCAGGCACAGTCCGGTCTGGCCGCGAGCCGGTCGGGATCGGCCCTCGGAGTGGCGCCCGCCCCGCAACGCAACAGCGACACCCTCTACACCGTGCGTTCGGGCGACACCGTCGGTCACATCGCCGCGCGCTACCGAACCTCGGTCTCGGCGATCGTGTCGGAGAACAACCTGAATTCGAGGGCCTTCATCCGCGTGGGCCAGGTGTTGCGGATCCCTGGTCAGTCCGGTTCGGGCAGTTCAGGGAACTCGAACTCGTCGTCGTCGTCGAACGGTTCGTCCTCGAGCAGCTCGTCCTCGTCCGCGGGTACCACGCACACGGTGCGTGCCGGGGATACGGTCTGGGCACTGGCGAATCGCCACGGCACCAGCGTGAGCAGGATCATCTCTGCGAACAACCTGAACTCCAACGGCCTGATCCGCATCGGCCAGCGCCTGACCATCCCCGGGTCCTCCTCGAGCGGTTCGTCCGGATCCTCCTCCGGCGGTTCCTCCTCAGGTGGATCCTCCTCAGGTGGATCCTCCTCCGGCTCGACCGGGTCCTCCGCAGGAGGTTCCTCGTCGAGTTCCTCGGGCTCCTCCTCATCCCGCACGCACACCGTGCGCGCGGGTGAGACCGTCAGCCACCTGGCCGCCCGCTACGGCACCAGCATCAGCTCGATCGTCTCGGCCAACAGCCTGGGCTCCAACGCCCTGATCCGCATCGGCCAGCGCCTGACCATCCCCGGGTCCTCCTCGAGCGGTTCGTCCGGATCCTCCTCCGGCGGTTCCTCCTCAGGTGGATCCTCCTCCGGCTCGACCGGGTCCTCCTCGGGTTCCGGCAACGCCACAGCCACGACCTACACGGTCAAGTCCGGGGACACCCTGACCAGCATCGGCCGTCAGTTCAACATCTCCATCGGTCGCCTCGTCTCGGCCAACAACCTGACCGGCTCCATGATCCGGGTGGGCCAGCGACTCACCATCCCGGCGCCGACGTCGTCCGGAGACGACCTCATCCCGAACACCTTCCTGCACTACACCTACTCCGATGACGTGGTCGCGGCAGCGAACGAGAACAAGCGCTCGCTGCTGGCCATGAACGTGCCGAGCCGAAACGAGATGGAGCAGATCGTGCGCCAGACCGCCCGGGACATGGGCGTGGACCCGGCCCTGGCGCTGGCCATCGCCCACCAGGAGTCCGGCTTCGACGCCCGCGCGGTCTCCCCCGCCAACGCGGTGGGCACGATGCAGGTGATCCCCTCCTCGGGGCTGTGGGCCAACGACCTGGTCGGACGCAACCTGAACCTACTGGACCCCCGCGACAACGTGGTGGCCGGTGTGGCCATCCTGCGCGCGTTGCAGCGCACCAGCGATGATCTGCCCACGGCCATCGCCTCCTACTATCAGGGGCAGGGCTCGGTGCGGAACAACGGGATGTACTCCGACACCCGCCGGTATGTGGCCAGTGTGCAGACTTTGATGACACGCTTCGGCTGATTCCCGCGGCACAGCGCGCCCGCGCTTAGACTCCGGCCATGGCCACCACCCTGACCGACCCGATGCTCGGGCGCATGGTCGACGGCCGGTACGAGGTGACCTCCCGCATCGCTCGCGGCGGGATGGCCACCGTGTACCTGGCTCTCGACCGGCGCCTGGACCGGCAGGTCGCGATCAAGGTGATGCACCCCCACCTGGCCGAGGGCCACGACGTCGCCGCCCGGTTCCGACGGGAGGCCCGCGCGGCGGCCCGGCTCACCCACCCCGGTGTCGTGGGTGTGTATGACCAGGGCAGTGAGGGTGAGACCAGTTACCTGACCATGGAGTACGTGCGCGGACAGAATCTGCGCAAGGTGTTGCGGGCCGAGGGTGCCCTCGCTGTGGGCGACGCACTCGACGTCGTCGGCGATGTCCTGGACGCCCTGGCCGCGGCCCACCGCGCCGACCTGGTCCACCGCGACATCAAACCTGAGAACGTTCTCGTGGCTGACGACGGGCGGATCAAGGTCGCCGACTTCGGGCTCGCTCGAGCGGTCACCGAGGCCACCGCGGCCACCACCGGCACGCTGCTGGGCACGGTGGCCTACCTGGCCCCGGAGATCGTCACCTCCGGGATGGCCGACGCCCGGGCCGACGTCTACGCCGCCGGGGTGCTGCTGTACGAGTTACTCACCGGTTCCCCGCCCTTCTCCGGCGAGACCCCCATCCAGATTGCCTACCAACACGTCAACGAGGACCTGCCCGGTGTCCGCGAACGGGTACCGGGCATCCCTGTGCAGGTCGAGGAGCTCATCGGTGCGCTGAGCGCCCGGGACGTCCAGGAGCGCCTCCCCCACGCCGGCGCCGCGGTGGCGATGCTGCGCCACGTGCGCGCCGGGCTGAGCCCGGAGGAACTGACGATCAGGGCCGACGTACCCGGCGCGGAGCCGGGACCGTGGCCGGACAGCGATGACGCCGCAACGTCCGATCACGGCGCCACCGCTGCAACACGCTCGGTGCGCCCGACCAATCACTCGGGAACTATCTCGCTGCCGATCGGTGCGGTGACGGCCGCCCAGCCCCGAAGTGAGGTGGACCGGCCCCGTCGACGCCGCAGACGACGGCGGGTGACCGCGGTGGTGATCACGCTGCTGCTACTGCTCGGGGCCGGAGCCGCGGGGTGGTGGTACCTCATGCTCGGCCCGGGGTCCTATACGCCGGTGCCCGATGTGGTGGGTCAGGAACAGGCCCGGGCGCTGAGCCAGATCGAGACCGCGGATCTTCGCCCGGTGAGTGCCACGGCCCATCACGACGATGTCGCCGAGGGCCACGTGATCAGCGTGGACCCCGAGGCGGGTGCCGAGTTGGCGCGGCAGAGCACCGTCACGGTCACGGTTTCCCTCGGCGTCCGCACGGTCACGATGCCCGACGTGGCCGGAATGAGCCAGGAGGAAGCAGTCGCCGCGATCACCGACGCGGGCTTCAGCACCGAGACGCAGGTGAGCACCGACTACTCCGCCGATGTGGATCAAGGCGAAGTGATGGAGGCCTCCCCCGAACCCTTGGCCCAGGTGGAACACCACACCCCTGTCACCCTGACCGTCTCCAACGGGCGCGAACCGATCACCGTGCACTCGGTGGTCGGTGCGGCCGAGGACGAGGCGATCGCCGAACTCGAGGCCGCCGGTGCGGTGGCGGAGGTGGGCGAGCGGGTGCACTCCGACGAGGTCTCCGAGGGCCTGGTGATCTCCCAGGACACCCAGGGGGATGCCCTGCGGGGGGACACCGTGGCACTGGTGGTCTCGCTCGGCCCGGAACTGTTCGAGGTGCCCGATGTGGTCGGGACCAGTTACCGCGATGCGGCGCAGACCCTGACCGAGGCTGGTTTCGAGGTGGCCCGCGACGACGTGTTGGGTGGGTACTTCAACACCGTCCGGGCTCAGGATGTCGAGCCCGGGTCGATGGTGCCGCGCGGAACCGTGATCAGCCTCACCGTGGTCTGATCCTCCCCTGCCGCACGGTCCACGACCGCCGCGCCGAGCGTGCTCAGGAGACGCGCAGCATGTCCGCGACCAGGAACGCCATCTCCAGGGACTGCTGGTGGTTCAGCCGCGGGTCCACCAGGGTCTGGTAGCGCCTGCCCAGGGAGTGGTCGTCAATGTGTTCGGCGCCGCCGAGCACCTCGGTCACGTCGTCGCCGGTCAATTCCACGTGCAGGCCACCGGGAACGGTGCCCAGCTCGCGGTGCACGTCGAAGAAGCCGCGCACCTCCTCGATCACATCGCTGAAGCGACGGGTCTTGTATCCGTTGGAGGAGGTGAACCCGTTGCCGTGCATCGGGTCGCACACCCACGTCACCGGGCGACCGTCCGCCCGGACCGCCTCGATCAGGTCCGGAAGCAACTCGCGCACCTTCGGCGCACCCATCCGGGTGATGAAGGTCAGCCGGCCAGCTTCGCCGTCCGGGTTGAGCGAATCCATCAGATCGATCGCGTCCTGGCCGGTGGCCGTCGGTCCAAGCTTGACGCCGATGGGGTTGCGCACCCGGGAGAAGAAGTCCACGTGCGCGCCGTCCAGCTCCCGGGTGCGCTCCCCGATCCACAGGAAGTGGGCCGAGCAGTCGTAGGCGTCACCGGTGCGTGAGTCCACGCGGGTCAGTGGCCGTTCGTAGTCCAGCAGCAGGCCCTCGTGGCTGGAGAAGAACTCGACCGTACGCAGACCATCGAAATCGGCACCGGCGGCATGCATGAAGCGGATCGCCCGGTCGATCTCGGCAGCGAACGCCTCGTACTGGGCGTAAGCGGGATTGCGCAGGAAGCCCCGGTTCCACTCGTGCACCAGGCGCAGGTCGGCGAAACCCCCGGAGGTGAAGGCCCGGATCAGATTCAATGTGGAGGCCGAGTTCCGGTAGGCCTCGAGCAGCCGCCGGGGATCCGGGGTGCGTGAGGAGGGGGAGAACTCGAACCCGTTGATGATGTCACCGCGGTAGGCGGGCAGGCTCACCCCATCACGGGTCTCGGTGCCCGAACTGCGCGGCTTGGCGTACTGCCCGGCCATCCGGCCCATCTTGATGATGGGCATCGAGGCACCGTAAGTGAGCACCACCGCCATCTGCAGGATCGTCTTGATCTTGTCCCGGATGTTGTCCGCGGACAACTCGGAGAAAGTCTCGGCGCAGTCGCCCCCCTGGAGCAGGAACGCCTCACCGCGGGAGGCAGCCGCCAGCCGCTCCCGCAGGGTGTCAGCCTCACCGGCGAAGACCAGCGGTGGCTGGGCGGCCAGGTCGGCGGTGACGTCGGCAAGCGCGTCGGCGTCGGGCCACTCCGGTTGCTGCTTGACGGGCAGCCGGCGCCACGCGTCCAGGCCTTCGGGGGCGAGGGGTTCAGACAGAGTGCTCACCCGCTCAGGATACGCCCGGTCACCGCCGCCGGGCTCCGGCGCTCAGTGCTCGGACGGCCGGGCCGGCACCAGCTCCTGGCCGATGCCACTGAGCACGGCGCCGAACCAGTCGACGGAGACATCGAATGCCTTGCCACCGGCGATGCGCGGGAAGGCGATCACGGACAGTTCGTCGTCTGCCTCCTCGTCGTGCCCGACCACACCGGATTCACCACGCTGGGCGGCCTGCACGGCCAGCGCCGTCATCCGCTCGATCAGGTCCAGGTCCTCGGGATTGGAGGCGGCGGAGCGAGAGAAGTACCCGGACTTCTGGACCATGGTCTTCTCCGCCCCGATCAGGTCGGCGAACTGCTTGGCGAACCACGCCCCGGGGTTGATGGTGTCCAGCTTGACGTGGCCGAAGGGGTCGCGCTCCACCGTCTCGCCGGCGGCCTCGAGTTCGGCGACGATCTCCGGCACTCCGGCGCCTTCGGACAGGAAGATGTTGACGTTGCCGATCTCATCCATGATCCCCCGCAACCGCTGCGCCTCAGCCGGCAGGTCGATCTTGAGTTCGGGCAGGAACACCGCGTGCACGTCCCAGCGCTCCCGGGACAGGCCCAGCGCCGGGTTCCAGTCCTGGGCGTCCAGCCAGGTCCGGTAACGCGCGGCCGCGGCGGCGGTGAGCCAACCACAGTGCCTGCCCATGATCTCGTGCACGATCAGCATCCGCGGGTTGGAGCGGTGTTCGCCGATGATGTTCTGGGCGAACACCGAGGTCTGCTCGGCTGCGGTGTGGGCACCGAGGGACTGGACGATCGGGATGATGTCGTTGTCGATCGTCTTGGGCAGGCCCACCACGGTCAGGTGGTGACCGTTCGCCTCCAGGTAGGCGGCCAGGTCAGCGGCTGTGGTGTTCGTGTCGTCCCCGCCGATGGTGTGCAGCACATCCACCCCATCGGTGCGCAACTGCTCGGCCGCCACGGTCAGCGCACTCTGGCCTTGCTGGATCAGGCCGCGATTGACCAGGTCCTCGGAGTTGGTCAGCTTCACCCGTGAGTTGCCGATCGGGCTGCCCCCGAAGTTGTACAGCACATCGATCTTGGCGCGGGCCTCGTCATCGATGACGATCTTGGTGCCGGTCAGCAGGCCGTGATAGCCGTACTGGTAGGCGATGATCTCCGCCTCCGGCAACTCGTCGCTGTAGTGCTTGACCAACCCGGCCACCGCCGAGGACAGGCACGGCGCAAAGCCGCCAGCGGTGAGCAACGCGACCCGTCGGATGGGAGTGGTGGACATGCGTGTGGCCTTCCTTCGGATGAGAAGTACAAGGACGGAGCCGAGAGCGACCGGCGCTGCCCACTCTAGTGCGCACTAGAGTGGCGGTCATGGCCGGCACGGAGGATGGACCACCGGATCCACCGGATGACCTCGACGCCCAGTGGGCCGACCTGACGGCCAGGCTGGGACCGCTGGACCCTGGGTTGCCGGCCGAGTTCACCGAGCCCGGGACCGATGACTCGCCGGGAATCCGGGAGGCGACGGAGCCCACACCTCCGAGGTGGGCCGCGTCTGCACCGGCGCCCCTTGGCCCCCGCGATCACGACGGCCCCGGCCCCGAGGACGACGACGGTGACTTCACCGCACCCGACCCCGGCCCGGTCCTGGGTGCTCCGACGCGCAATACGCTGCCCTGGGCCGGCGCCGTCGGGGGCCCGATCGCGGTGCTGCTGATGTTGGTGCTGTGGCCAGGCGCACCCCCGGCGGCCTACCTGACCGCGATGGCGGTCACGATGGCGGGGCTGCTGACCCTGTGGTGGCGGCTGCCGGTACACCGGCGAGACGATGACGACGACGGCGCGGTCGTGTGAGCCTGTGCCGAGCCCGTCGACTCCGGTGACCATGGGGACACCGGCGACCCGATCGTGACGTGATCGCCGCGCCGTTACCGGCGCGGCACGTCGATGCGGGCCGGTATGCTGGTGCCAGCAATCCCGCCACTGCCACAGGAGCCAGCATGGACGAATCCACCACTCCCCTGCTCGTCGAGACCCCGGCCGAGATGTCGATCCCGGATCTGCTGGTGGACTGGGCGAGGAAGGAGCCCAACCGCACCCTGCTGGAGACCACCACCGACGGCAACGTGTGGACCCCCATCAGCGCCGCCGCAATGCACGAGCGGGTCAGCGCCATCGCCAAGGGACTGATGGCCTCGGGGATCAACCCCGGTGACAGTGTTGCGCTGATGTCGCGCACCAGCGCGGACTGGACCATCACCGACTTCGCGATCTGGTACGCCGGCGCCGTGACGGTACCGGTCTACGAGACCTCCTCGGCCGATCAGACCGCCTGGATCCTCAGTGACGCCGCCGTCAAGGCCGTGATCGTCGAGCACGCCGACCACCGCGGCGTCGTGGAGGAGGCCCGCAAGGAGGCCGCCGCCGTCGAGCACGTGTGGACGATGACCGACGGCGGTCTGGACGCCCTGGCCGAGGCCGGCAAGGACGTCTCGGATGAGGATCTGCGCGCCCGCTACGACGCACTGCGCACCTCCGACCTGGCCACCATCATCTACACCTCCGGCACCACCGGCCGGCCCAAGGGTGCCGAGCTCACCCACGGCAACTTCGTGGAACTGAGCCGCAACGGAATCGCCGCCCTGGGTGAGAAGATCCTGGCCGATGGCGCCCGCACGCTGCTGTTCATGCCGCTGGCGCACGTGTTCGCCCGGTTCGTGGAGGTGCTGTGCATCGCTGCCGGAGCACCCGCCGGGCACACCGCCGACACCACCCAGCTGATGCGTGACATCGCCGGATTCCGGCCCACGTTCATCCTCTCGGTGCCCCGGGTGTTCGAGAAGGTCTACAACGCGTCCGAGCAGAAAGCCGCCGCCGGTGGCAAGGAGAAGATCTTCCGCTGGGCAGCCGGTGCCGCCCAGGCCTACTCCGAGGCCCTGGACACCGGGAAGGTCCCCTTCGGCGTGCGGATGAAGCACAAGGTCGCGCACAAACTCGTACTGCACAAGATCCAGGACGCGCTGGGGGGCCAGGCCGAGTACGCGATCTCCGGTGGGGCCCCGTTGGGTCCGCGACTGGCGCACTTCTTCCGCGGCGTGGGCCTGACGGTTCTGGAGGGCTATGGGCTTACCGAGACCACTGCCCCGGTGTCGGTGGGCCTGCCCGAGCGCACCAAGATCGGCACCGTCGGCAAAGCACTTCCCGGCGTGAGTCTGCGGATCGCCGAGGATGGCGAGATCCTGACCAAGGGCATCGCCAACTTCGTGGGCTACCACAACAACGACGAGGCCAACGCCGAGGCGATCAGTGACGGCTGGTTCCACACCGGAGACCTGGGTGCTCTGGACTCCGAGGGCTACCTGACGATCACCGGACGCAAGAAGGAGATCATCGTCACCGCCAGCGGTAAGAACGTGGTGCCATCGCAGTTGGAGGACTCCCTGCGGGCGCACCCGCTGATCAGCCAGTGCGTGGTGGTCGGAGACCAGAAGCCGTTCGTGGCCGCGCTGATCACCCTGGACGCGGAGATGCTGCCCACCTGGTTGGCCAACAACGACTTGCCGGAGATGGACGTCACCGCGGCGGCGCAGCACCCCAAGGTGCGCGAGGCGTTGCAGCGGGCCGTCGATGGCACCAATGCGAAGGTCTCCAGGGCCGAGTCGATCCGCCGGTTCGAGATCCTCACCGATGACTTCACGGTGGAGAACGAGTACCTCACGCCGTCGATGAAGGTCAAGCGCGCCGCCGTCCTCAACGACTACGCCGCCGAGGTCGAGGACCTCTACGCCAAGGCCCGCGCCGAGCGCGAAGCCATGTGAGTCCCGGCCGGGCTGGGCGGCTGCCTGGCCCGGCCGTTCAGCGGCGCCCGGTGACCTGCCTGCCGGGACCACGCCCGGCTAGGTGTCGCAACCGGGCGCTGTCGGTGCTGCGGCCTAGCCTGGGCGGTGATGGCCGAGAACCTGTCGCACCACGCGATCCCGGGACGCCGCTTGCTGGCTGCACCGACCCACGGTGCGCCGGTGCAGCCCAGTTTCGCCGACCTGGGTGTGCCCTTGCACGAGGTGACCTTCGTGGTGGTGGACCTGGAGACCACCGGCGGATCGCCGTCGTCGTCGGCCATCACCGAGATCGGTGCGGTGAAGGTCCGCGGGGGGCGCGTGCTCGGCGAGTTCCAGTCCCTGATCAACCCGGGCGTCCCGATCCCCCCGGTGATCACCGTGCTGACCGGCATCACCACCGCGATGGTGATCACGGCCCCACCGGTCACCCAGGTGCTGCCCGCGTTCCTGGAGTTCGCGCACGGCGCGGTCCTGGTGGCCCACAACGCCGGATTCGACGTGGGCTTCCTCAAGGCCGCCACCCGGTCGATGGATCTGGTCTGGCCCGCTCCGCAGGTGGTCGATACCGTCCGGCTCGCCCGCCGGGTGGTGACCAAGGAGGAGGCGCCCAACCACAAGCTCGCCACACTCGCCGGACTCTTCGGCGCCGCGACGGAGCCGACGCACCGGGCCCTGGACGACGCCCGGGCCACGGTCGACGTGCTGCACGCGCTCCTGGGCCGGATGGCCTCCCTGGGCGTGACACACCTGGAGGATCTGGCCACCGCAGCCGACCCGGTGCCTCCGGCGCGACGGCGAAAGGCCCACCTCGCCCAGGACCTACCCACCGGTCCGGGGGTGTACCAGTTCATCGGACCGAACCGACAGGTGCTCTACATCGGCACCGCGACCAGCCTGCGCCGCCGGGTCCGCACCTACTTCACCGCTGCGGAGAAGCGCGCCCGGATCGGGGAGATGGTCGACCTCGCGGTGGAGGTGGACGTGATCGAGTGCGCCACGGCCCTGGAGGCCTCGGTGCGGGAACTGCGACTGATCGCCGAGCACAAACCGCCCTACAACCGTCGATCCCGCGCGCCTGAGCGCCAGCCCTGGCTCCGGCTGACCAGCGAGGCTCATCCACGCCTGTCGATCGTGCGCGCCGCCCCCACGGCCGGTCCGGCGATCGGGCCGTTCCCCTCCCACTCGGCGGCCCGCCAGGCACAGGAGGCGATCGTGGCGGCGGTGCCGCTACGCACCTGCACGCTGAGACTGCCGGTGACGCCCCCGGCCGGGGCGAGTGCGTGCGTGCAGGCCGAGCTGGGCCGGTGCGTGGCCCCCTGCGCCGAGATCGACACCGGCTATGAGGCGATCACCGAGACTGCCCGGCAGGTGCTCGGTGGCAGCGTGAGTGTGGTGGTGGCCGGCGCGCACCGCACCATCAGCGCCCTGGCCCACCAGCAGCGCTACGAAGAAGCCGCACAGGTGCGGGACCGTCTGTCCGCGTTCCTGCGCGGGGCCGCCCGTACCGAGCGGCTGGCACCCCTGCAACGCGCCGCCGAGATCGTGGCCGCCCGGCGCCCGGGCGGACCGGGGTCGGGGTGGGAGGTCCTGGTGGTCCGGTACGGACGGATGGTCGGATCAGCTCGCAGCCGGCCGGGCGAGGACCCCCGGCCCCTGATCGAGGCGTTGCGCGCCACCGGTGCCGCGGTGCCCGTCCCGGAGGATCTCGGGGGTGCGGCCAGCGCCGAGGAGACCGAACTGCTCGCCGCGTGGCTGGCCCAGGACGGAGTGCGACTGGTGGACTGGCTGGATGCCCACCACCGGCCCGGAGGGTGGTCGATGCCCGTGGCCGGTGCCTCGGCCTATCTGCAGGACCTGGGCGCGGCGGCCTTCCGCGATCCACGCGAAACCGAGCACCGCTCCCTGGGCGTCGGCGTGGCGGATCCGGCATCCCGGTCCGGGATCGAAGCAGGCATGATGGACCTACCCTCGCCACCCCGCACCGCTCTGGAGGAAACATGCTGACCTCGATCGTGATGATCGACACCGAAGCCGACCGGATCCCCGAGGCCGCCGCCGAGGTCGCGGAGATCGAAGGCGTCTCCGAGGTCTATTCCGTCACCGGGGACATCGATCTGATCGCGGTGGTGCGCGTGCGCCGGCACGAGGAACTCGCCGGCGTCATCGCGGACCGGATCAGCAAGGTCGCGGGCGTGCGACGCACGCAGACCTACATCGCGTTCCAGACCTACTCCCGCCACGACCTGGAATCGGCCTTCTCCCTGGGCATGCAGGACTGAGCCGGACCCCCCTGGCACGCCACGGGTGGATCAGGTCGTGGGTCAGGCGTTGGAGGCCCGCACCCAACGCTCCAGGACGCCGGCCGCGGCGGCCTGGTCGATCGACTTCTCAGCAAGGGCCATCCCGGCACGCAGCCGATCGGTGAGGTCTCCGGTGGCGGTGCCCGGCATCTGGGCCGCGGCCACCAGGGTGGCAGCGGCGTTGAGGACGACGGCGTCGCGCACCGCCCCGCGCTTGCCGTGCAGCAGGTCGCGGGCAACCTGGGCGTTGTACGCCGCGTCCGCACCGCGCAGATCCGCCAGAGTGGCCGGGGCCAGACCGAGGTCTGTCACCGGGTCCAGTCGGTGTTCGGTCACCGCGCCATCCCGGGCCTGCCAGATCACCGCCGGTGCCGTGGGCGAGAGTTCGTCCAGGCCGTCCTCGCTACGGAACACCAGGGCCCGGTCGCCGCGCTCGGCCAGCACCCCGGCGATGACCGGAGCCAGTTCCTTGTGCCCGACGCCGATCGCGGAGGCCTCCGGGCGGGCCGGGTTGGTCAGCGGGCCCAGCACGTTGAAGGCCGTGGGCAGCCCCAACTCCCGGCGGGCCGGAGCGGCATGCCGGAAGGCGGGATGGAACACCTGGGCGAACAGGAAGGTGATGCCGGCCTCGCCGGCGATCTCGGCCACCCGGCGCGGCGGCAGGTCCAGGCGCACCCCGAGTGCCTCGAGGACGTCGGCCGATCCCGATGAGGACGTGGCCGCCCGGTTGCCGTGCTTGACCACCAGGGCACCGGCGCCGGCGACCACCAGGGCGGCCATGGTGGAGATGTTCACGCTGTGGTGCCGGTCCCCACCGGTGCCCACCACATCCACGCATGGCCCGGGCACCTCGATCGTCACCGCGTGCCGCAGCATCGAGGCGGCGAGCCCCCGGATCTCCGAGACCGACTCCCCCTTGGCGCGCAAGGCCACCAAGAACGCCGCCAACTGCACCGCAGTGGCGTTGCCCCCCATCACCTCATCCATCGCCCACTCGGCTTCGGCCAGCGAGAGGTCCTCGCCGCTGATGAGCCGGGAGATCAGCGCAGGGAAAGTAAAGGCTGCCATCGCCTGGACCGCCGGGCCGGTCAGCCCTGGGTGGCGGTGGCGTGCTCGCGCAGCAGGTCGGCCACCGCCTCCTGCACCACGAACGGGTCCAGGGGGTATCCGACCACGCCCTCGGCTTCGGACCACGAGGCCAACCAGGCGTCCTGCGCCCGGGCGATCAGCAACAGCACCGGGGGGCAGTTGTACACCTCGGACTTGAGGGTGCGGCACAGCCCCATCCCACCGTGTTTGGGCGTCTCGCCGTCCAGCACGAGCAGGTCGAAGTGGCGGTTGTGCACGTACTCCTGGGCAGCCTCGTGGGTGGCCACCTCGGTCCACTCGATCAGCGGTGTGTCGACCGAGGCCCGGCGCCCGATCGCGGTCCGCACCTTGCCGCGGGTGGTGTAGTTGTCGCTGTAGAGCAGGATCTGGGCCCGCGGCTGCGGACCGCTCCGCTGGCTGTCCTGTGCAACGACGGTCATCGAGATCCTCCCGTGGTCGGTGAGCCGAACAGCGGCCCGTGGTCACCCCACATCGTAGTGCGTCGGGTCCCGGTGCGCGGCCCACGGGGACGGCCCGCCGGACCAGCAGATGGTGACGGTTACCGGGCCCTTCGTCACGACGTTCCCGCAGGTCAGGCACCGCACGGGCGGATTTCGCGCGCAGTCATGCGTAAAGTCCCAATTCGGGGGCGTGTGTGTCGCCACGCAGCTCCCGGCTCGGCCATAATGACAGGGTGTCGTCTGCAACTACCGCTTCCTCCACCACGCATGTGAGCGTGAAGCGTCCCAATGTCGTCGTCATCGGTGTCATCGTCTGGCTTGCCAGCGAGTTGATGTTCTTCGCCGGCCTGTTCGCGATGTACTTCACGCACAGGTCCGTCGCGGGCCCCGAGATGTGGGCCGAGGGCACCGGCTTCCTGGACGTCCCCTACGCGCTGACGATCACGATCATCCTGGTGTCGTCCTCGTTCACCTGCCAGTTCGGCGTCTGGGCTGCCGCGGAACATCGCCGCACGCGGACCGGGAAGATCTGGCAGCTCACCAAGTGGGGCATGAACGAGTGGTTGATCATCACCTACGTCCTGGGCGCCGCGTTCATCGCCGGGCAGATCCTGGAGTACGCCACGCTCGTCGACCACGGGCTGACCATGGCCAACTCCAGTTTCGGTTCGGTCTTCTTCATCGCCACCGGCTTCCACGGACTGCACGTGCTCGGCGGGCTGGTGGCCTTCTTGTTCGTGCTGGGTCGCTCCTACGCCGTCAAGCGCTTCACCCAGGCCGAGGAGACGGCCATGCACGCGGTGTCGTACTACTGGCACTTCGTCGACGTCGTCTGGATCGCCCTGTTCATCACCATTTACTTCATCAGGTAGCAACACCCCATCTGGCACTAGAAATACGTCGAAGGAATCACACATCGTGAAGGCACTCGCGGCGAAGAGAAGGCACCGGGCGGCTCCCGTTGTCCTCATGATGCTTGCGCTCGTGGTCATGGGCGGTCTGTTCACCGTCTTCGCTCCACAGGCAGCCGAAGCAGAGGAGGAGATCAACGCCGACGCAGCCAACGGGGAACGGATCTTCATCACCAACTGCGCCACCTGCCACGGCATGGACGCCGAGGGAAGTGACGAAGTCCCCTCGCTGATCGGCGTGGGTGCGGCATCAGTGCACTTCCAGATCGTCACCGGCCGGATGCCGATGGCGGCCAATACCCCGCAGGCGGAGGCCAAGCCCCCACAGTTGACCGAGCAGCAGGCATTCGACGTGGCGGCCTACATCGCCGCCATGGGCCCGGGCCCGGCGATCCCCAGCCCCAGCCAGGTCGACCCCGAACTCGGTGACGCCCCCAACGGCATGCTGCTGTTCCGCACCAACTGCGCCATGTGTCACAACGCCGTCGGCGCCGGTGGAGCCCTCACCGAGGGCAAGTACGCCCCGGCGCTGTGGGAGTCCACCGGCGTGGAGATCTACGAGGCGATGCTGACCGGTCCCCAGTCGATGCCGGTCTTCAACGACGCCACCCTGACGCCGGAGGAGAAGCGTGACATCATCGCCTACCTGTACGCCCAGCGTGAGCCCAATCCCGGGGGCCTGACCCTGGGATCGCTCGGCACGGTGCCCGAGGGTGTCTGGGTCTTCGTGGTCGGGATCGGAGGCCTCATCGGCTTCGCTATCTGGATCGGAGCACGGTCCTCATGAGCATCGAGCAAAAGCAGTCGCGCGCCGAGGTCGTCCCGGCTGATCACGGCACCATGCCGGAGAGGTTCGAGAACCCCGGGATCGAGCCGCACCGCCCACGCCTGGGCGATGAGGACCCGGTCGCGGCGAAGCGGTCCGAGTGGCAGGTGGTCCTGATCTTCGGGATCTCGATCCTGGCCACCATCGGCGGCGTCGTCGGGTTCTACGCCTTCCCCGTGGACGAGGGCGTGTCCCTGGGCGGCATCCGCCTGTCGAACCTGAGCCTGGGCCTCGGTCTGGGTGTCGGCATGCTCGGCATCGGCGTCGGTGCGATCCACTGGGCCAAGTCGCTGATGTCGGACGTGGAGCAGAGTGAGCCCCGCGAGGAGCAGCGCAGCGACGAGGAGACCCGCGCGACCATCGCCGGCATGCTGCGCGACGGTGCCCGGGAGTCCAACATCGCCCGCCGGCCCCTGTTGAAGGGCACCCTGGCCGGGGCGGTGCTGTTGGCCCCGCTGACCTTCCTGGTCCCCTTCATCGGTGGTCTGGGGGGTGACTGGAACATCGACCGGTTCCGCCGTACCGCGTGGGCTCCCCGCACGAACGACGCCGGCGGGACCGAGTTCGTCTACCTGGCCCACGACCCCGGTGGCGGCCGAATCCGCGCCGCAGACATCACCGAGGGCTCGATCGTGCACGTGATGCCGTACGAACTCACCGAGAACTACGAGCACTACTTGGACGAGAAGGCCAAGGCCGTGGCGATCCTGGTGCGCGTGGACCCGCGCGAACTCACCGAACCCGAGGATCGTCAGGACTGGTCCTACGAGGGCATCGTGGCCTACTCCAAGATCTGCACGCACGTGGGTTGCCCGGTGGCGTTGTACGAGCGGCAGACCCACCACGTGCTGTGCCCGTGCCATCAGTCAACGTTCGACATCACCGACCAGGCCAAGGTCGTGTTCGGACCGGCGACCCGGCCGCTCCCACAGTTGCCGATCGCCGTCGACGACGAGGGTTATCTGTACGCGGCCGATGATTTCCCCGAGCCGATCGGCCCGAGTTTCTGGGAGCGTGACCGAGTATGAGCACCACCACCGCCCCCACCGGTGTGCCGAAGAAGCCCTCGCGCGCCGCTGCCGCCGGAGACCTGCTGGACAGCCGGGTCGGCGCGGCGAAGATCGGTAAGGGCCTGCTGCGCAAGATCTTCCCCGATCACTGGTCCTTCCTGCTCGGCGAGATCGCGCTGTACAGCTTCATCGTGCTGATCATCTCCGGCGTCTTCCTCACCATGCACTTCGTGCCCTCCATGGCGCACGTGTACTACCCCGAGGACGCGCTCCCGGAGACCATGCAGGGCGTGTACATGTCCGAGGCAATGGCCTCCACGACATACATGTCCTTCCACGTCCGCGGCGGCCTGTTGATGCGCCAGATCCACCACTGGGCGGCGCTGCTGTTCATGGCGGCGATCGTGGTGCACATGCTGCGGGTGTTCTTCACCGGCGCGTTCCGGAAGCCGCGTGAACTGAACTACCTGATCGGGTTCACGCTGCTGATCGTCGGGTTGCTGGCCGGCCTCACCGGATACTCCCTGCCCGACGACGTGCTCTCCGGCAACGGGCTGCGCATTCTCGAGGGCGTGGCGCGCAGTATTCCCGTTCTGGGTGCCTACCTCTCGATGATGATCTTCGGCGGGGAGTTCCCGGGTGTGGACATCATCCCGCGCATGTTCACCTTCCACGTACTCCTGATCCCAGCGCTCATCCTCGCGCTCGTCTCGGTGCACCTGTTCCTGGTGTTCTGGCACAAGCACACCCAGTACCCCGGTCCGGGCCGCACGAACAAGAACGTGGTCGGCTACCCGCTCTTCCCGGTCTACATGGCCAAGGCGGGTGGCTTCTTCTTCATCGTCTTCGGGTTCCTGTCGCTCATGGGCGCCACGATGGGCATCAACGCGGTCTGGAACTACGGCCCGTATGATCCCTCTCTGGTCAATGCGGGCGCTCAACCCGACTGGTACATGCTCTTCCTCGAAGGCGCGCTGCGCCTGATGCCCGGGGTCTGGGAGATCTCTGTCTTCGGATACCTCATCCCGCTGAACATCCTGATACCAGGGGCCATCATTCCTGGTCTGCTGTTCACGTTCTTCGCGCTGTACCCGTTCATCGAACGGTCCGTCACCAAGGACGACAGCGAACACCACGTGCTGGACCGGCCC
Source organism: Pseudactinotalea sp. Z1732 (assembly GCF_049724975.1). Taxonomy (NCBI): domain Bacteria; kingdom Bacillati; phylum Actinomycetota; class Actinomycetes; order Micrococcales; family Cellulomonadaceae; genus Pseudactinotalea; species Pseudactinotalea sp. Z1732. Next base: position 370,211 of record NZ_JBMPQC010000002.1, on the reverse strand, counting down.
CGCAACGTCCCGGTGCGAACCGGTCTCGGGGTCGCCTTCATCACCGCCTTCATGGTGTTGAACTTCGCCGGCGCCAACGACCTGATCGCGACGCACTTCGACCTCAGTCTGAACACGATCACCCATGTGCTCCGAGTGGCGTTCTTCGTCGCCCCGGTGCTCGCCTTCATCATCACCAAACGCATCTGCCTCGCGCTGCAGCGCAACGACCGCAACCTGGTGCTGCACGGTCACGAGACCGGGCAGATCGTCCGGTTCGCCTCCGGTGAGTACATCGAGGTGCACAGGCCCCTCGACGAGCACGAGCGCTGGATCCTGGTGGGCCACGAGCCGGGCCGGCCGTTGGAGATCGACCCGCCGGAGGACTCCGCCGGAGTACGCCGCCCGGGCTACCACAAGGACCGGCTGCGCCAGCGGATTTCCCGGTTCTTCTACGAGGACCGGGTGGAGCCGGTCACGCCCGCCGAACTCGCTGCGGCAAACCGCCACCACGACCACCACGCGGCTGTGGACGCCGAGGAGATCGCCACGGAGCAGGGCATTGAAGCAGCCGAGCGCGCCGGGCACGAGCGGGACGAAGAAAGCGTCGGCAGTGGCATCACCAGTTCCGGCCCTCCCGGGTCCAGCACGCACGGCTGAAGCACGCTCAACCACCCTTCGCGAGCCCGCGGCCGGCGCGCACTACCCGCGCACCGGGCCGCGGCTTCGAAGTCCCATCGTGGACCCTGTTCCTGCTCGAGCACACGGCAGGCTCAGGCGATACGGTGGAGGAAGGGCCGCGGAACCCGCACTCGGCGGGTGATCCGCAGTCGCCACCAATCGGTGCGGAAGGGCCGCACCGACCACCACCAGGAGGTAATTCATGGCGCAGTACACGCTCCCAGACCTTCCCTACGACTACGCAGCGCTCGAGCCGCACATCTCCGGCAAGATCATGGAGTTGCACCACAGCAAGCACCATGCGACCTACGTATCCGGCGCCAACACCGCGCTGGAGAAGATGGCCGAGGCGCGTGAGTCCGGTGACCTGGCCACGGTCAACATGCTGGAGAAGAACCTGGCATTCAACCTCGGTGGCCACATCAACCACACCGTGTTCTGGAACAACCTCTCCCCCGACGGCGGTGGCGAGCCCGAAGGCGAGCTGGGCGAGTTCATCAAGGATCAGTTCGGCTCCTTCTCCGGGTTCAAGGACCACTTCACCGCCAACGCCACCGGCATCCAGGGCTCGGGCTGGTCCATCCTGGGCTGGGACGACCTGGGCCAGCGCGCCCTGATCTTCCAGCTCTTCGACCAACAGGGCAACATCCCCGTGGGAATCACTCCCCTGCTCCAACTCGACATGTGGGAGCACGCCTTCTACCTGGACTACCTCAACGTCAAGGCGGACTACGTCAAGGCGTTCTGGAACATCGTGAACTGGCAGGATGTGGCCGCTCGCCTCGAACGCGCCAAGGCCAACAGCGCCGGCCTGACTGGCTGACCCGGGCCGGACGGCACGACGCGCGAGCCAGACACGAGCGCGCACACGACGAGGCCGCAGACCCTGCCCCGGAGGCGGGGTCTGCGGCCTCGTCGTAGATGCCTATTGTCGTCGTAAGGTGCCGTCGGTGCCACGTACCGGCAGCGGGGGCGGCGACCTACCGCCTGCCGGTGATCAGTGCGCGTGCGGGCCGCGGCTGAACTCGAATACGTGGCCGATGAGGCCCACGACGGCGACGGCCACCCCGAGGCCGAAGACCCACCAGCCGGCCGCCAGGCCGAGGAAGACCAGCGAGACGGCGATACCGAGCACGAACGGCCACCAGCTGTAGGGCGCGAAATGACCGTAGTCGCCGGCCGGGTTGTCCTCGATCGTGGCGCTGGGATTGTCCTCGGGCCGCGCATCGATCTTGCGGCTCTGCAGCACCAGGAAGAACCCCACCATCCCCCACATGCCCATCAGCAGGGCCAGGGCGGTGGTGCCGACGGGCTCCCAGTCCGACCAGAGGCCGTAGACGACGGACACGGGAAGGAAGAAGACCGCCAGCGCAATGAACGACCACATCTCCACGCCCATCGGGCGGCGGGTGTTGGGCCGGTTCACGGTGGAGCCGGCCGCGTCCCCGGTGTGGGTATCGGTCATCGGGCGTCCCCTCTCTTCACGGAGGTCTCCGCCGAACTCTCGGCGTCACCGTAGATCTTCTCCAGCACATTCGGGTCCGGTTCGATGTGGTCCATCGCGGCAACCTCCGGGTGGTGCAGGTCGAACGCAGGACGCTCGGAGCGGATTCGCGGCAGCGTCACGAAGTTGTGCCGTGGTGGCGGGCTCGACGTGGCCCATTCGAGCGAGGCGCCGTGGCCCCACGGGTCATCGAGGGTGACCTTCGGGTGCTTGCGCCAGGTCTTGTAGACGTTGTAGAGGAACGGCAGCGTCGACAGCGCCAGCACCACGGCCGAGATCGTCGACAACTGGTTCATCCACACGAAGTCGGCCTCAGGCAGGTAGTCCGGGATCCGCCGCTGCATGCCCATCACACCGAGCCAGTGCTGGATCAGGAAGGTGCCGTGGAATCCGAAGAAGAGCAGCCAGAAGTGGACCTTGCCGAGGCGTTCGTCCAGCATCTTCCCGGTGAACTTGGGCCACCAGAAGTAGAAGCCCGCGAACATCGCGAACACCACGGTGCCGAACACCACGTAGTGGAAGTGCGCCACCACGAAGTAGGTGTCGGTGAGGAAGAAGTCCAGCGGCGGGCTGGCCAGGATCACGCCGGTGAGCCCACCGAACAGGAAGGTGGCCAGGAAGCCGAGCGACCAGAGCATCGGCGTCTCGAACGTCAGTTTCCCGCGCCACAGCGTGCCGATCCAATTGAAGAACTTCACGCCTGTCGGAACCGCGATCAGCATCGTCATCACCGCGAAGAACGGGAGGAGCACCTGCCCGGTGGAGTACATGTGGTGCGCCCACACCGTCACCGACAGCCCCGCGATGGCGAAGGTGGCGAAGACCAGGCCCTTGTAGCCGAAGATCGGCTTCCGGGAGAACACCGGCAGCACCTCGGAGACGATGCCGAAGAAGGGCAGCGCGATGATGTAGACCTCCGGGTGGCCGAAGAACCAGAACATGTGCTGCCACAGCAGTGCACCGCCGTTCTCGGCGGCGAAGACCTGTGACCCGAGGATCCGGTCCGAGGCCAGCCCGAACAGCGCAGCCGCGAGCAGCGGGAAGGCCATCAGCACCAGGATCGAGGTGAGCAGCACGTTCCAGGTGAAGATCGGCATCCGGAACATCGTCATCCCCGGCGCCCGCATGCACAGGATGGTGGCGATGAAGTTGACTGCACCGAAGATGGTGCCGAATCCGGTCATGATCAGCCCGGTGACCCACAGGTCCGACCCGAGTCCGGGCGAGTAGGTCTCCAGCGACAGCGGCGTGTAGGCGAACCAACCGAAACTGGCCGCACCACGTGGGGTGAGGAACCCGGACACGGCGATCAGTCCACCGAAGGTGAACAACCAGTAGGAGAACATGTTCAGCCGCGGGAACGCCACGTCCGGGGCGCCGATCTGCAACGGCATGATGGCGTTGGCGAACCCGGCGAACAGGGGTGTCGCGAACAGCAGCAGCATGATCGTGCCGTGCATGGTGAAGTACTGGTTGAACTGCTCGGCACTGGTGACCACCTGGATGCCCGGCGCGAACAGTTCGGCCCGGATCACCAGGGCCAGCAGGCCCCCGAAGGCGAAGAAGATGAAGGAGGTCACCATGTACAGGTTGCCGATGACCTTGTGGTCGGTGGTGGTGATCCACTTGACCACCGAGGTGCCCAGGCTCTGACGGTCCGGAGTGAGTCCCGGCACCGCGTCGACGGCATGCCCGGTGCTGGTGTCACGTTCGTCGATAGCCATCAGTCATCCTCTCCCTGGCCAGGGGTCCGCTGACCGGACGGAATCGAGATCCGGTCCAGGCTGGAATCCAATTGACCGGTCTGCCCGGCCTCACGCAGCGCGGCGATGTGCTCCTCGAACTCCGCTTCGGAGACGACCTCGACGTTGAAGAGCATGTTCGCGTGGAACTCACCGCACAGTTCGGCGCACTTGCCGATATAGGTGCCCTCCACCCCGGGGGTGATGTGGAAGACGTTGCGCTCGCCCGGGATCATGTCGAGTTTGTACAGGAAGGCCGGCACCCAGAAGGAGTGCGCGACATCGCGCGAGAGCACCACGAACTCCACGGTCTGGTCCACCGGAAGCACCAGGGTCGGCACCTCCTCCGGAGCGCTGGTCACCACCTCTTCGGGGGTGAAGTCGTTGTCCCACGGGTCCCCGGTGTCCCAGACGTCCTCGTCGACGTAGTTGAAGTCGAACGCCCATTGCCGTCCGATCGCTTCGATCTGCAGGTCGTACTCACCGGTCACGTCGGTCTGCTCGTCCTGGATAGCGGCCGTGTAGTAGAACAGCACGCCCACCATCACCAGCGGGACGAAGGTGTAGAGCAACTCCAGCGGCAGGTGGTAGCGCAACTGCACCGGCAGGGTGTTGTCGTGCTTGCGCTTGCGGTACACGATGACGCACCAGATCAGCAGCCCCCAGACCAGCACACCCACCAGGAGGGCCGCGATCCAGGTGTCCACCCAGAACTGCACCAAGGTGTCGGTGTGTTCGGTCATACCTTCAGGGCCGGGCAGCCAGCCACGCTGGACCTGTTCGGTCGAGCAGCCTGCCAGAACGAGCAGGCCGATCAAGCCCAGTACCACTGGCCTGGCTCTGCGTGACGGTGATCTCCGTACAGGAGGGACGGACACGATGCGGACGCCTTCCGATCTCATGGATGAACTGCCCCAAGCCTAGCCCCTCCGCCGGGATGCGAGCACGCCAACTCGCCCCATCCCCACCTGCGAGAACACATCCGAGGTGACATGCTGTCAGGTTCTGACACGGCCCCGGTTGAGCGTCGTGTCATCGGCTCCGAACGGGGCCGGATCAGGCTCCGTGGGTCAGAATGATGTCGGTGAGGATCGCCACACCCGGGGCCCCCTCGCCCTGCGGCATCGTGATCAGCACCCGGGAGCCTTCCGGGACGTCAACGAGCAGGTCGGCCCACTGTCCCTGACCGATCCGGGCGACCCACGGACCGTTTTGGGAACCTTCGTGCTCGGGCCAGGTGCTGTCCCGTTCCTCGTTCGTCCAGGACACCACCGAGTAGGCGAGGGCCACGGTGTGCCCCGGCGCCAGTACGTCACCGTCACCCTCGGCGATGACCTGCACCGTCGCCTCCGGCGGCTCCGGTGCGTCCTCACGCACGGTCGGCAGGGCCGGCGAGCCGAGTTCGCCCTCGATGGTCACCGGCAGGTCCTCAGGCTCGGCAACCGGGGTGGCATCGGCGGCCCCGGCGGCATCAGGCCCGGCGGTGTCGATGACGTCGACCACGAACACGATGGTGTCCTCACCGCCGATCCCGGCGTCGGGGTTGCCGGAGGCCCCGTAGCCGAGTTCCGGAGGTATCGAGATCAGCAACCGCGATCCAACGGGGTGGCCGGGTATGCCCCGGGACCAGCCCTGCACCACCGAGCTGAGCGCGAACATGGCCGGGGCACCCCGTTCGAAGGAGGAGTCGAATGGCTCGGCCTGTCCCCACACGTGCCCGGCGTAGTCGGCGAGCACCGGCGCCTCCTCGGCGACCACCTCACCGTCGCCCTCCTCGAGCACCTCCACCCGGAGGCCCGCCGGAGCGCCCGAATCGGGGAACGTCATCTCCGCGGAGGAGCCGAACTCGGCCGACACCTGCGGCATCTCATCGCCGGGCGCACCGGCGTCGTCGTCGGTCTGCGTCGTTCCGGGATCGCCGTCGGAACCCTCCTGCGATCCTGGATCAGGGTCGCCGGCGCAGCCGACCAGAAGCACCAGCGCAGCACCTATCGCCGCGGCGCCGCGCAGGCCCCGCCGCCACTGCGCGCTCAGTGGAAGGAGTCCCCACAGGCGCACGATCCCCCGGCGTTGGGGTTGTCGATGGTGAACCCCTGCTTCTCGATCGTGTCGGCGAAGTCGATGGTCGCCCCGCTCACGTACGGCACGCTCATCTTGTCCACGATCACTTCGACGCCGTCGAAGCCGCGCACGGCGTCTCCGTCGAGGAGGCGCTCGTCGAAGTAGAGCTGGTAGATCAGCCCGGAACAACCACCGGGTTGCACGGCCACCCGCAGGCGGAGGTCGTCCCGACCCTCCTGCTCCAGCAGGGCCTTGACCTTGGCCGCTGCAACGTCGGTCAGCAGCACCTCGTGGGTGACATCGTTTTCGGTGGTCTGGCTCATCGTCGTCTCTCCGGCTCGGGGTTGTGCTCGGTCGCCTCGCGACTTCTGCGTCAACTGTAACCCGCACTGGCCCAGATTCCGATCCCGGGTTCTGCGCGATTCGGGTGCGCGGGACGGTTCGGCACGTGGGCGGTGACCCGTCCGCTGAGGCCCGGGCGCATCCGACGGCGGTGGGCAGCCTCGGCGGCGGGTGACCTCAGGCGGTCGCCCAGTTGCGCATCACCCGCACCGAACGAGCGCCCAGGGCCTGCACCGGATCGGCCGGGTGGGCAGCCGCGGGCCGGTTCCCGGGTACCAGTGGCTGGTCGATCAGCGGATACGCGGCGCTGATCCCGACGGTGGCCATCTCCCGGCGGTTGACGTAGACCTCGTGAGCCACTGCCACCACCGGTAGCCCGCGTTCGGCCGCCAGTGACCCGACCGTGGCCACGACTCCTTCATGCATCGCGTCGGCGTCCAGCGAGGCAGTCCCGGTCAGGACCAGGTCCGCCCGTGACATCAGATCGCGCAACCCGACTTCCTCGCCGACGACGGCGGCACCGGGCAGCACCCGTGCGCCGAGCAGTCCCAGTGCGAAGGCCGCGCCTCCCCCGGCGCCGGTGTGCGAACTGCTCGGTTCCAGCACGTGCGCATGTCCCGCCAGGACCGGCCGCAGCGGGGTCAGGGCCCGGGCGTGGCCGGCGGCGTCATGAGCGAAGACGGACGTGGCGGACTCGATCTGCTGCGCCTCAAGGGCGTTGATGCCGAACCGTTGCAGTCCTGCACCCGCCCCGTGCAGCCCCACCAACGGGGTGTCCGTCGCCGCAGCCACGACCAGATCCACGCCGGCCAGGTGCTCGCGCAACCCGGCGAGTGCAGACCAGGCAGGCGCGTCGGTGCCAGTTCCGAGGCCGGTCAGTTCGGTCAACCTGCGCAACAGGCCGGCGCCGCCGTCATGGGTGGGGCTGGGACCCAGTCCGATCACCACCCGGGTGGCGCCACCGGCCACGGCTGCCTGCAGGAGGTCGGCGAGCCCGGCGCTGGAACCCTCGACGGCCCGGGCGCGGGCGTCCTCGGGGCTGCTCCCGTCAGCGCTGAACCCCAGGAGGGCCGCACCGTCGATGTAGGCGGTGCCGCCGCCGTCCCCACCCACGTGCAGCACAGCGGCCGGTACCGGGCTGCCGAGCGAACCACGCACCTCGATCGGGGTGAGCGTGCCGCCACGGGCGGCCTGCACGGCGTCGATAAGGCCGGTGCTGCCATCGCTCATCGCGGCCGTGAGAACTTCGTGCCCGCCCCCGTCCCAGGGGCGGGCCAGGACCTGCCCGGCCTGGGCAGCGGTCAGGGTGCCACCGAAGTGGTCCGGGGCGATCAGCACACGCACGCTGCCATTGTCCCCCACCACCGCAGTTGGGTGTCACGCCCGGCTGGTGCGGCGGTGCCGACCGCGGTGCCGGTGCCGACTGTGGGGCGGGGCCGGGCGCCGGTGACGGAGCGGCTACCCTGGTGGGGTGTTCGGACGCCAGAAGAATCCTCCGCAGCCTCAGCCCAGCGAACCGGAACCGCCGACGTCGGTGGACGGCCGCAAGGGTCGGCCCACGCCCAAGCGCAAGGACGCCGAGGCCGCCAACCGGCGACCCCTGGTCCCCAACGATCGCGGCGCTGCGCGGCGCAGCCAGCGGGAGAAGTTCGCCAGGGCCCGCCGTGAACAGCAGGAGGCGATGCTCTCCGGCGACGAGGACAGAATGCCCCCGCAGCACCGCGGACCGGCACGCCGGTTCATGCGGGACTACGTCGATGCCCGCTGGTCCCCGGGTGAGCTGTTCCTGCCGGCGGCGATCCTGATCATCCTGGTCCTGCTCGCCGGAAACCTGTTCCCGGCCTTCATCGAGGTCATTATCACCGCGATCCTGGTGGCCTACGTCTTCGTGCTGCTGGCGATCATCGATGCGGTGATCCTGGCGGTGCGGGTGCGCAACAAGGCTCGCGCGAAGTTCGGCGCGGACAGACTCGGCCGTGGGCCGCTGATGTACGTGGTGTTCCGCGCCTTCTACCTGCGGCGCATGCGGCTGCCCCGCCCGGTCGTCAAGCGCGGCCAGTTCCCGGTCTGAGCCGACCGCTGCCGCTGGGGACGCGGCTGCCTGGCCGGGCCGGTTCGATGCCGGTGTGACCCAGCGGGTACGGCGTGGCTCAGCGCTGCAGCAACGACCGGTTCATCCAGGCCGCCCAGGTGGGGCCGGCGTAGATGAAGGCGGTGTAGGCCTGGACCGCGTCGGCGCCGGCCGCGAGATAGGCGCGCGCGTCGGCCGGTGAACTGATTCCGCCGACGCCGATGATGACCTGCCCGGGGGCGCATCGTCGCCGCAACCTGGCGACCACCTCCAGGCCGCGGGCACGTACCGGTATTCCGGACATGCCACCGGGGCCGTGGTCGTGATCAATCGTGGTGTTCACCGCCACCACACCATCCAGGCCCAGTTCGGCGGCCAGGTCCGCCACCGCATCGACGTCGTCATCGGCCAGATCCGGGGCGATCTTGACCAGTACCGGTACCGGGCGGGCCGCACCGGCATCGGCGGCCTGTTGCACGGCCGTCAGGATCGGGCGCAACGAACTGATCTGCTGCAGGTCCCGCAGGCCCGGGGTGTTCGGCGACGAGACGTTCACCACCAGGTAGTCGGCGTAGCGGGCGAGCATGCGCGCGCTGTAGGCGTAGTCGGCGACCGCCTCGGCGGCCGGGGCCAGTTTGGATTTGCCGATGTTGACACCCAGCACCACGCGCCGCCCGGCCGCGGTGCGACGCAACCGGTGCAGGCGCTCGGCCACCACGGCGGCGCCGTCATTGTTGAACCCCATCCGGTTCACCAGGGCGGCCCGCTCGGGAACGCGCCACAAGCGCGGACGTTCGTTGCCGGGCTGGGGGCGTGCGGTGACGGTACCGATCTCGACGAACCCGAACCCGAGGGCCGCCAATCCGGCGACCATGGTGGCGTTCTTGTCGAAACCTGCGGCCAGACCCAGCGGGCCACCGGTGGCTCTGCCGAACAGCGTCGGTGCGGGCTGCGGTACGGAGCCGCCCGCCGTGGGCGCCCGGCGCCGGAGGCCATCGGCGGCCGCGGCGCGCAGTGCCCGCCGATTCGCCGAAGCGCCGCTGAGCAGCGACACCGCCGTCCGCACGGGACCCAGCCGGCCGGCGAGCCCGATCGCGGTGGCCGCCAGGTGGTGGGCCCGTTCCGGGTCGCTCCTGGCCAGCACGCGGGCGAAGACCGCCCGGTAGGCGGCCGCGGCCGGGCCCGGGCGCGGCACAGTCCGTTCCGGGGGCTCGAGGGCTCGGCCGGACCACGGATCCGGTGGGCGCGTCGTCATCGGGTCCACCCTCGCACGTGGGCGGTCACTGCGCCGCGACCCGGCCCGGTCGTGACCACCACAGCCAGCTCAGGCCGAGGAACGGCAGCACTGCGGGCAGGTAGCCGTAACCCGCCCCGAAACCGGACCACACGGTTTCCCGTGGGAACAGTCCGGGATCGGTCAGGGTCAGCAACCCCACCAGCACCACTCCCACCAGTTCGATCAGCACCGCGAGCCAGCCGACCCGCCGCCACCGCCGGCCGTTGTGCGCCAGTGCGATGGTCGCGACCAGGTAGACCACCGCGGCAAAGGCGGACAGGCCGTAGGCCAGCGGTGCCTCACCGGCGTCCCTGATCAACTGCACTCCCGAGCGGGCGGTCGCCGAGATCGCGAAAACGGCGTAGACGACGATCAAAGCGCGCCCGGCGCCGTAGGCGGGTCGGCGGGTGTCCTCAGCCGGGGTCAGTGCCGTGTTCACCCGATCACCCAGATCTGCCAGATCCGCAGTTGCAACACCGCGATCGTGAAGGCCGCCACCACCAGCACCACCGAGGACCAGCGGGATCGGTCCAGCACCGCCCACCAGCCGGCGGCCGGCAGCAGCACCAGCGCCGTGATCAGGTAGCCCCACAGCAGCACGGTGTCGACCGTGTGCTCCGCCGACCCCAGGGCGATGCCGGTCACCACCATCTGCGCGATGATCGCCAGGACCACCAACGCGCCGCCGATCAGTTGGATGAAGATCACCGGACGGTCGCGGAGGCCGCGAATGCCCGCCCACCCGGCGAGAACCAGGGAAGCGCCGATGATGCACCATGTCAGGATCAGCACAGGCAGCACAGTAGTCGCTGGTCGGTACCATGACGTACGTGACTGAACTGACGCTGACTTCCAAGAGCCCTGTCCGCCTGCCTGCCGACGCCCTGGTGATCCCGGTGTACGAGAATGGCGGATCCGCCTCCCTGCTGGCCAACCCAGCCCTGGATGACCAGGTGCGCGCCGCGCTCGCCGGCACCATCGAACTGCTGGACATCTCCGGGGAGCCGGGCAAGGTGACCCGCGTGCCCGCCCCGGAGCAGCTGGCGGCAACCACCGTGGCGTTCACCGGACTGGGCGAGGTGGATGGGCAGCCCGATGCCGAGCAGATCCGTCGCGCCGCCGGTTCCGCGGTGCGCGAACTGGAGGGCGCCAAGAACATCGCCCTCCTCTTCGGGCTGGAGGACGCCGAGTCCACCGGCGCCGTCACCGAGGGGGCCCTGCTCGGGGCCTACCGCTTCACGCGGTACAAGAAGGACGTGCCGACCCCTGCCCAGATCGTGGTGATCTGCGGAGCCGCCAAGCAGAAGGCGGTCAAGGACGCGGTGGAGCGGGCACGGATCCTCGCCCAGGGGGTCAACGCCACCCGGGACCTGGTCAACACCTCCCCGAAGGACCTGTACCCGGAGTCCTTCGCCGAGACCGCCCGCGGCCTCGTCAAGGGCACCAAGGTGGGGATCGAGGTGCTGGATGAGAAGGCTCTGCGGGCCGGCGGCTACGGCGGGTTGCTCGGCGTGGGCCAGGGCTCGGACCGCGGGCCCCGGCTGGTCACCCTGACCTACAAGCCGGCCAAGGCCAAGACCCACTACGCCCTGGTCGGCAAGGGCATCACGTTCGACTCCGGCGGTCTGTCGATCAAGCCCGCCAAGGGCATGGAGACCATGAAGTTGGACATGGCCGGCGCCGCCGCCGTGCTGCACACCGTGCTGGCGGCCGCCGAGCTCAAGTTGCCGATCGCCGTGACCGGTTACCTGGCGCTGGCCGAGAACATGCCCTCAGGCACCGCCCAACGGCCCTCGGACGTGATCGAGATCCGCGGCGGTAAGACCGTGGAGGTCCTCAACACCGACGCCGAGGGCCGGTTGGTGCTTGCCGATGCGCTGGTCGCCGCGACCGAGGCCAAGGCGGATCTGATCGTGGACATCGCCACCCTCACCGGTGCTCAGATGGTGGCCCTGGGCAACCAGGTCAGCGCCGTGATGGGCACCGACGACGCGCGCGAGCAGGTGGTGGCCGCAGCCAGCACCAGCGGTGAGCAGTTCTGGCCGATGCCGTTGCCGGGTGAGTTGCGCCCGTCGCTGAAGTCGACCGTGGCCGACCTCGCCAACATCGGGGACCGCTTCGGTGGGATGCTCACCGCCGGGCTGTTCCTGCAGGAGTTCGTCGGCGACACCCCGTGGGCGCACTTGGACATCGCCGGACCGGCCTTCAACGAAGCCTCTCCCCGCCACTACGTTCCCAAGGGCGGCACCGGGGTGGGTGTGCGCACGATGTTGCGCCTGCTCGAGGACGCCGCGAACGCCTGAGCCGGCCCGGGGCGCATCCGATCGGACCGCACCGGCCGGCTCGATTGGGGCGAAGGCCCAACCAGTGCCAAGATGGTGGCACCCCGCGCCATTCGGTACCGACGCGATCGAGGAGCAGCCCGTGAACGACGAGGAGTCCGTCCCGTACGACCTCATCGTGCTCGGCGCCGGTAGCGGCGGTTACGCAGCGGCTCTGCGCGGAGCCCAACTCGGACTGTCGGTAGCCATGGTGGAGGTCGACCGGGTGGGCGGAACGTGCCTGCACCGCGGCTGCATCCCCACCAAGGCGCTGCTCCAGTCGGCGCACGTGGCCGACGTGGTGCGCCAGGGCGAGGACTTCGGTGTGCTCGCATCGCTCCAGGGGTTGGACATGGCCGTGATGCAGCACCGCAAGCGGACCGTGGTGGACCGGATGTACAAGGGGCTGCAGTCGCTCGTGTCGGCCCGCAGCATCGAGCTCATCCCAGGTCGGGGCATGCTCACCGATGCCAACACCGTGATGGTCAACGACGCGCCCGTGCGGGGCCGCCATGTCGTTGTCGCTACCGGTTCCCGGCCAGCCAGCCTGCCCGGGGCCTCCCTGAGCGGACGGGTGCTGAGTTCGGACCAGGCGCTGGAACTGGAGTGGATCCCCAGTTCGGCGATCGTGATCGGTGGCGGGGTGGTGGGTGTCGAGTTCGCCAGTATGTGGCGCTCGCTCGGCACCGAGGTCACGGTGGTGGAGGCCCTGCCCCACCTCCTACCCGGTGAGGACGAAGACCTGAGCAAAGGGCTGCGGCGGGCGTTCAAGAAGCGCGGGATCACCGTCCGGACCGAGGCCCGGGTAGAGCACGTGGACGATCAGGGCGACCAGGTCTCCATCACCTTGGCCGACGGCACCGAGGTCACGGCCGAGGTGCTGCTGGTCAGTGTGGGCCGGACACCGGTGACCGCTCACCTGGGGCTGGAAGACGCCGGGGTGGACCTCGCAGACGGTTTCGTCGCCACCGATGAGCGACTGCGCACGAGCCGCAAAGGGATCTACGCCGTCGGGGACGTGGTGCGCGGCGCGCAACTAGCCCATCGCGCATTCGCCCACGGCATTTTCGTCGCCGAGGAGATCGCGGGTTTGCGCCCCGTGCCGGTCGCGGATGACACCATTCCCCGGGTGACCTATTCCGACCCCGAGGTTGCCGCCGTCGGCCTGACCGAGACACAGGCCCGGCAGGAGCACGGCGAGGAGTCGGTGCAGACCGGTGAGTTCAACCTCGCCGGCAACGCACGCAGCCAGATCCAGGGCGTACAGGGGCTGGTCAAACTGGTGCGGGTGAACGATGGACCGATCGTGGGCGCCCATCTGATCGGTCAAGGTGTGGGCGAACTCATCGGTGAAGCGCAGTTGATGGTGGGCTGGCAGGCATACCCTGAGGACGTGGCACCGCTCATTCACGCTCACCCCACACAGAACGAATCGCTCGGCGAGGCGGCGCTGGCTCTGGCCGGTCAACCCTTGCACTCGAATCACTGACCCGACGAAGGAGACTGAGAAGGTCATGTCCGAATCCGTGCAGATGCCCGCTCTGGGCGAGAGCGTTACCGAAGGCACTGTCACTCAGTGGCTGAAGTCCGTCGGTGATGAAGTTGAGGTGGACGAGCCCTTGCTGGAGGTCTCCACCGACAAGGTCGACACCGAGATCCCCTCGCCCGTGGCCGGAGTGCTGGAGAAGATCCTGGTCGAGGAGGACGAAACCGTCGAGGTGGGGGCCGAACTGGCCGTCATCGGCAGCGGTGAGGGTGCCTCAGGCGGGGACGACGCCGAGGAGGGCGCCTCCGACGACGAGGGTGCCTCCGAGGAGGAGAGCCCGGCCGACGCCGGGTCCGACGAGGATGAGGCCCCGGCCGCCGAGGAAGAGCCGGAGCCCGAGCCCGAGCCGGAAGCCGACGACAAGGGTGGGGAGTCCGACTCCGCACCCAAGTCGCAGGACTCCGGTGGCGGCGGTGAGCGCACCGCCGTCAACCTGCCCGAACTGGGCGAAAGCGTCACCGAGGGCACCGTCACCCAGTGGCTGAAGTCCGTGGGCGATGAGGTCGAGGTGGACGAGCCGCTGCTGGAGATCTCCACCGACAAGGTCGACACCGAGATCCCCTCGCCCGTGGCCGGCACACTGCTGGAGATCGTGGTCGAGGAGGACGAGACCGTCGAGGTGGGCGCTGCGCTGGCCTACGTCGGCTCCGGTGACGCCGGCAGCGACTCCGGGGCCGAGGCGCCCAGTGAGAGCGCTGAGCAGCCCAGCGAGCCCGAGCAGGACGAGAAGCCCAGCAAGCCCGAGCAGGGGGTGGACGCCTCCGGGGGTTCCGACGCCGCGGAGGCCGAGGGTGAGGAAACACCGGAGACCGGTCAGGCCCAGATCCCGGAGGACGTCGAACCCGAGCCGGAGAAGTCCGAACCCGAACCGGAAACGCCCGAACCAGCCAAGTCCGAGCCGGCGCCCAAGCAAGAGGACGCTCCCACGGCGGACTCGGGCGATGAGCCGGTCGCCTACGTGACCCCGCTCGTGCGCAAACTCGCTGCCGACAAGGGCGTGGACCTGGCGGACGTGAGCGGCAGCGGCGTCGGTGGGCGCATCCGAAAGCAGGACGTGCTCGACGCCGCCGAGGCGGCGGCCAAGGCCGCCCAGGCCAAGGAAGAGGAGCCGAAGGAGGCCCCGGCGGAGAAGAAGGCCGAGCCGAGCGCGGCTGGGGAGGTCTCGCCGCTGCGCGGCACGCGGGAGAAGATGTCCCGGTTGCGCAAGATCGTGGCCAAGCGGATGGTGGAGTCCCTGCAGGTCTCGGCCCAGCTCACCACCGTGGTGGAGGTGGATGTCACCAGGGTGGCGCGACTGCGGGACAAGGCGAAGGCGGAGTTCCAACGCCGCGAGGGCGTCAAGCTCACCTACCTGCCGTTCTTCACGCTCGCGGCGACCGAGGCGCTCAAGACCTACCCGAACCTGAACGCCTCGATCGAGGGTGAGGAGATCGTCTACCACGGCGCCGAGAACGTGGGTATCGCGGTGGACACCGAGCGCGGCCTGGTGGTGCCGGTGGTCAAGGACGCCGGTGACCTCAACATCGCCGGGATCGCTCGCAGCATCGCGGACCTGGCAGACCGCACCCGGGCGAACAAGATCACCCCGGACGAGTTGTCCGGCGGGACCTTCACCATCACCAACACCGGGTCGGGTGGTGCGCTGTTCGACACCCCGATCCTGCTGCAGCCGCAGGTGGGCATCATGGGCATCGGCACGATCGTCAAGCGCCCCGTCGTGGACGTGATCGACGGTGCCGAGGTGATCGCGGTGCGGTCAATGGTCTACCTGTCGCTGTCCTACGACCACCGACTGGTCGATGGCGCCGACGCCGGGCGCTTCCTGACCGCCGTGAAGAACCGGTTGGAGGAGGGCGCGTTCGAGGCCGCTCTCGGTCTCTGACCGCCCAACCCAGATGCCGGCCCAGCCGGCCGCCGAGGGCCCCGACCGGAAAGGACGCTGAATTGTGAGCGTAACCGTCCTGGCCGGGGCCTCCGGCTTCCTGGGCTCGGCACTGGCCCACGCCCTGACCGAACAGCGCCACACGATTCGCCAACTGGTGCGCCGCCCCGCCCGCGGCCCCGACGAGGTGCAGTGGGATCCCGACGCGGGCGTCCTGCCGCAGGCTGCCTTGGAGGATGCCAGCGCCGTGGTGAACCTGGGTGGGGCGGGCATGGGCGATCGTCGTTGGAACGCCCGCTACCGGCGGCTGATCATCACCTCCCGGGTGCATGGCACGGCACTACTGGCCAACGCCCTCGCCGAGCGCGCGCGCGGTGGGGAACGGATCCGGTTCCTGCAGGCCTCCGCGGTGGGCTACTACGGCGACGGTGGAGAGCAGGAACTCACCGAGGACTCCCCCAACGGGGAGGGATTCGTGCCGAGCGTGTGCCAGGCGTGGGAGGCAGCGGCGGACCCGGCGGTGCGGGCCGGGGTACCGGTCGCGTTCCTGCGCACGGGGCTGGTGCTGGACCCCGCCGCGGGGGCGCTGGCCCGAATGATGCCGCTGTTGCGCCTCGGACTCGCCGGACCGTTGGGCTCGGGACGCCAGTGGTGGGCATGGATCACCCGCGCCGACCATGTCCGGGCGATGGTGCACCTGCTGGGCTCGGGGGTGACCGGACCGGTGAACGTGTCCGCGCCCACGCCCGAACGCAACAAGAACGTCACGACGACGCTGGCCCGCCAGCTCGGCCGGCCGGCGTTCGTCCCGGCACCGGCCTTCGGGATCCGATTGGTGCTGGGTGAGTTCGCCCGCGAGATCACAGCATCGCAGCGGATGGTACCCCGCGTCCTGGTCGACGACGGATTCACGTTCACCGCTCCCACGATCGCCCTCGCTGCCGAGCAGCTGCTGGGCTGATCAGCACCGGCCCACCTGCGCCACCTGCCAACCGTCGCTCCCGGCTCGCAGATCCAAGACCACGCAGGTGCGTTCGGCGCGGACGGTGGCGGTGCCCTCCGGCGTGGTGAGCCTGTGCTCGCGCGTGTGCAGAACCGCCCGTACCGACGCCGATGCCGCGCCTTCGTCGTCGGCCGGTCCCGGCCACGGGCTCGAGGCGTCCCCGGCTTCCTGCGCCCCGGCACCCCCGGTCGCGGGAGTGGTGATCTCCTCGGCACGGACCACCTCGGTCGCCAGCCCCGTCACCTGCACGTCTCCCTCATTCAGCGCATCGGCCAGGGCCGAGTCCTGGGCGGCTGCGGGCGACCCGGGGATGGTCAGCCTGGTGAGGGCGCGGGAATCGGCGGTGTTCAGGGCCTCGTCCCGTGCCAGGGTCAGCGCCCGGACGGCCGCGACCGGATCACCCGCTGCCTCGACACGATCGATGTGCTCGCCGGGACGTGCCGCCTCTTGCGTGGTCGTGGACATACCGATGGGGGTGACCGTCTCCTCCGCATCCGCCCCGGGCAGGGTTGTGGTGCGCGGCAGCATCCAGACCAGGCCCACGGCCAGCACGACGGCGAGCAGCACGGCGACCACCACCCGGCGGCTACCGGTATCGGCCCGGTGGCGCGGTCGGTGATCGTGTCTGCGGCGGGTCACGTCTCGCTGGGCGTGCTCCCGCACGCTCACGCCGGCCAGGGAACGCAGGTCCGGGACGCTGACGGGTGCGACGGGATAGTTGCCCAGGGTCGCGTGGAGCTCCTGCGCGGTGCAGCGCTGGTGCGGCTCGGCGGCCAATGCCGGGGCGAGCCGTTCCCGCACGTGGGTCTGGTGGTGCTCGGGCACCAGCCAGGCCACCAGCCTGGCCAGGGCGTAGATGTCGGCAGCCGCGGTCGGTACCTCGCCCCGATCCTGTTCCGGGGCGGCGAAACCCCCGGTCCCGATCTCTCGGGAGGGTTCCCCGGCCAGATCCACCAGGACGGCTCCCTCCCCGGGGCTCAGCACCACGTTGGCCGGGGAGACATCACCGTGGATGATCCCGGCTTCGTGCAGCGCTACCAGCGCCGAGGCGAGTTGTGCACCGATGCCGGTGGCTTCGTCCACACCGAGGCCACCCCGCCCCACTCGCAGGGTGGCCAGGGTGGGTCCTGGGACGGCCTCGGTGACCAGGGCTGCCTGCGCAGGCCCGGTGCTGATGACTTCCCGCAATCTGACCAGGTGCGGGTGCTCTACCCCGGCCAGCCGTTCCAACCGGTCCAGCCGGTGGCGGTGCCGCTCGGGAGGTACCTGCGCCAGCATCCGTACGGCCACTGCGTCCCCGTCATCATTGCGTGCCAGCCAGGTGGCGCCGTCGGCGCCGAAGCCGATCGGGCCGTTCATCCGGTAGCCGGGGACCTGCATGCTGCTCAGGCAACCACAATCGGTGCCGTCCCCGTTCCGGTTATCCACAAGTAGTGAGCGGACCTCACTAGCGCCGCGCCCGGCCGGGCTCCGCGGAGCACTAGGCTGGGGGCATCATGGCCAAGAAAGACGCATCCGATAAGACGCCGAAGGTGAAGAAGCGGCGCTGGTACCACCAGCTCTGGGAGATCTTCACGATGGTTCGCAAGGCGCGACCGTCGATCACCTGGTGGATCCTGCTGATCATCGTGGGCGGCACCGCCGTCGGCGCCGTGCTGGGGCAGTTGATCGGATTCCCGATCTACGTCCCGGTGCTGGTGTTCCCCTTCACCCTGCTCGGGGCGATGTTCCTGCTCTCCAGATGGGCCGAGTCGGTGGCCTATGGGCGGATCGAGGGCCGGCCCGGCGCGACCGGCTCCGCGCTCGGCACCATCCGTCGCGGCTGGAACATCGAGGAGGAGCCGATCGCGGTGGATCCGCGCAGCCAGGACCTGGTCTTCCGCGCCGTAGGCCGTCCCGGTGTGGTGCTGATCGGAGAGGGCCCGCCGCACCGGCTGAAGCGGCTGCTCGAGGCCGAGCGCCGCAAGGTGGCCCGGGTGCTGCCGAACGTCCCGATCATCCTGCTGCAGTGCGGCCGCGAGGAGGGCCAGATCCCGCTGCCCAAGATCGCCAAGAAGGTCCAGCGGCAGAAGCCGAAACTGACCAAGGTCGAGGTGGCGGAGGTGTCCAAGCGGCTGCGGGCACTGCGCTCAGGCCGCCTGCCCATACCCAAGGGCGTCGACATCACCAAGATGCGGCCGGACCGCAAGGGGATGCGAGGCAGATAACATCGCGCAGGCGGCCGGGATCACCAGCGAGGCGACTCCTCGTCGTCGGTCCTGGCGCGCTACCTGTCCGGACTTCGCCTGCGACCCGCCGGCCGTTCCCCCCTCGGTCGCGCACCTGTTGGCTGCGACCTCAGCGCAACGGCACGATGTGGGTCCCGGACCAGCGTTCGTGCAAGCCGCGGCCGTGCGCATCGGTGACGATCGGCGGGAACAACAGGCAGAGGGCCACCGTGCGGATCAGGGCGCGCCGGAATCCGGGTGTGGTCCCCTGCTCGGTCCGGGTGGCCACGCCCACCAGTCGGTGCCCGATGGTGGTGCCCAGGGTGGCCTGCAGCACCCACGTGGTGACGGCGAAGATCACCAGGTTCGCCAGCGGATCCCCTGCGAAGAACACCAGCGCGACGGCCATCGAGGCGAACCAGTCCACCAGGATCGCCAGCACCCGACGGCCCCAGAAGTTCCGCGCCGGGGGGCGCTCCAGGTTCTGATGCTCAGTAGGCTCGCTCGTCACCGCTCCACGGTAGTACGACCCCTCCGGCTACCTCCTCCACCTGCACGGACCCGGCAGATTGACCCGACCAACCTCAACGCCACGCCTGCTATACCTAAACACCGCACCATGTGAATATAATGCCCAAGCCATAACACTCGCATTGCCGTAAAGCACCCCGTATGGGTCTCATCAATCAAGGAGAAGCCCGCATGTTCAGCAGCGCTGAAGAAGCCATCGCATTCACCAAGGACGAAGGCGTGGAGTTCGTCGACGTCCGGTTCTGCGACCTGCCGGGGGTGATGCAGCACTTCAACATCCCGGTGGAAGCGTTCGAGGAGGGCGCCTTCTCCGATGGCCTGATGTTCGACGGGTCCTCCATCCGTGGGTTCCAGGCCATCCATGAGTCCGACATGAAACTGGTCCCGGATGTCTCCAGCGCATTCGTGGACCCGTTCCGGACGCACAAGACCCTGGTGGTCAACTTCTCCATCGTGGACCCGTTCACCGATGAGCCCTACTCCCGCGATCCCCGCAACGTCGCCGCCAAGGCCGAGGCCTTCCTGAACTCCACCGGAATCGCCGACACGGTCTTCTTCGGGCCGGAGGCGGAGTTCTACTTGTTCGATGACATCCGCTACGGCACCACCCAGCACTCCGGCTTCTATCACATCGACTCCGTCGAAGCAGCGTGGAACACCGGTCGCGAGGAGGAGGGCGGCAACCTCGGCTACAAGACGCGCTACAAGGGCGGGTACTTCCCGGTGCCGCCGAACGACCAGTTCGCCGACCTGCGTGACTCCATGGTCTCGATGCTCCGCGAGGTCGGGTTGGTCCCCGAACGCGCCCACCACGAGGTCGGCACCGCCGGACAGCAGGAGATCAACTACAAGTTCAACACGCTGCGTGCTGCAGCCGATGACCTGATGAAGTTCAAGTACATCGTCAAGAACGTCGCCTGGCACAACGGTAAGTCCGCTACGTTCATGCCCAAGCCCCTGTATGGGGACAACGGGTCCGGTATGCACTCCCACCAGTCGCTGTGGAAGGACGGCGAACCGCTGTTCTTCGACGAACAGGGATACGGCGGCCTGTCGGACACCGCCCGCTGGTACATCGGCGGGCTCCTGTCCCACGCACCGTCGTTGGTGGCCTTCACCAACCCGTCCACGAACTCCTTCCGCCGCTTGGTCCCCGGCTTCGAGGCACCGGTGAACCTGGTCTACTCGGCCCGCAACCGCTCGGCCTGCATCCGCATCCCGATCACGGGTAGTTCCCCGAAGTCCAAGCGCGTGGAGTTCCGCGTGCCCGATCCCTCAGCGAACCCGTACCTGGCGTTCTCGGCGATGCTGATGGCCGGTCTGGACGGCATCCGCAACCGCATCGAACCCCCCGAGCCCATCGACAAGGACCTGTACGAACTGCCGCCGGAGGAGCACAACGCGATCGCCCAGGTTCCAGCCTCCCTGGAGGGCGCCCTCGCCGCACTTGCCGATGATCACGACTACCTCACCGAGGGCGACGTCTTCACCCCGGACCTGATCGAGACCTGGATCGAATACAAGCGCACCGAGGAGATCGATTCGTTGCGCCAGCGCCCCCACCCCCACGAGTTCGCCCTGTATTACGACCTGTGAGGAGTGAGCGCAGCGAGCCCCGCACACAGGTCGCGACCAAGCACCACCTGTGAGGAGTGAGCGCAGCGAGCCCGCTGCCTGACCGCGCGGAGCGCCGTGACCTGGACCATCATGGGGTGGGAGCACCCCTTGGAGGCTGGCGATGCCAGAGCACAGAACCTACGACGTCGTCGTGATCGGGGCCGGCCCGGTCGGTGAGAATGCCGCCGACCGGGCAGCCCGGTCCGGCTTGAGCGTGGCCGTGGTGGAACATGAGTTGGTCGGCGGCGAGTGCTCCTACTGGGCGTGTATGCCGTCCAAGGCACTGCTGCGACCGGGTGCGGCGCTGGCGGCTGCCCGATCGGTCCCGGGGGCCACGGAGGCGATCACCGGCGGGGTGGACGTGCGGGCAGCGCTGGCCGGCCGTGATGAGTTCACCCAGCACTGGGACGATGCGGCCCATGTGCAGTGGCTTGCCGATGCCGGGCTGGATCTGGTCCGGGGGCACGGCAGCATCGACGGGGTCCGCCGGGTCCGTGTCGGTGGCAGCGGTGGTGCGGATGACCTCATCCTGCAGGCCAACCACGCCGTGGTAGTCGCCACCGGCTCCGGTCCTTTCGTCCCGGATCTCCCGGGCCTGCGGAGCGCCGGTCCGTGGACGAATCGGGAAGTCACTGAACTACGCGAGGTGCCCGACTCCGTGGCGGTGATCGGTGGGGGCGTGGTCGCCGCCGAGATGGCGACCGCGCTGGCGGATCTGGGTTGCCAGGTCACGATGCTGGTGCGGGGCGGCCGGCTGCTGTCCGGTACCGAACCGTTCGCCGGCGCCGCAGTCGCGGAGAGCCTGGGCGCTATGGGTGTACGGGTGCATCTGGATACCTCCGTGACCGGTGTGCAGAGAACCGACGACGGCGTGCTGCTGGATACCGATGCTGCCGGGCGGGTCCGGGCTGCTGAGGTTCTCGTAGCCACCGGGCGCCGGCCGCGCACCGGTGGCCTGGGCCTGGACAGCATCGGGTTGGCCGAGCACGAGACACTCGCCACCGATGAGACCGGGCGGGTTCGCCGCATCGAGGGCGACTGGCTGTACGCCGCCGGGGACGTCACCGGCGCCACACACACCACCCACCAGGGCAAGTACGTCGCCCGGGTGGTCGGAGACGTGATCGCCCACCGGTTCGGTGCCGCCGAGCCCAGCGGCGCCGGCTCCGACGCCGAGCCGGTCGCTCCATGGAGCCCGCTGCGGGCCAGATCCGCCGGCGCAGGGGAGCCCCAGGTGATCTTCACCCGCCCGGAGGTGGCCGCCGTGGGGTACACCGAGGAACAGGCGCAGCGAGCAGGCTTGACCACCGAAGTGGTGACGGTGGGGATGGACCAGGTCGCCGGAGCCTCCCTGGCGGGTGCGGGCCAGGCCGCAGGCAGCGGTGCTGCCCGCCTGGTGATCGATCCGGAGCGCCGAGTGGTGGTGGGCGCGACATTTGTGGGCCCGGCTGCGTCCGATCTCCTACACGCCGCCACCATCGCCGTGGTGGGACAGGTGGGGCTGGATCGGCTATGGCATGCGGTCCCCGCCTTCCCCACGATCAGTGAGGTGTGGCTGCGGCTCCTGGAGGAATACGGGCTCTGACCGCGACGGCGGCCGGCTCAGCCGAAGAAGAGGCGCTCCACCACCGTGCGGCATCGTCGGGAGGCGCGTAGCCAATCGGCTTCCAGGTCCGTCGCGTGACCGGGGCTGTATCCCATCAATCGAGAGGCCACGGTCAGCTCCTCACCAGCGGGAAACACGTCGACCCGCTGCAGATTCGGCCGGCCGGTGGCCAGCACGTTCGCGTTGCGCAGGCGTGAGGCCAACTCCCAGGCCTCGCGCATCCTGGCTTCATCGCCAGGGCTGATCAGGTCCGCGTCCCGGGCGGCCCGCAGCGGCCCGAGCGTCTCGGTCTCGCGCAGGCCCGAGACAGCGTGGCCGTGCTGGAGTTGGAACAACTGCACCGTCCACTCCACGTCGGACAGGCCACCGCGGCCCAGTTTCAGGTGGTGGGCGGAGGAGACCCCCCGGGGCATTCGCTCATCCTCCACCCGGGCCTTGATCCGGCGCAGTTCGCGCACCTCGGACCCATCCAGGCCTCCCTCGGGATAGCGCAACGGGTCGATCATGTCGGTGAAGGCTCGCGCGAGCTCGCTGTTGCCTGCCACCGGGCGGGCGCGTAGCAGCGCCTGGCGCTCCCACCCCTGGGCCCAGCGCTGGTAGTACTCGGCGTAGGAGGACAGTGTGCGCACCATCGGCCCGTTCTTGCCCTCCGGGCGCAAGGCGGCGTCGACCGGTAGTGCTGGTTCGGACTCGGTTGAACCGAGCAGGCTGCGGACGCGACCGGCAACGGTCAGGGCCCACTTCTGGGCCAACTGCTCATCGACGCCCGGGTGCGGCTCGTGGACGAACAGTACATCGGCATCGGAGGCATACCCCACCTCCTGGCCACCGAGGCGGCCCATCGCCACGATGAGGAATTCGCCGGGGTCGGTCTCCAGGCCCATCTGCGGTGCGGTTTCCAGTGTGGCGATCCGTAGTGCACCTCGAAGGGCGAGATCCGCCGCGGGGGCGATGATCTCACTCATCGCCTCTACTCGTACGCCGTGCAACACGTCCGCGATCGCGCCCCGGGTCAGCTCCCGCCGACGGATGTAACGCACCGTTCTGGTGGCGCCCTCCGGGTCCTCCCGTCGCTGCAGCATCGCGTCCAGGCTCTGCCAGAGCGACTCCAGTGAACGGGGGCGCAACTCGGCGTCGTCGCCCAGCCAGGCCACCGAGTCGGGTGAGCGGATGAGATTCGCGGCCACGTACTTACTACCCGAGAGCAACTGGGCCAGGCGCTTACCGGCCACGCCCGAATCGCGCAGCATCTTCAGGTACCAGTGGGTGGCACCCAGTTCCTCGGAGAGTTTCCGGAAGGACAACAGTCCCTGGTCCGGATCGGCGCCCTCGGCGAACCAGCCCAGCAGCACCGGCAGCAATTGCCGTTGGATCTTGGCGCGACGGGAGTACCCGGTGGACAGCGCGGCGATGTGCCGTAGCGCACCGGCAGGGTCGCGGTAGCCGATCGCCGCCAGGCGGGCCGCGGCCGACTCCGGTGAGAGCCCCGCCTCATCGGCCGACAGCCGTGCTGTGGCCGGAAGCAGCGGCCGGTAGAACAACTCCTTGTGCAGTTGTCGCACCCGCACCCGCGTGGTGCGCCACCGCTCGGTCAACTCCTCCACCCCGGTGCCGCCGTGTCCCAGCGACCGGGCCAGCCGGCGCAGATCCTCCTCCGCAGTGGGAAACAGGTGTGTTCGTCGCATCCGGTGCAACTGGATCCGGTGCTCCAGGAGCCGGAGGAAGCGGTAACACTCCCCCAGTTCCACAGCGTGATCGCGGCCCACGTACCCAGCCGCGGACAACTCGGCCAACGCCTCCAGGGTGTTGGCCGAGCGCAGGTCGGGATCCAGACGCCCGTGCACCAACTGCAGCAACTGAACGGTGAACTCCACGTCCCGCAGCCCCCCGCGGCCCAGCTTGATCTGCCGGTCCGCCTCCGCGGCAGGTACGTGCTCCTCCACCCGGCGACGCATCGCCTGGGAATCCTCCACGAAGTTCTCCCGGTTCACCGCCTCCCACACCATCGGTGCCAGGGCCTCCACGTACGCCCGGCCCAGCTCGGCATCCCCGGCCGCCGGGCGTGCCTTGAGCAGGGCCTGGAATTCCCAGGTCTTCGCCCACCGTTCGTAGTAGGTCACGTGCGAGGCCAGCGTGCGCACCAGCGGCCCGTTCTTACCCTCCGGCCGCAGGGCGGCATCAACCTCCCACAGAGGTGGCTCCTTCGCCGGCCGCGAGCACATCTTCGCCAGCGCGGCGGCCAGTTTGGCGCCGACCCGCACCGCGTCGTCCTCGGTGCGGTCCCCGGCCGGTTCCACCACGTAGATCACATCCACGTCGGAGACGTAGTTGAGCTCGCGCCCCCCGGACTTTCCCATTCCCAGCACCGCGAGGCGGACATCGCGGGCCTGGTCCCCCAGTTCGGCCCGGGCCAGCGCCAGCGCGCCTTCCAACGCGGCGGCGGCCAGGTCGCTCAATGCCGCTGACACCTGGGGCTGCAGGGCCTCGGGATCCGGCGCGGTCAGGTCCTCGGACGCGATCAGCATGAGTTCGCGCCGGTAGGCACGCCGCCAGGAATCCAGTGCCCCCTCCCCCGGGCTGGCGCCCACGGGGACCGCATCGTCGGGGTCGGCGCCGGCTGCGGTGAGTAGTCGCCGTCGGACCCGCTCTGCGGGCATCTGCAATCTCTCACCGGCGCCGCTGAGCATCTGCACCGCCACCGGGTGCGCCACCAGCCAGTCCCCCAGAGCCGCCGACCCACCCAGCACGGCGAGCAATCGCGATCGCACCGGCGCTGCCTCCGAGAGCAGCTCATACAACGGTTCCCGCTCGGCCGCCGCCTCGACCAGCCGCACCAAACTGAGCAGGGCGAGATCCGGATCCGCCACCCTGCCCAGTTCGGCCACCAAATCAGCCAGGGCACCGGCGTCGGGCGCGGAAGGTTCCGCGCCACGCTCCAGCAGCGGTGCCAGTACCGGGTCTGCGAACAATTGCCGGGCACGCCCGATATCGGTGAACCCTGCACGCGCCAGCAGCCGCGTGGGCGACTCCGTGCGCATCACATCTCCTTATCCACCGGGGCAGGCGATCGGTCCCGTGGCGATGACGCCGACGAGCCGATACTGCCCCCGGTCAGATCAGCCCGATCCGGGACAACTCGAACGGGCTGACCTGGGCCCGGTAGGCATCCCACTCGTGGTACTTGTTCTCCAGGAAGTACTGGAACACCGACTCCCCGAGTGTGTCGGCCACCAGTTCGGAGGACTCCATCACCCGGCAGGCCTGCTCCAGGCTGCCCGGCAGCGGATCGATCCCGAGGGCTCGGCGTTCCCCGTCGGACAAGGCCCAGACGTTGTCCTCGGCCTCCTCGGGCAGCTCGTACTTCTCCTGTACCCCCTTCAGGCCCGCGCGCAACAGCACCGCGAAGGCCAGGTATGGGTTGGCGGCGGCGTCCAGGCCGCGGTACTCGGTCCGCACCGACTGGCCCTTGAGGGGTTTGTACATCGGCACCCGCACCAGCGCCGAACGATTGTTGTGACCCCAACAGACATAGCTGGGTGCCTCGCGCCCACCCCAGAGGCGCTTGTAGGAGTTCACGAACTGGTTGGTCACCGCCGCGATCTCGTGACTGTGCCGCAGCAGTCCGGCCATGAAGGAGCGCGCGGTGGGCGAGAGCTGGTACTCGGCCCCCGGGGCGTGAAAGGCGTTCACATCGTCCTCGAACAAGGACAGGTGCGTATGCATCCCGGACCCGGGCTCGCCCTGAAGCGGTTTGGGCATGAAGGTGGCCTGGAAATCTCGTTCCAGGGCCAGTTCCTTCACCAGGGTCCGAAACGTCATGATGTTGTCCGCCGTGGACAGGGCATCGGCATAGCGAAGGTCGATCTCGTTCTGACCCGGGCCGGCCTCGTGGTGGGAGAACTCCACCGAGATGCCCATTGACTCCAGCAGCGAGATCGCCTCACGTCTGAAGTCGTGCCCCTTCTGGCCGCGCGCCACGTGGTCGAAGTACCCGGCAGTATCCACCGGCACCAGCGGTGCGGTCTCGTCCTCGTTCAGGTGGAACAGGTAGAACTCGATCTCGGGGTGGGTGTAGAAGGTGAATCCGTCCTCGGCGGCCACGCCGAGAGCGCGCTTGAGGACAGCTCGTGGGTCGGCCGGCGCCGGCTCCCCCTCCGGGGTGAGGATGTCGCAGAAGATCCGTGCGGTGTGCGGGCTGTCCCTGCCGGGAAGCAACTGGAAGGTCGAGGCATCCGGCCTGGCCAGCATGTCCGATTCGGAGATCCGGGCCAGGCCCTGGATCGAACTGCCATCGAATCCGATGCCCTCGCTGAAGGCGTTCTCCAACTCCGCCGGCGCGATCGCCACCGACTTCAACGTGCCCAGCACGTCGGTGAACCACAACCTGATGAATCGGACGTCTCGTTCCTCCACCACCCGCAGGACGTGCTCGGCTTGCTGGTCCATCGTTGGGGCACCTCCACTCGGATCGGGCCGCCCGCCCGGGTCGGCCACCGTGCGGGTTTACATCATGGCAGGTCATCGCGGGTTCATGCGTTCTACGATGGGCCGCATGAGTGCACTACGCGTCGCTATGGCCCAGGTCAATCCGACTGTGGGGGACCTGGACGGCAACGCCGCCCTGGTGCGTGCCCACACCGCCACGGCCGCCCGCCAGGGCGCCACCGTGGTGGTCTTCGGGGAGATGGCCCTGACGGGTTACCCGATCGAGGACCTGGCGCTGCGCACGTCCTTTCGCGAGGCTGCCCAGGCCGGCGCGGCCGAGTTGGCCCGGGACCTGCAGGCCGACGGTTTGGGCGAGGTCGCCGTCGTCGTCGGGTCCCTGGGCTCCGCCCCCGACGGCCGGCCTACGAACACCGCCCTGGTGCTGCATCACGGCGGGATCGAGTACACCTACACCAAGCAGCACCTACCCAATTACGGGGTGTTCGATGAGTACCGCATCTTCGCACCCGGGACGCAGGCGGGGATCATCCGGGTCGGTGCGCACCGGCTCGGTCTGGCGATCTGTGAGGACATCTGGCGCGACGGCAACGTCATCGGGGACCTGGCCGGAGCGGACCTGGCCGGGTTGCTGGTGCTCAACGGCTCCCCGTACGAACGGGGCAAGACCGATCAGCGCGCCGAACTGGTGGGCCGGAGAGCCGGTGAGCTCGGCTGCCCGGTGGTCTACGTCAACCTGATCGGCGGTCAGGACGACCTGGTCTTTGACGGCGGCTCCTTCGCTGTGGATGCCGGTGGGCAGGTCCTGTCCCGGGCCTCGATGTTCCGTGAGGAGGTCGTGACCGTGGATCTGGCCGGGGGTCCGGGGCAGGCTGTGGCGCCCGCAGGTTCGGACCCGGATCAGATGTACCAGGCTCTCGTGCTCGGCCTGGGTGACTACGCGCGCAAGAACAACTTCGCCTCGGTGGTGCTGGGCCTGTCCGGCGGCATCGATTCGGCACTCGTGGCCGCGATCGCAGCCGATGCACTCGGCCCTGAGGCGGTGGTGGGGATCTCGATGCCCTCGGCCTACTCCTCGGAGCACTCCCGCGACGACGCCGCCGACCTGGCCCAGCGGTTGGGCATGCCGGAGCAGAACTTCCGCACGGTTGGCATCGTCGACCTCTTCGATGCCTTCCAGGCTCAACTGCGCCTGGAGGGGGTGGCCGAGGAGAACCTGCAGGCCCGCATTCGGGGACTGATCCTGATGGCGGTGTCCAACAGCGAGCATCATCTGGTGCTCGCGCCGGGGAACAAGAGCGAGCTCGCGGTGGGTTATTCCACCATCTACGGCGACGCGGTGGGCGGGTTCGCGCCGATCAAGGACGTATCGAAGTCGCGGGTGTGGGAACTGGCCCGCTACCGCAACGAACGTGCCCGCCGGGACGGGCAGGTGGAACCGATCCCGGAGAACACCATCACCAAGGAACCCTCCGCCGAATTGCGCCCCGATCAGCGCGACACCGACTCCCTGCCCGACTACGCCGTCCTCGACGCGGTGCTGGAAGCGTATGTGGAGCGGAACCAGAGCCGTGCCCGACTCGTGCAGGAGGGATTCGCGGTCGAGGTGGTCGACCTGGTGGTCAGGCTGGTGGACCAGGCGGAGTGGAAGCGCCGTCAGTATCCCCTGGGACCGAAGGTGACCTCGATGGCCTTCGGCCGGGACCGACGGTTGCCCGTCACCGGCGGCTTCCGGGAGCAAGCACCCCGGTAGGCTGGCGTCATGCCTGAGCCGACCGAGCCCACCTCTGCCCTGCCCGCGGTGAACGCCCGACGCCCCAGGCGGGTGCGGGTGCAGCATCTGGAGGCCGCCAAGGCAGCCGGTGAGCGACTGACCATGCTGACCGCCTACGACGCGATGACTGCTCGGATCTTCGACGAGGCCGGGATCGACATCCTGCTCGTGGGTGATTCCATCGGCGACAATATGCTCGGCCACCCCAATACGATCCCGGTCACCATGGACGAACTCATCCCTGCCGTCCGGGCGGTGACCCGGGCCACCGCGCGCCCCATGGTGGTGGCCGATCTGCCGTTCGGCTCCTACGAGGCCTCTCCCACGCAAGCGTGGGAGTCCGCCGTGCGCATGCTCAAGGAAGGCGGAGCACATGCGGTGAAGATCGAAGGAGGACGACGGGTCGCCGCCCACGCCAAACTCCTCACCGACGGCGGCATCCCCGTCTTCGGGCACCTGGGTCTGACGCCGCAGTCGGAGAACATCCTGGGCGGCAAGCGGGTGCAGGGACGTGGTGAGGACGCCGCCGGGGCGCTGCTGGCCGACGCGCTGGCCCTGCAGGAGGCCGGCGTGATCGGTGTGGTGCTGGAGATGGTGCCGGCCCCGGTGGCGCAACGGATCAGTGACCAGTTGCGCATCCCCACCATCGGCATCGGTGCCGGTGCGGGGTGTGACGGCCAGGTGCTGGTCTGGTTGGACATGGCCGGTATGGGTTCCTGGGCGCCGCGATTCTCCAAGCAGTTCGCCCAGATCGGCACCGAGTTGAAGCACGCGGCCCAGGCCTACGCCGCTGAAGTCCGGGACGGGTCGTTCCCGGCGGCCGAGCACACCTACTGGGAGTAGAGCCTACCGGCTCGGACCTCCGGGGCTCAGTTCCGACCGGCGTCGAGGCCCTCGTGCCAGAGCAGCACGCCCTCGGCCAGTGCCTCGGCATAAGCGAGTCGGCCCTGCGCCGAGGTCATCAACTCCGCATCGGCCGGGTTCTGCATCTCGCCCAGTTCCACCTGCACCGCGGGACGTCGCGCAAAGTTCAGAGTCGCCAGGTCGGAGCGTTCGGCGATGGCGTCGTCAAGCCCGGGGTGTGGCTGTAGGCCGGCCGCACCCATGCCCTCGACGACGGCTTCGGCGAGCTGCCGGCTGGGCCCGTCCTGGGACGGCGAGAGCGCCGGGTCAGCCACCGCCACGTGGAACCCGGATCGGGTGCGGTCCTGGTTGCTGCTGGCGTGCAGCGACAACAGGATGTCAACGTCGTTGTCCTCGGCGAACCGCCCGCGCACGTCCACGCACGGCCCGATGCTGTGGTCGTCGGTACGCGTGGACAGCACCGTCGCGCCCAGGTACTCCAGCCGCTCGGTCAGCACCTGCGCCACGTCGTAGGCGAGTTCGTGTTCGGTGTACCCGTCCATGGTGGAGGTTCCGAGCGTGTCACAGGTCGTGAAACCGCCACGGCCGTCGGAGACTCGTTGGGAGATGGCGCGCAGATCGCCGAAGTTGCCGCCGTTGTGCCCCGGGTCCAGTGCAACCACCACGCCCTGGAGGGGGCGAGTCCACTTGCTGTACCGATTCAGGTCCAGCCCACCGTCATCGCCGGGGTCGGCGAGCGCGGGCGCGGCAAAGCCGAGACCGAGCACCAACGCGCACAGCAACGCGATGGCCCGACCCAGCCTGGGCATCCCGTCCCGGTCGGCCTGATTACACTCCGTCATCATCCTCACCTTCGGCCCAGGCGCGCTCACGCTCCTCCTCGGCCTCCCACTCAGCGTTACGCTCCCGTGCGATCTTCAGTGCACGGGCGGCTTCCTCCGGTGTGTCATAGGGCCCCATTCGGTGGCTTACGCCACTGACATAGCCCTGTTCGACCTTACCGGTGCTGACGTTGAAGTAGTACTTGCGTTCCACGGAGTCGTCTGCGTGCTCAGCCACGACCGACCTCCTTTGATGGCAAGCTAGATTATGGCATGGACCGGCGATGCCTGGATAGCGTTTGCCACGCACGCTCCCTTCACACGTGAGCAAAGGAACCGACAAGGCCACCATGAACCTCTCCATGGAACATTCCCTCGAGGCGGACGCCATCGGCTTCGGTATCGACATCGGCGGTTCGGGAATCAAGGGCGCTCCCGTCAACCTGAACACCGGCAGGTTCCTGACGGACCGGTTCCGCCTCCCCACCCCGAAGGAGTCCACACCCGAGGCGGTGGGGCTGATCCTGAGGACGATCGTGGAGCGATTCGACCTGCCCGAGCAGGTTCCGGTCGGAGTGACCTTTCCGGGCGTCGTCCAGCACGACGTGATCGCGACCGCGGCGAACATGCACTCCGACTGGGTCGGCACCAACCTGGCCGAGGTGGTCGAAACCCACACGGGCCGCGCAGCACACATCATCAATGACGCGGACGCCGCCGGGTACGCGGAGATGCGGTACGGGGCTGCCAAGGATGTGCCCGGGGTGGTGCTGGTGCTGACGCTGGGCACCGGGATCGGTAGCGCGCTGATCCATAACTCCGTACTGGTGCCGAACACCGAACTGGGCCACCTGATCATGGACGGCGACAGCGCCGAGAAGATCGCCTCCTCCGGTGTGAAGGACAAGATGGGGTGGTCCTATGAGCAGTGGGTGGTGAACCTGCAGCGCTACATGACCCACGTCGAGTTGCTCTTCTCCCCGGACCTGTTCGTCTTCGGTGGTGGAGTCAGCAAGGACCACAAGAAGTTCGTGCCGTTGCTGACCACCAATGCCCCGATCGTGCCGGCTCACCTGAGGAACAAGGCCGGCATCATCGGGGCGGCGATCATGGCCGCCGAAGCAGAGGCCTGAGGAACTCTGCCGCACTACCCGCAGCGACGGGTTGGGCGGGCGCCGGTGTGAGGGGCTCCCTGATCCCGCCGTAGTCCCCGGTTGGTAGACTGCGGCGCCGCGGAGCCGCTGCTCCGCTGATCAGGGGTCAAATACTCTCAGGGGGCAGTGCTAGTGAAGCGTTCCATCCGCAACGTGATCTCGGTGATGCTGGCCGCGATCCTGCTCGCGGCGGCTTGTAGCAATCCGGACGAACCTGCCGAACCGCCGATGCAGCATCCGCAGACTCCTCCCGATTCCGGCGATGACGCCGCGGCCGGAGAACGACGCAGCCCGGACGCCCACGATGAGGAACCGGACCGGAGCGCCGAGGTCGATGCCGTGGTCGCGACCACGACCCTGTGGAGCGGCATCACCGATGTGCCGGTGGAGTAGCACGCCCGGTCGCTGCACAACGGAGCGGGCCGGAACCAGGTGGCTCGGAGGGCGGATGAGTCGGCCGGTACGCCGGGTTCTGTCGCCGGGGCGTGCGCCCCGGGGGCGGCCATCCATCTAGGACCTGCGTTACCGCAGGCCTCCAGCGACCTACCCGGAAACTCGGGCGGGCAGCCCTCAGGTGTTTCCTGTCTGGTCTTGCTCCGGATGGGGTTTACCTAGCCACACCGGTCACCCGGTGTGCTGGTGGTCTCTTACACCACCGTTTCACCCTTACCGCATCAAGATGCGGCGGTTTACTTTCTGTTGCACTGTCCCGCGGGTCACCCCGGGTGGGCGTTACCCACCATCCTGCCCTGTGGAGCCCGGACGTTCCTCGGTACGGATCTCTCCGCAACGCGACCGCCTGGCCGACTCATCCACCTACATTCTATTCGACCGAACAGCCCAGCCACGTCGGCCGGCTCGGGCTTGTTCTCGTCAGTGCGATGAGTTCTGCCCCGTGCCAGGGTCAGTACCACATCACCCCATCACAACGCGGAGGACCTGGATGAACGAATCGACGCCCGCACCCGAACTCGACCGCCGCTACTCCGATGCCGATGCCCGCCCTCCGTCCTGGCGTGAGGTGAGCGCGGTGTTGCAGGAACGGCAGATGTTCTGGCTTTCCACGACGCGCGCGGACGGGCGACCACATGCGGTGCCGTTGCCGGCGATCTGGCACGAGCGGGTCCTCTACTTCGCCACCGGCGTCACCGAGCAGAAGGCAGTCAACCTGGCCCGCTCCCCCACCTGCGTTCTGAGCACCGGAACCGCTGATATGAACTCCGGGCTGGACGTAGCCGTGGAGGGCGACGCCGAGCGCGTCGCCGACCCCACCACGCTGCACCGGCTCGCGGACCGCTGGCTGGCCGAGCTCGACTGGCCCTACGACGTGGTGAGCGGCGGTTTCGCCCACCCGGGGAGCGACCCGGAGCCCGGAACCGAACCGGTTCTGGTGTTCGCTGTCCGGCCCACAAAAATTCTCGCGTTCAGCAAAGGCACGCCGTTCAGCCAGACCCGATTCCGGTTCCCGGGCTGATTCCGCCCGAGCCATGAGCGCTCCGACTGACCCGAGGGAGCAGATCATGCGGTTCACACAACCAACGATTGCCCAGCGCGATGAGCAGTACTACGTGGGAGTCCGCACCCGGGTTCCCATGCAGGAACTGGGCTCGGTGATACCCCCGTGCGTGGACGAGGCGGCGGCATGGCTGGCGACGCGGGGAATGGAGGCGACCGGAGCCCCCCTGGTCCGCTATCACGTCATTGATATGGACACCGACCTCGACATCACCGTCGGTTTTCCGGTGCCCGGGCCTGAGCGGGGCGATGAACGCATCGTCGCCGGGGTGCTGCCCGCGGGGCGGTACGCCTCGTTGCTCTTCACCGGTGTGGAGAACGGTACTCAAGGGAATGGGGCGCTGATCGATTGGATCGCGCGACAGGGACTCCGGATGGATCGCGAGGAGGGCAAGGATCGGGATGTCTTTGGCGGACGCGTCGAGTCCATGCTTGATGGACCGGACGATGACCCCGACCCATCGCACTGGCGAACAGAGGTGGCGATAAGGCTGGCGGACGATTAGCGCAACCGAAGCATAGAAGCTCAGCGCCTCAGACCCTGCCGAACTCCTTGATCAGCCGGTCCACGTCCTCCTCGTCGTGGTACACCCCCAGTCCCAGGCGCAACCGGTCGGCGCGGTGATCCACCAACACACCCCGTTCGGCGAGGGTGCGTGCGATCTGGCCCGCTGCCGGGGTGCGGTAGGTGAGGAAGTGCCCACGGTCGCACCCGGCCGCTGGGATGAGTTCGGCTCCGGCGAGGATGCCCGGATGCTGCACCAGGCCGGCCAGCACCCTGTCCTGCAGTCCGGACACGTGCCCGTGGATCTCGGCCACGCCCACGCCGAGGTCGTCGAGCCAGCGCTGCACCGCGTTGAACCGGAATAACCCCGAGGGGTCGAACGTGGATCCCGCCAACCGTTGCCCGCCCCGGGCATACGTGACGCCCCTCGATCCCGTGCCCGGGCTGTCCGCTAGGTGATCGAAGGCGGCGAACCAGCCGGTGTTGACCGGTCGCTGCGCGTACCCGGGAGGTGCGTTGACGAAGCAGACCCCCTCCCCGGCCATGGCGTACTTGTATCCCCCGGCCAGATAGAACGCCCGGTCCTCGATCGGGGTGACCGAGGTGGGCAGCGCCATGAACGCGTGGTAGCCGTCGACGACGACGAAGGTGCGCTCGTCCGGTACCGCGGACACGATCTGGGCCACATCGGGCACGGCGTAACCAGAACTGTAGAAAACATGGGAGAACAGGATCAGATCGTGCTCGGGCCCCATCGCGTCGACGAACCGCTCGGGGAACGTGTGCAACGGTTCGGCCGGCACCCGCTCCACCAGAGCCAGGCCAGCCTCGGCCCATCTGTCCAGTTGCCGGGTGGCGCTGTGGAACTCGGCGTCGGTAGTCAGCACCCGCATCGGCATGGGTAGCGCCGAGCAGATCCGCAACAACAGTTCGTGGGTGTTCTGGGCGAAGGCGATCTCATCGGCATCGCTCAGGCCCAGCCGGCCGGCCACGTGGCGCCTGGCCTGCGGCAGTTCGGTCTCCAGCACCGTGGCCCACTTGCCGTCCAGATCCCTGGCTGCCACGTCCCAGGCGCGCAGGTGTGCCTCGCGCGTCACGTCCGGCCACGGGTGGTGGCTGTGCGCGGCCAGGTGCAGCACCCCGGAGCGCAGGGCAGCGTTGAAGTGCTCGGCGAGGCTCTTTCGCCCGCCGATCATCCGCCGTCGTCCTCGAACTGGAACCGCAACTGGGCCGAGACCTCCCTCGGAAGCCGTGGCAGGGCCGAGCGGGGCACGTAGTAGGTAGGTAGGTCGAACAGGTCGTTGAACACCCGGTGCCGGTTCGCGGCGGCGGCCAGGTAGGCGTGCCCGGAGGTGCCACCGGTGCCGATCTTTCCGCCGATCATCCGGTGCACCATCACCGCGTGGCGCTGGCGCCACGTGGTGAAGCCCTCGTCGACGTCCACCACCGCGCGCAGAACCCGGAACGGGATCTGGAACAGGGGCTCGTCCCGGTACAGGTTGATCAGCAGGGCCGCCAGGAAGGCATCGCGGGACAGATGCCGTTGCCCTCGGTCCTGCAGTTCGGCGTAGCGGTCGGCGTCGAACAGGGTCTGGAAGGAGTCAGCAGTGGCGTCCAACGAGGCCAACTGCTCGGCACGCCCCTCCTCGGTCAGGCTCTCCAGATTCCGGATCGCGTCCCGTTCGGCTGCGAGCATGGTGTCGACCGCCCCGGCGTAGGCGGACCAGAAGTCGAAGTCACCGAACCGCAGGAACGGGGTCCGTGCCAGCCACTCGTCCAGTCCGGCGCGCAGGGTCGGGGCGGCCTCGGCATCGGCGAGCAGTTCGGCGTGCTCGGCCGACAGCACCGCGGTGTAGGGCGAACCGTGGATCTTCAGCCGTCGTTTGACGTCCAGGCCAAGCCGGTTCTCGATCAACCGGAACTGCACGCTCTGGAAGCCCGAGGCGGGCACCAGTGCGTCCCGGAAGTCCAGGAAGTCCAGCGGGGTCATGGTCTCCAGAACGGTCAGTTGCTCCAGCAACAGCCGCTGGATCGCGGTGATCCGTTCCAGCCGGTCGGCCACCTGTCCCATCGCATGCTCGGGTATGTGACCGGCGTTCATGATGTGCACGGCGTCGTCGAGTTCGTGCAGGATCTGCTTGAACCACAGTTCATAGGCCTGGTGCACCGTGATGAACAACAACTCGTCGTGGGCGCTGCGCCCGCCGACGTCACTGCGCGGGTTCTGGGCGCTGAGCAGATGCTCCAGGCCCAGGTAGTCCCAGTAATACAGCGCGCCGCCGTCGGTGGTCGCCCGGGCATCGGAGGTCATGCCACCAGGGTGACACCTGCTGGGGTGGCGCGGGCGGTATTCGGACTGCCCATCGCGCCGGTTCGGGCGACCCGGTCACCAGATGGCGGCTTCATCGGGTGCACCCGAACCCCGCTACCGGGATAGGCTCGTGGAGTCGGAGGACGACATCTGGAGGCATCGTGGCCAACTTGGACGATCTGTGCACCACCCACGTGGAAGCGGCCCGGGCTGACCCTCATGGGCGCAGTGCCGAACTGATCGTGCGCGACGGATTCCTACGACAATCCGTGATCGCCATGTGCACGGGCACGGAACTCGCCGAGCACAACTCCCCCCACGCTGCCAGCATCCAGGTGCTCACCGGGCGCGTTCTGGTCACCAGTCTGGGTGAGCGGGACGTCGAGGTCGCCGAGGGGCACCTGCAGGTGCTGACCCATGAGCGGCACGCGGTCCGGGCACTGACGGACTCGGTGTTCCTGCTCACCACCGTCACCAGTGTGGGCCAGCAGGACGGACCCGAGCGCGGGATCTAGCCGAGCGCGGGTCTAGGCCAGGGCCGGTTCGCCCGGCGACTTCGGTTGCGGGCCGTTCACGTCGCCGGGGGCGCCTCGTCGTTGAACCGGGGATCGTGCAGGTGGCAGGCCACCCGCACCCCGCCGGCCGGGCGCAGTTCCGGGTCCACCCCTTCGCGGAAGTCCACCCGCACTCCCGAGCCGGTCACATCGATGGCCCGCACTCCCCGCCACAGCGGCTCGTCCGGATCATCGGTGCGTGCGCTGTTCAGGACCTCGCCGACCTCCTGCGCGGTGTGACCGGACGGGGCCGGTAGCGACACCTGTTCCATGCCGCCGTCCAGATCGGCCACCCCGGTGACCAGCGGCTGTTCGGTGCGGTAGACCTCATCGCCGCGCTCCAGCCACCGCCGCTCGAACATCGCCCCCAGGTCCCGGCCCTCCCAACCACACGCTCCGAACGCGGCCGGGCAGCGCGGGTGGAAGGAACACCCGTGGGGCGGTGCGGCTGCGTCCGGGATCTCCCCCCGGGGCAGATCCCGGACCACCGATCTGGAGGGGTCGGGATCGGGAACCGCTTTGAGCAGGGCGCGGGTGTAGGGGTGCTTGGGGTCGGCGAAGATCTCCTCGGTGGGCCCGATCTCCACGATCCTGCCCAGGTACATGATCGCCACGCGGTCGCAGAAGAACTTCGCGGTGGCCAGGTCGTGGGTGATGTAGACATAGGTCAGGTCCAACCGCTCACGCAGGTCCAGCATCAGTTCCAGGATCTTGTTCCGCACGCTCATGTCGAGCATGGAGATCGGCTCATCAGCCACGAGCAGTTCCGGTCCGCAGATGATCGCGCGGGCGATGACCGCGCGCTGTTTCTGCCCCCCGGAGAGTTCTGCGGGGAGTTTGTCCAGGAACTGCTCCGCCGGGGTGAGGCCGGTCAGTTCGAGCGCCTCGATCACCCGGTCGCGTTCCTCCTCCCGGTTGTTCACGAGCCCCTGGATCCGCAGCGGATGGCCGATCGCGGTTCGCAGGTCCATCGTCGGGTTCAGCGCCGCGTGCGGGTCCTGGAACACCATCTGCAACCGGCGGCGCAGCCGCCGCATCGGCCCCTGACCCATCGTGGCCAGGTCCGCCGTGCCGTACCGGATGTGCCCGGAGGTGGTTCCGACCAGCCCCAGGAGAGCCCGGCCCAACGTCGTCTTGCCACTGCCGGACTCCCCGACCAGGCCCAGCACCTCACCCCTGCGCAGCGACAGATCCACCCCGTCCACGGCCTTGACGGTACGACCACCGCTGCCCAGCAGGCGGGCCAGTGCGCTTCCGCGTAGATCGAAGTGCACCCGCAGGTCCTCGATCTGCATCAGCACGTCCTCGGCCGGCACGGCCGAGGCGGTGCCCGCTTCGCCCCCGGCGCCTTCCCGTCCCGGGGAGGCGGCGTCGTCGTCCAGCACCGTGGCGTCGTCGTCAGGCTTCATCGGCAACGCTCAACTCCTCTCGCATCAACGGCTCGCGCCCACCGGGTTGGATCAACTCATCCGGCCCGTGCAGCCAGCACTCCACCACCTGATCCTCAATGGCCACCGGGTGCGGGAACTGACGGGCGCACACCGTCATCGCATGCTCGCACCGGGGATTGAACCGGCAGCCGCTCGGCGGATCGATCAGATCCGGCGGGGCGCCGGGGATGTAGTGCAGACCGGTGGTGTTCAGGGAGATCGTGGAGCGCAACAGCGCCTCGGTGTAGGGATGCTGCGGGTGGGCGAACACCTCGGTGACCGGTCCCTGTTCCACGATCCGGCCCGCGTACATCACCGCCACCCGGTCACAGGCCTCGGCCACGATGCCCAGGTTGTGGGTGATGAACAGCAGGGAGGTGTCGAATCCGGCGCGCAGGTCGGCCAGGATCGAGATGATCTGCGCTTCCACCAGCACATCCAGGGCAGTGGTGGGTTCATCGGCCACCACGAAACTGGGCCGCAACGCCAGGGCCAGGGCGATCATGATCCGTTGGCGCATCCCCCCGGAGAACTCGTGGGGGTAGGCCCGGTACCTGGTGGGCGGGATCCCCATCGCGCGCAGTGTGTCGATCGCGCGGTCCCGGATCTGTGCCTTGGGTGTCTCGGGTTCGTGGGCGGACAGCGCCTCCTCGAAGTGTTCCGAGACACGCATGAGCGGGTTCAGCCGCGTCAGCGGCTCCTGGAAGATCATGCCCAGTTGCGGTCCGCGCAGGCGCTGCAGGGTCTTGGGCTTGGCCCGCACGAGGTTCTGCCCACCGAAGTCGACCACGCCGTCCACGCTGGCCGCCCGGGGCAGCAGGCCCATCACCCCGCGGCCCAGGGTGGTCTTGCCGCATCCGGACTCACCCACCAGCCCCAGCGTCTCCCCCGGGTAGAGGTCGAAGGAGACTCCGTCGACGGCGCGGACCGGACCGCGGTCGGTGCCGTACCAGACCCGCAGGTCCGCCACGGACAGCACTGGTTCACTCATGGCGGCCCTCCGCATCCGACGTGGTGCCCGAGGTACTGCCCGAGGCGCCCGGCCGGCGCCGCGCCTGGTCGGAACCGCCCCCGCTGCCACCACCGGTGGTGCGGGGCCGGCGGATCAGGCGGGCCGGACCCGGCTTCATCGAGGCGTTCACGTCCCCGGGCATCCGGACCTGCAGCAGTCGGCGCACCCGGATGGCGGGGTTGAGGGCCTCGTTCAGGCCCTCCCCCATCAGCGTCATCCCCATCACCAGCAGCACGATCGCGATGCCCGGGTAGAGCCCGGTCCACCAGATCCCGGCCCCGGCATCGGCCACGGCCCGCTGCAGGTCGTATCCCCACTCGGCCGCCTCGGTGGGCTGGATGCCGTAACCGAGGAACCCCAGTCCAGCCAGCGTCAGGATCGCATCGGCGGCGTTCAGGGTGGCGATCACCGGCACGGACTGGATCACGTTGTTCAGAAGGTACCGGGACATCACGGTGGTGCGGCGCGCCCCCATCGCCCGGGCCGCCTCGACGTAGGTCTGCTCCTTGGCGCTGACGGTGGCCGCGCGTACCACCCGGAAGTACTGCGGGATGTACACCGCGGTGATCGCCAGCGCCGCGGTGGTGGCACCACCGCCCAGCCGCTCCGAGAGCAGGAACGCCACCACGATCGCCAGCAGCAGCGCCGGCAGCGTGAACAGCGCGTCCATGATCATCACCAGTGCACGGTCCAGCCAGCGCCCGACGAAGCCGGCCAGCAGGCCCAGCAGCACCCCGATGGCCAGCGAGAAGGTCAGCGCCAGCAGCACCACGGTCACTGCGGTCCGGGCGCCGAAGACCACCCGGCTGAACACGTCGTACCCCTGGGTGGAGGTTCCGAAGATGTGCTGCCCGCCGGGGGCCAGATGGTTGGCGAACCGGCCGGCGTCGTCGGCCACCTGCGCGTGCCCGAACGGGGCCAGCACCGGCGCGAGCAGCGCCACCAGCAG
Source organism: Pseudactinotalea sp. Z1732 (assembly GCF_049724975.1). NCBI lineage: Bacteria > Bacillati > Actinomycetota > Actinomycetes > Micrococcales > Cellulomonadaceae > Pseudactinotalea > Pseudactinotalea sp. Z1732. The sequence goes on along the minus strand of NZ_JBMPQC010000002.1, from coordinate 330,510 downwards.
CATCAGCGCGGTCAGCACCGTGCCGGTGACGAGCATGAACCGGCCCACACCGTGGGAGTTGGTGTACGGGCGGGCGATCCCGCGCAGGATCCGACGCAGGCGCGAGCCTCCGTTGGCCCGCGTCTGGGACGACGGGGCGGTGGGAACGGCTTCGACGGCCATCAGTACCTCACCCTCGGGTCGATCATCGCGTTGATGATGTCGATCAACAACGACGCGGTCACCACCGCCAGGGCGAAGAAGGTGATGATGCCCTGCACCGCGGCGTAATCACGGGAGTCCAGATAGCGCACCAACTGGCTGCCGATGCCGTTCCAATTGAAGGTCTGCTCGGTCAGGATCGCCCCACCCAGCAGCAGCGCCACCTGCAGTCCCAGGATGGTCACGAACGGGACCATCGCGTTCTTGAACGCATGGTTGATCACCACCCGCGATTCGGCCACGCCCCGGGCCCGGGCTGCCTCGACGTAGTCGCTCCGCAGCGTCTGGATCAGGTTGATGCGGATGATCCGGATGAACACCCCGGTCAGGAGCAGTCCCAGGGTCAGCGCCGGCAGCACCAGGTGCTGCAGGCCGTTGATGAACGCCGCGGTGTTCTGGGCCAGGAGGGCATCGATGAGGAAGAAGTTTGTGCGCGCCGGCACCGAGGCGAACATCACCGGCGACGCCTGTGAACTGGACGGCAGCCACCCCAACGTGCGGGCGAACAGCAGTTGCATCAAGAGCCCGACGAAGAACACCGGCGCGGCGTAGGTCAGGATGCCCAGCACCCTCAGCACCGCGTCCAGGGCGGTGTCGCGGAACCGCCCGGCGAGCAGGCCCAGCGGCACCGCCAGGACCAGCGCCACCAGGAAGGCCGCCAACGTCAGCGTGAGGGTGGCGCCACCGTTGACGGCGAAGATCTGCGTGACCGGCCGGTTGTCCACGATGGTGGTTCCCAGATCGAACCGGAGCACGCCCCCGATGTACTCCGCGTACTGCACCAGGATCGGCCGGTTGTACCCGGCCGCCTCCCGCAGTGCCTGCAGTTCCTCGGCGCTGCGCTGGCCCCCCAGGGCCACACTGACCGGGTCCCCCGGGGCCACCCGCATCAGGATGAACACGATCGTCAGGATGATCAGCACCTGGGGCACGAACAGCAGCAGCCTGGTGATCAGGTAGGTGCGTAGTGAACCGGTGGCCTGTGACACTCACCCATCCTTCCCGCGCATGGCGCACCCCGATGGGGTACGAACTCGTGGGGACCGGTCGGTGCCGGTGCGCTGGGGAGTCCCGCACGCACCGGCATCGATCCGGCCCGCGCCACCTACTCGGTGGCGCCGCTCACGCCGGCGTAGTAGAAGATGAACGAGGGGTCGAGGGTCTCCTCCACGCCGGTCACCCCGTCGCGGACGGCGGCGATCTGGTCGCGCTGCCACAACTGCACTATCGGCACATCCTCCGCCGCGATCTCCGAGGCCCGCTCGAACGCCGCCAGGCGGGCGTCCTCGTCGGTGTCGGTCACGATCGTGTCGATCAACTCATCCATCTCGTCGTTGGAGTAGCCGTTGTTGAAGATGTTCGCCGTGCCGTAGAAGGGCTGGATGTAGTTGGAGGCATCCGGGAAGTCCGGGAACCACCCCAGGTCGAACGCGTCCATGGACTGGTCGGAGAACGTCTCGGCGTACTGGGCCCAGGACAACTGCTCCAGGCTCACCTCGAACAGGCCGGAGTCGTTGAGTTGACGCTGGATCTCGCCGTACATGTCACCGATCTCCTCCCCGTAGCGATCCGGCATCCACCAGGCGTCGAAGGCCACCGGGATGTCCACGCCCGCGTCCTCGAGCAGCGCGCGGGCCGCATCCACATCGGGTTCACCGTAGGCGTCGTCGAAGGCGGGCACGTGCCCGGCCACCCCGTCGGGAATCGGGCCGTACAGCGGGGTCACGGTGTCCCGGTAGACCGAGGAGGCGATGGTCTCCCGATCGATCACCTGCGCGAGCGCCTGCCGCACCGCGGGCTCGTCGAAGGGTGGGCGCGAGACCTGCAGCACCAAGTAGTTGATCTCGGTGCCCTCACCGACGACCACCTGCACACCGCGCTCGGCGCCGTTCTCGCGCAGGTCCTCGATGTCGGTCACGGCCAGGGACCGGTAGGCGACCATCACGTCACCCTCCTCGATCGCCTGCTTCAGCGCCGACTCGGTTTGGTAGAACTGCAGGATCACCCCGGAGTTGCTCAGCTCCGAGTCACCGGAGTAGTTCTCGTTCAGCCCGAGCTGGATCTGCTGGGTGGCGTCGAAGGTGTCCACCGTGTACGGGCCGGAGCCGAACACCTCGGCGTTGGGCTGCAAGTCATCGCCGGGGAAACTCATCGGCACGATCGCCGCCGCACCGGTGGTCAGGATGTACGGGAAAGTGGCGTCGGCGTTGGACAGCGTGAAGGTCACCGTGGACTCATCCGGCGCCTCCACCGACTCGATGCCGTCCAGCAGTTGCCACCCGTTGGAGGAGTGCTGGATCGCGAGCTGGCGCTCGACCGAGTGCACCACGTTCTCTGCGGTCAACTCGCTGCCGTCGGCGAACATCAGGCCCGACTTCATCGTGCAGGTGTAGGTGACCTCGTCGTCCCAGTCGCAGGCCTCGGCCGCATCCGGGGTGGGCTCGGTCTCCCCCAACGGGACCGACAGCAGTCGTTGGTAGGTGTTGTAGATGATGTTCCAGGACGGCTTGTCGTAGGAACCCGCTGGGTCGATGTTCGTCACCGTGTCCGTGGTGCCGATCACCACGGGCATCGTGCTCGCTGCGTCATCCTGCTCGGCACCATTGGTGTCGGTGCCGGTTCCGTTGGTGTCCTCATCGCCATTGCCGTTGCCGCAGGCGGCCAGCGTGAGAGCACCGACCGCGGCGATAGCCGCGGCGGCCTTCAAACTACGTACACGCATCTGCATCTACCTCGATGTCATCATCGCTTGGATCTCGCGTGGGGCCCGATGCCGGTCGGGCATCCTTGCCAGCGAGCTTCTGGGCAGGTTAGCGCACCGAGCGAGCCCTATAGCCCCTCCCCCGGGGTTGTGTCCAAACCGATATCCAACGAGGCAACCTGAGAACAGGTGGGCGGCCCAGTGGTCCGGCGCGGATAGGCTGCCCGATGTCTCCCGGACCGGTTGGCGAAAGGACCCGAATGCGGCGGCACCTGCGGACACGCCCGTGCTGATCATGCTTCCTCCCTCGGAGGGCAAGGCCGCGCCCGAGCGGGGACGCCGGTTCGATCCCGGCGCGCTGAGCCACCCGGAACTGGCCGGCCCGCGTGAGCAGGTGCTGCAGGCGCTGATACGCGCCTCGGCCGGCGCCGACGCCACCACTCGTCTGCGGTTCGGTGCCTCCCTGGCCGAGCAGGTCGAGGCGAACACCCGGTTGCGCGACGCCCGGGCAGCGCCGGCGGCGCAGGTCTACAGCGGCGTGCTCTACGACGCCGCCGGCCTGGTGAACCTGTCCGGGACGGCCCGACGGCGTAGCAACAGTTCGGTGCGGATCGTCTCGGCGCTGTGGGGGGTGCTCCGTCCGGACGACGCGATCCCCGCCTACCGGCTGTCCATGTCCACACCGCTGCAGCCCCTGGCGCCGCTGGGCACCTTCTGGTCCCGGCACCTGGGCGGGGCTCTCGACCCGGGAGGTTCCGACGTCGTCCTCGACTGCCGTTCGCAGGACTACGCGCGGGCCTGGTCACCAGCCCCGGACCGGGAGTGGCTGGCGGTCCGGGTGGTGGCCATCCGGTCAGGTAGGCCCGTCGTGGTCTCCCATCACGCCAAGCACACCCGGGGCGTGCTCACCGGTCACCTGTTCCGCCGGCCCGAGCCGTTACCGCGCACCGCGGCGGGCGTGGCCGCGGCCGCGGCCGAACTCATCGGCCCGGTACTGGCCGACGTCGGCCTGCATCCCCCCGTCCGGTCGGGGCCGGCCACGCTGGAACTGGTGCTGTCGGACTGACGCTCAGTCGTCCAGGCGCACCAGGATGTAGTCGTAGTCCTCGCTGCGCAGCACCTGCTCGGGCGGGGCCGCCTCGATCGCTGCCTTCTCGGTAAGGGACAGCGGTACCTGGACGCCCTGGGTCACACTGCCCCGCAGCGCCACCGCCCCCAACCCTCCGGTCTTGGCGCGGACCCGCTCGTACAGCGCCAGCAGCGCCTCATCGATCCCGGCGGCGAGTTCGTCCCGAGCGGCCTTGTGCTGCTCGCTCTCGGCGTCCAGTTCGGCGAACGCGGCATCACGCTCGGCCTCGACCCTGGTGATATCGGCCCGGATCGCTTCGAGCTGGGTGGTGGTGGCCTGCAGTTCGTGCTCAGCGGCCTCCAGGCGTTCCATCACCTCCAGTTCGACCTCCTCCAGGCTGTTCTGGCGCTTGCCCAGCGACTCCAGCTCGGCCGAGAGCGCCTGCAGGTCCTTGGGCGAACCGGTCCCGGACTCCAGCCGTTGGCGGTCCCGGTCGGCCCGGTTGCGCACCTGTTCCACATCGGTCTCGGCCTTGACGAGTTCGCGGCGGGTGTCGGAGACCAGCATCTGGGTCTGCGCCCGGCTGCGGTCCAGGTCCTCGGCCCGTGCGGTCAGCTCCGCCAGGGTCGCCAGCGTGGGGTGGGAGTTGCGCTGGTGGGCGAGTTTGGCCAGGGCGGTGTCGAGTGCCTGCAGGTCCAGCAACGCACGCTGGTCGGATACGGGCGCAGTGCTCACAGTCACACACGTCCTTCCTGGTTGGTGGATTCCAGCCTATCGGTCCACGGGTCGGTGGGATGCGTGCTGACCCGCACCTCGATCCGTGCCCCGGCGGCCTCGGCATCGGCTCGCAGATGCTCGGCCGCCACGGGCAGCCAGGGCCACTCACTGGCCCAGTGCGCCACGTCGATCAGCGCCGGAGCGCCGGTGCGGGCCAGAGCCTCGCCCGCGGGATGGTGCCGCAGGTCCGCGGTCACGTAGGCATCGGCGCCGGCAGCGGCGACCACCTCCAGCAGCGAGTCTCCGGCGCCGCCGCAGACGGCGACAGTGCGCACTGTCGCATCCAGGTCGCCGCCCACGCGCACCCCATGGGCCGTGGCGGGCAGGACATCGGCGACGCGTTCAGCCAGGTCACGCACAGTGATCGGATCGGCCAGCTCTCCGATCCGGCCCATTCCGGCCGGAGACGGTGGCGCTGCGGTGGGCACCAGGGAGAAGGCGGGTTCCTCATACGGGTGCGCCCGGCGCAACGCCTCGACGACGGCGCTCCGCCGGCTGGGCGGCAGCACCATCTCCAGGCGCACCTCCTGCACGCGCTCGTGCTGCCCGACGGTACCGATTGCCGGGTCGGCCGCCCCGACCGGAGTGAACTCCCCGGTACCGGTCACCGACCATGCGCACCCGGTGTACTCCCCCACCTGCCCGGCACCGGCGGCACCGAGGGCCTGGCGCACCGACTCTGCCTGGGGTGTGGGCACATAGGTGATGAGCAGGTCCAGGTCGTCACCGGGCAGTGGTTGCAGCGGCCGGGCGCCGGTGAGGCCGAGCAGGTCGGCGAGGGCCTCGTTGACCCCGCCCGCAGCGGCATCGGCGTTGGTGTGTGCCACATACAGGGCGATGCCGGAGCGGATCAGCCGGTGCACCAGTGCACCCTTCGGGGTGGTCGTGGCCACCGAGTGGACGCCGCGCAGCAGCAGCGGGTGATGAGTGATGATCAGGTCCGCCCCGCACTCGATCGCCTCGTCCACCACGGCATCGGCCGGGTCCACCGCGAGCAGCGCCCGGCCGATGGGGGTCCGGGGATCGCCCACAACCAGACCCACGGCGTCCCACCCCTGCGCAGTCGATGGCGGATAACGTCGTTCGAGGGACTGGATCAGGTCCTGCAGGGTGAGGGTGGTGTGCATGTCACCAGGCTGTCGGCGACCTGCCGGGGAAGCAAGCCCCACCCGAGCAGCGCTGATCGACCTTCGGCTGCGCACACGCACAACGGCTCGCCGACAGCGCACCGAGGGTCTGCCACACGGGTGTGCACAGCAAGCGCTCGGTGCCCGGTTGCCAGAGTTCAGGGTAGATTCATCGCGGGTTACCCCGACGCTGGCGCGTCGAGAGGTGGCTATTGCGCCGAAGCATGCAGAAGGAGGGTCGATGACGGCACTGCCTAGTCCGGCAGGGTCGCGTTCGCGGGGACCGGTCGATGCGCCGGCGGCAGGCGGCGCGGGACCCGTGGACGAGGAGGAACGCGCGCGGCGACGCAAACTAGCGCACCGTCGTCGGCTCTCGCGGAACTGGTCGCTCTTCCTGCTGTTCGCCGGCCCGAACATCCTGCTGATCCTGGCGTTCATCTACTTCCCGCTGATCAGCAACATGTACTACTCCACCCTGGACTGGCGGCTGGGATCCCCCAGCGCCACACCCGTGGGGCTGGACAACTATGCGCGCTTCTTCACCTCGCCCTCCGGGTTGGAGGTGTGGCGGGTCACCGGCATCTTCACCGGTGGCGCGGTGGTGGGCTCCATGGTGCTGGGACTACTCATCGCCCTCGTGTTGAACAAGAAGATCCCCGGGCGCACGGCGGCCCGTACTGCCGTGTTCGCCCCCTATGTGCTCTCCGGCGTGGGGGTGGCGCTGGTGTGGAACTTCATCTTCGACCCCACCAGGGGTGCACTCAGCTACCTCCTCGGGTTCCTCGGTATCGCCTCACCGCAGTGGTATCTGAACGAGAACTGGGCACTGGTGATGGTGATCATCGTCTACGTCTGGAAGAACCTCGGTTTCTGCGCCGTGGTCTTCCTCGCCGGACTGCAGGCAGTCCCCCAGGATCTGTTGGAGGCAGCCACCCTCGACCGGGCCGGGGCGGCGCGACGGTTCTTCGCCGTGGTGCTACCACTGCTGACTCCCACGGTCTTCTTCCTGCTGGTCACCAACATCATCTTCTCGATGACCAACGCCTTCGACATCCTGCGGATCATGACGCCCACCGGGCACGGCACCAATACGATCATCTTCGAGATCTATCTGCAGTCCTTCGGCGCCTACCAGCGGGCCGGGTACTCCGCCGCTATCGCGGTGGTGCTGTTCTTCACGCTGTTCCTCATCACCGCCGTCCAGTTGCGCTACGTGGAGAGGAAGGTGCATTACCAGTGACGCAGCGACCCCTCGCCACACCCGGAACCGATCCCGGGCGTCTCGACGGCCGGCAGCCGACGAAGAAGACGCGCCCGGACTGGACGAAAGCCTTCAGCCCGCGCCACCTTGCCGACACGATGCTGGCCGGCTACCTACCGATCCTGATCGCACTGTTGGTGATCGTGCTGCCGCTGGCCTGGATGATCTCCTCCAGCTTCAAACCGCCGCCGGAGATCCTCACCCTGGCCCCCACGTTGCTGCCCCAGGACCCCACCCTGAGCAACTACGGAGCCGTGGCGGACCGGGTGCCGCTGCTCACCGTGCTGCGCAACAGCGTGATCGTCACCATCATCGGCGCCACCATCAAGGTCTTACTGGCGGTGACCACGGCCTATGCGTTGGTGTTCATCAAGGTACCCGGGGCGAACCTCATCTTCCTGGGCATTCTGGTTGCGCTCATGGTGCCGCCGGAGGTGTCGATGCTGCCGAACTACCTGACCATCACCGCGCTCGGCGGCCGGGACACCCTGTGGGGCATCATCCTGCCCGGACTCGGGACCGCGTTCGGGACCTTCCTGCTCCGGCAGCACTTCAAAGCACTCCCGAAGGAGTTGTTCGAAGCCGCCGAACTCGATGGCGCCGGACACCTGCGCAAACTGTTCCAGATCGCCGCACCGGTGTCGCTACCGGCAATCGCGACCGTGGCGCTGGTGACCATCGTCAACGAGTGGAACAACTTCCTGTGGCCCCTGATCATCATCGACTCCCCGGCACGGATGACCCTGCCGGTGGGTCTGAACATGCTGCAGTCGATCGAGGGCCAGACCGGCAACTACGGCGTGCTGATGGCCGGTGCGGTCCTGGTGATCGTCCCTGTCCTACTCATCTTCGCCGCCCTCCAGCGCTACATCGTGGCCGGCCTCACCCAGGGGGCGGTCAAGTGAACCCATCGACTCCGACGACCAACGAAGAAACGAAAGAAGGAGCACCCATGAAACAGTCCACCAGCCGCACCGTACGCAGCCTTGCTGCGCTCGGTGCCGCGACCCTCGTCCTGGCCGCGTGCGGCCCGGACACCAGCGGTGGTGACGGTGACACCCAGGAAGACGTGGATGTCTCCGGCGTGGAGCCGGCCGACGAGATCACCTTCTGGACCAACCACCCCGGTGGTTCGGCCGACGTCGAGAACGAGTTGATCGCCCAGTTCACCGACGAGACCGACATCGAGGTCAACGTGGTGACCTCCGGGGCGAACTACGAGGAGACCTCGCAGCGGTTCCAGACCGCACAGGGCAGCGCTGAGGTGGACGTGGTGGTGTTGTCCGATGCCACCTGGTTCCCCAACTATCTGAACGGCTCCCTGGTCGCGGTCGACGGCCTGATGGAGGAGGCCGGGGTCGACACCAGCGGATACGTCGAAGCGCTGTACGAGGACTACCAGTACGAAGGCAGCCACTACGGCGTCCCCTACGCCCGCTCCACCCCGCTGTTCTACTACAACGTCGACCATTACGAAGAGGCCGGCATCGAGGCGCCCCCGGAGACGTGGGACGAAGTCGCCGAGGTCTCCGAGCAGTTGATGGACGCCGGGGTGGCGAACTCCGCCTTCAGTTTCCCGCCGCAGGATGAGTACCCGGCCTGGTGGATGGCCAACATCGTGTGGGGTTACGGCGGTGCCTGGTCCGATGAGTGGGACTTCTCCCCCGTCTCCTCCGATGCCACCATCGAGGCGCTGGAATTCGCACAGGAAGCAACCAACTCCTGGGCCTCGGTGTCCTCGGGCAACCCGGCCGATGACTTCTCCGCCGGCGCCACCAGCCAGATCGTGCAGTCCACCGGTTCGCTGGGCGGCATCCTGGACTCGGCATCCTTCGAGGTGGGCACCGCGTTCCTGCCCGGCGGTCCGGCCGCCGAGGGTGAGACCCCGACCGGTGGTGCCGGTCTGATGATCGCCTCCGACAGCACTCCGGAACGTCAACTGGCCGCGGCGATGTTCGCCGGCTTCATGGGCAACCCGGACTCGACGGCCGCGTTCTCCGCTGCCACCGGGTACGTGCCGGTCCACCAGGACGCGGACATGTCCGACGTCTACGCCGAGACCCCGCAGTTCCAGACCGCGGTGGAACAGCTCGAACGCGCCCGGGTGCAGGACTTCGCCCGGTTGTTCGTGCCCGGTGGTGACCTGGAGTTGTCCCAGACCCTGCAGCGGATCCTGACCTCCGACGTGGACGTGGCCGAGGAGATGCAGCGCGTGGAGGAAGAGTTGCAGTCCCTGTACGACTCCGACGTGGCCTCGGAGGTGGAGGGCTGAGTCAGCCCTTCACCCCGACCCCGGTGGGCCCGGATGGGTATCGCGGGCGTTGCGAGTGCGACGCCCGCGGCGCCCATCCGGGCCCTCGGTCGTCCGGGCCGATCCGCATAGTGGGCGAGGTCGGCCCCGGCGGCGCGACGACATCAACGGCCTCGATGCCCTGCCCGGGCCGGGTCAGCGCTGGACGTCGCCGGGGGCGGTGTCCAGGGAGTCCAGGTCGGTGCGGGTGAGCATCGCCTCCCAGTCCCCCCGGCTGGAGACCACCGCGGCCCCGCAGGCGTTCCCGCGTTCCAGTCGCTGCGGCAGCGGCAAGTCCTCGAGCAGGGCGGAGAGGTACCCGGCCACGAACGCGTCGCCGGCGCCGATGGGGTCGACGACGTCGACGGGCAGGGCCGGGCGAAGGACGTCATCCCCGGCGGTGCGCACCCGGGCGCCGTCCCCACCGAGTTTGATCACCACCTCCCCCACGCCCAGACCGAACAGGGCCTCGAGGTCCATCCGGGCACCGGACGTGATCAGCGCAAGTTCCCCGGGGTCACCGAAGACGACGTCGGCGCACGTGGCCAGTTCGGCCAGCACCGGCCGGGCCTGCTCCGGTGACCAGAGCCGGGACCGGAAGTTCACATCCAGGCTGACCTTCATACCGGCCGTCCGCGCGGCCCCGGCCAGCGCCAGGGTCGCCTCGGCAGGCCCTGGGCCCAGCGCCGGGGTGATCCCGCTCAGGTGCACGACTCCCGGCCGTAGGTCCAACGCGGCCCGGGCGTCGGCCGGCCCGATCGCGGTGAAAGCCGAGTGGGCCCGGTGGTAGTCCACCCGGGCTCGCCCCATCGGGCGTTGCTGGGACACCAGGATGCCGCTGGGAGCGCCCTGTTCACGGCGTACCGCGGTGGTGTCGACCCGCTCGGCGGCCAGGGTGCGCACGATCAGGTCACCGATCGCATCACTGCCCAGCACGCTCGACCATGCCGACCGGTGCCCGAGCCTGGCCAGCCCGATCGCGACGTTCGACTCGGCACCGGCGATCGAGATCCTCGGCTCCGGACCGACGCCGAGGGTCCCCTCGGCGCGGATGGTGCCCATGGTCTCCCCGAGGGTGAGCACATCGATGCCGCTCATCGGGGGCGTCGTTCCACGCCGTCGTCCCAGGCACGCACCATGGCGGCGGCCCGGTCGCGGATCTCCGCCCACGCCTGGTCGGCGACGAGGTCGTCGTTGACCAGGTGTCCACCCACACCCACGCCCACACATCCCATCGCGGCGTAGGTGGTGGCCTCGGCCGCGCCCACGCCCCCGGTGGGCAGCAACGGGATGTCATCGAGGGGCTCGGCGATCGCCTTGATGTAGTCCACCCCGCCCAACGGTCCGGCCGGGAACACCTTGACCGCAGCCACCGCGGGGTGGCGGTGAGCCAGTTCGATCTCGGTGGGCGTGCTCGCGCCGCAGTAGACCGGCCGGCCCGCCGGTGCTGCGGCCCCGAGCACGCCGGAGTCGATCGTGGGGGTGACCAGGAACTGCGCCCCGGCGCTGATCGCTTGGACCGCCTGGTCAGCGCTGCGCACCGTCCCGGCACCGACCTGGGCCTCGGTGCGGTCCCGCCACTCGGTGATCGTGGCACGTGCGTCCGGCGTGGGCAGCGTCACCTCCAGGCGGGTGATCCCCCCGGCCGTCAGCGCCTCCAGCACCTCCAGGGGCGGGCTGCGCCGGCGGAGCCGGATAATGGCCACCACCCCGACGTCGGCGGTCATCGCGGGCCCTGCTCAGATGCTTGCGTCATCACGCCACCAGGTTAGTCGCTGCCCGCCCGCAGCATCGTCCCGGCTCGCACGCCGGTGACCTCGCCGCCGTCGAAGGCGACCCGCCCGGCCACCAGCACCGCGTGCATCCCGGTGGCCAGCCGCCAGGGGTCTGAGAAGGTGGCGTTGTCGGTGAACGTGCGGGGATCGAAGACGGCGACGTCGGCCACCGACCCGGCGCGCAGGATGCCACGGTCGGACCAGCCGAGCCGGGAGGCCGGCAGGGAGGTCATCTTCCGCACCGCCTCGGGCAGGGTGAGCAGCCCCCGCTCGCGCACGTAATGGGAGATCACCCTGGGGAAGGTGCCGAAACTGCGCGGGTGCGGGCGTCCTCGACCCTGGTCCCGTAACACCCACCCGTCGCTGGCCACGGCCACCCGTGGGTGGGCCAGCACCCGGTCCACATCCTCATCGGACATGGAGTGCAGCACCACGCTGGCCCCGCCGTCGTGGGCGGCCAGGATCCGCAGCGTGGCCTCGGCGTCGTCCACGCCCTCGGACCGGGCGATCTGGGCCAGGCTCTGCCCGGCTGCGTCCTGGTAACGGCCCGGGCCGAGGTGGGCGATCATCACCCCGGAGGCCACGGTGGCCTGCCCCTGCCGCATCTCGGCGAGGATGCGCTCACGCGCCTCGGTGTCGGCCAGCCGGCGCAGCAGCGCAGCGGTACCGCCGTCCAGGGCCCAGGTGGGCAACCGGGTGGTCAAGGTGGTGGAGGAGGCGGTGTAGGGGTAGACGTCGGCGGCGACGTCCAGGCCGGCCTCGGCGGCCTCATCGATCAGCCCGAGTGCCTCAGCGGTACGCCCGTGGTGGCGCTCTCCAGCGGCCTTGAGGTGGGAGATCTGCAACCGCGCGCCACCAGCGGTGGCGAGCCGGATCGCCTCCTCGACGGCCTCGGTGAGTCGGGCACCCTCGTTGCGGATGTGGGTGGAGTACAACAGCCCATGCCGGCCCGCCGCGCTGACCAGGTACTGCAGTTCGCGTTCGTCGGAGTAGGTGCCCGGGGCATAGATCAGGCCGGTGGAGAACCCGTATACCCCCTGGGCCGCTGCGGTGGCGAGCAACTCACCCATGGCAGCCAGGTCGTCGTCGGAGGCGAGGCGTTGCTCCCCGCCCATGACGGCTTCCCGCAGGGCGTTGTGGCCCACCTGGGTCACCATGTTGATCGCCGGTCCTGCCGCGTCCACCGCGTCGGCGAACCCGCCGGGATCGGTCCACTCCCAGCCCAGTTCGGGTTCCAGGAAGGCCGAGGACGTACGCATCGCCTCCAGATCGGCCACCGGGAACGGGGAGAAGCCGCAGTTGCCGCCCACCAGGGTGGTCACGCCCTGTGGCAGTTGGGTGCTGGCCTGTGGGTGGCCCTGGATCCGGAAGTCGGCGTGGGAGTGCAGGTCGATGAAGCCCGGGGTGACGATCAGGCCGGTGGCGTCGATGACCTGCGCTCCGCGCAGGTCGGCCCGGCTGATCTCGGCGACCCGTCCCCCGCGCACTCCCAGGTTGGCGCGGATCGGTTCGGTGCCGGTTCCGTCGAGGATGCTGCCCCCGTGGACGACGACGTCGTGGTCGGTCATGTAGTGAATCCTCCCGGTGCTGTGTCACCACAGCGGTATCGGTTGTGCCGGTTCAGTTGGCCGAGCCCCGCGCGGTTGCCACCACGGTTGCTGCCGCCCGGCCGACGATGTCATCGACGGGACCGGGACCGTCGTCGTCGATCACGTCCTGAAGGTCGCTGCCCAGGGCGGCGAAGGAGATCATCCGGTCGTCGAAGTCCAGCACCCCCACGTCGTGGCGGATGCCGATGATCTCCCCGGTCTTGTGCCGGCAGAGCACGTCCGGGCCCAGGCGGGCGGGCATGCGGGAGTTGAACTGCTGGCGCAACAGCATGTCCAGGGCCAGGGTGCGCAGGTGAGGTGGCAGCAGGTCGGCGCACAGCGCGTCCAGCAACAGGGCTTGGTCGGCGGCGGTGGTGGCGTTGCGGCCCGGCAGGTGGGTGTCCATCAGGGTGCGCTGGATCTGCGTGTCGTGCATGCCCCACCGGGCCAGGTGCTGGGCGATGCGGTCCAGGCCGAGCAGGCGGATCAGCATGTTGGTGGCCTCGTTGTCGCTCACCACGATCATCATCTCGGCCACTTCGGCCACGGTGAGTCGCTGCACCGAGGGCAGGTGCACCAGCACGCCGCTACCGCCCACGCGTTCCTCGGGTACCTCCAGCACCTGCTCGAGCGTGAGCTGGTCCTCGGCCACGTCCTGCAGCACCATCAGCAGCACGGCCACCTTGATGGTGCTCGCCGGGGTCGTCACCCGGTGGGCCTCGACCTGGGCGATCACCTGCCCGGCTTCCCGGACCGCGAAACTCCAGTGTCCCGGCGCCTCCCGGGCGATCGTGGTCAGGTGCTGCTGCAGTGCGTGCTGGTTCTTCTCCGGCCACGTCGTCATGTAGACCTCCTCCGGCCAGCCATCCTGTCGCATGAGTGGGCTCGAGGTTCCCGGGGCACGCGGGGCGGGGCCCACATGAGCCACGTCCTGCGACGGCGCGTGTGGGCACGCGCCCGTGCGACACAGCCGCGCCAACCTTGATCCATCGCAATCAAGGCCTGCGCCTTACTCACCATTCGGTGCAGTTCCACAGTTCCGGTTCGGCCGGCGGCCTCGCCAGCCCGGCACCGACCGCGACTTCCGCCCCACCCCGGCCGGGTACGTCCCGAACCCGCTGATGACGATGCCGCACCCATTACCTACTTCTCCTCGCCGGCCGAGCGACACCGTCCAGGCGCCCGGTTCAGATCAGCGGTCACCGTCGTCCGGAAACTCCCTTGCACCATCGTCCTAGTTGTGCGACCGTCCTACTTGTATATCTGTGCAACTAGAGACTCTGAGGGAGAGATCCATGCTCGATGCGCCACCCCACCTGGCCGGACGGCGCGAGTGGGCGGGCCTCGCCCTGCTCTCGGTACCAACGGTGCTGTTGGGACTCGATGTCACGGTGCTGTACCTGGTGGTGCCGAGCATGGTGGCGGCCCTCGATCCCTCCACCACCCAGACGCTGTGGATCATGGATGCCTACGGGTTCTTCATCGCCGGGTTCCTCATCACCATGGGCACGCTCGGGGACCGGATCGGCAGACGGCGTCTGCTGATGATCGGGATGACAGCGTTCGCACTCGCCTCGATCTTCGCGGCCCTGGCCCCGAACGCCGAGTTGTTGATCCTGGCCCGGGCCCTGCTGGGCATCGCCGGCGCGACCCTGATGCCCTCGACGCTGTCGCTGATCTCGAACATGTTCGCCGATGCGCGTCAGCGCGCGCTGGCCATCGGGGTATGGGCCACGATGTTCGCGGTCGGGATGGCTGCCGGTCCGGTGGCCGGCGGCGCCATGGTGGACGCGCTCTGGTGGGGCGCGGCGTTCCTGCTCGCGGTTCCGGCCGCCGTCCTCGTCCTGCTCGGCGCCCGCAGGGTGCTACCCGAGTATGCCGACCCGGCTGCGGGGCGGCTGGACCTGGCCAGTGTCGCGCTCTCGCTCGCGGCCATCCTTCCGGTGATCTACGCCGTCAAGCACACCGCCGTTCACGGCCCCGAGCTGAAGTCGGCGTTCCTCCTGGCGGTCGGTGTGATCAGCGGGACTGCGTTCGTTCGCCGCCAACGTGGTCTGCGCGCTCCCCTGCTCGACGTCAGCCTGTTCAGCAACCGATCCTTCTCCGCCGCCCTGGTGGTGCTCCTGGTCGGCCTGATCGGCGTCGGAGGAACCATGTACCTGGTGACCCAGTACCTGCAGTTGGTGCAGGGCCTCACACCTTTCGTGGCTGGCCTCTGGATGGGACCTCCCGCGCTGGCCATGTTCGCCGCTGCCATCGGCGCACCATTCGTCGCCAGGCGCCTCCGACCCGGGTCGGTGATGGCGCTCACGCTGGGCCTGTCCGTGATCGGATACGTGCTGCTCACTATCGTCGGCAGCGGCGACGGAGCGTGGGTGGTGGTCGCATTCGCGTTCGTCTACTTGGGCCTGGGCGCCATCAGCGCGCTCGGCACGGACGTGGTCGTCGGTTCTGCCCCGGCCTCGAAGTCCGGCTCGGCAGCGGCGATGTCGGAAACCGTCATGGAACTCGGGATCGCCGTCGGCGTCGCCCTGCTGGGCAGCCTCACCACAGCACTCTACGCCGCGAGAATGACCGCGCCGCCCGGGACCGCACCGCAGGTCACCGACGGCCTCACCGGCAGCCTCCCGGAGGCACTGGCCCTTGCCGACGAACTCTCGGCCGATGTCCTTGTCCGCGCGCAGGAGACGTTCACGAGCGCGATGAACGTCGCGGCCGCCACGGCGGGATCAGCGATCATCCTCGCGACCCTCCTCTGCCTGGTGGCGCTCCGGCACCTCCCCCCGCTCGGCCAGGAGCAACGTGTCGAGGCCGATCAGCGGTGAGATGCCACTACCCTGTAGACCAGAGGTGAGGTGCATGGGAGCGGACGAGGAACGCCACATCGATGGACGGCTTGCCCGGGGCAGCAAGCGCCGCGCCCAGATCATCGAGGCGACCCTAGCCGTCGTCACTCGTGACGGCGCGTCGGGGGTCACCCACCGCACCGTCGCCGCGCAGGCGGACATCACCACCAGCCTCATCACCTACTACTTCGTCACCCTGGATGACCTGCTCGTTGCGGCCCTGGCCAGCGTCGCCGACACCTATACCGAGCACATCCGCGCCATCATCGATGGCCCGGGCGACAACCTCCACGGCCTGGCCCAGTTGATCGCCGACTCCGCCGGTCCGGGTCGTGACCGGGCATTGGCCGAGCGGGAACTGGCCACCATGGCGGCCCGCCGGCCCGCACTTGCCGAAGTGTCACGCCGGTGGCGCGAGAACGTCGCCGAACTCGGCGCCACCCTCACCGAGGATCCCGAGGCGATCGCCGCCCTCGTGGCCACCTCGGACGGCCTGTGCACGGCCGTCCTCATCGACAACGTCCCAGCCGATCCCGAGTACATCCACCGGCTGTTGCGCCGGGCACTGAACCCGGCGCGGGCGACGGCGGCGGGGTGAACCCCATCGCCCCGACAGCCGGTCGATCTAGGCGTTGACTTCGGTCAGCGTGCCGTCGGTGACCGAGTAGACGAACCCGCGGACCCGGTCCTTGTGTGGCACGAACGGGTTGGCGGCGATGCGGGCCAGGGACTGACGCACGTCGTCGGCAGGGTCCCGGAAGGATTCCGGTGCCCATGGCGGCCGGATGCCGGTGTCGGCCTCGATCTGAGCTTTGAACTCATCGTCGGTGAACGTGAGCATCCCGCAGTCGGTGTGATGGATGAGGATGACCTCCCGCGTGCCGAGCAGGCGCTGGCTGATCGCGAGGGAACGGACCTCGTCCTCGGTGATGACCCCGCCGGCATTGCGGATCACGTGGGCGTCCCCTTCCTCCAGGCCGAGCAGGCCGTAGGGATTCAGCCGGGCGTCCATGCAGGCAACGACGGCGACCTGACGCCCTGGCGGCATCGGCAGGTCACCCTTGTCGAACGTTGCGGCATAGGCCTCCGCGTTGCGGAGCAGGTCGTCGGTGACAGTCATGCCTCGGTCCTTTCGCGTCCGTGGGTCGACATCGGTGGTCAGCGCCTCCTCAGCCATTTTTCACCCGCGGTGACGTCGCGGGTCGTCACCCGCCCAGGAGTCTCGCGTACCGGGACGCGGCGAGCACCTCAACACCGAGGAGTCCCCCTGCCGTACACCTACCGTATCGCGCGAGGGGGGCCTTGCCGCAAGACCCCCTCCGTGCCGCAGAATGCGGGGTCCCGAGCCGAGCCCATGCCCCTGTGACCTGTGGAGTTGACGCGTGCCCACCACCCGGACCGACATCTTCGACCTTTCCGAATCCAGGACCGCCAAGGCCGATCCCGCCCTCATCGGCACCGACCAGACGCGGTTGCGGATCATCGCGGAACGCCTGAGCGAGCAGGTCACCGCCACCTCCGACCAACTCGCGACCGAGCGTAGGTCCCCCGGCGGTGGTGGCCAAGCGGCGTTGGAGCGCGATCAGCGGGTGCACCGGCTAACCACCCGACTCAGGCTCCTGCACCGGTACGGGATGGACCTGTGCCTGGGCCGGATGGTGCGCGCTGGCGATACCGGTCCGGTCTACATCGGCCGCATCGGCCTGACCGACCAGAGTGGCGAGGTCCTGATGGTCGACTGGCGCGCACCGGCGGCAGAACCGTTCTTCGCCGCCACCCACGCCAACCCGATGGGGCTGACGAGCCGGCGGCGCTACCGCTGGAGTGCGGGGAGGATCACCGACTACTGGGATGAGGTCTTCGCTCCCGGTGCGCTGCAGGGGCACGCGGCCCTGGATGATCAGTCGGCCTTCATCGCCAGCCTGGGGACGAGCCGCACCGGAGCGATGCCCGATGTGCTCAGCACGATCCAGGGCGACCAGGACGCGATCATCCGGGCCGGATCGCGCGGCCCGCTCGTGGTCGACGGAGGACCCGGCACCGGGAAGACGGTGGTGGCTCTGCACCGGGCGGCCTACCTGCTCTATTCCGACCCCCGGCTGGGCGTTGGTAGTGGCGGAGTGCTGGTGGTCGGCCCGCACCAGCCCTACCTGTCCTACGTCGCCGATGTGCTGCCCAGCCTCGGGGAGGAGGGTGTGCTCACCTGCACGCTGACCGACCTCGCCGGTGCGCGCGAACACACCCCGGCAGAGAGCGACCCGGTGGTGGCCGGCCTGAAGGCCTCGGGGCAGATGGCCGGGGCGATCGAGAAGGCGGTGGCCTTCTACGAGCAGCCCCCCACCGAGTCGCTGGAGGTGTCGACCTCGTGGGCCGACGTCCAGGTGACCGATGTCGACTGGGCGGAGGCCTTTGCTGCGCCGGATCCGGGCACCCCGCACAATGAGGCCCGCGAACACGTGTGGGACGCGCTGGTGCAGTTCCTGATCGATCAGCACGATAGTGAGGTGCCCACGGACCTGGTACGCCGGGAGGTGTCCCGGGATACCGAACTGACCGCCACGCTGAATCACGCGTGGCCGCTGCTCGGTGCCTCGGACCTGATCGGCGATCTCTGGTCGGTTCCGGCTTACCTACGCTTGTGTGCCCCGTGGCTCGCTCCAGAGCAGATTCGCGCGCTCCAGCGCCAGGACCCGCACGCCTGGACCCAGTCCGATCTGCCGTTGCTGGATGCGGCGCGGCACCGGCTCGGTGAGGCAGGTGATGCTCGACGCCGGCGGCGACAGTCAGCGGCCGCCCAGGCGGAACGTGACCAGATGGATGCCGTCGTGACCGAACTCATCGCCGCCGATCACGACGGCGAGAGTGTGATGACGATGCTGCACGGGGAGGACCTGCGCGACGCGTTGGTCCAGGACGCGGCCGATGGCGTCGCCGGTGCAGACCGGCTCGCCGGACCGTTCGCACACATCGTGGTCGATGAGGCGCAGGAGTTGACCGAGGCCCAGTGGCAGATGCTGCTTCGCCGGTGCCCCTCACGTAGTTTCACCATCGCGGGCGACCGTGCCCAAGCCAGGGACGGGTTCACCGAGTCGTGGTCCCAGCGCCTGCACCGCGCGGGCTTGGGTGAGGCCAGGATCGCGACGTTGAGACTCAACTACCGCACCCCGGTCGAGGTGATGTCCTATGCCGAGCCGGTGATCCGGGAGGTGCTTCCCGATGCCAATGTGCCCCGCTCGGTGCGCAGCAACGGTCTGCCGGTGCGGCACGGACATACCTCGGAACTACAGGCGATCCTGCAGGAGTGGGCCGCCGCTCACGCCGAGGGGGTCGGATGCGTCATCAGCACACGTCCCCCTTCCCCTCCCCTGCCCCGCAGGGTGCAGTCCGTGACTCCCGAGTTGGCCAAAGGCCTCGAGTTCGACCTGGTGGTGCTGATCAACCCCGAGGGGTTCGGCATCGGCGTGCAGGGCGGGGTGGACCGCTATGTCGCGATGACCCGCGCGACCCAGCAACTGGTCGTTCTCACCGACTCCGCAGCCTGACCCGGCGTAAGCACCTCAGGCCGCGGCGGCGGCCAGGCGAGCGGGGGTGTCGTCGTCGAACTCGGCGAAGAACTGCCCGACCCGCTCGGTGAGTTCGTTCATGCCGTCGCAGGCGAACAGGATTGGTTGGTACTTGCTGATGTCGTAGTCCAGCGTGGCCATCAGATGGAAGTCGAGCGGGCGCACATCCGCGCCGCGGAATTCCTCGATCTCCCCGTAGGAGGACAACAGGCCGGCTCCGTAGCAGCGCAGTTCGCCGTCTTCGTACATGACCCCGAACTCGATGGTGAACCAGAACACGTCGGCAACGTACTGCAGCCCATTCTCGGTCTCACACCGCCGGGCCGCCTCTCCGGCCAGGCGCTTGACCTCGGCAACCTGCGGGGAGGCGAGCAGGTTCCCGTGGCCGACGACCTCGTGGATGATGTCCGGTTCGGGTGTGTACAACGGTTGGGAGGAGTGCCGGAGGTACTGGGTGGAGTGAAACACCCGATCCGCCAGGGACCCGTAGAAGACGTCCAGGGGCACCAGCCCGGCGGCCGGATGCAGCCGGAAGCCGGTGAGCCGCTCCAGGCCGGCTGAGACCTCGTCCAACTGCGGCACCCGGTCGGTGGGTAGCCCCAGCGCTTCCTTTCCCTCCAGGAAGGCCCGCACTGCGAGGCGTTCATGCTTGGGTGCCAGCTCCGCGCAGACCCGGGCCCAGATCTGGTTCTCCTCATCGGTGTAGTCCACCTGTGGGATCGGCATCCCGGGCTGCCAGGTCATCACCGGGGCAGCGATCTCATTACGACGACGGCGGTACTCCGGATCGTTCACGCCGGGGTGGTTATCGGCCAGGTGCACCTGGACACCGTTCTCATCGGTGGTCACGGGGGCGTAGAGCTGTGCTTCTTCGAACATGTCGCCGTTGTACCCCGATGTGATGTGAAGCACCACCAGATCTTGCGTAAAGTATCGAAAGTGGGAACACGTGTACCCATCGATGAGGTGGATCGACAGATCCTTACATCGCTGCGCCTGGACGGTCGCCGCACCTTCACCGACCTGGGCCGGGAGTTGGGGCTGTCCACGCCTACGGTCAAACGTCGGGTGGACCGGCTCGAGGCGCGCGGGGTGATCCGCGGATATGCGGCGGTGGTGGATTCCACGATCAGCGGTCAGGGTATCGAGGCGATCGTGGAGGTCTACTGCGCCGAGCGCACCGCTCCCCGGGACGTGCTGGCCGCTGTGCAGCACCTGCCAGAGGTGCTCAGCGCCGTGACCGTCTCCGGTGATCCCGACGCGGTGCTGCGCGTCCAGGTCGACGGCGTCCGGCACCTGGAGCGGGTGGTGGAGAACCTGCGCCGCCACGAGATGGTGATCCGCACCCGCACGATGGTGATCCTGTCGGTGTTGGTCGACCGGCCCACGGGTCTGAACGGGTCCTGACCCGGCCGAGCCCACCGGCTCCCGAAGGGGGCAGCCACGAATTTGCTGATGAGACCCCTGGTCCGGGAGGTTCCCGCTAGCATCGGAACCGGGAAGGCGGACCAGGATTCGGTCGGACCCTGCAGGCGAAGGCGAGGTGCAGGTGGTGGCCATGGGTGCCATGCTTGAACGCGACGCCGCCCTACGCGCACTGCGCAGGACCGTCGACGTCGCCGCCGACGGTCGTGGATCGGTGGCCATCGTGGCCGGTGAACTCGGCATGGGCAAGACGATGCTCGTGTCGAGTTTCGCGCCCACGACCGATGCCGAGGTCTACTGGGGCACTTGTGATGATCTGTCCACATCCCGACCATTCGGGCCGTTCTGGGATATCGCCGCGCAGGCGCCGTGGGGTTTACAGTCCATGCTCGACGCCGGCGACCCTCCGTATCGACTGCACACCCGGGTTCTGGAGGAGCTGGCCGCCGCCGAGCGACCGACGGTGATCGTGATCGAGGACATCCACTGGGCGGACGACGCCACCATCGATGCCATCACCGTCCTCGGGCGCCGCATCGCCGACCTGCCCGCTGTGCTCGTGCTGACATTGCGATCCGGAGAGGCAGCCCCCGACCACCCGGTGCAGTCGGCGTTGGGCGTGCTGCACCGTGTCGCCGCGGTGCGTGTGGAACTGCCCCCGTTGTCACGTGCCGCCGTGGCCAGGCTCAGCGGCGAGGAGAACGCCGACTGGGTCTATGACGTGACCGGCGGAAACCCCTTCTTCGTCACAGAGTTGGTCGCTGACCTTCCCGGTGATCTGCCGCAGTCGGTCACGAGTGCGATCCTGGGGCGCTGTGCCCGGCTCGATCCGTCTTCACGCCATCTGGTTGAACTGGTCTCGGTTGCGCCGACACGTCTTCCTATCGCCGCCCTCGACGCCGCCCTGCCGGAGTGGACGGCAGCAGCGGAGGCGCCCGAACGTCTTCGGCTGTTGACCCTCGAGCCGACGCACGTGCGTTTCCGGCACGAACTCATCCGTCGCGCGGTCCACTCGAGCCTGACCGCCACCCGCCGACGTCACCTGCACGCGCAGGTCCTGGAAGCGCTGCTGGCCACCGGAGGCGCCGCAGCCGACATCGTTCACCATGCAGAGGCAGCCGGGAGCACCCACGCGGCTGCCTCGCATGCCCTGGCCGCGGCGCGCGAGGCGACCGCACTGGAATCACATCGCGAGGCGTTCGAGTACTACCGCCGCGCCGCTGAGTTCGCCCACGAGTTCCCCATCGGTGACCGGGCCGGCCTGTACGAGGCGTACGCCGAGGAGGCATGTCACGTCGGAGACCTGAGCGAAGCATTCAACGCCTCGGACCGTGCGATCGCGTTGCACCGCGAACACGGCGACGTGCGTGGGGTCGGGCGGTGCAAGACCGCCCGGGCCCGCTTCAACTGGTTGGCGGGTGACAGCCGTGCGGCCTGGGAACAAGCCCAGGGCGCAATCGCGGTGCTCGAGCCGCTCGGCGCCACCACCGAACTGGCCTCCGCGCACAGTCAACTGTGCGACCTGGCCACGCGCTCCGGGAACTCCGAGCAGACGCAACGGAGCGGCCACCGCGCCGTGCGACTGGCCGAGGAACTGGGCAACGAGGACGCCAGATGGCGCGCGCTGGTCGCGATGGCGGCGATGGGTATGCAACTCAACCCAGCCGAGGCGGGCACCCTGCACGGTGTGATCGACGGTGCGCGCCGGGCCGGAGCGCACGACACGGTCATGAACGGCCTGGTTGCGCTCGCCTTCTTCAATCTGTGCTGGGTACAACCTGAGGCGGCGCTGCGGAGTATCACCCAGGGCCTAGCCCTGGTGGAGGAGCGTCAGCGCGACGTCTTCAAGGACCACTTCGAGACCCTGCTCGCCTGGCTGAAGGCACGATCGGGCTACTTCGATGAAGCCCGGGCACTGGCCGAGCGTGTGATCGGGCGACGGGCCAGCAGTACGATCGCAGGCCTGCAGGCCCAGACCGTACTCGCCGAGGTAGCCGTCCGTCGCGGCGACGATGACGCAGCCGCACGCCTGAGCGACCTGATCGCCCTCGTAAACGAAGCAGGCGAACCCAAGTTGTCGGGTCCGGTCCTCGAACTCGAGATCGAGTGGGCCCTCACCCACAGTCGCCATCCCCCGGTGGGCAGGACCGAACAGGTCCTGGCAACGATCGCCAAGGAAGGTGCAGAAGGAGGTTTCCTCGGCGCTCGCCTCGCCGCCTGGGCCACGATCGTGGGGGTGCCTATTGTGTTTCGCGGGGTCGCGCCCCGGCCACACGCCGCCATGATCCGGCGAGCGTGGCCCGAGGCCGCCCAGGCATTCGAGGCGCGCGGCTGGCGCTATGACCAGGCCTTGCTGCTCTCCATGTGCGATGACGAAGCCGAGTTGGCTACCGCGGTGCGCATCACGCAGAGGTTGGGTGCGAAACCGCTGGAGGCGCACCTGCGCCGCAAGATGCGTGCCCACGGCATGACCGTGCGGCGTGGCCCGATTCGTTCCACGCGCGCCAATCCAGCAGGACTGACCGAGCGGCAGGCCGAGGTGCTGGCGCTGCTGGCACAGAATTTGACCAACGCCGAGATCGGTGCCCGACTGGCGGTGTCACAACGGACCATCGAGCACCACGTGGCTGCCATCCTGACCGGACTCGCCGTCGACAACCGACGCGCGGCCGTACGCCGCGCGATCGACCTAGGGGTGTTGAGCCCTTCGCCTGAGTAGTCCGCGCACAGCAGGTCCCGAGATATGGGTGGGGCCGCCCGGAGAAATAGGGGCGAGGCACCGATGCGCGGTCACGGTGGACTTCGTAGCGTCGGGTGCCCACACACTCGCGGAGGGAGCCACACGTGACTACCACGACCGACAATGGCATCGACGTCGAGCGCCTCGTCGCCACGATCGATGCGATCAAGGAAGACCCCGGATTGGCCACGTTCACGTTCCGGGCACGGAGCAACTGGGAGGAGGGCACCCACAACATCGGAGAGATCTCCACGTTCACCCACGCAGGGGAGACCGACGAGAGCCGCTCGGCGTCGTTCGTGCTGCACGGTGACGAGCCACCGGTCCTGCTCGGCTCCAACAAGGGGGCCAACGCGGTCGAACTGCTTCTGCAGGCCCTCGCCTTCTGTTACGCCGTCGGATACGTCGCGAACGCGGCAGCCCAAGGTATCCACATCACCCGGATGGAGTACGAGGTGGAAGGCGAACTGGACGTGCGGCCCTTCCTCGGTCTCGAGGGCGCCCGGCCCGGATTCACCGCGATCCGTGCGCATGGCCGGGTGTCGAGCCCCAATGCCAGCGAGGAGCAACTGCAAGGGCTGTGCCAGTACGTACAGGACACCTCGCCGGTGCGCGACTGCCTCGCCAACGCCGTCCCGGTCGAGACCACCCTCGACGTCATCTGAGGAGCGGACATGAGCACTATTCGCCAAGCGCGCATCGACGTCGATGAGTTGACCACCCGGGTACAGGCGATGTACCGGTCGGTGGCCCAGGATCCCGACTCCGAGTTCCATTTCGAACTAGGTCGGCAACTCGCGGACCGGCTGGGGTATCCGGCCGAGACTCTCGATCAAGTTCCCACAGGGGCGGTCGAGTCGTTCGCCGGCGTTGGGTACTTCTTCTCCCTCGCCGATCTCGGTGAAGGAGAATCGGTCATCGACCTGGGATCGGGGTCGGGGATGGACTCCTTCTTCGCTGCCGTGCAGGTCGGCCCAGGCGGACAGGTCGTCGGCGTCGACATGACACCCGAGCAACTGGACAAGGCCGAGCGACTGCGAGCGGCTGCGGGATTCGGCCAGGTCACCTTCCACTCCGGAAGGATCGAGCAAGTGCCGTACGGAGACGGCAGTTTCGATGCGGTCATCTCCAACGGCGTGATCAACCTTGCGCCGGACAAGCCACGGGTCTTCGCCGAGGCCGCCCGCGTACTCCGACCCGGGGGCCGCTTGGCCGTGGCGGACATCGTCACCGAAACCACGCTGACCGATGCCATAGTCGACGACGTCGAACTGTGGGCTTCGTGTATCGGTGGCGCCCCCCAGCAGGATGCCTACCTCGCCGCCATTGAGGACGCAGGCCTGCGGGTCGAGATGGTCACGACCAACCCGTACCGGTTCCTGTCCGACCAGGCACGTGGCGCGAGCGACCGGTTCGGCGTCAAGAGCGTCTGTGTCCTGGCCCGTCAACCCGAATAGCTCCAGCCCGGCATCCGGTGCGACGCGGGGGTCACCGCAGTGGCCCCGCGTCAGGTGACGCCTCGCCCCCGGCCTCGTCCGTACGCTGGGCTCTATTGAGCGCGGCAACCCGGGCGACGGCCAGGGCGATTCCGGTACCGGTGGCCACGGTGAGCCAGGCGACGAGCTCGGGCATGGCCGGGACCAGTAGGCGCAGGGGAAACACACGCCCGCTAGCGCCACTGATCAGCAAGGGCAACGCCGCCAGGAGCAGCGCCGGGATGAGCAACCGGAGGATGCCGAGCCAGCGCAGCCACCTCGGATCCCGGGCGCGACGATGCGCCCACCGGTCCCGACGACGGATGCTGCGAACTCGCAGTAGCAGGCCGATGATCATCCCCACCGCAACGAGTCCGATCAACCGCCAGTGGGTCTCTACGTGGGTTGGTCGCGGTTCGCCGACCAGGAGGGCGAGGAGACCCTCCTTGATACGCGTGACGTCACCGAAGGCATGGTTGGCGTTGGCGAGCAGAACAATGCCGTGTCCAGTCTCGGGCAGCATCACCTGCTCCGCATAGAACGTCATGAAGACGCCGGTGTGTTCCAGCGCCGGCTCCGCGCCGAAGGCGGTGGTCTCCCAGCCCATCGCATAGGTGGAATCCACGTACGAGGGGGGACTGTGCGCGAGTTGGAGGCTGTCGGCTGCCAGAACGCGTGGGCCATGGGCGGCGCCCGCATTGCCATGCACCGGCAGCCACCGGGCGAGGTCAGCAGCGGTCGTGACGATTCCGCCGGACCCTGCCACGTACCCGTCCGGTTCGGCACGGGGCACGGCCGCCCCGAACAGGACGACGTGACCGTGCGCGAGGCTCGGCGTCGCCGATACCGCGTCCTCGGCCCGGGTGAGGCTCACCGTGTCGACCATCCCCAGCGGTGTGAAGATCTCGCGCTCCAGATAGGAATCGAAATCCTCCCCGCTGGCCACTTCGACCAGCCGGGCGAGGACGTCGTAGTTGGGGTTGAAGTAGGAGAAGGTCTCCCCCGGACCCGTGCTGAGCCTGGCATCGGACATATCGGCGACTCGTTCGGCAGGACTGTACTGATCGAGCCGCCACAATCCCGGAAATCCCGGGTCGCTCAGGCCGCTGGTGTGGTGCAGCAGGTGGCGGACGGTGATCCTTCCTGCAGCCGAGTCATCGGCGAGAGTGAAGTCCGGCAGGTAGCGACGCACCGGCTCGTCCAGATCCACCGCGCCCCGCTCTACCTGCTGGAGCACGGCTACCGCCGTGAACGCCTTGCTGAGCGACGCCACGCGCATCGGCGTGTCCGCCGTCATCGGCCGGCCCCCGCCGGCGGTGCCGTATCCGCCGAGGTGCACCACGTCCTCTCCCTGGGTGACCGCCACCGCCAGACCGGGCAGCGGGCTCCGGTCCACCTGGTCCTGAAGGTAGGCATCGACTTCGGGAGAGATCGACTGCGCAACGGCGGACGTGGGCGATGACACGCCCGCGGGCGCCGCCACCACGAGTGCGACCACGAACAGGATTGCGCCGGGCGGTCGCCGGCGACCGCCCGGGCAGCGGCTCATCCGCTCATCGTCGCTCATCCGCTCATCGTCGGTCGTGCGCCCGACGGCGGTCCCGCGGTGGGCAGCGGGACTTGGGTGGGCCCAGAGGGACTCGAACCCCCGACGCCCGCGGTGTAAACGCGGTGCTCTAACCAACTGAGCTATGGGCCCTGGCAGACCAAGGTTACCGCTACTCGCCCGCACCGGTGATCTCGACCTTGCCCGCCAGCAGTGCTTCCACGTCCACCCCTGCCTCGCGCAGCATCGGCAGCAGGACGGACTCCTCCTTCTCCATCCGCAGTGCAAACAGCAGCACCAGGCTGCGGGCCGCGAGCGCAGCCTGCAGTCCGGTTCCCGCCCGCTCCATATGCTCGATCAGGGCCAGGATCGCCTTGTGGTCCAGATCCAGGGCGGCGACCAACGCATGGGCTCCGACGCCGCGGGCAGTCCCGTGCAGTACGGTCTGCTCCGCCTCCATGTGGCCGGCCACCTCTCCGCGCAGGTAGCGAACAAAGGCATCACGTGCACCGGTGAAGTCCGCACCGGTCGAGACCGTGCGAATGAGTTCGGCCTCCAGGATCGTCAGTTCGGCCCACAACTCGCTGTGGTGCTCATGGGCAGCATCGGTCATCGTGCCCAGAACCTGATCGGCATCCGGGATGGGGTCAGACACTGTCATCGCCTCCTCGGTCTCGGCTGGTATCGCTCACCTATTCTGACAACTGGGGTTGTATTAATGCTAGAGGGGCCGCGTCGAACCGGGCTCAGGTGCGCCGGTTCACCTTCGGCTCCGGTAGCGGCGGCTCATGTTCGGAACCCTCCCGCTCCAGCAGTTCCAGGGCCTCGGCAATCGCCCGGTCGAGTTGCGGATCGGTGTCACCGAAGAAGTCGCCCGGAGTGTGTTCGACCTCGATATCGGGGTCCACACCGTGGTTCTCCATGCCCCAGCCCTTGCCCTTCATCCAGGTCGCATACCGGGGCTGCGTGACGGTGGTGCCATCGACCAGGTCGAAGCGGCCATCGATGCCGACCACTCCGCCCCAGGTGCGCATCCCGACCACCGGCCCGATACCCATCGCCTGGGCCGCGGCGTTGACGATGTCGCCATCCGATCCGGAGTGCTCATTGGCCACCAGCACCACCGGGCCCCGGGGTGCGTGCGCCGGGTAGGTGCTCGCCTTGGCATAGTGACGGCCAGTACCCCAGGAGACCACCTTGGCGGCCAGCCGGGCCACCACCAGTTGGCTGGTGTGCCCGCCACGGTTGTACCGCACATCGGCGATCAGGGCCTCGGCTCGGCTGGCAATCCGCAGGTCACGGTGCAGTTGCGCCCATCCGTAACTCATCATGTCCGGCACGTGTAGGTAGCCGAGGCGCCCGTCGGTGTGTTCGGCCACATATTCGCGCCTGGACCGGACCCAATCCTGGTAGCGCAGTACCTCCTCATCGCCCAGGGGCACCACCACGACCCGTCGGTCCGAGCCGTCGCGCCGCAGGATCAACTCCACCGGCTTGTCCGCCGCCCCGACCAGGCCGTGCGCCGGCCCGGCCCGGCGGTCCACCGGTCGACCGTCCACCGCCACGATCACATCACCTGCGCGGGCATCGACCCCGGCTGCCCGCAGGGGTGAGCGCGCCTCGGGCTCACTGGACTCTCCGGGCAGGACCCGGTCGATCCGCCAGCCATCCGCGGCCGGGGACAGGTCGGCGCCGAGCAGTCCCAGTTTGCGCTCCTGCGCTCCGGGCGGCTCGGTGGGCATGACGTAGGCGTGGGAGGTGTTGAGTTCGCCCACCGTCTCCCAGAGCAGGTCCACCAGGTCATCATGGCTGCGCAGCCGGTCCACCAGGGGCCGGTACCGCGCGACCACACCGGCCCAGTCCACCCCGTCCATGTCCGCGCGCCAGAAGTGATCGCGCATCAACCGGGCGTTCTCATCGAACATCTGCTGCCACTCGGCCGCCGGGTCCACCTGCCACCGCAGTCGCTTCAGATCGACGCTGACCTTGGCCTGATCATCCTCCTCCTCCACCTTCCGGTCCGCGGGCACCACGGTGACCTCGTCCTTGTGCCGCACCACCAGGCGCTCACCGTCACCGGAGACGGCGTAGGAGTCCACCTTGTCCACGATGGTGGTGACCTTGCGGGTCTCGAAGGTCCACAGTTGCAGGGTGTCGGCAGCCGGCTCACCGGCCACCCCGGCACGGCGGCTACCCAGCACGCCAGCTTCCCCGGCCACGCTGATCCACACCACTCCGCCCTTGACGGCGCGCAGGTCCTTGTAGGTTCCCGAGGGCACCGGGAACGGGGTGATCCGCTCCTCGGCCCCGGCGGCGTCGAGGTCCGGGCTGGGCGGCGGGACCGACGCCCCGGTGACCTGCTCACGAGGGCCGGCTGCGCCGTCGTCGGCCTTCGTGCCCGCTCCCCCGGAACCGTCCCGCCCAGTCGCACCGGCCTGACCGGCCTTGGAGATGCGCCAGCCGTCGGCGCTCGGGCCGAACGGCGCCGGCTCGGTGGCCGCCAGGGGAATCAACCACGGCCGGGTGGAGCCGGTGAAGGACAGCGCGAACTCGTGGTTGTCATAGGCCGGGTCGAAGGTCCGGTCGGACAGGAACACCACGTACTTGCCGTCATCGCTGAAGACCGGGCTGTGATCGTGGAACCGGCCCGAGGTCAGCGCGTGCACCTGCCCGTCGCCGTGCAGGTCGACCAGGCGCAGCGCGTGCAGGCTGGCCTCATCGGCGGTGGGTACGGTCCACATCAGGTAGCGCCCGTCCGGGGAGAAGGTGGGCGAGGTGGCCTCGCCCTGCTCCGATCGCCCCACGTCGCGCACCGAGGCATCGGCGAGCGTGACCAGCCGGATCGCGCCGTCGTGGGAGATGACGGCGACGCGCTGCCCGTCCGGATCACTGGCCAGGTGCAGGACACGGCCCAGTTGCCCGGCGGCCAGACGTTGCGGGTCGGTGGTGCCGGTGAGGTCGCGAACCTCCAGGCAGTCCTCCCCCGTCGCGTCGCTGGCCATCACCGCCTTGCCGCTACCGCCCAGCAGTATCGGTTCACGCACGCGCACTCCCGCATCGGCGGCGATCGCCCGGGCCGGCCCCTCCCGGTGGCTTAGCCAGAAGGCGTTGCCCCGCCAGGCCACCAGGGAGGCGTCCCCGCCATGGTCGGGCACCAAGGCGTCGAGGTTCTTGGTGGGCTCGGCATCGAACGCCACCGGCGCTGCGCCCGGCAGCGCCAGGTTCACCCTGACCGGGTCACGATCCAGATCATCCAGTAGCCACACATCGCCCCGGCTGGACCACACAATGGAGGCGCCATCGGTGGCGGCGTCGCGCACGTAGCCCTCATCAGTCCCCTGATGGGTGATCTGGCGCGGTCGCCCCTGCCCGGGAGTATCCCAGGCCCACAGGTTCGCCTGCTCGTGGGCGGCATCGGGGAAGGTCGCGGCCATGTCGGAGACGAACAGCAACGTCTCGCCCCGCCACATCGGATCGGTCAGTGGCGCGGTCTCATCGGGCAGCAGACGGCGCCACTGCCCATCGCCGGTATCCAGCCACAGCCGGGCGGCGGTGCCGCCACGATAGCGCTTCCAGTGCGCGGCCGGACGACCGGCGGGGGTGCTGATCACCGCGGCACCGTCCGGGCGCAGCGCCACTGCCCCGGCCGGACCGTACCGCAGGCGCTCCACCCCGCCGTCCAGGTCCA
This sequence comes from Pseudactinotalea sp. Z1732, assembly GCF_049724975.1. Lineage (NCBI taxonomy): Bacteria > Bacillati > Actinomycetota > Actinomycetes > Micrococcales > Cellulomonadaceae > Pseudactinotalea > Pseudactinotalea sp. Z1732. The sequence goes on along the minus strand of NZ_JBMPQC010000002.1, from coordinate 300,437 downwards.
CCGCCTTGACCACCAGGTGGCGCATGTTCGCCTCACCGGCGTTGGAGGCCACCAGCACCCTGTCCTCACCGGTCCAGCCGAGCACCATGGTGTTGCTGCCGCCCCACCAGGTGAGCCGGCGTGCGCTGCCCCCGGCCAGGTCGATGACCATGACCTCCGGGTGCCCGTCCCGGTGGGAGACGAAGGCGATGTGGGACCCGTCCGGGGAGAACCGCGGCCGGCTCACCGGCACCCGGTCATTGGTCAGGCGCCAGGCCCGGCCACCACTGATACCACCCAGCCAGACATCGTCGGCAGCGACGAAGGTCAGTGAGTCGTGATGGACATGAGGGAATCTCAGATATGCCGAACCCATACCGTCAACGTAACCGCCTCCACGGGCCGTTGTCGCCGGCTTTACTGCATCGCGGGATAGCGCCACGAGTCGCCCCGCGGCATTGGACCTGTGGCATTGGACCCGCCGGGCTCAATCCGTTGCGCTCGGTTCCTGCTTCCGGGACGAGTGCGTCCCGCGCCACTGTCCCCGCTCGATCAGCACATCCTTGAGCACCTCGGGCCGGTCGGTGATGATCGCATCCACCCCGAGGTCCAGCAACGAATGCATGGTGGGTGCCTCATCGATCGTCCAGGCGTGTACCTGCAGGTTCTGTCGCTTGGCCGCCCGCACCGTGCGGGGGGTCAGCACCCGCCTGCCCCGGTAGCGGATCGGTACCTGCAGGCAGAGCGCGCCGGAGCGGGCAGCCCTGGTGGCCGCCGGACCGACCCCGTAACCGATGCCCATCGACTCCCTCGGTGAGGTTGAGGTGGCCAGGTGGGGGCGCTCGCGCCGCACCAGGTTCAGCCGGGTGCTGCTGAAGGAGCCGATGAGGACGCGGTGGTAGGCCTGGAACTCATCGAGCACGCCGAGCATCGGCTCGAGCACGTCATCGGTCTTGACGTCGATGTTGAACCGGGTGTCCGGGAATGCCTCCAGCACCTCCGCGAGGGAGGGGATCGACTCCCCACCGAGCGTGCGCAGCGAGCGGATCTGCTCGCCGGACAACTCTCCGAACAGGCGCTCCTGCCCGACCACTCGCACCAGGTCGTCGTCGTGGAAGCAGAACGCCTCGCCGTCGGCGCTGGCGCGCACGTCGGTCTCGAGGTAGTCGTAGCCCAGTTCCACCGCGTTGGCGAAAGCCTTGATCGTGTTCTCGTTGCCGGCATTCGGCGCATACCCGGCACCGCCCCGGTGGGCCATCGCCAGCGGTGGGTGGTCCAGGTACCGCCCACCGACCGGGGCAACCTGCCTCTGGCGGGGAGTCAACGGACGACGACGGCGCGGGGCGGCCGCGCTCACGGCTCCTCCACCCGGGCCGCGGCCAGGGCGCGCACGGCGTCGACGTGCTCAGTGAGGGAGCGGGTGCGGCCCGGGGGGCTCAGCGTGCTCCAGGCGATCGCACCACCGGCGTCGATCAACACACTCCCCCGCCCGGCGTGACCGGCCTCGTCGTCGAACGCGCCGTAGGCCTCGGCCACCTGGCCGTGCGGCCAGAAGTCCGAGAGCAGGGTGAGTCCGAAGCCCTCCTGGTCCCCCCACGCCCGCAGGCTGTGTAGGGGATCGCAGGAGATGGCCACCACCGCGGCGTCCAGTGCGGCGAAGGTGTCCAGCTGCTCGTTCAGGCCGGTCAGTTCCTGGTGGCACAACCGGGAGAAGGCGAACGGGAAGAACACCAGCAGCACCGGGGCGCCGCGCAGAGCGGACAACTGCACCGGCGTGCCGTGGGTGTCCGGAAGTGTGAAGTCAGGGGCGACCCGGCCCGGAGCGGCGAGGTCGAAAGGATGAATCGTGGTCTTGGTCCTACTCACCACGGCACCATCTCACGATCAGCGGCCCCGGCTGCGCGTCACCAGCCGCATCCCGGTCCAGTCCGGCGCTGCCGAGATGGCACTGGTGGCGTGCAGCCCCGCGGTGGAGGCAGCCTCCTCCACGTCTGCCGGGGCCACGTGCCCGTCCCGGCCGGGCTTGGGTACCAGGACCCAGATCAGGGCCCCGTCCTCCAGGGTGGTCATCGCATCGAGGACCAGGTCGGTCAGATCAGCGGTGTCGCCGTCGTCCGCGCGCCACCACACGATGGCGGCATCGGTGACGTCGTCGTAGAGTTCATCGGCCAGTTCCGAGCCGATGACGGATTCCAGTTCCTGGCGCACACCGGTGTCGACGTCGTCGTCGTACCCGAACTCCTGCACCACCTGACCGGGGTTCACACCAAACCGGGAGCGTACGCTTCCCGTGGCCTCTCCCACGTTCCCTGCTCTCCTCTCCGTCCCCTCCCGGGGTTTCGACAGCGGTGCCGGGTGGCACCGTTCGCACCCCTGAGTGTAGGGGTCGCCGGTGTCGGTCAGGTCACATCCGGGTTCTGGCATGAGGCGCCACGCATCGCGCAACAATAGGATCGCAAGAGCACGCAGAACGTGTGGGCCTGGCCCGTACAGGCCAACCGAGCCCGTGCGCCGCAGCCCTGGCGTACGGAGAAATGAGTTTCCCGTGACTGCACGCAACACTTCCGGACCCTTGATCAACGGCATGCTGAGCCAGGTGCCGGACATCGATGCCGAGGAGACCGGGGAGTGGCTGGAATCCCTGGACGGCCTCATCGAGGACCGCGGCGGCCCGCGGGCCCGCTACATCCTGCTGAACCTGCTCAAGCGCGCCCGCGAGCATGGCCTGGCCATCCCCTCGGCCACCACCACCCCGTACATCAACACCATCGGGGTCGAGGACGAGCCGTACTTTCCCGGCGATGAGGTGGTCGAGCGTCGATATCGCTCCTACCTGCGCTGGAACTCGGCGGTGATGGTCACCCGCGCCCAGCGTCCCGGTATCGCCGTGGGCGGCCACATCTCCTCCTACGCCTCGGTGGCCACCCTGTACGAGGTGGGGTTGAACCACTTCTTCCGCGGCAAGGACCACCCCGGCGGCGGGGACCAGATCTACTTCCAGGGTCACGCCGCCCCCGGCATGTACGCCCGCGCCTTCCTCGAGGGCCGGATGGACGAGCACGGCCTGGACGGGTTCCGTCAGGAACTGTCCCATCCCGGCGGGGGCCTGCCCTCCTACCCCCACCCGCGGCATCAGCCCGACTTCTGGGAGTTCCCCACCGTCTCGATGGGGCTGGGCCCCGCCTCGGCGATCTACCAGGCGTGGGTGAACCGCTACACGCACCTGCGGGAGATCAAGGACACCTCCCAGCAGCACGTGTGGGCCTTCCTCGGCGATGGCGAGATGGACGAGCCGGAATCGCGTGGCATGCTGCAACTGGCCGCGAACCAGGGGCTGGACAACCTGACCTTCGTGATCAACTGCAACCTGCAGCGTCTTGATGGGCCGGTGCGCGGCAACGGCAAGATCATCCAGGAACTGGAGGCCTTCTTCCGGGGTGCCGGCTGGAACGTCATCAAGGTGGTCTGGGGCCGCGAGTGGGACTCGCTGCTGGAGGCTGACAAGGACCGCGCCCTGGTCAACCTGATGAACAACACCCCCGATGGTGACTACCAGACCTACCGGGCCGAGAACGGTGCGTTCATCCGCGAGCACTTCTTCGGCCGCGACCCGCGCACCAAGGCGTTGGTGGAGAACCTCTCCGATGACGACATCTGGGCGCTCAAGCGCGGCGGCCACGACTACCGCAAGCTCTACGCCGCCTACAGCGCTGCGGTGAACCACACCGGCCAGCCCACCGTGATCCTGGCCCACACCATCAAGGGGTACGGACTGGGCTCGGCGTTCGCCGCCCGTAACGCCACCCACCAGATGAAGCAACTGAAGGAGAACGACCTCAAGCTGCTCCGGGACTCCCTGCGGATCCCGATCACCGATGAGGAGATCGAGAAGGATCCGCACCTGCCCCCGTACTACCACCCCGGGATGGACGCACCCGAGATCGAGTACATGCTGGAGCGCCGCCGCCAACTGGGCGGCTTCCTGCCCGAGCGGCGCTCGAAGTACACCTCGGTGACCCTGCCCGGGGACAAGGCCTACGCACGTCTGGCCAAGGGCTCGGGCAACCAGGAGGTCGCCACCACGATGGCGCTGGTGCAGTTGTTCAAGGACCTGCTGCGGGACAAGGAGTTCGGTAAGCGGATCGTGCCGATCATCCCGGACGAGGCGCGCACGTTCGGCCTTGACTCGATCTTTCCCTCACTGAAGATCTTCAACACCGGCGGTCAGCACTACCTGTCCGTGGACCGGGACCTGCTGCTGTCCTACAAGGAGTCCGAGGCCGGCGGCCTGCTGCACACCGGCATCAACGAGGCCGGTTCGGCGGCGGCTTTCCAAGCCGTGGGCACCTCCTACGCTACCCATGGCGAGGTCATGGTGCCGTTCTACTTCTACTACTCCATGTTCGGGTTCCAGCGCACCGGTGACCAGTTCTGGGCCGCCGGGGACCAACTCACCCGCGGGTTCCTGATCGGGGCCACTGCCGGACGCACCACGCTGACCGGTGAGGGCCTGCAGCACGCCGACGGGCACTCCCCCATCCTGGCCTCGACCAACCCGGCGGTGGTCTCCTACGACCCGGCCTACGGGTACGAGATCCGGCACATCGTCCGGGACGGCCTGGAGCGGATGTACGGCGAGAGCGACGACCGCGACCCGGACGTCATCTACTACCTCACCGTCTACAACGAGCCCATGCTGCAGCCGGCCGAGCCGGAGGACGTGGACGTGGAGGGCATCCTCCGCGGTATCCACCGCCTGGCAGAGCCCGACGACGGCGACGGGCCCGAGGCGCAGATCCTCGCCTCGGGGGTGGCGGTGCCGTGGGCCCTGGAAGCCCGCCGGATCCTCGCCGAGGACTGGGGCGTGCGCGCCGGGGTGTGGTCGGTGACCAGTTGGACCGAGTTGCGGCGGGATGGGTTGGCCGCGGAACGTCAGGCATTCATCGACCCCGACGGGGAGCAGCCCACCCCCTACCTGGTGACCAAGCTCGACGGCACCGAGGGACCATTCGTGGGCGTGACCGACTACGACTTCCAGTTGCCCGACCAGATCCGGGCCTGGGTACCCAGGGACTACTGGACGCTGGGGGCCGATGGGTTCGGCTTCTCCGACACCCGCCCCGCAGTGCGCCGGCACTTCCTGATCGACACCGAGTCCATCGTGACCCGGACCCTGCAGGCGTTGGCAGCCCGGGGGGAGGTCGACGCCGACGCACCCAAGAAGGCGCTGGACAAGTACAACCTGCTGGACGTCACCGCCGGCTCCACCGGCACCGCAGGGGGCGACGCCTGAGGCATCATGTGCAGGGCCGGGACGGCTCGGCCGACACGGCGCAGGCCCCGGAACCTTGATGGTCCGGGGCCTGCTCCGCGCCTGTCCCCGCCGGCCCGGGGTGGTCAGTCCGTCCGCTCGGACCGCGCCTCGGCGGCGGCCACGAACGGCTCCAACTCAGCCACCACGGCAGTGGTACCGGGCTGCTCGGTGCCGTACTCGGCCAGATTGCGCAGGTGCTCCCGGGCGGCGGTGGCCCGCCCGGCGTCCAGGGCCGCCTGTACCACCTGGCGGCCCGCCTCGGGGCTCTGCTGGGCCGGGGACCAGTACCCGACCCCCAGCGACAGTGCCTCGGCGGGCAGATCCGCGCCCCGCAGCATCTTGATCCCCTCCTCGAGCGCACGCCCGCTCCGATCCCGCTCACACGCGGTCCCGAGTCTGCGCAGCGCGCCCTCATGATCATCCTCCAGGGACAGCCGGGCCAGCTCGATCAACGGGTACCAGGCCCGCGGGTTGCCAGCCAGTTCCTCCGCCAGCGCCCAGTGCGAGGCATCGCTGCGTGCCTGCACGTCAGCCTCGGCATGCGCGGCGATCAGCGGGTCCGGGTGCTCGGTGCTCTCGGTGCGCCGCCGCACGAGCTCGGCCAGCTGCGCGAAGGCCTCAAGGTCGTTCGGGTCGGCGTCCAACCGTTCCCGCAGCGCCCCCTCCTGTTCCACCACAGGCTCCCCCGGCGCAACTCCACCGCCACCCTTGCCGGTGCGTGTGGACGATCCACGCGCGCCCTTGCCGCGCAGGTAGTCGGACAGCCGATCGAGGATTCCCATGTAGTGGAGGATAACGGTGATGTCGTTTGTGGGCTTCCCACAAAGGCGGGTCGTATCCTCGCTGCATGCCCCGCGACCCGAAACCGACCATCGCTCCCGGTGCGACCGAACAGATGGTGCGCCGCCTACGCACCGGCTCGGACCTGCTCACCTCCGCCGCGATGCGCCGTCTCGATGCCGAGCTCACCTGGTACCGGGAACTGCAGGCCGAGGACCGCTCCTGGATCGGGCTGGTGGCCCAGTCCGGCATCGCCAACTTCATCTCCTGGTACGAGAATCCCGACTCCGGTTCCTACAACGCCGCAGAGATCTTCCGCGCCGCGCCGCCAGAACTGGCCCGGTCCATCTCCTTGCAGCACACCCTGCAGTTGGTGCGCATCGTGGTAGAGACGGTCGAGGAGCACGCGGAGCAACTCGCCCCCACCGGGCAGTTCCGCCAACTGCGTGAAGCCGTGCTGGTCTACTCCCGCGAGGTGGCCTTCTCCGCAGCCGATGTCTACGCCCGGGCGGCTGAGACCCGCGGGGCCTGGGATGCCCGGTTGGAGGCGCTGGTGGTGGACTCCCTGCTGCGCGGTGACCCCGATGACTCCCTGCACTCCCGTGTGGCTGCCCTCGGTTGGGCCGGTACCGGGAGCACCCTCGTGATGGTCGGGACCACCGACGGACCGGTCGACGACGTGCGGGCAGCGGACCTGCGTCGCGCGGCCCGACGTGCCGCCCAGGACGCACTGGTCGGTGTGCAGGGTGACCGGCTGATCGTGGTGCTGGGCGGGACCGGCAACCTTCGCGAGCAGGCCGGCACGCTGCTGGGCCGGTTCGGTCCGGGTCCGGTGGTGATAGGGCCGCTGGTGGGCGAACTCGCTGAGGCGGGACGCTCGGCCCGAGCCGCACTGTCCACGCTGCACGCGGTGCACGCCTGGCCGGGGGCGCCACGCCCGGTGATGGCCGACGAACTGCTCCCCGAGCGAGTCCTGATGGGTGATCCCGATGCGCACCGCACCCTGCTCACCGATGTCTACGCGCCGTTGCTGGGAGTGGGTGGCCCACTGCTGGAGACGTTGTCGACCTACCTGAACGAGGGCCGGTCACTGGAGGCCACCGCCCGGCAGTTGTATGTTCACCCCAACACGGTGCGGTACCGGCTGCGGCGCATCAGCACGATCACCGGATGGGAACCCACCGACGCCCGGGAGGGGTTCGTGCTGCAGATCGCGATCGCGTTGGGGCGACTGGACGAAAGCAGCGGCGGAACCGCCCTGTCTGCCTAGCAGTCATCGGAGGCGTCCTTTCATGTACGAGGGTTAAACTCGTACAACGTGCGCTCCCATTTCAGTACACGTACATGTGCCACGCCCCACAGCAGGATGTGGCGCACACCACTGCGTCGGCGCACAGGTCCGCTAGGTTTGTCGCAATGCCACAAACACGACTGATGAGGTTGGTGCGTTCCATCGTCCGCACCACCGGGTCCGCGAGGGAAAGGTGTGAGAAGTGATCGCACTCCTGTGTCCTGGCCAAGGAGCCCAGAAGCCCGGCATGCTCACCCCCTGGGTGCAGACCGTGGTGACTGCGGACCTCCTGGCGGAGTTCAGCACCACCAGCAACGTGGATCTGGCGACGCTGGGGGGCACCGCCGATGCCGAGACCATCAAGGACACCGCGCTGGCGCAACCGCTGATCGTGGCCGCGTCCCTGCTGGCCCTGGAGCGGCTCACCCAGGCTCTGGGACCGGTGGCCCAGTGGGCCGATGCCGTGGCCGGTCACTCGGTCGGGGAGTTCGCGGCGGTGGCCGCTGCCGGCGTGCTCGAGCCCGCCGAAGCCGTCCGCCTGGTCGCCACCCGCGGGCGGGCGATGGCCGAGGCCGCTGCCCAACGGCCCACCGGGATGGCCGCGGTGGTGGGCGGGACGCCCGAGGACGTCAGCACCGCCCTGGTCGGCGCGGGACTGGTGGGAGCCAACATCAATGGCGGTGGGCAGGTCGTGGCAGCCGGCACCACCGAGGCGATCACGAAGCTGCAGCAGAGTCCTCCGGCCGGCGCGCGGGTGATTCCCCTTGCCGTCGCCGGGGCATTCCATACCGAGCACATGGCCGGCGCAACCGCACCGGTCGGCGCCGCCATCGCCGGACTCCGGCCCGAGGACCCCGAGATCACGCTGCTGTCCAACGCCGACGGGCAGCCGGTGACCGAGGGACGTAAGGTCCTTGCCCGCCTCGTCGCACAGATCACCGCCCCGGTGCGGTGGGACCTGTGCCAGGACTATCTGCGTGAGGCGGGGGTGCGCCTGGTGATCGAGCTGGCTCCCGGCGGTGTCCTCACCGGACTGGCCCGGCGCACCCTTCCCGGCGTGCAGACCGTGGCGATCAAGACCCCCGATGACATCGAGGCCGCCGTGGCCGCGGTGCAGTCCGTCAAGGAGAGCCGATGACCACGATGCTGCAGTCCGCGCCGGTGACCGCCACCCAGATCCTGGCCGTGGGCGGCGCCCGCGGCGACCGGGTGGTTCCGAACGAGGAGATCATCGGTCCGATCAACTCCTCCGACGAGTGGATCCGTCAGCGCACCGGCATCGCCTCGCGCGTCTACGCCAGCCAGAGCGTGCTGGAACTGGCCCACGAGGCTGCCCGGGACGTCCTGACCAAAGCGGGGATGAGTGGGGCCGACATCGACACCGTGCTGGTCTCCACCGTGACGCACTTCGAGCAGACCCCGTCCCTGGCCGCCCTGCTGGCCAGCCGGATCGGCGCCGCTCCCGCCCCCGCGTTCGACATCTCCGCGGCCTGCGCCGGGTACTGCTACGGCATCGCCCAGGCCGACGCCCTGGTGCGGGCCGGAACCGCCCGTCACGTGCTCGTGGTGGGAGTGGAGAAGATGAGCGACTTCATCGACCCCACCGACCGGACCATCTCCTTCCTGCTCGGCGACGGGGCGGGCGCAGCGATCGTGGGTCCCTCCGAGACCGCCAGGATCGGTCCGACGATCTGGGGCAGCGACGGCGGTCAGGCCTCGGCGATCTACCAGACCCACTCCTGGCTGGACTACCGGCGCGCCGAGATGGGTCAGGAGGTCCCCGAAACCGCTGAGACGGCCGAGGAGGTCTCCACCATGGAGAGCCCGACGCTGCGCCAGCAGGGGCCCACCGTGTTCAAGTGGGTGATCTCCACGATGCCCGGAATCGCTCGCCGGGCCGTGGAGGCCGCCGGGCTGGAACTGGCCGACATCGATGTGTTCGTGCCGCACCAGGCCAACATGCGCATCACCGACCAACTGCTGAAGTTGCTGAAATTGCGCGAGGACGTGGTGGTGGGGCGCGACATTGCCGACACCGGCAACACCTCCGCGGCCTCCATCCCGCTGGCCACCGAACGGCTGCTCCGCGAAGGCCGGGCCAAGAGCGGGGACGTCGCTCTGCAGATCGGTTTCGGTGCCGGCCTGGTATACGCCGCCCAGGTCGTGGTTCTACCCTGAGCAGCAGCGGCCGGAGCAACACCGGGCGCGGGTCCACACCGATCGGTGCGCACTGCACCAGACTTCATCACTGCACAACCAACGTCACACAACCGAGGTAGAAGGAGAAACAATGGCGCACAGCGAAGAGGACATCCTGGCCGGTCTGGCCGAGATCGTGAACGAGGAGACCGGCCTGGACACCGACGCGGTGCAGCCGGACAAGTCCTTCACCGACGACCTCGACATCGACTCGCTGTCCATGATGACGATCGTCACCCTGGCTGAGGAGAAGTTCGAGGTCCGCATCCCCGACGAGGAGGTCAAGAACCTGACCACCGTCGGTGACGCGGTCAAGTACATCAGCGCCAACCAGGGCTGACCCGACCGGGTCTGACCCGGTGCAGGCCCTCCGGGGCCCGATCGGCACCACGCCGATGTCGCACCACCTCCGCCGGGCGCATCGATCCATGTGCGCCCGGCGGCAGCACCTCACAGTTCCAGATGAACCACCGGCAGCGTGAAGGGGAGTACCAGTGAGCGAGCAGACCGAGGTCGTCGTCACCGGATTGGGCGCCACCACCCCACTGGGCGGAGACGTACCCAGCACCTGGGAGGCGGCCCTGGCCGGACGATCCGGCGTGCGCACCCTCGAGCAGGACTGGGTCGGCGAACTGGAGTTGCCGGTCACCTTCGCGGGCCAACTGGCCGTCCCGGCCCAGGAGGTACTTCCCCGCCCGCAGATCCGGCGAATGGACCCCAGCGCGCAGTACGCCCTCATTGCGGCGCGGGAGGCATGGGCCGACGCCGGCACCCCCGACGTGCCCGGAGAGCGGCTCGGTACGGTCATCGCCTCCGGGATCGGTGGGGTGTGGACCCTGCTCAGCGCCTGGGACACCCTGAAGGATAAGGGTGTGCGCCGGGTGCTGCCGCTGACCGTGCCGATGCTGATGCCCAACTCCCCCGCCGCCTACGTCTCCTTGGAACTGGGCGCCCGGGCCGGCGCGCACACACCCGTCTCTGCCTGCGCTTCCGGTGCCGAGGCGATCGGTTACGGGCTGAACATGATCCGCACGGGCCGGGCAGACGTCGTCGTCGTCGGTGGCACCGAGGCTGCCATCCACCCGCTGCCGATCGCGGCATTCGCCAAGATGCAGGCCCTCTCCACCCGTAACGACGATCCGGCAGGAGCCTCGCGCCCCTATGACACCGACCGGGACGGCTTCGTGCTCGGTGAGGGCGCCGGGGTGCTCGTGCTGGAGAGCGCCGAGCACGCCCGCGCCCGGGGGGCCAAGGTGTATGCGCGCATCGCCGGGGTCGGCATGACGGCCGATGCCTATGACATCGCTCCGCCCGACCCCACCGGCGCCGGGCAGGCACGCGCCACCGAACTCGGCCTGGCCGACGCCGATGTCCAAGCCGCCCAGGTGGTCCACGTCAACGCCCACGCCACCTCCACCCCAGCCGGGGACGGCGTCGAGGCCGCTGCCATCCGCCGCGTGCTTGGCGCCCACACCGACCATGTCGCCGTCTCCGGCACCAAGTCCATGACCGGGCACCTGCTCGGTGGCGCCGGCGCACTGGAGTCGATCTTCACGATCCTGGCGGTCAAGCACCGGCAGGCACCGCCGACGATCAACATCAACGAAGTCGATCCCGGGATCGATATCGATGTGGTGCGCGACCACCCCCGCGGACTTCCCGCCGGTGACATCGCGGCGCTGAACAACGCCTTCGGCTTCGGCGGCCACAACGTCACCCTTGTGGTCACGTCGGTCTGAGCGCGGCCCCTGGTCAGCCGACCCGGTGCAGCCAGCGCACCGGCACACCGGCACCGGCATAGCGGAACGGCTCGAGCTCGTCGTCCCAGGCCTGCCCCAGGGCCAGATCCAGTTCCCGCCGGAGCGTCAGGGGATCGCCGATGTGAGCCACGGCAGCCCGGATCCGGTCCTCGGGGACAACCACGTTGCCGTGCACATCCGTCTGGGCATGGAAGATGCCCAGGTCGGGGGTGTGGCTCCAGCGGGCGCCATCGGAGCCCCGGGAAGCCTCCTCGGTGACCTCATAGCGCAGGTGGGTCCACCCGCGCAGCGCTGAGGCCAGCCGTGCTCCACTGCCGGCCGGACCGGTCCACGACAACTCGGCCCGGAGCAGACCCGGTGCCGCGGGCTGTTCGGTCCAGTTGAACGTGGCTCGGATATCCAGCACCGACCCGGCGGCCCACTCGATATGCGGGCACAACGCGCGCGGTGCAGAGTGCACGAAAAGGACACCGCGGGTGTTGACACCTGACATGTTGGTCCCTCCATCCGGTCGAGATACGTCTTCCCCAACGCTCTCGGAGCCTTCCGGTTGAACCCGCATCGCGGCTTCGTGGTTCCTATCATGCCCCATCCGGACCGATTTGTGCACCTTTGGGGCGTTTCGATCCCCGCTGAAGCCCTGCTGCGGCCTCAGGAGATGCGGCTGCGCACCTGGCGCATCGCCTCCTTACGCACCTCCGGGTCCAGGCGCTGCAGGAAGATCATGCCCCGCAGATGGTCCACCTCGTGCTGCAGGGCGCGCGCCATCAGACCCTCACCCTCCAGGATCACCTCATTGCCCTCCAGATCCACCCCGACCACCTTCGCGTAAGCGGCTCTGGTCGTCGGGAAGTACAGTCCGGGAACGGACAGGCAGCCCTCGTCCCCGTGCTGGGTCTGGGTGGAGGTCTCGACCAGTTCGGGATTGAGAACGTACCCGACCTCGCCGTCGATGTGCCAGGAGAAGGCTTGCAGCCCCACCCCGATCTGGTTCGCGGCCACGCCGGCGCGGTCGTCGCTGTGCACGGTGTCCAGCAGGTCCTGGACCAGCCCGCGCACCCGCTCGTCCATGACCTTGACCGGATCACACGGGCTGCGCAGCACGGGGTCGGGATAGATGCGGATCGTGCGTCTCATCGTGTCGTCCTTATTCGTGCGCCCGCCGGGCCCGGCGTGATGCCGTGCCCAGCGGGATGCTACGTGTCGCCGAACCCCGAGATGCGATACCCCCGGGTTGCTGCTCGGTCGGAGTGGGTCAGTAGCCCCACAGGTAGGGCACGGCCTCGCCGGTGAAGTCGAAGAGTTCCTCCCAGACGATGTAACTGCCGTCGCTGGGCACGTCGAGGATGACCGTTCCGGTGTAGGTCTCGTTCGCCGACATCTCCGACTCGATCATGTCCGGGTTGTCGCAGAGCAGGCCCATGAACGGGTTCACTTCGTCCATGGTGTTCTGATCGGAGTCGGCGATGCCGAAGTTGATCGGCGAGAAGTCGTAGGGTTCGTCGAGATCATAGGTGGTGACCTCCACGGCGAACTCGATGTACCCGTCGAGTTCGGGCTCGGTGCAGAAGAACGCGCCGGACTCCGCTTCCCACTCCTCCACGCTCAGCACCGCCAGGGTCACCTCCGGGTCGGACTCGGTGCCCTGGATCACCGCGGCCTCACCCAACTCCAGGACCACGGCTTCGCCGTCGTCGGGGCCGACGGGACCGTTGTCGTCGGTGGGGTCATCGGTTGGTTCGTCGGTTGGTTCGTCGGTGGGGTCGTCGGTTGGGTCGTCGGTCGGTTCCTCGGTTTCGTCCGGGTCCTCGGTCGGCTCCTCCGTGGGGTCGGGAGCGGAGGTGGTCGGAATCTCCTCCGGGTCGTCATCACCGCCGAACAGGGCGATCCCGCCCCAGATCAGCAGACCGAGCACCAGGACGCCCACGACGATGGCCGCGATGAGGATCCCGGTGTTGCTCTTCCTGCCCTCCCCCGGCGCGCCCTGCCCTGGTGCTGCGCCACCGGGGTATCCCCCCTGCGGGCCACCCGGGTAGCCGCCCTGCGCCCCTGGGTAGCCACCCTGCTGGTAGTCGGGCTGTCCCTGCCCGTGGGAGGGCTGGCCCGACCGCAGGAATCCGGTGTCGTAAGGCGACTCCCCCGGCTGGTCCAGATGGCCGCTGGGCTGGTACTGGTACGAGGCAGTCGCCCCGGCCCCGGCACCCGCGGCACCAGCCGGCGGCTGCTGCCCGGGAACGTGCTGCTGCCCGCCATAGTCCGGCTGTCCGGAGTAGGGCGGGACACCTGCTCCGGCACCGGACCCGGTTCCAAAGGCCTGCGTCGAGCCTTGGTCACCGAACGCCTGTGTCGGTGCGTCGGAGCCGGCGTGCGGCTCGGGTGCGCCGGGTTGAGAGGTCTCTTCTGGCGCCGCGCCGGCCCCGGGTGCCCCTGCGGCACCGGAGGCCGCGCCCGCTTCGGTGGCGCCGGGATCGGGCAACCAGAACTCCCAACCCTCGGGTGCCGGTGGCCAGGAGGGGTCGGGCTGCCAGCCCGGTGGTGGGCTCCAGCCTTCTGGGGGCGGTGGCCAGCCTGGTGGAGAGTTGTAGCGGTAGCCCACTGGGCGCTCCTCGTTCATGTCGATGATCGGCGCCGTTTCCCCTAGCGCCCGCCTACCGGGCCCATCCTACGGGGAACGGGGGCAGTAGCAGGGCGTTCGCGAGGCGAACTCAATGTCCCGGTTGTTGCCCGGTCAGACCGTGGTCCCGGGTGTCCTCCCCGTAGTGGTGCGAGGGTGGCAAACGCGACGGACGGACGGGGATGCCGGCCGGGTCCGCACCATCCGCTACCTCCTCGCCCACGACCCCCGGGACGCGAGCCTGGAACGCAGAAACCCCCGCCAGGTTGCACCCAGCGGAGGTTATGGGCTCCCTCGGTTGGACTCGAACCAACAACCGTCCGATTAACAGTCGGATGCTCTGCCTATTGAGCTACGAGGGATCGTATTGGCCCAGACGACTTTAGCACCGTTCGCCCGGTGCTCGCCGCCTCGGGTACGTGGGCCCGGCCACATCGATGGGGTCCGGTCACCCGCGGCTACCCGGCCACATCGATGGGGTCCGGTCACCCGCGGCTATTGGGGCAGACCCACTTGAGCGCGCACCCGGCCCTCCATCGCCCGGACCCGTTGGTCCAGGTCCTCACCGCGGTGCACCCGACCGCTGACGCTGACCTGGGAGAACAACTGCCCTTCCGCGTCACGACGGATCGCGCCGCGCAACGTTCCTCCACCTGGTAGCCGCTCGACCTCGGCGTGCACGAGGGAGGCCTCCACCTCGCCGCGCAGGATGTCGGCCAGTTCGCGGTCATCGTGGACCAGTTGCAACTCCACCGGTTCGTGGCCATCCACCCAGGTCAGTTGGATCCGGTTGCCGTCGCTGCTCCATTCCCCGCGGTCCACGGTGTGCCAGGCCCGCTCGAAGTCCCCCGAGCCGGTCCCGATCACGACGACGGCCGCCGGGGTGAGCACCAGCCAGCCGCCCCCACGCAGTTGCGCAGCGGCCAGCACCTCACCACGGACCAGCCCGGCCATCTCAGCGGGAAGTCTGGTCTTTTTCCCTCGCCCGAACCTCATGTGCCGACCGTACCCGTCTCTCGCGCGCAATGCACCGGACCGCCTCTGGCGACGATAGGCTGGGTGACCGCGCCCCAGTAGCTCAGCTGGTCAGAGCAGCGGACTCATAATCCGTCGGTCGCGGGTTCAAGCCCCGCCTGGGGCACCATCGAGGCTCGCCATCGCGCCCGGCGCCCCGTCCGAACCCGCCCGAACCAACCGATTGGACGGTTCCGGCGGCATGGTGCGGGGTGCACGACAGCCGTGCGGGGCAGGCTTGGGGCGGGGCAGCCGCGTGCGGGGGAGGCTGGTGCGGGCGGTGTACCGCCCGGGTGCGGACGGGTGCGGACGGGTGCGGGTCAGGCGCGCAGGACGGGCTCGTGGTTCGCCAGGGCGTCGGCCAAGCCCGCCACGCCGTCGGCGCCGGTGGGCACCGTGGCTGAGGAACCGGTCAGGTCACCGCCCAGCGGCTCGGCCCGACCACCCAGGTGCTCTGCCAGGAACCCCTCGGCGATGGCGTTGAACGCCTTGTCGTTCTCCGGCCGCGCGAACCCGTGGCCCTCGTCGGGGAAGAGCACGTAGGTGACCGGAATGCCCTTGGCGGACATCGACTCCACGATCTGGTCGCTCTCGGTCTGCTTCACCCGTGGGTCATTCGCGCCCTGTCCGATCAGCAGCGGCCGCACGATGTTGTCCACATGGGTCAGCGGGGACCGCTCATCAAGCAGCGCCTTGCCCGCCTCGGTGCGGGGGTCCCCGATCCGGCGGGCGATCTGTTCGAAGAACGAGGCCCAGTACGGCGGGACCGTCTCGATCAGCGTGTTCAGATTCGATGGGCCCACGATGTCCACGCCGCACGCAAAGGTGGTCGGGGTCATCGTCAGCCCGGCCAGGGTGGCGTAGCCCCCGTAGGAGCCGCCCATGATGCCGACGGTGTCCTGCGCGGTGATCCCCTCCCGGACGGCCCAGTCCACGGCGTCGAGCAGGTCCTCGTGCATCGCCGCACCCCACTGCCCGTCGGCGATGTTGATGAACTCCTTACCGAAACCGGTCGAGCCACGGTAGTTGACCTGCAGCACCGCGTACCCGCGGTTGGCCAACCATTGGACGTACGCGTCGTATCCATAGGCATCACGGGACCAGGGTCCTCCGTGCACGAACAGCACCATCGGGACCGGACCGGTCGCGGCGGCGAGCTGACCCGCCCGGGATGCGCCGTCGTCGGCCGCGCGGTGCGCGGGCAGGGTCAGGTAGGAGACCAGGGTGTGCCCGTCCCTGGCCGTGATCTCCACCGGGTGCATCGGCACCAAAGGGGCGCCCTCCAGCGCCGGGCGCCCGGAGAACAAGCGGGTCAGCCGGCGCTGGGGGCGATCGTAGCGGTAGTAGGTCATGGGTTCGGTCGCCGAGGAGTACGCCGCGATCCACACGTCGTCGGCCAGGGTGCGGGAGGTGACCGAGATCTCCCCCGGCCCGACTCCGGCGAGGACGTCGAGGTCCGGGCCGACCTCGGGGTCGACCACCGTCCACTCCTCGCGCAGGTAATTCACCGCCACCGCCTGGATCCGGCCCGTGGTGGGATGCGCGAGCGCGCCGGCGATGTCGGTGCGCTCATCGGCGTGCACCAGCGATCGGGCACCAGAGGCCAGGTCCAGGGCGTACAAGCCGGAGGTGTTGCGGCCCCGGGAGTCCACCAGGTACAGGGTGGACCCATCGGCCGTCAGGCCGGCGGCGTAGGTGCTCATCGCGTCCTCGAACGGCACGTCCTCGGCGACCTGCCAGTCCTCCCCGTCGCGAGCCAGGATGTCCATGCCGCCGTCCGGGCGGGTACGCATCGCATAACGCACCACATAGTCGTGATCGGCCAGGAACCCGGCGAAACCCTCGGTGTTGCGCACCAGTAGTTCCCGGTCCCCGCTGGCCAGTTCCACCCGGTACAGGTCGTGCCACCGGGCGTCCCGGTCGTTGATGCCCACCAGGATCGCCTCCGGGATCCGGTCGCTGACCCCGCTCACCTGCGCCGTGACCTCCGGGAACGGCGTCAGGTCGGTGGCCTCACGGGTGCGCACGTCCACCCGGTGCAGGTGGAAGTCCTCATCGCCGCCGTCGTCGCGCAGGTACACCAGCGTGTGCGGCTGGTAGGTCCAGAAGTACTGGCGGATCCCGCGGGTGTCATCACGGGTGATGGCCTCGGCGGCGCTCAGGTCATCGGCGGGGGCCACCCAGATGTTCAGCACACCCTCCAGCGGAGCGAGCCAGGAGAGGTAGCGCCCGTCCGGGCTGATCTGCACGCCGGCCCGTTCGGGATTACCGAACAGGGCGTCGCGGGAGATGAGGTCGACGGCGTC
Organism: Pseudactinotalea sp. Z1732; assembly: GCF_049724975.1. NCBI lineage: Bacteria > Bacillati > Actinomycetota > Actinomycetes > Micrococcales > Cellulomonadaceae > Pseudactinotalea > Pseudactinotalea sp. Z1732. Next base: position 283,180 of record NZ_JBMPQC010000002.1, on the reverse strand, counting down.
TATGGTGGTGTTGGTCATCGGGCCATTCTGCCAGCGGACGACGGCGAAGATCACCGGGTGCCCGACCCACCTTTGGGCGGCGGTACTGTGGTGCTCAGCCCTGAGTCTCCAGAGCCCGGCGAGCGTTCTCCAACTCGACCAGATCGGCGAACTGCTGGGCGTAGGAGGGGTCCTCCGGGGCGGTGCGCTGCAGGGCGCCGCGGGCCTCGGCGATGCGGCGGGTCATCCCCATCCGCAACAACGCCACCACCACGCCCCTGGCGTAGGAGGCCAGCGCTCCGGGGCGGTCCTCCGGCAGCGGGGACACCGCCAACTCCGTCACGAGTCCGTCCACCGGGGGTCCGCTGGCCTCGCGCAGCCGCTCCGCCCACGCCGCAGCGGCCCGCGCTTCGCCATCGGCGCCTCCTCCGGCCGCGGCGGCTACCTGGACGTACTCGGCCAGGCCGCCACCGGCCCGGATCGCGTCGTGGACCGCCCGGTGGGCCGGCACCACGAACGTGTCCGGCGACAGGTCGTCGAAGCCCAGGTCGGTGATGTGCTGGGGTAACTGCAGCACCACCTCCAGCACCTGCCGCTCCAGGCGGGCCACCGGATCGGTGCTGGGCGCTGACCGGGTGCCGGTGCGCTGGGCGGCCTCGGGGTCCAGGCCCGGGCGTTGGCGCTGCCGCTGCGGGTCGCGCTCGGCCGGTGTGCCACCCCCGTCACCGCCGGCACCCTGCCGCTGGGACTGGGTCACCGCCCGGCGCACCGAGGTCTCCTCCATCCCGAGCCATCCCGCCAACGAACGCGCGTACTCCGAACGCAGGGCAAGGTCCCGGATCCGCGCCACCACCGGGGCTGCGGCCCGCAACGCCTGCACTCGGCCCTCGGCGGTGCTCAGATCCAGCCGCCGCAGCACCGATCGGATCGCGAACTCGAACAATGGCTCACGCTCGGCCACCAGGTCCCGCACCGCGGCCTCACCCCGCTCCAGGCGCAGGTCACACGGGTCCATGCCCTCCGGGCTGATCGCCACGAACGTCTGGGAGGCGAACCGCTGGTCCTCACCGAAGGCTCGCAGTGCTGCCTTCTGGCCGGCCTCGTCGCCGTCGAAGGTGAAGATCACCTCTCCCCCACGCGATCCGGTGGCCAGCATCAACCCGGCCGCGGCATCGGCGGTGTCGCCGAGCATGCGACGCACCACGCGGATGTGATCGACGCCGAACGCGGTGCCGCAGGTGGCCACCGCGGTGCCGACGCCGGCCAGGTGCATCGCCATCACGTCGGTGTAGCCCTCCACAACGACCACCTGACGCTGGGTGGCGATCGCCTTCTTGGCCAGGTCGATGCCGTAGAGCACGTGGTTCTTCTTGTACAGGGGCGTCTCGGGGGTGTTCAGGTACTTCGGGCCGGGGTCGTCGTCATAGAGCTTGCGGGCACCGAACCCCACCGTGGCGCCGGTGGTGTCCCGGATCGGCCAGATGAGCCGGCCCCGGAACCGGTCGTAACTTCCGCGCTGCCCGGCCGAGACCACCCCGGATGCGGTCAGCTCAGCCTCGATGAAACCGCGTTGGCGCAGGTGACGGGACAGGTTGTCCCATCCCTTGGGGGCATACCCCACGCCGAACTGTGTCGCAGCAGCCTGGTCGAAGCCGCGCTCGGCCAGGAACCGTCGCGCGGTCCCCGCCTCGGGTGAGCCGAGCTGCTCGGCGTAGAACTGCTCGGTGGTGCGGTTCACCTCCAGCAGCCGCTGGCGCCGGCCGGGCTCCTCCCGCGGGCGGCGCGGTCCGCCGTCGTCCTCATAGTGCAGTTCCACCCCGGTGACCGAGGCGAGGTGCTCGACCGCCTCGCCGAAGGGCAGGTGGTTGATCTTCTGCACGAACGAGATCACGTCACCGCCCTCGTCACACCCGAAGCAGTGCCACAGTCCCAGCTGCGGGCGTACGTGGAAGGAGGGGGTGCGTTCGTCGTGGAAGGGGCACAAGCCCTTCATCGACCCGACCCCGGCGCTCTTCAGGGTGACGTGAGCGCCGACGATCTCCTCGATCCGGGCCTTTTCACGAACGGACGCGATGTCCTCACGTCTGATCAGGCCGGCCATGATCCCGAGTCTAGGCGCTGGCGACCGGCACCACGGGCGAGGCGATCACCGGCCGACCGCGATCCCGGCGCCCGCTCACCGGGTGCGGGTCACGGGCGGCTGTCCGACTCGCACAGGCGCGCGTGCCACTCCAGGGCGGAGACGTCGGTGAGAGAGGCCACCTGATCCACGACCGCGCGCAACCGCCCTGCGTCGTCGTCGGCTTCCCGGTAGTCGGCGAGGAACGGGGGCTCCAGGGTCGCCTCGGGGCGGCTCGAGCACTCCTGGACGAGGTTGGTGACGATCTGGCGTTGACGCCCGTACAACGGTTCGTCCTCACGTGGGGCCATCACGAACATCGCCGCGATCCCTTTCAGCACCGTGATCTCGGCGAGGACCTGGTCGGGTACCACCACGTCGGCGTCGTAGCGCACCAGGTCGCCCTGGCCGAAGGTGGCCCGGGTGGCCCGAGCCGCCGCCACCGCGAAACGCCCGATCAGTTGCGAGGTCATGTCCTTCAGTCGGGCCAGACCCCGCCGGGTCCCGTCGAACGTCTCCACCCAGTACGGCATCGCCGACAGCGATTCGATCGCGGCATAGAGGTCATCGGCGCTGGTGGCTCGGCCGTACCAGTCGTGGATCTGGTCGATCAGACGTTCCCGCATGCCCTCCTGACGCAACTGGTCCAGGTCGTGGCGGCCGTTCACCACCGCGTCCTCCACGTCGTGCACGGAGTAGGAGATGTCGTCGGCCAGGTCCATCACCTGGGCTTCGATGCAACGGCGCCCGGGCGGGGAGTCCCCCCGCATCCAGGCGAACACCTCGGCGTCATCGGCATAGGCACCGAACTTGCGGGTCGGGCCGCCCGACTCACCCGCCGGTCCCTCGCCGGAGAACCAGGGGTACTTGGTGGAGGCATCCAGGCTCGCTCGGGTGAGGTTCAACCCCACCGCGCGCCCCTCCCGGGTGAACGTCTTGGGTTCCAGGCGCGTCAGCAGCCGCAGGGTCTGGGCGTTGCCCTCGAAGCCCCCGATATCGGCAGCGACCTCGTGCAGCGCGTTCTCGCCGTTGTGACCGAACGGGGGGTGCCCCAGGTCGTGGGAGAGGCAGGCGGCGTCGACCACGTCCGGGTCGCAGCCCAGGTTGTAGGCCAGCTCCCGGCCCACCTGGGCTACCTCGAGGGTGTGGGTCAGGCGAGTGCGGACGAAGTCGTCGGTGCCCGGCCCCAGCACCTGGGTCTTGGCACCGAGGCGTCGCAGCGCCGAGGAGTGCACGATCCGGGCGCGGTCCCGCTCGAAGTCCGAGCGGTGCGCCGACTTGGGTGCCTCGGCGTACCACCGCTCATGGTCATACAGCCGGTACCGGCCAACGGGCAGATCGAACACGCCATCACCCTACGCCGTCCATCCGGGCCCGGCTCCGCCGGGCGGGATCAGAGGATCGCCTGCAGGAAGGTCTTGGTGCGCTCGTGATCGGGGTTGGTGAAGATCTTGTCCGGGTGGCCCTCCTCCACGACCTTGCCACCGTCGAACATCATCACCCGCTGGGACACATCGCGGGCGAACTGCATCTCGTGGGTCACGATGAGCATCGAGATGTCGGTGTTGTCGGCGATCTCACGCAGCACCGCGAGCACGTCGCCCACCAGTTCGGGGTCGAGCGCGGAAGTGACCTCGTCCAGCAGCAGGATCTCGGGGTTCATCGCCAGGGCACGCGCGATCGCCACCCGCTGTTGCTGACCACCGGAGAGTTGCAAGGGGTGCGCCTCGGCCCGGTGCTTGAGCCCCACCTGGTCCAACAGGCCGTAAGCCTGATCGATGGCCTCCTCCTTGGACTTGCCGAGCACGTGCACCGGCGCCTCGATGATGTTGTCGATGACCCGCATGTTCGGGAACAGGTTGAACTGCTGGAAGACCATGCCGATCCGGCGCCGGATCCTGGAAATGTCCTTGGGCCGACGCTCCACCCGACGGCCGTTGCGTTCCTCATGGGTCAGCGGGTCACCGTCGATGTAGATGTACCCCCCGGTCAGGTGCTCCAAGGTCATCACCAGGCGCAGGATGGTGGTCTTGCCCGAGCCACTGGGACCGATGAGCGTCACGCGCTCGCCCTTGGCCACGTCGAAGTTCAGATCGCTGAGCACGGTGGTGTCACCGAACTTCTTGACGACGTCCTCGAATCTGATCATGGGGTCATTAGTACGCAAGTCGCTTCTCCAGTCTGCGCATGAGGATGGCCGTGGGATAACTCGCCGCGAGGAAGATCAGTCCGGCGATGGTCAGGGGTTCGACGTACCGGAAGGTGGTCCCACCGATGTTCCGTGCCACGGTGACCATCTCCGGGGCCGCGATGAAGATGAGGAACGGTGTGTCCTTGAACATCGCGATCGCCCAGTTACCCAGGGACGGGATGGTCGCCCGGATTGCCTGCGGCATGATGACCGCACGCCAGGTACGGCTCTGCGGCAACGACAGGGCCGTCGCACCCTCCCACTGCCCCTTGGGGACCGACTCGATCCCGGAGCGGTAGGACTCGGCCATGTAGGTGGAGTAGTGGATCCCGATGACGATGATCCCGACCTGCATCGCTGACAGCGTCGACACCGTCAGGTACAGGAACAGCAACTGCGCCGGCAGTGGGGTCATCCGGATGAAGTCCAGGATCCAACTCAGGATCTTGGCAGGTATGTAGGGAAGGCTGCGCAGGGCGATCGCCCAGATGAGACCGAGCACCGCAGCGGCGAGCGAACCGACCACCGTCACGACCAGGGTCACCCGGACGAAGGCCTCCAGGAGCGGGGGAAGCACATCCAGCGCGAACTGGGTATTCCAGATCATGCTGCTCCCCCTCCCGCCAGTGCCTTATCGGTGCGCGGCTTCTTGCTCTCCTTCAGCCCGAGCTTGCGCTGGGCACGCAGTTCCATCCACCGCAGCACCGCCGAACAGGCCAGCGAGATCAGGAAGTAGATCACCAGGCTCAGGCCGAATGCGGTGGCGGTATCCATGGTGCGGCGCACCTGCTGGGTGATGAACAACAGGTCCTGCAGGAAGATGAACCCGGCCAGGGACGAGCCCTTGATGAGCATGATCAGCAGGTTGTTGAACCCGGGGAGCATCAGGGCCCAGGCCTGCGGCCAGATGACCCGGCGCATCTTGTTCCACCAGGACATCGACAGCGCGGTGGTGGTCTCCCACTGACCCTTGGGAACGGCGTTGAGCGAGCCGCGCACCACCTCGGAACCGTAGGCCCCGTAGTTCAGGCCCAGGGCGATGATCCCGGTGGTCAGGGAGGCCCACTCGATCCCGAGCATCGGCAGGACGAAGAACAGGAAGAACATCTGCACGACCAGCGAGGTCCCGCGGAAGAACTCCACGACGATCCGCACCAGAGTGCGCACGATGATGAACCTGCTGTTCGCCGCGACGCCCAGCAGACAGGCAACGAAGAACGCCACGGCGGCGCCGCCCACGGAGAGCTGCAGTGTGACAACTGTGCCCTCCCAGAGGCGCGGCGCCGCCGAGACGAACGAATCAAGAAAGTCTTGCACCGATCATTCCTCGACGGTGGGCAGATCACCCTCGCAGAGCATCTCAGTGCTGACTTCATCGGTGGGCCGCTCGGCCTCGGTGAAGCCGAACGGGCCAAGCACCCGCTCGAACTCCGCCGGGTCGCCGATGATCTCCGCGGCAGCCTCGTTGTAGGCGTCCAGCAGATCGGTGTCCGCGTCACGGAACACCGTCGCGCCGGCACCCACCTGGATCTCACCGTCGACCACGGCCTCGAACGCCTCGGTCACCTCGACCGGCTGGTCGGGGTTGTTCTCCGCCATGGCGCGCAGCGAGATGCCGGTGAGGGCGTAGACGTCGGCGCGGCCGGAGACCACAGCGTCCATCCCGTCCTGCGGGGTGTTCACCGTCATCAAGTCGATGCCCAGGGCCTGGGCGTAGGACTCCTCGACCGCACCGTTCATGGCGGCGAAGGTGACCCCGGCTTCCTGAACGTCCTGCATGTCGTGCAGGTCGTTCGGGTTCCCCTCAGGCACCATGAACGCGGTGGTGTACATGATCTCTGGGTTGGAGAACGACGCCTGCTCACACCGCTCGGGCAGGATCGACATACCGGCGGAGACCGCATCGAAGCGACCTGCGTTCAGGCCGGGGATGAGGGCGTCCCAGTCCACCTCGGTGCCCTCGACCGTCTCGATGCCCATCGAAGCGAAGACCTCGCGGTGCAGCGCGATCGTGGCACCGGTGAGTTCCCCGCTGTCGTCGGTGTAGCTGTAGGGCTCCTCGCCGGCGAACCCGACGGAGATCGAACCGGCTTCCTGCAACTCCGCCAGGGTGCCGCCATCGCCGTTCGCGTCGCCGTTCTCGTCGCCGTTGCCCTCGTCCTCCTGACCGGGGACCGGGGGCGGATCGTCGAGCCCGTCACCATCGCCGTTGCCGCAAGCCGCCAAGGCCAGCGTGGCCGCGGCCGCGGTGGCAGTGAGCGCCATCATTCGGCGCGAAGTGTTCTTCATCGTGCTCCTCTCGATGTGGTGCCTGCCTGCCCAACGCACCCAGACGTGCGAAGCGGAACCGGTGACACCGACTTGTCAGAACCGCAGACCACCGTATGAGCCACCAAGCGGTGGCACAAACGGTGTGATTCGGCGCCGGCACGCCGGTTCCCACCCCTCGGCCGATGCGGCCGGAGGCGCATTCTGGTGCGGCACAGAGCGGTCACGCTCATCGCCACTGATGTGCAGGACATTGCTCGAGAGTACCTCAAAACCGTTACGGGGTTGAAACATATGAGCGGGAAACTTGAGGACGGGTTGACCTTTGACTAGCGCAGGCTGGGACGCTCATTGCCCAGCACTTGGGTAGGTCATTGAGTGGCATTGGTAGCGTCCATCGTCGGTGGCCGATCGACCGGACGTGCATCGCGGGCGGCCGCCGGTCCACCAGGGTGGCGCGCGGCGCGGCCTCGATGGTCTACTTAGGTAATGCTTGCCTTACAAAAAGCGGCCGGGACAACCGCACGCGGCATCCAGGAGATCCTCACCCGCGACGACCGGCCGGCGTACCGGCCCTTCGCCGCCGAGGTGACGAACGTACGCACGCTCGGACCGCATTTCCGCCGGGTGACGTTCACCGGTGCGCAGATCGGTTGGTTCGGCACCTACGGCCAGGACCAGCGGATCAAGATTCTGTTCCCGCTGGCCGATGGCCACCTGACCGACGTCGGGGCCGACGATGCGGGGATCGCCATGGCCGGCACCTGGTACGAACACTGGCGCGAGGCACCCCAGGAGCGGCGCAGTCCGCTGCGCACCTACACCATCCGGGCGGTCCGCCCCGACGCGGCCGAGATCGACGTGGACATGGTGATTCACGGCGACGCCGGACCGGCTTCGCGCTGGCTGCAACAGGCCGCGCGAGGCGACCGCGTCGTCGTCGTCGGTCCCGATGCCCGCTCCCGCCAGTATGCGACCGGAGCGGACTGGGCACCCGGAACGGCCACCGAGTTGCTGCTCGCCGGGGACGAGACCGCCGCTCCGGCGATCTGTTCGATCCTGGAGGATCTGGCGGCGGACAAGCGCGCCCGCGCCTTCATCGAAGTGCCCGGGCAAGGGGACTTCCTGGACGTCGACCACGGCGACCACGCACAGATCACCTGGCTCGGTCGCGACGGGGCCGGGCACGGCGAGCACCTCCTCCCGGCCGTGCGTTCCTGGGTCGCCGCACACGCGGCGGTCGTCGACGATGCTCGTGCCGTGGTCGGCCAGGCACTGGAGGACGTCGACGTCGACACCGAGCTACTCTGGGACTCCCCCGTGCTCCAGCTCCAACCGGTCGACACCTGCGGGCGCGGTCAGCGCTGCGGCTCGGACTTCTACGCCTGGTTCGCCGGTGAGGCCGGGATGATCAAGACGCTACGCCGGATGCTCGTCTCCGAGGCCGGGGTATGCCGGCGCCGGGTGGCGTTCATGGGCTACTGGCGCCAGGGACGCAGCGAGTCCCAGTGAGGGGCACGCTGAGCGCGCGGCTCCGGCACCAGCCATGACCAGGACCCTGACCAGGGCGCCCACCCCGGCGCCCGCAACCGCAGTCCCTACCCGCCGCCGTCTCCTCGGCCTGGGCGTTGCCGTCGTGCTATTGCTCATCGTGTGTGCCGCGAGCCTGGCGCTGGGTGCCCGGGAGGTGGCGCTGGGAACCGTATGGGAGGCACTGCTGGACCCGGTGGCCGGCGCGGCCGACCACGCGGTGGTGCTGGACCAGAGGCTGCCCCGCACCATCGTGGGACTGCTGGTCGGGGCCGCGCTGGGGCTGGCCGGCACCGTGATGCAGGGCATCACCCGCAACCCGCTGGCCGATCCCGGCCTGCTGGGTGTCAACGCCGGGGCCTCGCTGTTCGTGGTGCTGGCCATCACCCTGTTCGGGATCACCAGCCCTTCGAACTACCTCTGGTTCGCCTTCGCCGGTGCGGCAGCGGCGACCGTGGTGGTCTACGGTATCGGGGCCCTGGGGCCCCGGGGCGCCACCCCGGTCACCCTGGCGCTGGCCGGGGTGGCACTGACCGCCGGCATCACCTCGATCCTGACCCTGCTGCTGCTGTCCTCCACCACCGCCACCAACACGTACCGCTTCTGGGCGGTGGGCTCGCTGGCCGGACGCGGCAGCAGCACCGGAGGCGACGTCATCACCACCCTGGCACCGTTCCTGGCCGTGGGTGGCGTGCTGGTCCTGGCGTGCGGGCGGTGGCTGAACCTGCTCTCGATGGGTGATGACCTTGCCCGCGGCCTCGGTCTGCACATCGCTCGCGCGCGGGCACTGGCTGTGCTGGGTGTGGTGCTGCTGGCCGGCGGCGCTACAGCGCTGGCCGGACCGATCGTGTTCGTGGGGCTGGTGGTTCCACACCTGATCCGCCCGTTCACGGGCCCGGATTACCGCTGGATCCTCCCCTACGCCCTACTGGTGGGCCCTGCGCTCCTGCTGGCGTCCGACGTGCTCGGGCGCCTGATCGCCGGGCCCGGCGAACTCGAGGCCGGGCTGGTGGTCGCCCTTGTGGGGGCCCCGGTGATGGTGGCCATCGTCCGCCGCGCCCGGTTGGCGGGATTGTGACCGCGCCCGCGGCGCCGGCCGCCACCCCGGATCCGCCGGCTCCCCCCGCCCCAGCCGGGACGGTGCTGGCCGGGGTGCGCCGGGCCCGACGTCGGCGCACCCTGATCGTGACCGCGATCCTGGCCACCCTCGTCCTGACCCTGGCCTGGGCCAGCCTGACCTGGGGCGGTCACACCGGTGCGGTCCTGGACTACCTCGCCACGGCCCTCGGTGCCGGGAGCGGGGACTCCTCCTTCCTGATCGGACGGCTGCGGCTGCCACGGGTGGTGCTGGCGGCCCTGGTCGGCGTGGCGCTCGGTCTGGCCGGGGCGCTGTTCCAGTCCGTCCTGGGCAACCCGCTGGCCAGCCCGGACATCCTCGGGGTCTCCGGCGGTGCGAGCCTTGCCGCGGCCTTTGCGATCATGGCGCTGGGCCTGACCGGAGCAACGGTGGGTCTGTTCGCCTTCGGCGGTGCCGCAACGGTGGCGGCCGCGATCTACCTGCTCGCCTGGCGTGGCGGGGTGACCGGGTTCCGATTCGTGCTGATCGGGGTCGGTTTCGCCTTCGCCATCAACTCCGGCATCGGGTACCTACTCACCCGCGCCGAGGTCGCCGACGTTCGCACCGCACTGGTCTGGATGGTCGGCAGCATCGGCACCCCCCGCTGGAACGACATCGCGGTGCTGGCGGTGCTGGTCGGCGCCCTGCTGCCGCTGGTGGGCCTAGCGGCGCGAGGCCTGCAGGCGCTGCAACTCGGCGATGAGATGGCGGGCGGTCTGGGGGTACGCGTGGAACCGGCACGTCTGCTGGTGCTGGTGGTGGGGGTGGGCCTGGCCGCCAGTGCCACCGCATTCGCCGGTCCGGTGGCCTTCGTGGCGTTCGTCTCGGCTCCGATCGCGCGCCGGCTGCTACCCTCCGGTGGCCTCGCACTGGGGGCGGCGGCGCTGGTGGGGGCCGCCGTGGTGCTCGGTGGTGAGTTCGCTGCCACCCACCTGATCGGGTCCCTCGAGGCACCCGTCGGGATCGTCACCGGTGCCGTCGGCGCCCCGTACCTGCTGTGGCTGCTGGCCACCGACGACGCCGGGGAGCGAGGCGCATGAGCACCACCGACCACAAGAGCGGCCATGACCTGCGCGCGAGTGCGCTGAGCCTGGCATACGACAGCCGCCGGGTGATCACCGACCTGGACCTGACTGTTCCCCGGGGGGCGGTCACCGCGATCGTCGGCGCCAACGGGTGCGGCAAGTCCACGCTGCTGCGCGGACTTGCCCGTCTGCTGCGCCCCGCGTCCGGTGCGATCACCCTGGACGGCAGGGCCCTGCACGAACTGCCCTCCCGCCAGGTCGCGCGCACGATCGGGATCCTGCCGCAGAGCCCCACGGCTCCGGAGGGCATCACGGTCGCCGACCTGGTCGCCCGGGGTCGCCATCCGCACCAGGGATGGTTCGGGCAGCCGAACGCGGCCGACGACGACGTGGTCACCGCCGCACTGGAAGCCACCGGGACGCAGGGGCTGGCCGGGCGGCGTGTGGATGAGCTCTCCGGCGGGCAGCGTCAGCGCGTCTGGATCGCCATGGCGCTGGCTCAGGATCCCGACATCCTGCTACTCGATGAACCCACCACCTTCCTCGACGTCACCCACCAGCTGGAGGTACTGGACCTGCTGGCGGCAGTGAACCGGGAACGGGGCGGCACGGTGGTGATGGTGTTGCACGACCTGAACCTGGCCGCCCGCTACGCCGAGAACCTGGTGGTGATGCGGGCAGGGCGGGTGCACGCGATCGGCAGCCCGGACCAGGTACTCACCGCCGAGGTGGTCGCCGACGCGTTCGGGTTGCGTGCCCGGATCGTGCCGGACCCGGTCTGCGGCACCCCGATGGTGGTCCCGATCGGACGATTCCATCGATGAGCGGTACCGGTTTGTCACCGCCGCACACTTGACATTAGGTTAGCCTCACCTAACTTTCGATGGATGTGGAGATCTCGTGGTCCGACGCTCGCTCCTGGCCGTTCTCGCTGCTGCCACCCTCGCCCTGTCCGCCTGCGGTTCCTCCGCCGGCACCGGCGACGGAGCAGGCGGAGCCGCCGGCACCGCAGGCACCGGCGATGGCGGCCGCTACGGGGCGCCGGTCAGCATCGACCACGCCTTTGGTCGCACCGAGGTTCCGGCCGGGGTGAGCGACGTGGTCACCCTGGGCTGGGGGTCCACCGAGGCCGCGCTCGCACTCGGGGTGGTCCCGGTGGGTATCGAGGCACAGACCTACGCCGTGGACGACAACGGCCTGCTGCCCTGGGTGAACGAGGAACTCGCGCACCTCGGCGCCGAGCCCGCGATCGTGCCCGCGAACGTGGAGGAACCGGCGTACGAGGAGATCGACGCGCTCAGTCCCGAGTTGATCCTGGCCCCCTACTCGGGCCTCACCGAGGAGCAGTACCAGATCCTGTCCGAGATCGCCCCGACCGTGGCCTACCCGGACCAGCCCTGGACGACCCCGTGGCGCGAGGTGATCGAGATCGTCGGCACCTCCCTGTCCATGCCGGGCGAGGCCGCGGATCTGGTGACCGAACTGGACGGCACGTTGGCCGCCGTCACCCAGGAGCACCCGGAACTGCAGGGACTGACCGTGGCAGCGATATGGGACGTCGGCGGCACCTTCTACGTGTACAAGCCGGCTGACTCCAGGGTGGACTTCCTGCTCGACCTCGGCCTGACCAGCGCACCGTCGGTGGAGGAACTGGACGGTGGTGGGGAGTCGTTCGTCTACGCCCTGTCCTATGAGAGCACCGACGCGATCGACGCCGACATCCTGGTGAACTACGCCTCCACCGGCGAGGAGGTACAGACGTTCCTGGACCAGTCCTACGCCCAGGTCATCCCGGCGGTCCAGCGCGGCGCCGTCGCCCACATCACCGGTGATCAGTTGATCGCGGCGATGTCCCCGCCCACTGCCCTGTCCCTGACCTGGGGGCTGGAGGAGTACGTGGACTCCATCAGCGCTGCCGCGGCGAACGCCCAATAGCCCAGCACCCAGCGCGGTCGCCCGAGGTCGCGGCACAGATTGGCATCACCGCCTGTCACGGGTGAGACTGGGCCGATGGTCACCGCTTCGCACGTCGCCGCCGCCACGACCACGACCCTCGTGCACCGGGCCGACCAGGCCCCGGGATGGTGGCGCGACGCCGTCATCTACCAGATCTACCCCCGTTCCTTCGCCGACTCCGACGGCGACGGCGTCGGGGACCTGCCGGGGATCACCGGCAGGCTGGACCACCTGGCCCGCCTCGGCGTGGACGCGGCGTGGCTGTCACCCTTCTACCCCTCCCCCCAGCACGACGGCGGCTACGACGTGGCCGACTACCGGTCGGTGCACCCCCAGCTCGGCACGCTGTCGGATATGGACGCCCTCATCGCCCGCGCCGACCAGTTGGGCCTGCGGGTGATCGTGGACCTGGTGCCCAACCACACCTCGGACGCCCACCCCTGGTTCGCCGAGGCCCTGGCGGCACCGCCGGGTTCACCGCAGCGGGACCGGTACATCTTCCGCGACGGGACCGGGCCCGATGGGGCCGAGCCCCCGAACAACTGGGGCAGCGTGTTCGGCGGACCCGGCTGGACCCGCATCACCGAGGCCGACGGAAGTCCGGGGCAGTGGTACCTGCACCTGTTCGACTCCCACCAACCGGACTTGAACTGGGAGCACGAGGATGTCCGCGGCGAGTTCATCGACGTGCTGCGGTTCTGGCTGGACCGAGGTGTGGCCGGGTTCCGGGTGGATGTGGCTCACGGTCTGATCAAGGATCAGTCGTTCCCGGAGTGGGAGGGCCACCGCACGATGATCAGCGCCGAGGAGAGCGCCGAGCCTGCCGGCAAGCAGGCTCCGATGTGGGACCAGCCCCGCGTGCACGAGATCTACCGCACCTGGCGTGAGGTGCTGGCCGAGTACGGTCCGGAGCGAGTGCTGATCGCCGAGGCGTGGGTCGAGGACGATCGCGCGCTGGCCCGGTATGTCCGCCCCGATGAGATGCACCAGGCGTTCAACTTCCAGTTCCTCACCACCCCCTGGCGGGCCGGGTCGTTGCGGCAGAGCATCCAGACCTCGTTGCTCGAACTCGACGCCGTCGGAGCACCCTGCACCTGGGTTCTCTCCAATCATGACGTGGTCCGTGCCGCCAGCCGGCTCGGATTGTCCGTGACCGGCAAGGGTCCCAATGGGATCGGCGCGGGCGACCCACAGCCCGATGGCGAACTCGGTCTGCGGCGCGCACGGGCCGGGCTGCTGCTGATGCTGGCGCTGCCGGGCTCGGCCTACCTCTACCAGGGCGAGGAGTTCGGCCTTCCCGAGCACACCGATCTGCCCGGCGAGGTGCGCCAGGACCCGACCTTCGCGCGCACCGATGGGCGGGTCGTGGGCCGGGACGGGTGCCGGATCCCGCTGCCCTGGCGCTCCGACGCTCCCGGGTACGGTTTCTCCCCCACCGGCGCCACCTGGCTGCCCCAGCCCGACTCATTCGCCGCGTTGGCGGCCGATATGCAGAAGGGTGACCCGTCCTCGACCTATGAGCTGGTGCGCGCCGCACTCCGGATCCGTCGTGACTGGCGATTGGGCTCGGGGTCGCTGGCCTGGGTGGATGGGCTGCCGGCGAACGAAGGTGATCTGCTGGTCTTCACCAACCGCGAGGTGGTGGTCCTGGTGAATCTGGGCGAGCGGGCCGTTCCGCTCCCCACGGACCTGGAGGTCCTGCTCGCATCCGGCGGAGGCGACGACGTGGGCCCGGACGAGGCGGTCTGGGCGGTCATCCCCCGGCCGGCGGACGACGACGGGTAGCACTGAGGCGTACCGCGAGCCACCGCGCACTCGGGCGGGCGAGCACGGAGGGGCTCAGCCGCCGGAGACGCCCAGTTCGGCCTGCTCCAGCAGGGCTCGCAGTTCCTCATCCAGGTGCCGGGAGTCCAGCCAACCCTGCGGCAGGTGCGGGACCTTCGGGGTGCCGGCGCGCCCGCGCGGCCCCTCCGCCCCGGCGCCGGGATAGGGCTGGTCCAGGTCCAGTGCAGCGAGCCGGTCGTCCAGTTCGGCGAGGGAGGACACCAGACCGAACGCGGCCCGCACCGGGCCTCCCACCACGTAACCCTTGAGGTACCAGGCCATGTGCTTGCGCAGTTCCCGCAGGGCCTTACCCTCATCACCGAAGTGCGTCACCATCAGCTCGGCGTGCTCCCGGATCGTCGTGGCCACCTGGGCCAGGCCGGGGCGGCGACGCACCGATGAGCCGGCGAAGGCCGCCACCAGGTCGGTGAACAGCCACGGCCGGCCCTGGCAGCCGCGCCCGACCACGATCCCGTCGCAGCCGGTGTGGGCCACCATCGCCAGCGCGTCCTGCGCTGACCAGATGTCGCCGTTGCCCAGCACCGGAATGTCGGTGACGGCCTCCTTGAGTGCTCCGATCGCGTCCCAGTTGGCGGTGCCGGAGTAGTGGTCGGCGGCGGTGCGCCCGTGCAGTGCCACCGCGGCCACACCGGCGTCCTGGGCGCGCAGCCCGGCATCGAGGTAGGTCAGGTGCTCGGCGTCGATGCCCATCCGCATCTTCACCGTGACCGGCACATCGCTGCCCTCGGTGGCGCGCACGGCGGCCGTGACGATCGCCCCGAAGAGTTCGGACTTCCATGGCAGCACCGCACCGCCGCCCTTGCGGGTCACCTTGGGAACCGGACAGCCGAAGTTCAGGTCGATGTGATCGGCAAGGTCCTCCTCGACCAGCATCCGCGTCGCCGCCCCCACAGTGGCCGGATCCACCCCGTAGAGCTGGACACTGCGCACCGCCTCACCGGCGTCGTGGGAGATGATGCGCATCGACTCGGGAGTGCGCTCCACCAGTGCGCGGGACGTAAGCATCTCGGCCACGTACAGCCCGGCCGGTGCCGGACCCGGCAGTGCGGCACCCTCGGGGATCCCGGCAGCGCCGGCCCGGCGGCACAGCGCACGGAACGGCGCATTGGTCACGCCGGCCATCGGTGCCAGCACCACCGGGCTGCCCACGGTGATGGAGCCGATCTGCAAGGGATTCACCTGGGTATTCTCGCATCCAGGCCGGGGCCGGCCACGGTGATGCCCGCCACGGGCGGCCGAGCCGGATCACCTGATCGGCTCAGGTGGTCCCGGGCCACCGGCCCACCGCCTCACGTCGCCGGGCTCTGGCGATGCGCACCGTCGTCGTCGGACTCGATCTCGGCAGCCCGGTGCTCGACACTCACGGGTGTGCCGGGGCGCCCGGCGCTTCGCCGGCCGCCGGCCCGGACCGGCTCAGCACGGCGGCGGCTGGAGCGCACCAGCATGGCCGCGATGAAGGTGGTCGCCGGGATGGCCAGTACCAGGCCGATCGAGGAGACCAGGGTGCGCACCACCTCCTCGGCGATCTCCCCGGCGGTGAGTGTGCTGGTGACGGAACGGTCGTAGAGCATCACCACCATCAGGGTGGTCATCGCGGTGCCGACGTACGCGAAGGCCAGGGTGTAGACGGTGGAGGCGATGTGGTCGCGGCCGATTCGCATCGCCCGGGCGAAGACGCTGCGGGTGGGGGCGTCCGGGTTCGCCGCGTGCAGTTCCCACACCGCCGAGGCCTGCGTGATCGAGACGTCGTTGAGCGCGCCCAACCCGGCGATCACGATGCCGCACATCAACAGGTCACGCAGGCCCAACCCGGGCAGGACCGCGTCGAGCATCAGCGCACTGTCCGACCCCGCCCCGGACAGCCGCGCCGCACTCGTGGACCACCACGCCAGTCCCGTCGTCACAGCCAGCCCGATGAAGGTGCCCAGGAGCGCGGTGGTGGTGCGGATCGAGACACCGTGGGCCAGATACACCGCGAAGAACATCATCGCGCTGGCACCGACCAGCGTGGTCAGCATCGCCGGGGCGCCCGACATCAGCGCCGGCACCAGGAACGCCGCCACCACACCCAGGGAAGCCAGCAGGCCGACGATAGCCATCAACCCCCGGATCCGCGCCACCAGCACCACGACGAGCACGTACAGGCCGGTGAGCAGCAACAAGGGCACGTCCCGGACGGCGTCCACGTACACATACGGGCTACCCGAGCCCATCGCCCCGGTGGTGAAGAAGATCCGGATGGTGTCACCGGGTTCGATCCCGGCGGAGACGATCTCCGGAGGCACCTGGATCGGCACGATCCGCTCGGTGCCGTCCTGCAGTTCGGCCATCGCCTCGGTGCCGACCTCACCGGTGACCTCGGTGATCACCGCGGTGGTGAAACCCGGGCCCTCCACCGGATTCTCCCGCGAGCCCACCGGGGTCTCCCCCCGCGGCCACAGGAGGGCCAGACCCACGACGGTGGCCAACAGCAGCGGCAGCACGACCGCCAGCAGGATCCGCCGTGTTCGTCGGGCTACCGCTGGATCGAGGTCGGTATCGGTGTGCTCATGCGTCATTGTTCACACTGTGCCCGGCATCAGGCCGTGCTCGCCGCAGCGACACTGCCGTAATTCCTCGTTCGTGTTTGACGGCAGCCGGGTCAGCGCACCATCCGTGCAGAGTGGTACGGGACACACCATATCCTTATTGACACTGGTTCTCATTGCCGATGAGAATGGCACAATGTTCGCACGCACAGCGCCATTCCGATGCACGGCGACCCTGGCGGGCGTCGGCCTGCTCCTTGCCGCATGTTCCGACGCCGGCACCCCAGCCCCCACCTCTCCCGGGGAACCGGAGAACCTGAGCGTGGTGACGGCCTTCTATCCGCTGCACTTCCTCGCCGAGCAGGTCGGAGGCGACCTGGTCGGCGCCGACGACCTCACGCCCTCCGGCGCCGATCCACACGACCTGGAACTGTCCCCGGTCGATGTGGCGATGATCGAACAGGCCGACGTGGTCGTCTATCTATCCGGCTTCCAGCCCGCGGTGGATGCGGCCATGGAGCAGGTGTCCGGGCCGGTCGGACTGGATCTCGCCGAGGTGGTGGATCTGCAGGACACCTCCGCCACCGTGCGCTCCGGCACGGACTCGGGCACCGCCTCAGATGACGAGCACGCACACGACGACCACGGACACGACGACGACCACAACGACGATCACGCACACGACGACGACCACGCACGCGACGACGACCACAACGACCAGCACGCACACGACGACGACCACGACGGGCACGACCACGGCACGGAGGATCCGCACTTCTGGCTCGACACCGAGCGGATGGCCACTGCCGCTCACGCACTTGCCGAGGCGCTCGGTCAGACCGCGACGGAGCACGCCGGGACATTCGAGGCCAACGCCGCGCAGCTGCAGGCGGATCTGGACGCTCTCGATGAGCACTACCGCACCACGCTGGCCTCCTGCTCCGACGAGGTCATGCTGGTCAGCCACCTCGCCTTCGGCTACCTGGCGATGCGCTATGACCTGACCCAGGTGGGCATCGCCGGCCTGGACCCGCACGTGGAACCCTCCCCGGCCCGCCTCGCCGAGATCCGCGCCGTGGTGCTCGCCGAGGGCGTGAACACGATCTTCGTGGACCCCCTGGCCAGCGCACGGGTCAGCGATGCCCTGGCCGCTGAACTCGACCTCCAGGTCCTCACGCTGGACTCCCTGGAGAACCTGCACCCACCGGCCACCGACTACTTCGAGGTGATGGAGGCCAACCTGGAGGCCCTGGCCGAGGGGCTGACATGCCGGTGAGCACCCTGAACGCCACGAACGTGGACGTGCACCTGGGCGGCGTCCAGATCCTGCACCGGGCGAACCTACAGGTGACCAAGGGTGAGATGGTCGCGCTACTCGGTGCGAACGGCTCGGGCAAGTCCACGCTGATGCGCGCCTGCCTCGGCCTGGTGCCGATCTCGGCTGGCCAGGTGGGCATCCTGGGGGCACCCCTGGGCCACGGTGCGCCGTGGCACCGGATCGGCTACGTCCCGCAACGCCCGAGTTCGGCCAGCGGCGTCCCGGCGACCGCCGAGGAGGTTGTCCGCACCGGCCTGTTGTCACGCCGACGCTGGTGGGTGGGCAAGGACGGGCGCGCCGCCACCGAGGCCGCCCTGGAGGCGGTGGGCATGGTCGACCAGCGCGGCAAGGCACTGCATCACCTCTCGAGTGGGCAACAGCAACGCGTCAGCATCGCCCGCGCGCTGGTCCGACGTCCCGATCTGCTGCTGATGGACGAACCGATGGCAGGGGTGGACCACCCGAGCCAGGAGGTCTTCGCCGACCTGCTCAGCGAGTTGAAGTCCCAGGAGGTCACCACGGTGGTGGTGCTGCACGAACTCGGGTTGTTGCGCCCGCTGATCGACCGCGCGGTCGTGATCCGTCAGGGACGCGTGGTCCACGACGGCGACCTGCCCGAACCTGCGCCGTTCCACGACCATCCCGAGCATGAGCACGTGCACGCCGATCACGGAGAGTACGAGGGCCCGCCCGACCCGCTCCAGGTGACGCTGCCATGATCGCTGCCCTGGCGCTGATGACCACGGCGAGTGCGACGGCGAACCTGGCCTCGACGAGCGTCCTGGACCAACTCGCCGCGGTGCTGGCCAGCCCGATGACGCAACGTTCCCTGCTGGCGGCGCTGATCGTGGGCCTGGCGGCGCCGGTGGTGGGCACCTACCTGGTGCAGCGCAGGCTCTCGCTGCTCGGTGACGGGATCGGGCACGTGGCCCTGACCGGGGTGGCGATCGGATGGTTGGTGGGTGCCGCCACCGGAGCCACGGACATGGAGGCCTACGCTGTCCCGGGCGCGATGGCCGCGGCCGTGATCGGTGCGGTCCTGATCGAGGTGGTCCGTGCCCGCGGCGCCACCAGCGGCGACGTGGCGCTCGCGCTGTTGTTCTACGGAGGCATCGCCGGAGGCGTGGTCATCATCGGCCTGGCCGGCGGCACCAACGCCAACCTGATGGCCTACCTGTTCGGCTCGCTGGCCACCGTGTCCACCAGCGACCTGACCGTGACCGTCCTCATGTCGGCGGCGATCCTGGTCGTCGGTCTGGGGTTGGGCACCGCGCTGTTCGCCGTCTGCCAGGACGAGGAGTTCGCCCGCTCCACCGGTCTGCCGGTCCGCTTGCTCACCATCCTGATCGCCGTGGTCGCAGCCGTGACCGTGACGGTGGCGATGCGGGTGGTCGGGCTGTTGCTGGTCTCGGCCCTGATGATCGTGCCCGTCGCGATCGCCCAGCTCATCACCTCCTCCTTCCGTCGCACAATGGCGCTGGCGATGGTGATCGGTGCGCTGGTGTGCGTGACGGGCCTCACGATCACCTTCTTCCACCGGCTGGCCCCGGGTGCGATGATCGTGGTGGTGGCGATCGGCGTGTACGCCCTGATCGCCGCGGTGCGCCCGATCATCCAGGCCAGGCGCCCCCGGGACCGGTCGGCCCACCCCGAGATGGCCGACGATGTCCGGCTGAACAACGTCACGTAGGAGAGATGAGGCCATGCAGCGCATGACCCGCCAGCGGGCCGCCGTTGCCGAGGTGCTCGCGGAGTCTGAGGAGTTCCGCACCGCACAGGAACTGCACGATCTACTGCGCGACCAGGGCCACTCGGTGGGCCTGGCCACGGTGTACCGGACCGTGCAGACCATGGTCACCAACGGGGACGTGGACGTGCTGCGCAACGACGAGGGTGAGGCGATGTACCGCCGGTGCGCGCGGACCGAGCATCACCATCACCTGTTGTGCCGGCGGTGCGGACGCACCGAGGAGATCGGGGCGGACCTGGTCGAGCAGTGGGCCGCCAGCGTGGCCCGCGCGTACAATTTCGTCGAGGTCGAACACATCGCGGAGTTGTACGGCATCTGCGCAAGTTGCGCCGGAAGAGAGAGTTGATGGGCAACTTCTTCACCACGGGGCCCTTCTGGGCGGTGTACGTGGTGTTGTTCCTCATGGCGATGGCGCGCGGGCAGATGATGTATTGGATCGGCCGCATCCCCACCGAGCAGGCGCTGAAGCGGACCGCACCGACCACCGGGTGGCGGGCGCGGGCCCACCGCTGGCTCTCCGACGGCGGCGCCGATGCGGGTGTGCGTTCCATCCAGCGCTGGGGTCTGCCGGTGGTCTCGTTCTGTTACGTCACGGTGGGTTTCCAGTCGCTGGTGCAGGCCGCGGCCGGCATGCTGCGGATTCCGCTGCTGTGGTACATCCTGGCCCAGATTCCCGGATCCCTGGCGTGGGCCGCGATCTACTCCACCATCGGGTTCGGGTTGTGGGCGGCCATCATCGCCGCAGCGGCCGGGAGTCCGGCGGGCCTGATCGCCATGACCCTGGCGCTGGCCCTGGCCGTCACGCTGATCGCGCTACGCATCCGGCGCAAGCGTGCCCGGGCGGCCGCGGAGCCACCTCTGCTCACCGGTACCGGTACCGAGCCGGTCGAGCCGGGGAGCGTCGACGGCGGACTTGACGGCGGCGACACGGGCCTGCGCGGTGGGGGAGCGCACGGCAGCCAGACCGCCCACGCGCGCAAAGCCTCCGACGACGCACCGGTCACCCCCTCCTCCTGACGACGGGACCTGAGCGGGCCCGCGGAGGTGCCGGTCAGGAACTGCTGGGCCTGTCCACCGCAGCCCCATAGCGCCGGTCCCGCGCGGCGTAGGCGGCGGCTGCCTCCCACAGGTCCCGGCGGTCCACCTCCGGCCAGGGTTTGTCGATGAAGATCATCTCGGCGTAGGCGGCCTGCCAGATCAGGAAGTTCGACGCGCGCTGCTCTCCCCCGGTGCGCAGGAACAGATCCACATCCGGCAGGTCGGGCTCGTCCAGATACCTGGCCAACGTCCGCTCGCTGACCCGCTCCGGATCGACCCGCCCGGCCACCGCATCGCGGGCCATGGCCGCGGCGGCGTCGGCCAGTTCGGCGCGGCCGCCGTAGTTCACACACATCGTCAGCGTGCACACGGTGTTGTTGGCGGTGAGGCGCTCGGCCTCCTCGAGTTCCGCGATGACGCTGCGCCAGAGCCGCCGGCGCCGCCCGGCCCAGCGCACCCGCACCCCCCAGTCGTTCATCTCGTCGCGGCGCCGGCGCAGCACGTCCCGGTTGAAGCCCATCAGGAAGCGCACCTCGGCCGGCGAGCGCTTCCAGTTCTCGGTGGAGAAGGCGTAGGCGCTGATGTGGGTGATCCCGAGTTCGATCGCCCCGGCCACCACGTCCAGCAGCACCGCCTCCCCTGCGGCGTGTCCCTCGGTTCGGGGAAGACCGCGAGCATTGGCCCAACGGCCGTTGCCGTCCATCACGATCGCCACGTGCCGCGGTATCCGGCCGGGCGGCAACCGTGGGGGCCGGGCTCCCGATGGATGCGCGGGTGGCGATTGAACCTGTCCGCTCACACCCGTTCCACCATCCGCAGCGAACGCAGTTGCCGCTCCAGGTGCCACTGGGTGTACACCGCCACCAGACCGGAGGCCTCCTTGCGGTGGGTCTCCTCCGAGACGTCGGCCACGTCCCAGTCGCCGGTGAGCAACGCCGACAGCAGTGCCACGGTCTGCGGGGCCGGTGCCGCGGCACCGGGTGGGCGGCAGTTGCTGCACACCATCCCGCCCATGCCGGCAGAGAACGCCCGGTGGATCCCGTCGGACTGGCACCGGGCGCAGGATGCGAAACTCGGGGCCCAGCCGGCGATCGCCAGGGCCCGCAGCAGGTAGGAGTCCAGCACCAGCGTGATCGCGTGCTCACGCCCAGCGAGGGCGCGCAACGCACCGGCCAGCAGCAGGAACTGCTGGGTGGCCGGCTGGCGTTCCATCTCGGTGAGCCGCCCGGCGGTCTCGACCATCGCGGTGGCGGTGGTGAACAGGGCGTAGTCGGAGCCGATCGCCCGACCGTGCGGAGCGATCGTGTCCACCTGGGTGACGATGTCGAGGTTACGCCCGGAGTAGAGCTGGACGTCGATCAGGCTGAACGGTTCCAGGCGCGCACCGAACTTCGATGAGGTGCGCCGCACTCCCTTGGCCACGGCACGCACCTGCCCGGTGTGCCGGGTGAGCAAGGTCAGGATCCGGTCCGCCTCACCCAACTTGTGGGTGCGCAGCACGATCGCCTCATCCCGATAGGTACGCACCGCCCCATTGTCCACCATCGCCCCGGGGCAGGCCCGGTGGCCCCATCGGTGAGTCCGTCAGCGCAACGCGCGGTTGACCGCCGAGATGATCGCCTTGAACGACGCCGTGGTGATTGACGGGTCGATGCCGACCCCCCACAGCACCTGGTCGCCGACCTCGCACTCCACGTATGCCGCAGCCGCGGCGTCCCCACCGGCCGAGAGGGCGTGCTCGTGGTAGTCCAGCACCCGCACGATGACGTCGCGCCCGGCCAGCAGGTCGACGAACGCCGCCACCGGCCCGTTGCCGCGCCCGGTCAGTTCCACCTGCTCGGAGGCGTCGGTGAGGGTGACGGTCAGGGTGTCATCGGAGCCGTCACCGGCAGAGATCACCTGAGTGGCGCCGAGTTCGAACCGCCCCCACGGCCGCAGGTCGCTGCCCGGGGTGGCCGGCAGGTACTCATCGGAGAAGATCGCCCACAACGCGTCCGCGGTCATCTCCCCGCCCCCGGAATCGGTGTGGCGCTGCACGATGCGGGAGAACTCGATCTGCAACCGCCGTGGCAGGTCCAGACTGCGGGTGGAGGCCAGCAGATAGGACACTCCGCCCTTGCCGGACTGGGAGTTCACCCGGATGACGGCCTCGTAGTCCCGGCCCACATCGCGCGGGTCCACCGGCAGGTAGGGCAGGTCCCAGGGCACGTCCTCGCCGTGCTCGGCCACCTGTAGCGCCCGGTTCTGGAAGCCCTTCTTGATCGCGTCCTGGTGGGATCCGGAGAAGGCGGTGTAGACCAGGTCCCCGCCGTAGGGGTGGCGCGGGTGCACATCCATCTGGGTGCAGTGCTCCACAGTGCGGCGGATCGCGTCGATGTCGGAGAAGTCGATCAGCGGATCGATGCCCTGGCTGTACAGGTTCATGCCCAGGGTCACCAGGTCCACGTTCCCGGTGCGCTCACCCTGACCGAACAGGCACCCCTCGATCCGGTCCGCACCGGCCATCACCGCCAACTCGGCGGCGGCGACCGCGCTGCCCCGGTCGTTGTGCGGGTGCACGCTCAGCGACACGAACTCCCGGCGGGACAGGTTCGTGGACATCCACTCGATCTGGTCGGCGTAGACGTTCGGGGTGGCCCGCTCCACGGTGGCGGGCAGGTTCAGGATGATCTCGCGGCCCTCGCCGGGGGACCACACGTCCATGACCGCCTCGCACACCTCCAGGGCGTACTCCAACTCGGTGTCGGAGAAGATCTCCGGGGAGTACTGGTACCCGAACTCGGTATCGGGGTCCAGCAACTTCTCGGCGTGGTCCATCACATGCTGGGTTCCAGCGGTGGCCAGCAGTTTCGTGCCGTCCTTGTCGTTGCGGAACACCACCTCCCGGAACACCGGCGCGGTGGCGTTGTACATGTGCACGTTCGCCCGGTGCGCCCCGATCAGTGAGCGGACGGTGCGCTCGATCAGGTCCTCGCGCGCCTGGGTCAGCACCGAGATCGTCACGTCCTCCGGGATCGCGTCATCGGCGATGATGGAACGGACGAAGTCGAAGTCGGCCTTGCTGGCCGCGGGGAACCCGACCTCGATCTCCTTGTACCCCATTCGTACGAGCAGGTCGAACATGGTCCGTTTGCGCTGCGGATCCATGGGTTCGATCAGGGCCTGGTTCCCGTCGCGCAGGTCGGTGGATAGCCATCGCGGTGCCTGCTGGATCCGCCGTGAGGGCCACTGCCGGTTCGGCAGATCCACCGCCATCGTGTCCAGGAACGGCCGGTACTTGCCCACCGGCATGCCGTGAATAGTGCGAGTGCTCATCGTTGTGTTGCGTCCTTCCCAGTCCTTGTCCTTCGAGCCGGGGTCGCTAGCGCCCGCGACGAGGATCCGGCCGGGTCAGGCCTCGTCGCGGCGAGGAAGGAGCAGGAGGTGGTTCACGATGCCCACTCTAGCGCAGCCGGCCGGTCCCGTCGTCGCGGTGACTCCGGTCGACGATGGCGGGCCGGTCAGGAGACATCCTCGGGCAGCATGACCAGGATCTCGGTGCTGCCCATCCGTACCGTGGAGCCGACCCGTACCGCTGTCTCCCGCCACGGCTCAAGTTCCACCCGGGTGCCGTCCGGGCCCACCATTACGGTGCCATTGGTCGAGGCCCGGTCGGTCACGGAGACGCGGCCACCGCTGATCCGCATCTGCACATGGGTCTTGGAGACCGACTGGTCCGCCACCCGCAGCAGCGCCTCCACCTGTTCGCCCTCCCGGGCCCGCGGATCACGACCGATCAGGGTGGTTGCCTCACCGGGCAGGTGCCGCCCGTCCGGGAGCACCACGGCCACACCACCGGGTTCGCGGGTGCGTGACTCCGAGGGGACCGGGCCCAGCCGGGCAGCCAGGCGGGTACGCTCCAACTCCTCCCCGTCGCCGGCAGGGGCCTCCGGGGCGTACCCCGTCCCCTGGGCGGCACCCGCACCTGCCGAACGCTGCGGTGGCGCAGCAGGGCGGGCCGGCGATGCCGGTGGGCCGGGCTCCTGGGCCCAGCCCACCGAGGGCACCGGCTGTCCGGGCGCGGTCGGTGCGCCCGGCACGTCCTGCGCAGCGGGGGGCACCTGCTGCGCCGCCGGGCCGGGATGGTGTGCGGTGGGCATGAGCGTCTGGTCCGGCGGACCGAACGTGACGGCGTGGCCCGGCTGCGGGGCGCCGGTACCGTCGGCAGACACCTGCGGCTGCCCCGGGTGCGCGGCGTGCGTGCGGTCCTGGCCCTGTGCGCGAGCCCGGGCCTCGGCCGAGGGACGACGCCGCAGCGCCACCAGCATCGCCACGAGGCCGGCCAGCACGGCCAGGCTGCCGATTGCCAGTACCGCTGCCAGCGCAAGGTAGGCACCCGGGTGCCCGGACCGGGCGCCGGTCTCCGGTGCCGCGTAGGCCAGCGTCCAAGCGGCGCCGGCAAGTAGCCCGAGGGCCACGGCGATCCGCACGACCATCGCGGTGGTGAAGACATCCCGCACCGAGGGAGTGGTGACGTGCCCACTGGCTCCGGTGCCGCGCACGTAGGCAGCGTGCCACCGGCCGGCCGCAGCGATGGCCCGCCACCCGCTGCGTTCCAGCCACAGCCCCCACAACACCCACGCCAGCAGCGCCACCGCGGCGGTGGCGACCAGGAGCCAGAAGAGCGCCCCCTGCGCCATTCCGGAGGTCGCCAGTACCAGCGTGCTCGCACCGGCCACGCCGAGCAGCAGCACGAACAGCCCGTGGATGTTGCGCGGCCACCCGGCCACGTCCTCGATCAGCGCGTGCAGCGCTTGAGCGCGCACCTGCGGCAGGTGCCACGCCCCGGGTCGTGACGGGGCGTCCGGGGGCAGGTAGACCGCTGACCGCACACTCGGGGACCATGGCGAGGGCGCGGGCTCGGGCGCCTGCCCGCCCGGGCCAGGTGGCCCGGGTGCCTGCGGTCCGGGCCGGGCCGGCACGGCCCGGCCAGGTAGGGGCTGGCTCATGACGGCGGTCTCAGTGGTGTCGCTCGTGCGCGGACCGGGCGGCCAGCCGCTCGCGGGTGGCCCACAACCCGGCCGAGGGGGTGGAGATGTAGAAGACGCGTTCGCCGTCATCCATGGTGTTCCAGCCGTCGGTCATGATCTCGGGATCGTAACGGCGAAGCGCCTCGCCGGGGTCCATGTACCGGTAGCCGACGGACTCGATCTCGGCCCGGGTCAGCCCGCCGGGGGCGTAGGTGATGGTGAATCGGCCCTCGGGTGAGCCGTGCACGAGGTGGGCGGTGCCGTGCGGAATGTCCTGCATGTCCGCCTCCACCGCGTAGTGGGCCAACACTTCCTCCTTACTCAGGTATCCGTACTTGCGGATCAGCGCATCGACCTCGGGTTGCTCGCCGAACCGCTCGACACCGGGGGCGATGACCACGAGCTCACCGCCGTCGGCCATCGCCATCCGGGTGCGGTACACAGCCTTGTTCGCCACCCAGGTGGCCCGGAACTCATCGGCCTGCATCACCGCGACGATCTTGTCCACCGGCTCATCGAAGGGAATGATGTTCTGCTCGGTGCTGGCGCGGGCAGCGGCCAGGTAGGTCTCCAACCCGTCCCCCACGTACACGCCGGTGTGGCGCAGGGTGGAGTCGGAGTCGTAGTCCATCACCACCTGCAGATAGACGTCGGGCAGGTGGGACAGGAAGCGCTCCTCGGCGTAGTTGAACGCCTGGCGCACCGGAGTGAGCAGATTGCCCAGGTTGTTCTCGATGCCGTAGACGGCCGAGGCCATGTGGGAGGCACCCAGCAGCCGTTTCCCGCCGAGGCCGATGAAGTAGTTCTTGTTGTGGTTGGCGAACCCGAGCACCTCGTGCGGCACCACGTGTCCGACGTTGATGATCAGGTCCCAGTCCCCGGTGACGGTCATGGTGTTGACGTCGATCGGGATATCCCAGGCCACCGCCCCCCCAGTGAACTCGGCCACCTTCTCGGCCGGCACGGTGCCGAGGTGGGTGACCCCGTCCTTCCAGTCGTGCACGTGGATGCGCTCATGCGGCACGGAGCCGAACATGAAGGTGTTGTCCGCCGGGGTGTGTGGCACGTGCTGTCCCAGGGTGGGGATCAGGTGCACGTCCGCCCCGGCGTCGGTGAGCAGGTGATAGAGGTGCTCGGTGATCCAGCCGACGCCGGAGTGTGCCCGGGTGATGTCGGGCGGGAGCAGCAGCACCCGGCGCAGGTCCGCGATCCCCAGCCGGCTGCGAGCCTGGTCGATCAGTTCGACGCACAGGTCCTTGATGGTCTGCTCGCTGACCCAACGTTCCTCGTGATGGAACCACATGGGCCCAGCCTATCGTCGCGGGTACCTCAGCGGCGAAGCGATCGCGGGGAGAAGTGGGAACGGAACCTGGCTCGCCGCCCCACGCTCCCGCGCAGCCGGGATCGGGCGGCCCGCACCTCGACCCAGAACGTGGCCGCCTCCTCCTCATCGGGCAGGCGCGGACCGAAGACACCCGCGTCGGCGGCGATGGCCAGCCCCGAGGTGCCCGCGCCCTCGAAACGGGCGTCCAGCTCGGCAGCGGCCTCCCGGCGGGTGAGCCCGTCGGCGCGCCCGGATCCGAGGTCGATCGCCTGATCCTCCAGCTCGGTCCACCCCCCGGCGATCCGCCGGTCCGGTGTCCCGACGGTGCGCCGGCGCCGTCGCCGTCGGGCCTTGACCGCAGCGATGATCAGGAACGGACTGAGCAGCAGCAACAGGGGGATCGCCGCAACGGCGGCGATCAGCGCCCAGGTTCGCTGCTCCTGCTCATCCTCGGTGGTCTCGTCCTGGACCTCCGCGTCGTCGCGGTCCTCCGGTGGCACGTCCGGGGGTTCCTGCGGGGGATCCGGCGGCTGCAGCACCTGGGGCTGGGGGTGGTCCAGGGGGTCGGGGTCCTCGGCCTGGGGCACCTGGTCCTCATCCGGCGTCGGGTAGAAGGGCAACCAGCCGTGCCCCTCGAAGGGCACCTCGACCCAGGCGGTGACATCCTCGCCCCGAACCTGCACCGTGCCGCCGGCGGGATCCACCTCGAATCCCATGACGACCCTGGCGGGGTAGCCCAAGGCCCGCACCATCAGGGCCATCGCGGCGGCGTACTGCTCGTGGTCGCCCACCATCTGCTCGGCCTCGAGCATGTCCAGCATCCGCCCGGCCCCGTGGCCGGGCCGGGAGGGCACCTCGTTGACCAGGCCGTGGGAGAAGAAGCCCTGGGTGGACAGGGTCGAGGCGATCGCCTCGATCCGCGGGTAGTCCCCGGTGTACCCGTCGGCGAACTGGGTGGCCAGTGAGGAGACCACGTCGGGCACCTGACGGGGCTCGGGCAGTGCGAGGCTCTCGGCCACCAGACGCGTGGTCTCCAGGTCCTGGACGGGCTCGGGCTGATGGGCCGTCAGCTGGTAGGAGTCTCCCTCCCGCAGTCCCGCCGTGGTCAGGCCCGTGTGGGTGGCGGTGTTGTAGTAGAAGCCCTCGGTCTGATCGCTCGCGCGGGGCCCGGTGAACGTGACGTCGATGCTCATCCCGATATTGGGGACCCACACCCCACCGAGGGCGTCGACGTCCACCTGGATCCGGGCGGGGTCCTCGGGGACCTCCACGGTGATCCGGTCCCCGGTCCGGGTGAAGGACCCGGTAGCCGGGGTCTGCCCGGGCGTGACGTCCCAGACCATCCCGTCGTAGGAGTCCATGGTGGCCAGCCGCAGGGCCGGTGTGCCGGCCGGCACACCGGTGGCCCGCAGCAGGGTCTCCTCGCCCAGGTCATCCACGAAGTAGCGGAAGGCGGCCAGGGGGCTGGTGTAGTCGTGCGGGTCCGGCGGTGGCTCGACGTAGTCGCGCAACACCATTCGGGGCTGGCTGGGGGTCAGCACCAGGGAGGCACCGGTGCCGGCCACCGCCGCCATCCCGAGCACCACCGAGACCGCCAGCACGCGATTCAGTTCCAGTCGTCCGGCGCGTTGGGCCACCCAGGTCAGGCTGATCAGCACCCCGGCCACCCCGAGCACCCCGGGCAGCACCGAGAGCCGGGTGCCGAACAGGATCGAGGCCACCAGAACCGCACCCGGCAGGATCAGGGACAGGGAGTAGTGCCGGGCCCGTAGCGCGATCGTCACGGCGACCAGGGACCCAACGAACGCCAGCAGGTAAGGCAGCAGCAGCAGCGCTCCGGTGCTGCCCAGCGGCGGGGCGATGGTCAGGACCTGTTTCCATACGGTCACCACGCCCCGGCCCATGAGTTGCCAGGTGGTGGGAGTGGGGATGACCCCGCCGATCGCACTGCCGGGGGCGACCAGGCCGCCGAAGGCGAAGAACGTCGGCAGCGCCACCGCGAGCACGGTCAGGGTGTGCCAGCGCACCATCGCCCCGAGCACCGCGATCGTGGTGCCGAGCACCAGGGCGACGCCGGCGACGAGGAAGAGCCGCGCCGACAGGTACACCGGTTCCAGGGGGGCCAACGCCATCGCGATCAGCAGCACCGGCACCACGATCGCCAGGACACGCTCGGTGGTGAACCAGCCGGCTCCGGGCCACCAGGACCCGCGGCCGACGCGGTCGCGCCGGGTCCCGCCGCCCGCCGGGCCCGAAGCGGGGACCGGTGAGCCCTCCGGCGGCCTCGCTGCCGGTGCCGGGGCGCTCACACGCGCTCCAGCTTCCGGAACCCCCGGGGCAGGTCCTCCAGGGAGCCCAGGGTCAGCGTGGTCACCTGTCCGAGCCGGCGCACGGTCGATTCGGCCCCGATCCGCGCCTGGATCGCCAGGGACCGCACGCCCAGGGGCAGGACAGCACCGGCGGCGCGGATCTCCCGCGGCCCCACCTCGGAGCCGCACAACAGCACCACCACCGTGGCGCGCTGGACGTCCCGGGTGACGGCACGAGCCAGGTCCACCAGCGTGCTGGGGCTGTGGACCGCCTCCAGCCGGGTCAGGTCATCGAGGAGTCTGCGTGTGGTGGTGCTCGAGATCACCTCGTGGCTGGCCATCGCGGTCAGGTCCTTCGAGGCGTGGATGGCCTCCAGACCCAGGGAACCGAGTGCGGAGATGACCAGTTCGAACTCCTCCGGGTCACCGTAGTCACGTTCCTGGGAACTCATCGCCACCACCATGTGGGAGCGCCGGGTCTCCTCGAACTGGCGCACCATCAAGGTGCCGGTTTTGGCCGAGGAACGCCAGTGCACGTATCGACGGTCATCCCCGGGTCCGTACTCGCGCAGCGCGTGGAAGGACAGGTCCGCGTTGGTGACGTCGCGGGTCTCCTGGCCCTCCAGGTCGTGCAGGAAGCCTGCGGCGGACGAGCCCATCCGGACCGTGCGGGGGTGGACGTAGAGTTCCTCCGGATCGGTCCACAGCACCGAGCGGCGCACCAGACCGAGCGGGTCACCGCGAACCGAGGAGACCGGACCCACGGTGATCACGCCGCGCCGGGCGGTGGGGATCACGAACAGTTCATCGTGCTCCTCCGCCGGGGCCAGGGCCGGCAGAGCGAAACTGGCTCTGCTCCCGCCCACCGGCAGTTCGATGCGGGCCGGCAGCACGGGCCGGTCCCCGACGT
Organism: Pseudactinotalea sp. Z1732; assembly: GCF_049724975.1. Taxonomy (NCBI): domain Bacteria; kingdom Bacillati; phylum Actinomycetota; class Actinomycetes; order Micrococcales; family Cellulomonadaceae; genus Pseudactinotalea; species Pseudactinotalea sp. Z1732. The sequence goes on along the minus strand of NZ_JBMPQC010000002.1, from coordinate 252,964 downwards.
TGCGCACATCGACCCCGCCCATGGCGCGCTCCCCCACCACCACCCGGCCTTCGCGCAGGCGCAGTCCGATGGCGTAGGGGTGGCGGCCGATCGCGAAGATCGCGGCCACCATCACCGTCGCGGTGAAACCCGCGCCCAGCACCACCAGTTCGACCCAGCCGAGCATCCGCCCGGCCACCAAACCCACCACCCCGAGGGCGAGCAGCACCCACGCGGCGCGGGAGATCCAACTCAACGCCTGTGTGGTGCGACGCACCTGACCGACCAGTTGGGTGACCGTCCGGGTCACCGAACGGGTGGTCTCGGGTGTGGATGCCTGGGTGGTGCTCACGAGGAATCAGGAGGCTCGTTGCGCCGGAGGATTCACCTCGGTGAGGATCCGGGCCAGGGAACCGGCGGCGCTGGCGCCCTCGAACTCCGCCTCGGCGTCCAACACCATCCGGTGCGCCAGCACCGGTTCGGTGAGCTCCTTGATGTCATCGGGGATGACGTAGTGGCGGCCCTGCGAGGCAGCCCAGACCTTGGCGGTCCGCACCAGTGCCAAAGCGCCCCGGACACTGGAGCCCAGTGCGATCTCGGGAGCGGCGCGGGTGGCCTCGACGAGTTCGGTGACGTAGGTCAGCACCGCCGGGTCCACATAGACCGTGCCGGCCAGTTCGGCCATGTCCACTACGGCCGGGCCGGTGATCACCGGGGTCAGGGAGGCGGTTCGGTCCCGCACCGCCGACCCGGCCAGGATCCGGGTGGTGGCCTCGGCATCGGGGTAGCCCAGCGAGGTACGCATCAGGAAGCGGTCGAGCTGGGCCTCGGGCAGCCGGTAGGTGCCGGCCTGTTCGATAGGGTTCTGGGTTGCCAGCACGATGAACGGGCGGCCCACCTCGTGCGGGACACCGTCCACGGTGATCCGGCCCTCCTCCATCACCTCCAGTAACGCCGACTGGGTCTTGGGCGAGGCCCGGTTGATCTCATCGGCCAGCACCACCGAGGCGAAGATCGGGCCCTTGTGGAAGTCCCACTCCTTGGCCTCCTGGTCATAGATGGTCACACCGGTCACGTCGGAGGGCAGCAGGTCCGGGGTGAACTGGATCCGGGAGTGTGACGACTGCACGGTCGCCGCCAGTGACCGGGCCAGCGAGGTCTTCCCGGTGCCGGGGAAGTCCTCCAGCAGCAGGTGCCCGTTGGACAGCAGACACGTGAAGGCCAACCGGACCACGTGGTGCTTGCCCAGGATCGCCTCGGAGACGTTCTGCACCAGGCGCTCGAAGGTCTCGGCGAACCAGGTGGCGCGCTGCGGCGTCATCGTGGCGTGGTCAGTGACGGTCATGAGGTCCTCTGGTTGCTGGGGCTGTGCAGGTTCGGGGAGTTACCAGTTGCGCGTCTCGATGACGGCGTTGCCCGGCGCCCCGGAGATCGTGGGACGCACCGTCGCGGTGCAGTTGGAGCCGTAGTGCGGGGGTGTGTATCCCTGGTGGGTGATGATGGCGCTGCCGTTGCCCCCCATGGACATCCGGTAGGGGCCGTTCCGCTGGGAGGTGTCGAAGGTACCGCACTGGCTGCCCGAGGCCCGCACATTGACGTCATGGGTCCCCGCGGGCCAGTCCGACCAGTGCAGGCGGAACGTGTGGCAGTTCGTACCACGGTCGCAGGGCCGCGCGTCGCCCTTGGTGACCCAGGCCCGGGGTACCGGTGGCGGTTCCGGTGGTGGCGGGCGGTCCGCGGCGCGCCGGGAGTCCGCCGCGACCGGCGAGGTCTGACCGTGGTTGTTCACCCAGCGGACCTCGATCCGGTGCGTCTCCTCCCAGTCCCCGCGCAGGGAGGTGCTGTCTGTGGGTGTGCCGCGCTGCCAGGAGGTCCAGCCGCTGCTGCCGCTGCGGGTGCGGTACTCCGAGCGCTCGATGCTCGCGCCGTTACCGGACGGGGAGCGCCAGGAGAAACTCACCCGCCGCTCATCGACGTCAGAACTCACCGACCCCGCCACCGGCGGCCCGTAGGGGGTGAAGGAGTTGGAGGAGGCACTCCACTGCCCGCAGTAGGTGTTGCAGGCACGCACCTGCGCGGTGTAGCTGCTGCCGTTGTTCAGGCCGCTGATCCGGCCGCCGGACGGCAGGGCCTGCACGCTGCCGCCGTTGAGGCGGTACTCATAGCGGGAGATCGGTTGCCCGTTGTCGTTGGGGGCGGTGTAGGAGATGGTCGCCCGGCCGTTCTCCCCGTCCGCGGAGGCGCTGACCCCCTGCGTGCGGCCGGGTGCGCCGAAGGAGCGCACCGGGGTCGACTGCGGCGACGCCTCGGACTCCCCCGCACGGTTCTGCGCCACCACGGCGAAGGTGTAGTCGTGGGCGTTCTCGACGTTCACGGTCCGCTGCCGGGTGCTGCCCCCGACGGTGATCACCGGCTGCGCCACACCGTCCTTGTACATGTACAGGTGGTAGGCGTCGATGGAGTCACCGTTGGTGTTCGGCTCGGTCCAGCTGACCTGCAGTTGCCCGCCGGCAGCGATGTCCACACGGGTGGCGCGCGGCGCGTCCGGCTGGAAGGGCGGTCCGGAGGGGATCTCCGCGGCCGACCAGGCGCTCCAGTCCCCCGGGTCAGGGGCCTCGTTCACCGCGCGCACCTGGAAGGTGTAGGCCTGACCGTTGGTCAGTCCGGTCCAGGTGTGGCCGGTGCCGGTCACGCTCACCTGATCGCTACCGCCCCCGCCGGGTGAGATCCGCACGTCGTAGTGCGTAATCGGGGTGCCTTCGTTGTTCGGCTGGTTCCAGTTCAACGTCAGCTCGGTGTCACCGAACTCCACGGTCGGCGCCCCGGGCGCATCGGGCTTGACGTCCGGGCGGGCGTCACCGGAAGCACCGCTGGCCGGGGACTCCCCGACCGCGTTGATGGCAATCACGGTGAAGTTGTACACGGTGCCGTTCGTCAGCCCCGTGATGGTGCAGGTGGTCGACCCGCACATCTGGGAGACTCCGCCGCCCTCCACCCGGTACCCGGTGATCGGTGAGCCGTTGTCGGTCGGCGGGCTCCAGGACAGTTGCGCCTGCTGGTTGCCCACCGACTCCACTCTGGGCGGCGCCGGGGCCTCCGGCGCCCCGATCACCGCAGCGCTCACCCGGGCCTGGACCTGGCGGTCCGGGTCGCCGGTCACATCCACGACGGTGTAGACGATGGAGAGCCGGCCCACGTAGTCGGACCCGGGGGTGAAGGTGACGTTGTCGCCACTGACGGACACGTCGGCCACACCGGCTTCGGTGGTGGCGAACAACAGCGTGCGCGCCTCCCCCGGGAACGGGTTGGAGTCGTTGGCGAGCACATCGACGGTCACGCTCTCGCCCTGGTGCACCTCCCCGGCGTCGTCGTCATTGGCTACGATCAGCGGCCGGTTGCTGGCGGTGGCGGTCAGGGTGATCTCGCCGGTCACCGAGGCGCCCTCGGGATCGGTCACCTCCACCTCCATGACCTCCTCGGTGCCGGGGGTGGTGTCGTTGCCGGCGGAGGCGGTGAGGATGTTCGCGTCGTCGATCGAGGCGTCGAACCCGGCCGGGACCGAGACGATCTCGTAGGTGAGCAGGTGCACCTCGCCGTCGGGGTCCTCCGCCAGGCGCTGCAGGTTCAGGCTGCCGGGGTCCCCGCCCGCTTCCAGTTCCAGGGAACCGGGACGCATCTGGGGCGCCACGTTCTCGACCGAGTGCACCGTGATGTCCAGGGTGATCACCGAACTGCGCAGCCCGTCCACGTTCAGGTCGAGGGCGTCGGTGACCTCGAAGGTGATCGTGGCCGGCCCGTGGTACCCCTCCGCGGAGGTGTAGGCCAGGGTCTGTTCATCGACCACCAGTTCGGAGCCGTCGGAGTTGGTGGCACGAACCAGGGAGAAGTCGGTCAACTGCACCGGGTCCCCGGACATCGAGGTCACATGATCATCCAGGGGGATCTCGATCCGGTCACCGGAGTCGACCTCGATCGGCGGAGCATCGGAGCGCTTCACCGGGCCGGTGTCCTCCAGGCCCGGAACCTCCACGAACGCGTAGGAACTCAACTCGTCCTCGTCGGTGATCTGGTAGGTGATGACCTGGCGCTCCGGCGTCAGATCCACCTCCAACTCCCTTCCGTCGACGCTCAGCCGTGCGGTGGGGTTGCCCTCGGGAACCGACAACCTCAGGGCGTCGACGCTGCCGTCGGGGTCGTAGTCGTTCTCCAGCACCCCGACGGTGATGGTCTCCATGCCTGCGATCGCGTCCGCGGGGACCTGGTCATCCACCGCGACCGGTGGCTGCGGATCCGCGTCCGGGTCCACGGTGATCGACAGGGTGCCCACGTCCTCCCCGCCGTTGCGGTCGCTCACGAGATACTGGATCAGATAGGTGCCGGGCTCGCTCGGGGACGTGAACAGCACGGTGGCGTCCCGGATGCCGACGTCGGCCAGGCCCCCGTCGTCGGCGATCGAGGGGTCGCCGAAGACCAGCCGGTCCCCGTCCGGGTCGGTGTCATTGGCGAGCACGTCCACCTGGACCTCACGGTCCGGGCGCACCGTCACCTCGTCGGGCACGGCGACCGGGGGCCGGTTCCGGTCCGGGGGATTGATCACCCCGACCGTGATGCTGGCGGCGGCGACCGCGCCGAGACGGTCCTGGACGGTGTAGCGGAACTCATCGGTGCCACGGGAGTCGGTGTAGGGCTGATAGTCCAGGTACCCCGGACCCTGCTCCACGATGCGACCCAATTCCGGGGAGGACTCCACACCGAGCACCCGAACCGAGTCACCGTCGGGATCGATGCCGTGGGTGTTGATCGGGATCCGCACCCGTTCACCGGCGAAGGCACGGGAGACCACGTCCTCCGGTACCGGCGGGGAGTTCGACTCGTCCCCACTGGCGACCACATTGACCGTGATCGGCGCCGAGTGGGACTGTCCGTTCTCGTCGGTGATGCGGTAGACCCCGGTCACGGTCTGCGGGGTGTCAGGGGCCATGTACCGGACCACGTCACCGGCCACGAACATCAGCCCGGCCTCCGGTTCCTCCACCAGGTCGGTGTCGAGGGAGAACTCCAGCCCGTTGGGGTGGGAGTCGTTGGCCAGCACCGGGATGGTGACGTAGTCCCCCACCCGAACCCGGGCCGAATCGCGCACCGCGATCGGGGGCCGGGCGGCCTCGGCGTGCACCAGGGGCAGCACCTGCACCTCACCGACGGCGCTCTGGTCCCCGTTGGAGACGGTGTAGGTCAGGGTGACCGGCTCGGACAGGGTCTGGTTGGAAGAGATGCGCAGCAGCCGGTGGTCCACGATCGCCACGTGCAGCCCGAGTCCGGGCGGCACGTCGATCTGCTGCACCGCCAGCACCCCGCCGGCCGGGTCGGAGTCATTCTCCAGCACATCCACCAGCACCGAGCCACCCGGCGGCAGGAGTGCGGTGTCGGCCACCGCAACCGGCGGTGCCCCCTCGTCCTGGCCGACGACGCTGACGCGCACCAACCCGGTGGCCGAACTGCCGTCGTCATCGGCCACGATGTACGTCATGTAGTAGTCGTCGGCGATGTCGGACGTGAAGGTGAACGTGCCGGCATCGTTGTCGGTGACGATCTGTGCGTTCGGCACCTGCTCCACGTGCGACAGGCGCAGCGGGCGGCCGTTCGGGTCGATGTCATTGACCAGCGGCTCCACCGTGATCGTCTCCCCGACGAACGCCGTGGCGAAGTCGAACACCGCGGTCGGCGGGTAGGGCCCGTCCGGGAGCACCTCGATGTCGATGAGCACCTCACCGATATCGGTGCCGTCCCCCACGAGCACCACGATCTGCTTCAGGCCCACCTCGATGCCACGATCGGTGATGCTGGTCAGCCCGTTCGGAGAGGTGATCACCTCCAGGCTCTCCGGCGCCTCGGCACCGATCACGTACATCGGATCGCCGTCGGGGTCGCGCACATCGTTCATGATGTTGACCTCGACGGACTCGCCGGCGACCACCTCGGCGCCGATGTCGCGCAGTTGCTCGGGCGGCGAGTTCTGTCCCGGCGGCACCACGTCCAGGCTCACCTGAGCGCTATCGGTGCCCCCACGGCCGTCATCGGCGGTGTACGAGAAGCGGTGCTGGCCGCTGGCTTCCGCGGCGACGTGGATCTGCAGGGCGCGTCCGCCCAGCACGTGCTCCACGGTACCGAAACTCTCCGGCACATCCTCGAACTCGGAGACGGTGAGCAGGTCGCCGTCGGGATCGGAGTCGTTGTCCAGAACCGGGAGCATCACGGTGCGCCCTGCGCGCACTCCGAAGGAGTCCGGCTCGGCGTTCGGGTCGCGGTTCTCCGCCTCCCTGTCCAAGGGGACCTCGTCACGGATCTCCTGCAGGGACTCCTCTTCCTCCTCCTGCTGATCCTGGGGCGGGGTGATGTCCTCCCAGTTGTCCACCAGGATCAGGGTGTCCTCCAGCATCCAGGAGTCACCATTACGCATGTCGTTGAGCACCGCGAGCTGCCGGTTCACCCGGAACACCAGGTCCGCACCGGCGCCGGCGGAGGGGATCGCCTGTTCGACCGGGTCGGCGCCGCGGCAGGTGCGCAGGTGCAGCGGCGCGGACCCGGTCCAGGCCCCGTGCAGGCAGCCGCTCACCTGCACCGGCTGAACCGGCTCCCCCGGCGTCTGCACCTTCCACACCACGGGTTCGCCGCCACGCAGCGGGACCTCGATCAGGGCGTCAGTGGTGGCGATCGCCACCGAGTTCCCGTCTGGACTGGCCGCCTGCAACCGCGCCGAGGCCAGATCCACGTCCAACCCGGACAGGTCCAGGACGTTCTCCCGTGGTTGCACAAGCACAGCCTCGACCGGTGCGTCCGGGCCCTCCTGGCGCATACTGAGCACCACCGGGGTGGTGCCCACGGCGGTCATCTGGGTCTGGACGCTCGCATCGAAGTAGGCCTCCTCGAGTTGGCTGATCTCGGGCTCCAGGGCCTCGAGATCCACCTCCTCACCTTCGCCGTCCTCCTGTTGTGCGTCCGTGTTGGCGTCCTCGCCGGCGGCGTCGGTATCGTCGGGCTCGGAGTTCTGCGCACCGGTTCCGCCGGAGTCCGCGTCCGTCGCACCGTCGTCGGTGATCGACTCTGCCGCCGCGCTCCGCTCAGCCCGCAGTTCGGGGCTCACGGTGAGCAGTTCCCCGCTCAGGCCGTTCAGGCCGAAGGCGGTTCCGTCGTCGGCCACGACGTGGGCGGCCTGGGCTCCCAGGTCCGCCAGCGGCGGGGCGGTGCCCTCATCGAGCACGCCGAGTTCGTCCAGACCGAGCACGTGGTATTCACCGCTACGGGAGTTCAACACCCCCACGGTGCCCTCGCCCATGGCCACGTCGGCGTTCGCGGGCAGTTGTGTAGCCGGCCCGGAGGTCGCGACCTGCGCGGTGTCGACCCGCTGGATGGTGCCCGAGGCCAGGTCGCGCATGAACACCACGTCGTGACGTTGCAGCAGGTCGATGTTCTGGCTCGTCGCCGCCAGGGAGGCGTCGATCTGCTGGACCGGGTAGTTCAGCCGGCCCATGGCCAGTTCGGTGCTGTTGGAGACCCACACGCCGCCGTCGTTCAGTTCGACATCAGCGGTGGCCACGCCCTCGTAGTTCAGGCTCAGGGCCACCACGGTACCGAGCACGAGGGACACCACGGTCGCACTTGCGATCCTGCGGCGGCGTATCGTCGTGCGTGCCCGCACTCCCAGACTCCTCCCCGGTTCCCCCGGCACAACTGACGGGGGCCACACCCCGTCCCGGTCCGAATCCTAACGGATGGACGTGGGCGTGGACATGGGCTGTTCTACCCGCCCATCGGGGTGGACGTGGGCTGCCCTAGCCGCCGCGACTCAGGAACCGGTCCGGGCTTCCTCGGCCCGTTCCAGGCTGGCCCGCCGGTAGTTCTCCTCCAGCAGGTCCAGATCGCCGGCCACCACCAGGCGCGAGGCAACGGCGTGCTCGACCAGTCTGGCCCGCCGGTTCACCGCCAGCTTCTGCTGACCACCGCGCAGGCCACGGATGCCTTGCCGGGACAGTTTGTCGCAGACGTTGTCCAGTTTGCGGTTGAACCGCGTGATGGTCCATCCCAGTTTCGCGGCGGCCTGGGCCGACGTGGGGATCGACGCGCTGGACCCTCGGCCGCGCAGCACCGCCTCGGCCAGGGACAGGATGAGCAGCTTCTGCGACTCGGTCAGGGCGACCGGGCCGATCGTGGTCTCCCCCACCTGGGTACGTTCGGGAGAAGAGGACTCGAACGTGGGCGTCTCCCCCACGATGCCGACCTCATAGGTGGTGGGCCCGGCGGTGAACAGCACCGAGGTGCGGGCGAACACCAACGGCAGCCGGGCACCGGGAGCGAGCCAGGCCTGCATGTTGCCCTCGGAGTCGGAGACCGTGGCCGACAGGCGGGAGCCGGTGTTGGTGAGCCACCACAGGTCGTCCTGGTAGGCGATCGTCAGGAACTGTCGGTGCAGGTAGGGGTTGTCATCGACAACCAGGTCCCCCTCGCGCCCGATCGTGAACGGTTTGGTTCGATCGGCATCGAACCATTCACCGCAGAACTCCACCTTCAACGTCATCTTCTACCCCCAACACCGACCATCCTAGGCGCACGCCTCGCTCCATTCCGACAGCCTAGAGCTCTCCACCGAAATTGCGGCGACTTCCACGCAGACCCGCTCCGGAACGTCGGTGAGGGTGATCTCGGTCTCGGTGATGCGTTCGGTCCCGGTATCGGCGCCGCCGACCTGGCGCCAGGCGTAGGCGAGGTCGGCATCGAACTCCGGGGCCCTCCATGTGAAGGTGACCTCGTCCTCCCCCTCCACGCGTTGCCCGGTGAGCTGCTCGGGCGGTCCCGGACGGGAGGCGTCGGTGACCGGCGGATCGGGGGGTGCGGTAGTGGGGTCGGTGGGTGGTGGGGGATCGTCGGGAGCGTTGACCGCGCCGTAGATGACCACCCCGCTGACCACCAGGATGACCAGGATCGAGGCCGCAAGCGTCAGCCAGCGCAGCCGGCGGCCCCGGCGCTCGTTGCCGCCGGCCTCCTGGTCGGGGCCGACGCCGGCGTGAGGGGGGCCGTCCCGGCCGGCTTGTGCGGGGGCACCGGCGGAGTCTGCGGCCGGGACGACGCCGGGGGTGCGCACGCGCGTTGCCTCGGTGTCTACGGCGTCCCCTCCGGTGCGCGGGGCGGCCGGGATCTCCACGACCGAGCGCACCCGGGTGCGCAGGTCCTCCCCGACGGTATCGGGCACCTGGATCCAGGAGGTGTCGGGCAGGTCCAGGCTGGTCTGAGCCAGCTGGAGTTCCTGTTCGACCCGCTGGAGTGCGCGGGCGAACTCCGCGGCCGTGCCGAACCGTTGTTCCGGTGCCTTGGCCATGCCGCGCTGCAACACCTGCTCCAGGGAGGGCGGGACGTCATCTCGCAGCAGCGGCGGCAGCGGATCGCGCTCGATCCGACCGATGATGTCCAGAGCGGAGTTCTTCCCCTCCCGGAGTTCGAAGGGGGATCGACCGGCGAGCAGGGTGTACACCGTCGCCGCCAGGGCGTAGATGTCCCCGGGAGTGCCGCGCTCGGCGTGCTCGTCGAAGAATTCCGGGGCCGACCACGGGATCGACATCCCCACCGCCTCGGACTCCTCGCTGGCGTGCTGGACGACGGATATGCCGAAGTCGGTCAGTGCCGGCCAGCCGTAGTCGGTGGTGAGCACGTTCGCCGGCTTGATATCGCGGTGCAGAATGCCGGCCCGGTGGGCGGTCTCCACCGCACCACCCAGGCGGACCCCGATCCGCAGGGCCTCGGCCACGCCCAGCGGCGCGGTGCGGTAGCGCACCGACAGGTTCGGCCGCGGGCAGTACTCCATCATCAGGTACGGGCGTCCGTCGTCGGCGGTGTCGGCGTGGTAGATCGTGACGATCGAGGGATGGGCGGACAACTGGGCCATCACGTTGGCCTCGGCCACGAACTGTTCACGACTGGCCGCGTCGGTGGTCGGCGCGAGCAGCACCTTCACCGCGACGCTACGCCGCGGTAGCTGCTGGGTGTACAGGAAGACGTCGGCGAAACCACCCGAACCCAGGAGTCGTTCGTAGGTGAATCCGGGGATCTGCGGGGGTTGCGAGGGTGGACGGCTCGGAGCCACCTAGCGTGCACCACCCTGGTACGGGCCGTAAGGGTCCACGACGGGCCCCGCGCCGCCGGCGGATCCGTAGCGGTCCGGTGGTGGCGGCACCCCGGGTCCCTGCGGGGGTGGGCCGTACGGGCCCGGCTGGGACGAGGAACCGGGGGCCGGCGGTTGGCCATAGTGCCCGGGCTGGGCCTGCGCGCCGGTTGGCCCGTACGGATTCGGCTGGCGGTAGGGTGCGGGCCGGCCGTACGGAGCCGCCGGTGCGGCCGGGGTCTGCCCGGGTGCGGGTTCGCCGGTTCCGGCGCGGGGAACGGGTTCGGATTCCCCGCCGCCGTCCTGGTCGTTGTGGACCTCCGCGGTGACGCCGTCCCCGAGGTCGATCACCGCTCCGGCACCCACCGGGATCGCCTCGGCGGGATGCAGGCGGCGGGCCTCGGCACCGGGCAGCGTGACGACCGTGCCGTTGGTCGAACGCAGGTCGGTCACCACCACGTGGTCACCCTCGGGCTTCAGTTCGACGTGGGTGCGGGAGATGTCCTGCTGCGGGCTGGGCACAGCGACCAGGTGCGGTGCGACCGGCCCCTCGAACCGGGTGGCCTCCGGTGCCCGGCCGAGCAGTGCGGGCCGGTCAAGTTCGACCCGCTGTCCGGTGGAGATCACCACTACCGGCACCACGCGCGCGGGTTGTGACCCGGCGCCGGCCAGGACCGTGTCCTCCCCGACCGCCTCCTGTCCGCCCGAGTTCAGGGCCTCCCGCAGATGCGCCACAAGGACGGTGTGGCCGTCGTGGTCACCGTCGTCCTCATTCGCCTCGCCGGCGACGTCCTCCCCGGTGGCGTCCCCGGCGGCGACGTCATCGGAATGATCTGACTCGTGCTCGCCGGTGCTGCAGCCACCGCCGACCGCGGGGGCGGGGAACACGGTCGCCTCTGAGAAGTGGTCGCTCCCGGCGGCGGATCCCGGGCGATCGGATTCCGCCGTCTCGGCCGTGTCGTCTTCCTCGGCTTCGAGGACGGCGGCCTCAGTGTCGGAATCGGCGCCGCTGTCGGCGGCACTGTCAGCGTCGGCGCTCTCCGCCTCCGCCGAAGCCCCGGTGTCGGCGACCTCCGCCTCCGCCGAAGCCTCACCGCCCTCGCCCTCCGAGGTCTGGCCGGCCTTCATCGCCGGGACGTTCCAGGGCAGGGAGTCGATCAGACCACGGTCACCGCCTGCCTCCGATCCCGCGGTCCCTCCGTCGGACTCCGCCGCATCGTCAGGCTCATCCGGCGTCTCGGCCGCACCGGCGTCCTCAGCCTCAGCCGGGGTCTCAGGCTCTTCCGCACCCTCGGGCTCGTCCGGGGTCAGGACCCCCTCTTCCGGCCCACCCTCCACCGGAGTGTGCTTCCGCGCGTCGGTGTCGACCTCACTGGCGGCAGCCGTCCCGGCGAGGGCGGAACGCTCCGCGTCCTCCGACCCGGACTGCACCGCTGCTGCCGCCACCACACCCGAACCCAACGGCCACTCCTGGCCACCGTCCTCGGGCCCGCTGACCCGCAGGCGCTGCGGGAGGGGACCCACGTGCTCGCGCCAGGTACTCATCCCCTCGGCCCGGATCTCGGTTCCGTCGCAATCGACACTGACCTGCCCCCGCACGAGGACCCTGACCTGGGTGCCCTCGGTCCGGACCAGCGCGAAGTCCGGGAGTGCGGAGAGACTTCCCCCAGCGATCGCCTCGAGCCACGCCGACAGCGGGCGCTCGGCCACCATCGCCTCCCAGAGGGACCGGGCGGTCACGGCAGCGAAGTCCGGGGCCAGCAGCGCCAGTCCCCCGGGCGCGACCAGGCCCGTCCAGGTCCCGCTGCGGTAGGAACTCATCATCACCTCATCAGCCTCTCTCATCGGATCGCACCGGCTCGTGGAAGTGTGTCATCAAGCTCCGCGCCGGCATCAGCTGAAGATGCGCGCCGTCCACCACACCGGGGTGCAGTGGACTGCGCGGCGCCGTCGGCGAGCAGATCCACCACCACCGCCGACACGTTGTCGCGTGCACCGGCTCTGGTGGCCCGCTCCACCAGGTCCCGGCAGGCCTGCTCGGCATCGCCCGGAGCGGCCAGGGAGGCGGTCACCTCATCGGGTGTGAGTTCCTCGGTGAGGCCGTCGCTGCACAGGAGGAGCCGTTGCGGCCCTCCGGCGTGCAGCATCCAGAAGTCGACGTCGACATCGTGGCTACTGTCCACCGCTCGCGTGATCACGTTGCGTTGCGGATGCTCGCGCGCCTGACCGGCGGTGATGGCGCCGGCGTCGAGCAGTTCCTGCACCACCGAGTGATCCACGCTGACCTGGACGAGTCCGTCCTCGTCGTAGCGGTAGATGCGCGAGTCCCCCACGTTGAACGCCAGCCAGTACGGCACCCCCTGCTGGGTGGTCAGGACCAGACCGGCCGCGGTGGACCCGGCCAGCGGGGGCTCCCCCGACCCAGGATCATCGTGTCCCCCCGTCTCGCCGGTGGGCCGGGCTCGCGATTCAGGCCGGTCCCCCTGTGCAGCCCTCACCCCGGCGCGGATCAGGTCCCGGGAGTGGTCGATCACCGCCAGGATCTGGGCCGGCTCGACCGGTGCGCCGGGCTCGAGTCCGGCGGCGAAGGCCTCGAACGCCTCCACCACGCACTGTGCCGCCAGGGCACCGTAGACGTGCCCGCCCATCCCGTCGGCCACCAGGAATACGGGCGGGGCGGCAAGGACGGCGTCCTCATTGACCCGGCGGCGTCCGCCGGCGTCGGTGACCGCACCCCAGTCCGTGTGCACCACGCACCCCTTCTCCTGCCTCGATTGGGCCCGATCCTACCGACCGCACCCGGGCCCGGCGGTCCGGCGCTCACACGAACGAGGGGAACACGCCCCAGTACGCGGCGATGATCAGCAACGAGACCGCACCCAGGTGTACCAGCCACCAGACCAGGCGTCCGGGCCCGCGCCAGACACCCAGTGCGCGCGCCCGGTGGGTGCGCTCCAGCGAGGCGTACAGCACCCCGGCGGCGAGCACCCCGGTGCCCAGCACCAGGAAGTAGCCTCCGACGACGACGAGGTCGTTGCGCAGATAGTTCAGGGCGTACTGGGCAACCTGGGTCAGGTAGGCCACGAACATCACCAGCGCCGCCAGCGCCGCCAGCGCGGTCGCGGCGGCGTACCTGGCAAGTGATGCGGGCATGATCGGCTCCCGCGCGCGCTGCGCGATCCGGGCCCCAGCCCACAGCGCGGGCCCCAGCACCAGCAGACCGAGGGAGCCGAGCAGGGTGTACATCACCCAGTCCCCATCGGCGTACCAGCGGGGTGACGCAACCGGGGCTGCGGCGTACCGCTGTTCCGGCTCGGCGCCGGCCACCTGGGGGACGGCGCTGGCCGTCTGCGGCAGACCCTGGGTCCAGCGCGCCAGGTCCCGGGTGAACCCCGGGGCCAGATCGCCGTTGGAACGGATGCCGTGGTTGGCGCCGTCGTAGTAGCGCACCGTGAACTCGTCGTTACCGGCGACCGCCAGGTCGTCGCGCATCACCACCGCCCCCTGCACCACCGGCATCGAGGCATCATCGGTGCCGTAGACCATCAGCACCGGCACATCGAGGCGCTGCTGGTAGGGGCTGGCGTCGAAGTCGGCGTACTCGAACCCCCCGCCGGGGATGTTCATCCCCACCGCTCGTGGGATCGCCCGCAGCAGTGCCCCCGGAGCGCCGGTGTTACGCAGGTAGACGTCGGCCGCGAATGCGACTTGCTGACGGGGCTGGACCACCGGGGCGGAGACCAGCACCACGAAGTTGACCTGGTCGTAGGCGGCACCGGCCACCGTGGCGATGTAGGCGCCTTCGGACTCCCCGTAGATACCCGTCTGACCGGAATCAACTCCCGGCCAATCGGCGAGTACGTCGAAGGAGACCATGTAGTCGGCCGCCATCTGGACGTAGTTGCGGTTGCGCACCGTGTAGGTGTCCATCCGCTTGGCCGGCACCAGCACGTAGAGACCGGCGCTGGCGAGCTCGCGGGCCTGGTCGGCGAAGGAGGTGGCCCGACCGGTTCCGGCCCCGTGCATCAGCAGGATGCCCGGCCGGTCCGGCCCGGCATCGACGGGATAGGTCAGGCGTGCCGGCACGCTGACCTCACCCAGATCGACCTCGAAGTCCTCGCTGGCGGTGGCGTAGGTGCCCACCGGGTCGGTGCGGACGTCGGAGCCGATGGTGGTCTCCCGGGTCTGGGACTCCACCTGGTCCTGGATCAGCTCCGGGTGCCAGCGAGGCCCCGCCAACGAGCCGATCGTGCCCAGGATCAGCACCAACCCGAGCACGGCAAGCCACCTGCGCACCACCAACGCGAGCCCCCCGGGTACTCAGAAGCCCAGACGCTGTAACTGCTTGGGGTCACGCTGCCAGTCCTTGGCGACCTTCACGTGTAGGTCCAGGAACACCGCGGCACCCAGCAGCGCCTCGATCCCGGCCCTGGCCCGGGTGCCCACCTCGCGCAGGCGCGCACCCTTGGCACCGATCACGATGCCCTTCTGTGAGTCCCGCTCCACGAACAGGTTCACCCGCACATCCAGCAGGGCGCGACCATCCTTGGCCGGGCGGTCCCGTTGCACGATCTCCTCCACGACCACGGCCAGGGAGTGTGGCAACTCATCGCGCACCCCGTCCAGGGCGGCCTCGCGAACCAGTTCGGCGACCATCACCGAGTCGGGCTCGTCGGTCAGATCCCCGTCCGGGTACAGCGGGGGCGACGGCGGCAGGTGGGAGAACAGCACACCGGTCAGCACGTCGAGCTGGTGGTTGGCCAGCGCTGAGACCGGCACGATGTCGGCCCACGAACCGAGGTCGGCCACGGCAAGCAGGTGCTCGGTCAGCGCCGGCCTGCTGACCACGTCGGTCTTGGTCACCACGGCCACCACCGGGGTGGTGGCATCGGCGAGCTGCGCGGCGATGTACCGGTCCCCGGGCCCGATCGGTTGATCGGCGGGTAGACAGAAGACGATGAGATCCACCTGCGACAGGGTCTGCATCACCAGGTCGTTCAGGCGCTCCCCCAGCAGGGTGCGAGGGCGGTGCAGGCCCGGAGTGTCCACCAGGACCAGTTGGCCGTCCGCACGGTGCACGATGCCGCGGATGGTGTGCCGGGTGGTCTGAGGACGTCCGGAGGTGATCGCCACCTTGTGCCCCACCAGGGCGTTGGTGAGCGTGGACTTGCCCGCGTTCGGGCGTCCCACCACACAGGCGAAACCCGCCCGGTACTCGGGACTCGCCTGCTGCCCGCCCTGCCCCTGGTGAGGCGCCCGGGCGGACTCCTCTCCCGCCTTCGTCATGAGCCCTGCTCGGAGCGGCCCGGAACCGTGGGCCGTGAACCGAGGAAGGTGAGCAGCAACCGGCGCTGCAGGGCGAACATCTCCTTCTCCTCCTCCGGCTCGGCGTGGTCGTAGCCGAGCAGGTGCAGGATCCCGTGCGTGGTGAGCAGAAGCATCTCCTCATCGGCGGAGTGTCCTGCGGTGCGCGCTTGGTCGATGGCCACCTGCGGGCACAGCACCACCGATCCCAGGATGCCTTCGGAACTCGGTGTGCCGGGGCTACCGGGGCGCAGTTCATCCATCGGGAAGGCCAGGACGTCGGTGGCCCCGGTGGCGTCCATCCACCGCTCGTTCAACTCGGTCATCACCTCGGCGTCGACGAAGCGAACCTCGAGTTCGGCCTGGGGGTGAACATGCATCTCGTCGAGCACGAAGGTGGCCAGTGCCGCGAACTCGGACTCATCCACCGCGTGCGCGGACTCGTTGGCGACCTCGGTGCTCATCGTCGTCGTCCCTCCTGGGAATGGGCGCTGCGACGGTGCATCTCGCTACGGCGCAGGCCCTCGTCATAGCGCCCGTAGGCGTCGATGATGTCGGCCACCAACCGGTGCCGCACCACGTCCTTGCTGGACAGTCGGCAGAAGGCGACGTCGTCGATGTCGTCGAGGATCTCCTGCACCACGTGCAGTCCCGAGCGGGTGCCGTCGGGCAGGTCCACCTGGGTGACGTCACCGGTGACCACGATCGTGGAACCGAATCCCAGGCGGGTCAGGAACATCTTCATCTGCTCCGCGGAGGTGTTCTGGGCCTCGTCCAGGATGATGAAGGCATCGTTCAGCGTACGGCCACGCATATAGGCCAGCGGCGCCACCTCGATGGTGCCGGCCGCCATCAGCCGCGGGATGGACTCGGGGTCAAGCATGTCGTGCAGGGCGTCGTAGAGCGGGCGCAGGTACGGGTCGATCTTGTCGTTCAGGCTGCCGGGCAGGAATCCCAGCCGCTCCCCCGCCTCCACCGCGGGCCGGGTCAGCACGATCCGGTTCACCTGCTTGGCCTGCAGCGCCTGGACGGCCTTGGCCATCGCCAAGTAGGTCTTTCCGGTGCCGGCCGGCCCGATCCCGAACACCACCGTGTTGGCGTCGATGGCCTCCACGTACTGCTTCTGTCCCAGCGTCTTGGGCCGGATGGTGCGCCCGCGGCTGGACAGGATGTTCATGGTCAGCACCTCGGCGGGGCGTTCCATGGTCGCGGCGGTCAGGATCGTGATTGCCCGCTCCACCGCGTCGGCGGTGAGCGGCTGGGCCGAGGAGGCGATCTGCGTCAGTTCATCGATGAGCCGCTTGGCCAGGTCCACATCGCCCTTGGGGCCACTGAGCGCGATCTGGTTCCCGCGCACGTGCACATCGAGGCCGGGGAACCCCTCCTCCACGGCACGGAGCACCTCATCTCGCTGACCGAGCAGGGCCACCATCGGGACGTGCGCCGGTACGGTGACCTCCTCGCGGACATGGCCGGGTTGCGGTTCAAGGGTGGGATCGGTCATGGGCCGGGCCGTCGCCCAGGGTCTCCTTGCTCGGACGGGGTCCACACATCGTGGGGACCGGACACTGCGGAGTCTACGAGATCGACCGATCCGGCCGTGGTCTGGCCCTCGGGTCAGCGTCCGGAGAAGCGGTCCCGCAGCCGTGAGAACATCCCGGAGCCGGCCGGGGCCAGCCGCCCCTGCGGGCGTTCCTCACCGCGCTCGGCGGCCAGGTCCTTGAGTAGCCCCTCCTGGGTCTCGTCCAGCCCGGTGGGCACCCTGACCTGGATGTGTACGTGCAGGTCACCGCGGCGGCCACCACTGCTGAGCACACCCACGCCCAGTCCGCGCAGGGTCAGGACCTCCTCGGGCTGGGTGCCGGCACGCACGTCGATGTCCTGGTCGCCGTCGAGGGTCTCGATGGTCAGCACCGTGCCCAGCGCCGCGGCCGTCATCGGCAGTTCCACCGTGCAGTGCAGATCGTTGCCGCGGCGGGTGAACGTCGGGTGGGACTTCTCCCGGATCTCCACGTACAGGTCACCAGGGGGTCCACCGCCCGGACCGGTCTCACCCTGACCGGTGAGTTTGATCCGGGTGCCCTCGTCCACCCCGGCGGGGATGTTGATGTTGATGGTGCGGCGGGAGCGGACGCGACCCTCGCCGGAGCACTCGGCGCACGGGTGCTCGATCACGGAGCCGAAGCCCTGGCAGGCCGCGCACGCCTGGCTGGTCATCACATTGCCGAGGAAGGAGCGGGCTACCCGCTGCACCGAACCGCGGCCCCCGCACATGTCACAGGTGCGCGGACCCGTCCCGGGCGCACAGCAGGTGCCGTGGCAGGTTTGACAGACCACGGCGGTGTCCACCTCGAGGTCCTTGGTCACCCCGAAGGTGGCCTCCTCCAGCGTGACGGTGACCCGCAGCAGCGCGTCCTGGCCGCGCCGGGCCCGCGGGGTGGGGCCACGCTGGCCGCCGCCACCGGCAGCGGCGGAGAAGAAGTCGAAGATGTCGGAGAACGGGAAGTCCCCACCGCCACCGCCGTTCATCCCACCCAGTCCGCCGGCGTCGTACTGGCGACGCTTGTCCGGATTGGACAGCACGTCATGGGCGGCGGCGATGTCCTTGAACTTCTCGGCACCATCCGCTCCGGCCACGTCGGGATGGTGCTGGCGCGCCAACTTACGGTAGGCGCGCTTGATCTCCTCGGTACTGGCGTCGCGTTCGACACCGAGAACGGCGTAGTAGTCGCTCACTGATCGCTTTCTTGACTCATCGACTCAGGCGGACAGGATCCTGGACAGGTAACGCGCCACGGCGCGGACCGTGGCCATCGTGGTGGGGTAATCCATGCGGGTCGGGCCCAGGACCCCCACCTGGGCGATCGCCTGGCTTCCGGTCCCACCGTAACCCCCCGCGACCACGGAGGTCTCGGACAGGTGCTCGGAGGAGGTCTCGCGACCGATCCGTACCGCCGGCGAGGCACCGGAGGCGTCCTCGGCCATCTCCGAGAGCAACCGCAACAGCACCACCTGCTCCTCCAGTGCCTCCAGGACCGGTGAGATGGTGCGGGTGAAGTCGGTGTCGGATCGGGCCAGGTTCGCCGTCCCGGCCATCACGATCCGATCCTCGACGTCCTCCCCGACGGTATCCAGCACCGCGCTCACCACCTCGGCGACCATGGCCCGCTCCTCGGGGTCGAAGACGTTCTCCAGATCGGTCAGTGCGCTGCGCAGCCCGGGCAGTTCCCGGCCGGCACCCAGGGCGTTGATCCGGGCCCGCAGTTCCCCGAGCACCGCCGCATCCATCGCCTCGGGCATCGCCACCATGCGCTGTTCCACGCGCCCGGTGTCGGTGATGATGACCACCATCAACCGGGTAGCCGAGACGGGGATCAGTTCGACGTGGCGCAGGGCCGACCGGCGCAGAGAGGGGTATTGCACCACGGCCACCTGCTGGGTGAACTGGGCGAGCAGTCGCACGCTGCGCTCCAGCACGTCGTCGAGGTCCACCGCGCCCTCGAGGAAACCGGCGATGGCACGGCGCTCAGCCACCGATAGGGGCTTGAGCGCGGCGATCTGATCCACGAAGAACCGGTAACCCTTGTCGGTGGGGATCCGGCCGGCCGAGGTGTGCGGCTGGGCGATGTAGCCACCGTCCTCCAGCGCCGCCATGTCATTGCGGATCGTCGCCGGTGACACGCCGAGGTTGTGCCGTTCCACGAGGTTGCGGGACCCGACCGGCTCACGGGATCGCACGTAGTCCTGCACGATCGCGCGCAGTACCTCCAGTTGACGTTCCGAACTCATCCCGGGCCTCCTCTCCGCGTGGTCCCTCATCATGCGCCTCATGGTCGGCACCGGCGCCCCGAGGGCCCTTGGTGCCGTGATCGACCGCCACCGGCGGCAGTGTGGATCAGCACTCACCGGTTTCGAGTGCCAATTCTACGCGTCGCTGCGCCGAATACCCCAGCGATGTGCGTAGCCTCACCCGGATGAGCCCTTCGCAGTATCCAGGATTCGATCGTTACGGCACCGACGTGCTCTCCGCCGACCCCCACCCGGTCGCCGCACCGGTGCCCAAGGTCCCGGCCCAGGTGGGCCTGGTGGTGGAGGACGCCGAGACAGGCTTCACCGGTGCGGTGGTGCGGGTGGAGAAGTCCGGCGGGATGGTCGTGGTGGTACTGGCCGACCGGCACGAGAAGGAGCGGGCGTTCCGGCTCGGGCCCGGGTTCTGGGTGGACGGTAAGCCGGTGCACCTGGTCCTCCCACCGGCCAGTGCTCGGACTACCCGGGCCCGCACCGCCTCGGGTTCTCGCGCCGTGACCGGCGCCCGGGCTCGGGTGGCCCGGGCTTCCCGGATCTGGGTGGAGGGACGCCACGACGCTGAACTGATCGAGAAGGTCTGGGGCGAGGACCTGCGCCTGGAGGGAGTCGTCGTGGAGATGCTCGACGGCGTGGATCACCTTGCCCGCGCCGCAGCCGACTTCGCGCCCGGTCCGCACCGGCGCCTGGGGGTGCTGGTGGACCATCTGGTGCCGGGATCGAAGGAGTCCCGGATAGCGGCCGAGGCGATGCGCGCATGCGGCGCGCAGAACCTGCTGGTGCTGGGGCACCCGTACGTGGACGTGTGGCAGGCGGTCAAGCCCGCCCGGCTCGGGCTGACCCAGTGGCCCTCGGTGCCACGGGGCGTCGACATCAAGGTCGGCACCCTGACGGCACTGGGTTGGCCGGCCGAGACCCAGGCCGATGTCGCGCGTGGCTGGAAACGCATCCTGGGCCGGGTGCGGTCCTACCAGGACCTGGAGCCGGCACTGCTGGGCCGGGTGGAGGAACTGGTCGACTTCGTCAGCGCAGGTCCCCAATGACGGGCGCTCAGCCGCGGAACAGGGTGAACACCCAGTAGCCGATCAGCACCCCGGCCGGGCCCGCCGCGGCGATCAGCACGCTGCGCCGCACCACCGCACCGGCCTGCCAACTCAGCACGGCGGCCGCCGCGATCAGCACCACGATGGCCGCCGAGACCACCGGGGGCCACGCGCCCAGCCCCACGATCGCGGCCAGGCCCAGGACCAGCCCGATCAGGATCGGCATCAGCATCCACGCCGCTTGCTCCGGGACTTCCGGACCGGACCGTTCCTGATCCGCACCGGAGGGTTGGGCAGCGCCCGCGTCACCGGGTGCGCCATCGGGCCGGGACGGTGCGCCGATGACGCCGGTCGTTGCCTCACCGGGTCCGGGCGCCAACGTCTGGTCGTCGCCGGCGTAGCCGGGACCGGGCGACTCGCCGGCCTCGGGCGGTTGCACCGGATCGATCCGGAAACCGCCCTCGGCGGCGGTGGGGTAGGCCGAGCGCAGCGGCGGGGCGGCAGCGTAGTCGCCGACGGGCCAGGGCCCTCCCGGCTCGCCCGGTTCCCCGGTGCCGGCACCGGGTGGAGGAGTGGTGGGGGTCGGCGCGGTCGGTGCGGTGGGCCCGGCCGGCTGCCCGGCCGACGGTTGCGTCGGCGGCACACCCGGCTGGTTCGTCGACCGCTCGGCCGGCTCGACCGGATCGGCCGGCGTCGGCGCTTCCTGAGTCATCCCACCCACCTGTCGTCGCTGGTCATGGCCAGAATAGGCCACCCCGGCGGCATCACTGCGGCGCAGTTCGTCCCAGGCGTGCCCCTCAGCCCAGCACGCGATGCACCACCGAGTCGGCCAGCAGCCGGCCCCGCACGGTCAGGACGAGCATCCCCTGGCGCGCCGGGAGTTTCTGGGCGAGGCCCTCGGCCACCAGCCCCTCCAGCACCGCGCTATCGGTCACCGGGAAGCCCTGGGCCAGACGCACCCCCAGCAGGACCTCCTCGGCCCGGCGCTGGGGAGCGGACAGGTGCTCCTGACCGGCCACCGGGAGACGTCCGGCCTCGACTGCTGCGGCATAGGGGCGCGGGTGCTTCAGGTTCCACCACCGCTGTCCCCCGATGTGGCTGTGGGCACCCGGGCCGACCCCCCACCAGTCCTGCGAGCGCCAATAGGCGATGTTGTGCCGGCACTGCTGGGAGGCGCCGCGGGACCAGTTGGAGATCTCGTACCACTCATACCCTGCCCGGGTGAGCATCGCCGAGGCGAGTTCGTACTTGTCCGCTTCGTCGTCGTCGTCGGGCATCGACAGTTCCCCGCGCCGCACCTGCGTGGCCATCCTGGTACCGGGTTCGACCACGAGTGCGTAGGCGGAGACGTGGTCCGGGGCCATCGCGATGGCCACGCGCAGGCTCTCCTCCCAGTCCGCCAGCGACTCCCCTGGAGTGCCGTAGATCAGGTCCAGCGAGACCGACAGCCCGGCCTGGCGCGCCCAGGCCACCGCCTCGGGCACGCGGGCCGGGTCATGGGTGCGGTCCAGGGTGGCAAGAACATGCGGGACGGCGGACTGCATCCCGAAGGAGACGCGGGTGAACCCGGCTCCGGCGAGTTCGGCCAGCGCCTGCGGGGTGACGGAGTCGGGGTTGGCCTCGGTGGTGATCTCGGCATCGGGGGCCAGGGACCACGCCTGCCGAACCGCCTGCAGCATCGCCACCAGATCGGCCGCCGGTAGCAGCGTGGGGGTCCCGCCGCCGAAGAAGACGGTGCGGACCTCTCGGGCGGGGATCCTGGCGGCGTCCATGGCGGCCCGGGCCAGGTCGATCTCGGCGATCGCGGTCCCGGCGTAGGCGTCCTGGCTGGCCCCGCCGCCCAGCTCGGTGGCGGTGTAGGTGTTGAAGTCGCAGTATCCGCAGCGCACGGCGCAGAACGGGATGTGCAGGTACACACCGAAGTCCCGGTCGGCTGAGCCGGTTGCTGCCCCGGCCAGGTCCAGCTCGTGGCTGCGCTCCGTACTCACCTGCGGGTGCCGATCGGGGGTCAGTCCGAACCGCCGTCGGAGGTGAGCGCGGCCACGAACGCCTCTTGCGGGATCTCCACCCGGCCGATGTTCTTCATCCGCTTCTTCCCCTCCTTCTGGCGTTCGAGGAGTTTGCGTTTGCGGGAGATGTCGCCCCCGTAACACTTGGCGAGCACGTCCTTGCGCATCGCGCGCACGGTCTCCCGGGCGATGATGCGTGAGCCGATCGCGGCCTGAATGGGCACCTCGAACTGCTGGCGCGGGATGAGTTCCTTGAGTTTGCCGGTCATCATCACCCCGTAGGCGTAGGCCTTGTCCCGGTGCACGATCGCACTGAACGCATCGACCTGCTCCCCCTGCAGCAGGATGTCGACCTTGACCAGGTCCGCGTCCTGCTCCCCGGACATCTCGTAATCCAGGGAGGCGTAGCCACGGGTCCGGGACTTCAGTTGGTCGAAGAAGTCGAAGATGATCTCTCCCAGGGGCAACTCGTACCGCAGTTCCACGCGCTCGGGTGAGAGGTAGTCCATGCCCTGCATCACCCCGCGCCGGCCCTGGCACAGTTCCATCACCGCTCCGACGAACTCGGTGGGGGTAAGCACGGTGGCGGCCACCATGGGTTCGGTGACGGTGTTGACCTTCCCGGCCGGGAACTCACTGGGGTTGGTCACCTCGACCTGCGTGCCGTCCTCCATCGTCACCTGGTAGATGACGTTCGGGGTGGTGGCGATCAGGTCCAGGTTGAACTCGCGCTCCAGCCGCTCCCGCACGATCTCCAGGTGCAACAGGCCCAGGAATCCGCACCGGAACCCGAAGCCCAGGGCCACCGACGTCTCGGGCTCGTAGCCCAGCGCGGCGTCGTTGAGTTTGAGTTTGTCCAGCGCATCGCGCAGCGTCG
This sequence comes from Pseudactinotalea sp. Z1732, assembly GCF_049724975.1. NCBI lineage: Bacteria > Bacillati > Actinomycetota > Actinomycetes > Micrococcales > Cellulomonadaceae > Pseudactinotalea > Pseudactinotalea sp. Z1732. The sequence goes on along the minus strand of NZ_JBMPQC010000002.1, from coordinate 229,798 downwards.
GATAGTCCGATCCGTCGATCGGGTACAGCCCGGAGAACACCATCGGGCGTGGGTCGCGGTAGCCGCCCAGGGACTCCGTGGCCGGGTTCGCCGCATTGGTGACGGTGTCACCCACCCGGGCCTGGCGCACATCCTTGGCACCGGTGATCAGGTAGCCCACCTCACCCACGCCCAGTCCCTTGGATGCGGTCGGGTCCGGGGAGATGACGCCGATCTCCTGCAGTTCATGGGACTGCCCGGTGGACATCATCTGGACCTTCTGGCCAGGGGTCAGGTGCCCGTCCACCATCCGCACATAGGTGACCACACCGCGGTAGGTGTCATAGATCGAGTCGAAGATCATCGCCCGGGCCGGCGCCTCGGAGGACCCCTGGGGGGCGGGCACCTGGGCCACGATCTGGTCGAGCAGGTCCGTCACCCCCACACCGGTCTTGCCCGAGACCTGCAGGCAATCCTCCGGCTCGCCGCCGATCAGGCCGGCGAGTTCCTCGGCGAAGCGTTCCGGCTGCGCGGCGGGCAGGTCGATCTTGTTCAGCACCGGGATGATGACCAGGTCGTGCTCCATCGCCATGTACAGGTTCGCCAGGGTCTGGGCCTCGATCCCCTGGGCCGCGTCGACCAGCAGGATCGCGCCCTCACAGGCGGCCAGAGAACGGGAGACCTCGTAGGAGAAGTCCACGTGCCCGGGGGTGTCGATCATGTTCAGGGCGTAAGCGCGTTCGCCCACCTGCCAGGGCATCCGCACCGCCTGGGACTTGATGGTGATACCGCGTTCGCGTTCGATATCCATCCGGTCCAGGTACTGGGCGCGCATCAGGCGTTCCTCCACCACGCCGGTGTTCTGCAGCATCCGGTCGGCCAGGGTCGACTTCCCGTGGTCGATGTGGGCGATGATGCAGAAGTTGCGCAGCAGTTCCGGTGCCGTCGTGGACGGCTGGATCAGCGCGGATGCATCGGCGGAAGCGATCGGGGACACCTGCTGGTCTTTCGGTCGGTTGGTGGGGCTGTGCCCTATCGTCCCACGTCCGGTGGGTACGGGCTGTCCGCCGGGCGTGGCCGGGTTACGCCCGTGGTGAGCTCGGCTCGTTGTCGGCGGCTCTCATCAGGCATCATCGTGACCATGTCTTCCCTGCCGGAACACCTGAGCATGCTGGCCAAGGGCGTGGGCCAGCTCCTGGCGCTGCCGACCAAGATCCTGTTGGTGATGGCCACCGTCGTGCTCGTGGTGCTGGGCCTGCTCGTGGTGGTCTTCGTGACCTCCGGTCACGCCGGGACGGCGGGCACCGTGGCTTGGGTGACGATCTGGGTGCTGTTGGTGCTGCCGGTGCTCCTGCTCGCGCGGAGACGGCGCCGCTGGCTCGCCCGGACCACCGAGACCGGCACCACACACCAGGTGATCCTGCCCGGGCCCTCCGAGTCCACCGATCTCGCGCCGGTGGACCTGACCGCACGGATCTCGGAGGACATGCGCGGCCGGCCGGGACAGGAGGACGTGCAGGTCCTCTTCGACGCCGTCAACGAGTCCCGGGCTCCGGGTTCGGGTCGTGGCGCCGGCGCGCGAGTGACGCGTGTCTTCAGCCTCGGGCGGCTCTCCCCGGTGGGCCGGGCACTGGCCGCCATCGATCGCGCCCAGCGGGCCCTGCTCACCGCCGCCGGTGGCACCGCCGGCGCCCCGTACCTCAAGGACGACCTGCGCCTCACCGTGGCGTCCCTGTTCGGGACGATGCTGGCCATCCCGCTCGGGGCGCTGGCCCTGATCGTCCTGGCCCTGGTGCTGCTCACCCAGTAGCGCTGCTGCTCCCCTGCCCGGGAGCACCGCTGACACGGGAGCGCCGGCCGGGTCACCCCTCGATGGTGATGTGCACCTGCACCTGCTGACTCGAGGCACCACCGCCGGCCACCACACCCCGCAGCGGCGCCACGTCGTCGTACTCCCGGCCCCGGCCCACGATCACGTGGTGGGGCCCGGTGGGGATGGAGTTGGTGGGGTCGAACCCGAACCAGTCCCCGCACCAGTACTCCACCCAGGCGTGTGACTCCGCGGCCACCGTCTCCCCTACCCGAGCGGTCTCGGCGGAGGGGTGCAGGTAGCCGGACACGTACCGGGTGGGGATGCCCAGGTGGCGCAGCGCGCCCGCGGCCAGGTGCGCCAGATCCTGGCACACACCCTTGCGCTCGGCCCAGGCCTCCGCGGCCCAGGTGTGCACCCCGGTGACCCCGGTGACGTACTCCATCTGCTCCCGCAGCGCCAGGCAGACTGCCTCCGCCGCCGCCCCCGGGGCGGCGGTCCCGGCCGCGTCGGTGGCCAGGGCCTGCAGATCCTCCGGGATCCTGGTGCTCGGGGTGGACATCAGGAACTCCGTCATCCGGTCCTGCAGGTCCGGCGCCCTCAAGGTCTCCCAGCCGGCTCCGCCCGAGCGGCCCTGCAGGGGGCTGAGCTCGACCCGCGCCCGGGCCAGCACGCCCAGTTCGGTGTGCGGGGTGAGCGCCTCGAAACTGAGCACCGCGGTGCCGAAGTAGTCCCGGTACTCCGACCGGAAGGTGCACGGGTCGGCCGCGATGTCGGTCTCCAGCACGGTCTGCCCGGGCAGGGTCAGCGGCCGCATCCGCACCTCGTTGTAGGAGGCGGTGACGGCCCGCTCATACGTGATCGTGGTGCGGTGCTCGATCAACAAGGTGGTCCTGGTCGAGGTAGGTGCCGGAGCCTGGGAACTCACAGTTGCCCTCCGATCCACTCATCGTCGGTTGCCGAGGGGAAGAACTTCACCCGGATGGCGTCGCTGGCCTCCGAACACCCCTGCTGGACGCGCTGCATCTGCTCGGGCAGGTTGTGCAGCAGTGCCAGCAGCGGCTGGTACTCCAGGTCTGAGCGCACCCGGCCCAGGGTGCGGCGGGCGTCGGCCTCGCTGCGGTGGTGCACCTCGCTGGTGTCCAGCCGGGCGAGGCACCGCTCGGCGGTCTCCAGGGCGTACAGCACCGAGCGCGGGAAGAGCCGGTCCAACAGCAGGAACTCCGCGGCCAGGGAGTCGGAGTCACGGCCCCGGTAGGTGCGCAGGAACACCTCGTAGGCCCCGCAGGAGCGCAGCAGGGTGGTCCAGTCCGGCGCGGACGGCCCGGCCACCGCTCGGGTACTGATCAGCCGCGCGGTCATGTCGGCCCGTTCGATGCTGCGTCCGAGGAGGAAGAACTGGAAGGTCTCATCGCGCCGGGTGGCCGCGTCGGTGATACCACCCACCACCGCCGCCCGCTCGCGCACCCAGCTGAAGAACTGATGGGAGGTGGAGGTCCCGATCATCTGCGGGAGTGCGTTCCAGGTGGAGTTCAGGGCCTCCCACAACTCCGAGGAGAGGGAGTCCCGGGCCCGGCGGGCATTCTCCCGGGCCGCGGCCAGGGCACCGGCGCAGGAACTGGGTGAGGCCTGGTCGTAGGCCAGCCTGGAGAGCACGTCGAAGCGGGTGACCTGGGACTCGCCTGCTTCCAGGCCCATCACCCCCAGCAGTGAGCGCAGCGCCAGGTCGTCATCGATCCAGGCGTCCTCGAGCAGGTGCTGCAAATAGGCGTCCACGATCCGGGAGGTGTCGTCGGCGCGCTCGACGTACCGCCCGATCCAGAACAGGGACTCAGCGATCCGGGAGAGCATCAGCCACCCACCTCTGTCGCCAGCGGGAACGAGCGAGCACCGGGCGCATCCGACGTCTGTTGTTGCTGTCGGGCCTGAGCGGTCAGGAAGCCGTCGGTCGGATTGGCGTCCCGTGCCACCCCCGGGGGCGCGGGCTGGGAGTCGGACCGGGTCCACTCCGGTAGGTCGGAGGTGCGGGCCAGGGGGCGCTGCTCACCCAGCACCCAGGTGTCCTTCGACCCACCGCCCTGGGAGGAGTTGACCACCAGCTGCCCTTCGGCCAGGGCCACCCGGGTGAGCCCGCCGGGCAGGACCCACACGTCAGTCCCGTCGTTGACCGCGAACGGGCGCAGATCCACGTGGCGCGGGCGCAGGGCGTCACTTGCCAGGGTGGGCACCGTGGACAACTGCACCACCGGCTGGGCGATCCAGCCGCGCGGGTCGGCCTGCAGTTGCCTGCGGGCGGCGTCCAGTTCCGCCGCGTCGGCGTCGGGTCCGATCAGGATGCCCTTGCCGCCGGAGCCGTCGACCGGTTTGACCACCAGCTCGTCCAGGCGGTCCAGCACCTCGGCCAGTGCCTCGGGTTCCTCCAGCCGCCAGGTGTCCACGTTGGGCAGCAGCACCTCTTCGCCGAGGTAGTACCGGATCAGGTCGGGAATGTAGGTGTAGACGAGTTTGTCGTCGGCCACCCCGGTGCCTACCGCGTTGGCGATGGTGACGCTGCCGGCGCGGGCCGCGCCCATCAACCCCGGCACACCCAGCATGGAGTCGGGCCGGAAGGTCACCGGATCCACGAAGTCGTCGTCGATGCGGCGGTAGATCACATCCACCCGCCGGCGGCCCCCGGTGGTGCGCATGTACACCTTGTCCCCGGCGCAGTACAGGTCCCGGCCCTCCACCAGCTCCACACCCATCAGGCGGGCCAGCAGGGAGTGCTCGAAGTAGGCGCTGTTGTACACCCCCGGGGTCAGCACCACCACCACCGGGTCCTCCGCCCCGGCCGGGGCGGCGGCGGACAGCGCGGCCAGTAGCCGGCGGGGGTAATCGGCGACCTGGTTGATCCGCATCCGCGCGAACAACTCGGGGAAGGTCTGTGCCATCGCGCGCCGGTTGGAGAGCACGTAACTGACCCCGGAGGGCACCCGGGCGTTGTCCTCCAGCACCCGCCACCCGGTCGCCGCATCACGCACCACGTCGATGCCGGCGACGTGCACACGCACTCCGTTGGCAGGCTGGATCCCGCGGGCGGCGCGGTGGAAGTGCGCCGAGGAGACGATCAGCCGGCGCGGGATGACTCCGTCGGTGACGGCACGCTGATCGTTGTAGATGTCATCCAGCAGCGCCTCCAGGGCGCGGACCCGCTGGGCGATCCCGGGAGCCAGGTGGTCCCACTCGGCGGCATCGATCACCCGGGGCACCGCGTCCAGGGGGAAGGGCCGTTCCACACCGCCGACGTCGAAGGTGACGCCCTGGTTCAGGTAGGAGCGGGCCAGGGTGTCGGCGCGCCGGCGCAACTCCTCGGCGTCCAGCGCACCCACGGTGTCGTGCACGTGCCGGTAGGGCTTGCGCACCTGCAAGCCGTCCTCGAACATCTCATCCCAGGCCGTGCCGTCGGGGTAGCCGTCGAACAGATCTGCCATGGTTTCGACGGTAGCGCGCTCGCGCCGTTCGCGCGGCCCGGTCGGCCCCACCACCGGATCGCCGCCGGTCAGGCCGGCACCCCAATCCACGCCGGCGCACTCATCCGGGTCCGCACGCGCCCGCGCCCGGAACCCACCCTCATCGAGGTTGGACCGGGGTGGCCGCGTACTGGCGACGGATCAGCGGTTCGGCCGCTACACCACTGACGTGCTCCTCCTGCACCTGCCAGGTCTGGCGGTCGCCGGTCAGGGACCAGGCCGCCTGGACAGCGGCACCGGTGGCCACGTACTCCCCAGGTTCGGGCACCGATACCGGCAGCCCGAGTACCTGGGCGGCTACGACCTGCACCGCCGGGTTCTGGGCCGCGCCCCCGATGAGTTTCACCCGCCGGGCGTCCACGCCCTGGCCGCGTACGGCGTCGATCCCGTCGGCCAACCCGCACAGCAGGCCCTCCACCGCTGCCCTGGCCATGCACTGGCGGGTGGTGGAGGCCGGCGTCATCCCGTACAGGGTGGCCGTGGCATCGGGCAGGTTCGGGGTGCGCTCACCCTCGAAGTAGGGGCGCAGCACCAAGCCGTGGGAGCCGGGCGGGGCCGCCAGGGCCAGTCGCCCGAGCCCTTCATAGCCGACGTCGAGCAAACTGGCGATCACGTCCAGCACCCGGGCGGCGTTCATCGTGGCGATCAGCGGCAGGTAGGCGCCGGCGGCGTCGGCGAACCCGGCCACGGTGCCGGTGGCATCGTCTGCGACGGTGTCCGAGACCGCGCAGACCACCCCGGAGGTGCCGATCGAGACGATCACATCACCGGTACGAGCCCCCAGCCCCAGCGCCGAGCCGGCATTGTCTCCGCACCCGGGTCCCACGGTGAGCCCCTCGGGGATCGGTTCGTGACCGGCGGTGACGCCCACCGCCTCCCCGGCCGCCGCGATCCGGGGCAGTACCACCTCGGAGGCGTCCCGGCGCAGCGCCCGGGAGAGCAGGTCGAGGTCGTAGTCCCCGGCCGGGGTGACGTACCCGGTGCCGGAGGCGTCGGAGTGGTCGGTGGTCAGCGCGCCAAGGTCCGGGTTGTCCGGCCCGAATCCGCGCAGCCGCCAGGTGAGCCAGTCGTGGGGCAGCGCCACCGCCGCCACCCGGGCGGCGTTCTCGGGCTCGGCATCGGCCAGCCAGCGCAGTTTGGTGATGGTGAAGGAGGCCACCGGCACCAATCCCGTGCGGCGCGCGAACTCGGCCGCGCCGACCTCCTCGGTCAGGTCGGCCGCGGCCCCGGCGCTGCGGGTGTCGTTCCACAGCAGCGCGTCCCGGATCACCCGGCCGCCCGCATCCAGGGCGACCATGCCGTGCTGCTGGGCACCCACCGAGATCGCGGCCACGTCGGCCAGCCCACCGGCGTCGGCCACCGCGGCCAGCAGCGCCTGCCACCAGGCCTCGGGGTCCACCTCGGTGCCGTCGGGATGGGTGGCGCGGCCCTGCCGGACCAGGGTCCCGTCGTCGGCGTCTCGGATCACCACCTTGCAGGACTGGGTGGAGGAGTCCACCCCGGCCACGAGTCGGCGCCGGCTCATCACGACCTCAGCGCGCGCCGAGCAGGTGCTCGGTGACGAGCTGCTGCAGCCGCACGAACCCGGCGCCACGGCCACCGAAGTAGGCGTCGGCGTCGAAGTTCTCCCAGGCACTGGCATCGGTCAGGAGGTCCTGGACGGACTCCCCCTGCCCCAGCGTCGGTGTGGCCAGCTCGTTGACCTTGGCCTGCGCCAGCGCCTCGGCGACCTCCGGGTCGGCGCGGAAGGCGGTGGCGCGCTCCTTCAGGATCAGGTAGTTGACCATGTTCGCCCGCACCGAGTCCCACACGCCGGTGTAGTCCTCGGTCCTGGACGGCTTGTAGTCGAAGTGGCGCGGCCCGGTGTAGGCCTGGCCCCCGTCCGGCGAACCGTTCTCCAGCAGGTCCACCAGGGAGAAGGCGTTGTACAGGTCGCCGTGGGCGAAGACCAGGTCCTGGTCGTACTTGATGCTGCGCTGGCCGTTGAGGTCGATGTGGAAGAGTTTGCCGTGGTCCAGGGCCTGAGCGACACCGGCGGTGAAGTTCAGACCGGCCATCTGCTCGTGACCCACCTCGGGGTTGATCCCGACCAGGTCGGGGTGTTCCAGGGTGGCGATGAAGGCCATCGCGTGCCCCAGGGTGGGCAGCAGGATGTCACCGCGAGGCTCGTTCGGCTTGGGCTCCAACGCGAAGCGGATGTCATAGCCCTGCTCCTGCACGTAGGAGGTCAGCAGGTTCATCCCCTCCCGGTAACGCGCCATCGCCGACTGCACGTCCTTGGCGGCGTCGTACTCGGCGCCCTCGCGCCCGCCCCACAGCACATAGGTCTGCGCGCCGAGCTCGGCGGCCAGGTCGATGTTGCGCAGCACCTTGCGCAGGGCGTAACGACGCACCTCACGGTCGTTGTTGGTGAGGCCGCCATCCTTGAACACCGGGGCGCTGAACAGGTTCGTGGTGACCATCGGGATCACCAGCCCCGTGGCAGCCAGCGCCTCCTTCAGGCGGTCGATCTGCTTCTGCCGCTCGGCGTCGGTGGAGCCGAAGGCGAACAGGTCATCGTCATGGAAGGTCATCCCGTACGCGCCGTAGGAGGCGAGTTTCTCCACCGCCTCCACCACGTCCAGGTCCGGACGGGTCGGACCACCGAAGGGGTCAGTGCCGGTCCATCCGATCGTCCACAGTCCGAAGGAGAACTTGTCTTCTTTGGTGGGGGTGGGCAGCGCCATTGCGGTTCCTTCCTGAGGCTTTTGTTGTTGACCACAACCTATCAGGTGTGCGGCGGTGCGGGTAGCCTGAGCGACAGATCTGGCCGGCCGGTTCCGAACCGGTAGGTCCTGACCGACTAGACGCGGAGGTGCGCGTGGCCCTCGAGGATCCCACGCCCCCGGGTGCCCAGGCGTCGGGAGCATCCGGCAACGGAACCGACGGGCCGCGGGGCACGGATCCGGACGAGCCGGTCTCGTCCGCGAACGGTCCGGCCCCCACCGCTACCACCGCGCGGCGTCCCGGCGCCACCGGCAGCCTGCCCGTGCGCCGGATCAACCTTTCTACCCTGATGCGCCTGGTGCACACCCGCGGGCCCCTGTCCCGGGCAGACCTGACCCGGGCGACGGGCCTGAACCGCTCCACCGTCGGGGTGCTGCTGGCCGAGTTGTCCGACCACGGCCGGGTGGTGGCCGGCAAACCCGCCCCGGGCAGAGCGGTCGGGCGGCCCAGCCCCCTCATCCACGCCGCGCCGGGCATCGCGGCGATCACGGTGTACCCCGACGCCGACGCACTCGATGTGGCCGTGGTGAGCCTGACCGGCAAGGTGACCCAGCGCATCCGGCGCGCGGTCGCGGCGCCGCCCACCCCGGAACAGACGGTGGCCCTGACCGCGCAGATCATCGATGAGTTCGCGCTGGACCCGGGCCGGGTGAGCCCGCTCGGCATCGGAATGGCGGTTCCCGGGCTGGTGCGCGCCCGGGACGGGTTCGTGCACATGGCCCCGCACCTGCCGTGGCGGGACGTGCCGATCGCGGAACTGATGCGCGCGGGCACCGGCCTGCCCACCTGGGCCGGCAACGACGCGACCCTGGGCACCGACGCCGAGGCGATATTCGGCGCCGGGCGCGGCGCTGGCACACTGGTGTACCTGCACGGCGGCTCCGGCGGCATCGGTTCGGGAGTCCGGCTGGGCAGGGCCGGTGCGCGGGGCGGTGCTGACCTCCCGGGCGAGCCGGGCGCACCCGTGGAACTGGGCGCCCCGGAATCCGCCCGGGCCGACAGCGGCGCCTACTTACCCGAACTCGGCCACCTGATGGTCAACTCCGAGGGGGTCCGGTGCCATTGCGGAGCCGTCGGGTGCCTCGAGACGGAGGTGAACCTGGCCCGCCTTCGCGGCGCTCTGCCCGACCAGGACCTCCCGGAGGGTTCGCGGGCCTCCGAGTTGGCAGAGGTGCTCAACGCGGCCGGCGGGATCGAGCTGCCCGAGGTGGCGCGGCAGATCGGCTTCCTGGCCACCGGCATCCGCAACAGTGTGAACGCCTTCGCCCCGGATCTGGTGCTCCTGGGCGGCTTCCTGGCCACCCTGTTCGACGTGGCGCCGCGCCAGTTGACCTCGATGGTGCGCGATCAACTCATGCCGCCACTGGCTGCGGTGCAGATACGCCGCGGCACCCTCGGCTCCGAGCGGATTCACATCGGTGCCGCCGAAGCCGTCTTCGAACCGTTGCTGCGCGACCCCTTGGGTGATCATCGCGGGTGAAGGCGGGGCCAGTGGCGTTTCTGGTCGATGAGACCACGATGAGACGCAGGTGAGGGACTTCTCCTTCAACGGGCAAATCGTGCGTGACTGTCGCATCCTGGCGTCATGACTCCACGACGACCGATCACCCGCGGCCTCGCCCTCGGCACGGCGGCACTCCTGCTCCTGGCCGGTTGCGGCGACGCCGAGGACGAGTCCCTGGAGCCGGTGGACACCACTGAGGCTCCACCGGCCGACGACGAGCCGACCGACGAGCCCACCGACGACGCCGAAGGCACCGACGAGGAGTCCACGGAGACCGCGACCGAGGAGCCCACCGGAGGCGCCGGCGGTGACCACGCCGGGGTGCTGGCCGCGATCGACCTGGCCGAGTCCGAGACGGGCGGCACCGCCTTCGAAGTCGACGACGCCGACGGTGGCAACTGGGAGATCTACGTCGCCTCGGAGTCGGATGAGATCGAGGTCCTGGTCAGCCCCGACGGCACCGAGGTGCTGGAGAGCGAGCGCGAGGGCAGCCTGGACGACAAGGACCGCGCAGGTCTGGACGCGGCGACCATCACGATCTCCGAGGCCATCGAGATCGCAGCCGAGCACGGCACCGGATCGATCGACGACGTGAAACTCGATGATGAGGACGGCGGCATCTTCGCGTGGGAGGTGACCTTCACCGACGACGTGGAGGTGTACATCAACGTCGCTGATGGCGAGATCCTGCGCGTGGAGGACGACTGAGCGAGGACCTGACCGGCACCGGCCCGAGCGGTGAGGCACCGCACAGGCGGGCGGATCGTGCGATCGGCTCCCGATGCGGTAACCTGGTTCCTTGAGTTCGGCGCGGTCGATCGCTGAGGTTCAGCGGTGGCGTGGTCACACCTCGCAGCGCAGCGCCACTCCAGGCAGGTACGGCACGGCATCCCTACGCCGACGTGCCGGCACATGAAAAGCCCTCACAGACCAGATTGAGATCGCGCGAGCGAACGCACAAGAGAGTCAACACGTGGCAAACATCAAGTCCCAGATCAAGCGCAACCGCACCAACGAGAAGGCGCGGCTGCGCAACAAGGCCGTCAAGTCCGAACTGAAGACGCACGTGCGTCGGGTTCGTCAGGCCATCAGCGACGGCGACAAGAACGCTGCCGGTGACGCGCTGAAGTCCGCGAGCCGGAAGTTGGACAAGGCCGCCAGCAAGGGCGTCATTCACGCCAACCAGGCCGCGAACCGCAAGTCGGCGCTGGCCAAGCAGGTCGCCGCGCTCTGACGCGGCGCCACCAAGCACCAACGAACCACGGCGCCGCCCGGCTCTTCGCCGGCGGCGCCGTTGGCATGCCCTCACCCGGCAACGGGCCCGGCTGACTCCCCCGACCCGGCCGGGGCCAGGTGCAGCCGGCCGCGATCGATGCGCGCCGGAATCATGCGGACCACCGCCGTGACCGGGATCGGGCCGTAGACGTGCGGAAACAACTCCGACGCCGGATCGTCGGGGTCCCCGGGCTCATAGCGCACCGGTGAACCGGCCCGGTCCAGCCCTGCCCGGTCCACTTCCAGCACCAGGAAGTCCCCGCTGACGTCGGCGTACCCGGCCTCGACCACGCGGGCGAGTTGGTCCGGCGACGAGCAGTGCACGAAGCCGACCTGGTCCAGCGTGGCGCCGCGGGTCGATCGGTCGTACCAGCCCGACTCCTGCGCGGCTTGCCAGTACTCGGGCTCGGCCAGGTGCCAGATCGTCGTCATCGTCCGACCGTATCGGTCGCGTCGGTCTCGGGTCGGTGACCGCCCGGTTCGGCGGTGTCAGCGCTTCATGGCAGGCTTGTGCCGTGGCCCCTCCCCGTCGTCGATCCGCATCCGAAGCACTCACCTGGAAGCAGGCGCCGTTGGCCCCGGTGGTGCTGGTGCGTGGCGCGGAGTCGGTTCTGGCCGACCGGGCCCTGGAGCGCATCGCCGGTCTGGTCCGTGAGCACGCCGCCGCCGGTGGCAGCCCGCAGGTGGAGCAGACTGTGCTGGAGGCGGACACCTACGAGTCCGGGCAACTGGACATGGTGGCCTCACCCTCCTTGTTCGCCGAACCGCGCCACATCGTCGTCACCGCTGTGGAATCGGCCAGCGACGCCTTCATCACCGATGGGCTGGCCTATCTGGACCGAGCCGGTGACCAGGTCGAAGACGTCACCCTGGTGCTGCGGCACGCCAAGGGGAACCGTGGCAAGAAACTGCTGGACGCCGTCGCCGCGCGCTACCCGGTGGTGCAGTGTGATCCGATCAAGCGCGATGCGGACAAGGCCGCCTTCGTGGCCGAGGAGTTCCGTGATGCTGGCCGCCGGGCGACCTCTGCGGCCGTACAGACGTTGGTGGAGGCGGTCGGGTCCGATCTTCGGGAGCTTGCTGCGGCGGCACGTCAACTGATCGCGGACACCGCCGGTTCGATCACGCCGGATGTCGTGGACCGTTACTACGGGGGGCGGGTGGAGGCGACCGGCTTCCGGGTGGCCGATACCGCGATCGCCGGCGATGGCACCGCTGCGGTGACCCTGTTGCGCCACGCCCTGTCCACGGGGGTGGACCCGGTGCTGCTGGTGGCCGCGTTGGCGATGAAGGTCCGCACGCTGGCCAAGGTGGCCGCCGGCCGGAGCCGGGGCGCCACCGCGGCGGAACTGGGGCTGGCGCCCTGGCAACTGGACCGGGCCCGCCGGGAGTTGCGCGGCTGGACCCCGGAGGGCCTGGCGACGGCGATCGCGGCTGTCGCCGACGCCGACGCGCAGGTCAAGGGGGCCGGCCGGGATCCCGAGTTCGCCGTCGAGCGGGCCGTCCTGACCGTGGCGCAGGCGCGCCACGGCTGAGCACCGGTCCGGCTCAGCCACGACTTGTCGCAGGCTCACGGTGCGCGACTGCTGACTACCGGCCCCGGGTACGCCACCACAGCGTCGCGGCCAGGAGTCCGGCGCTCACCAGCACCGCACCGCCGGTGCCCTCCGGCCAGGGCAGGGTGGCCAACGGAAGACCCGCCGTGGTGGTCGCCACGGTCGCGATCCATGCGGTGAACCACGCCGCCGCCTGGGCCAGGGATTGCGCCCCGGCGGGCCAGAACGGCTGACAGAGCGTAGCCAGCACCCCCAGCAAGGTGGCCGGTGGCACCGCCGGGGTGGCCAGCACGTTCGCCAGCACCCCGTGGGTGGGCAGTCCGGGTGCGAGGAACAGGATCACCGGGGCGCACACCAATTGCGCAGCGGCCGGCACCGCGGCGGCCATGGCGACCTGGGGCGGGCACACCCCGCCCAGCCTGCGGGCGATCGGGGCTGCCAGGGCGAGCAGCCCGGAGGTGGCCACCACGGACAGGGTGAATCCGAAGTCCCGGGACAGCCAGGGATCCAGGCCGAGGAGCACGATCACGGTGGCCAGCAGTGCCGGGATGCTCGCACGTGGTCGTCCGGTGGCGAGTCCGAGCAGCAGCACCGCTCCCATCGTGCCGGCGCGCAGCACACTGCCGGAGGGGTAGACCAGGGCGACGAAGCCGAGCAGGACGACCCCGCCCACGCCCACGCGCACCCAGACCGGCGCCCACCACAGGCACAACAGCACCGACCCGAGCACGATCGCCACGTGCATGCCGGAGACCGCGGTGATGTGGGTGAGGGACACCGTGCGCAGGTCCTCCCCCAGCACCGGCGGCATCGCCCTGGTATCCCCCAGAGCGATCCCCGGCACCAGGCCGCGGGCCTGCGGGGCCAGGCCGGCGCTGACCGAGACCAGACCGCTGCGCAGCCGGTTCACGGCACGGTGATGCCAGGCCGCGGGACCGTGCTGATGGGCGCCGGAGGTCACGACGAGCAGTGCCGCAGCCGAGTCGCCCGCGCCGGTCGGAACCACCCTCGCCCGTACCCACCAGGTGGTGCCCACCGGGACGTCGCGCCACCCGGCGTCGGTGAGCAGCAGCACCGGCAGGTCACGTGCACGTTCGGCATCGTGGAGCACGCCGAACAGGCGTGCGGGCACCCGGTACCGCTCGGACCGCTCCGAGGCCATGCGTTGTGGCTCGGCGGTCGGTTGCACGATCGCCGTGACCTCCGCGGGATGGCCGGTGATGACGGCGCTGCGCTCGGTGGCCCGGACCGTCGCCACCCCCAGCACCGACCCGGCCACGACGCCGGTGAGCAGGACCGTGGCGGTCACCCGGTCACGTCGTTCCCGGCGGTGTCGACCCGGTCGCGACCGCGACAGCCGCACGCCGCACAGCAGGGACATGAGCAGCAGGAGGCCGGACAGGACGGCACCAGCAAGGGGCTGTTGGCCGAGCACCCACCAGCAGCCGACCCAGGTCACCAGGGCACCGGGCAGCAGCCGCAGGTCGACCGGCGCCCGGTCCATCCACGCCGAGGACGCACTGCTCATCGCTCGCTCACACGATGACCAGGTCCCGCAGGCGCTCCATGGTGGCCGGGCCGATCCCGGACACCGCCCGCAACTCCTCCACGCTGCCGAACGGGCCGTGCTCGTCACGGTGGGCCAGGATGCGTTCGGCCATCGCCGGCCCGATGCCCGGGAGCGTCTGCAACTCGGCCGAGCCGGCCGAGTTCAGGTTCACCACCGCAGCCGCCTCGCCACCACCGTGCTCACCGCTTCCGGCTGGAGCAGGTGGCGCATCACGACCCCCGGCACCCGCCCTGACCTCCTCCCCGACCACCGGCACGTACACCTGTTGGCCATCCACCACGGCCGCGGCCAGGTTCAACGCAGCCAGGTCCGCCTCCGCTGTGGAACCACCGGCCGCGGTGAGCGCATCGTGGACACGGGCCGTGTCGGGCAGCTCGACGATGCCGGGCTCGCGCACGGCGCCGGCCACGTGCACGATGACCACAGCCAACCCCGGGTCTCCGGCATCCGGGCTCGTCGCGTCGGTCCCGCTCGGCTCGGGTTCCCCGGGAGCCGGGCCGGCGGAGTCTGCCCCGTCGGACGCGGGCCCTCCGGCGCCGACGTCATCGCCCGGCGCCCCTGCTCCCGTCCAGTCCGCCGGCGGCTCCGGCCGGGCCCACTCCGGTTGATGCGCGGGCGCGCTCGGCCGGGTGAGGACGATAGTGACGGTGGCGGCCACGGCGAGCAGCAGAACCACCACTCCGATCCGCACCGACAACAACACCGGGGTACCCCATCTGTTCCCGCGGGCGCCATCGGTGCGGGTGGACCAGGCCGTGCGGCCTGGTTGCTCGTCCGGCATTTCAGCGCCGATCTGGCCGGCACCCGCGCCGGCCGGCGCCGCCTCCGGAGGGGCCACCGCCCCGGGCTCGTGCGGCGCCATGGCACCACCGGTGGCGTGCGCGGCCTCCGTCACCAGACGCAGCCGCCGGCTGGCATCGGTCATGGACCGAGGCTAGGACGACCGGCCGGCGCACCATCCACGAGCCCAGCGACCCTGTGGACATCACCGATCAGGCCGCGTTCCTGTGGACCTGCCCATTGCTCTGGTCCTGACACCGAACTCCGCGGCCAACAGCGCTCGGCCACCCACCGACACATCACCATCCCGTGAACAGCCACCGCTTGACCGTCTTCCGCAGGCGTTGCTAGCATCCTATTGATATGACCAAGACTCAGTTCAACGTCTACCTGCCGCCGGACCTGGTCCGGGCGGTCAAGCACCGGGCTATCGACGAGGGGTTGAGCCTGTCCGCCCTGGTGGAGCAGGTACTGACCGCCTACGTGCGCACCGAGCAGAGGGAGGAGGACGGATGATCGTCACCCGACCGGTGCGATTCACCGGTTCGATGGCTGCCCACCGACGCCTGTTCGAGGCGCTCGGGGCACAGTGCCTGTCCGATCACGGAGACCGGGCGGTCTACGGTTTCGACCACGGCCGCATCGCCCTCCATACCGCCGATGAGACCTACCCCGCCGGGCTGACCGCTCCCCCGATGGCATCACGTTCACCATCGATCCGCTCACACCGCAGCCAGTCCGCGTTGACCCACCGGTGGTGGCCTCGCAACCGGGGTGAAGCCGCCATGCAACGTCAGCAGGACCGGGAGCCCTCCCAGCCGGAGCCGGTCAGCCCGGGACGACGTTGACCAGTTTGGGCGCGCGCACGATCACCTTGCGGACCCCGCGCCCGTCCAAGTGCTGCTGCACCGCCTCGGAGGCCAGCGCTGCAGCCTTCAGGTCCTCCTCGCTGATCTCGGGTGAGACCTGCAACCGATCACGCACCTTACCGGCCACCTGCACCACACAGGTCACCTGCTCCTCCACCAGCAGCGCCTCATCGGCCACCGGGAAGGGGTGGTGGGCCACCGATCCGGTGTGCCCCATGCGCCGCCACAGCTCCTCGGCCAGGTGCGGTGCCACCGGGGCCACCATCAGCACCAACGGTTCCACCGCGGCACGCGGCACCGGGTCCAGGGCGGTCAGGTGGTTGTTCAGCACGATCATCCGCGCGATCGCGGTGTTGGGGCGCATCGCGTCCATCTCGGTGCGGACATCGGCGATGGTGCGGGCCACCAGTCGGCGCGTGGCCTCATCGGGCTCGGCATCGGAGACGGTGACCTCCCCGGTGCGCTCATCCACGATGTTGCGCCACAGCCGCTGCAGGAACCGCTGGGCGCCCACCACGGCGCGGGTCTCCCAGGGGCGGGAGAGGTCCAGCGGCCCCATCGACATCTCATACACCCGGAAGGTGTCCGCGCCGTACTCGGCGTACATCTCATCGGGACTGACCATGTTCTTCAGGGACTTGCCCATCTTGCCGTACTCGCGCCGCACCGTCTCGCCCTGGTAGGTCCAGTACGTCTCCCCCTGGGCGTCGACGTGTTCGGTGACGTCCTCGGCCGGGACGTACACCCCGCGTGCATCGGTGTAGGCGTAGGCCTGGATGTAGCCCTGGTTGAACAGTTTGTGGAACGGCTCGGCCGAGGACACATGGCCCAGGTCGTACAGCACCTTGTGCCAGAACCGGGCGTACAGCAGGTGCAGGACGGCGTGCTCCACGCCCCCGACGTACAGGTCGGCCCCTCCGGTGGTGCGGCCGCCGTCGGCGCCGGTGCGCGGGCCCATCCAGTAGGCCTCGTTGGCCGGGTCCGCGAAGGCCTCGGTGTTGTCCGGATCCAGGTAGCGCAACTCGTACCAGCACGAACCCGCCCAGTTCGGCATCGTGTTCGTATCGCGCCGGTAGGTGCGCGGCCCATCGCCCAGGTCCAACTCCACCTCGACCCAGTCGGTGGCCCGGCTCAGCGGGGCCTCCGGCTCGGAGTCGGCGTCGTCGTCGGCATAGGTGCGCGGGGAGAAGTCCGGCACCTCCGGCAACTCCACCGGCAGGGCCGATTCGGGCAGATCGATCACCCGCCCGTCGGCGTCGTAGACCACCGGGAACGGCTCGCCCCAGTAGCGCTGCCGGGAGAACAGCCAGTCCCGCAGCCGGTAGGTCGTGGCCGCCGCGCCCATCCCCTGGTTCTGCAGCCAGGCGATAATGGTCTCCTTGGCGGTGGCCACGTCCATGCCGTTCAGGTCGATGCCCTCGGCAGCGGAGTTGATCACTGTCCCCTCCCCCGACCAGGCACCGCCCTCGAAGCCCTCCGGCGCGGTCACCGTGGGAATCACGGGCAGGTCGTAAGCCTCGGCGAACTCGTAGTCGCGCTGGTCCCCCCCGGGGACCGCCATGATCGCCCCGGTGCCGTACCCCATCAGCACGTAGTCGGCGATGAAGACCGGGATCTGGGCACCGTTCACCGGGTTCGTGGCGTACACACCGGTGAACACCCCGGTCTTGACCCGGCCCTCGTCCTGTCGTTCGGCGTCGGTCTTGGCCGCGGCAGCGGCGCGGTACTGCTCGACGGCGGCTGCCGGGGTGGGCGCCCGGCCCGTCCAGGAGTTCCGGGTTCCCTCCGGCCACTGCGCCGGGATCAGGTCCGTCAGCGCCGGGTGCTCCGGGGCCAGCACCATGAAGGTCGCCCCGAACAGGGTGTCGGGCCGGGTGGTGAAGACCTCCACGTGCCCCGACGGCAGCGCGAACCGCACGTTCGCCCCGGTGGAGCGCCCGATCCAGTTGCGTTGCATCGCCTTGATCTTCTCGGGCCAGTCCAGCCGGTCCAGATCATCGATCAACCGGTCGGAGTAGGCGCTGATCCGCATCATCCACTGGCGCAGGTTGCGAGTGAAGACCGGGAAGTTGCCGCGCTCGGAGCGACCCTCGGCGGTGACCTCCTCGTTCGCCAGCACGGTGCCCAGCCCCGGGCACCAGTTCACCGGAACATCATCGACGTAAGCCAGACGGAAGCCGGCCAGCACCTGCTCCTGCTCGGCCGGGCTCATCCGGTTCCAGTCCCCACCCTCCGGGGTGGCCCGGGTCCCGTCGGCGAACTGCGCGCGCAACTCCTCGATCGGGCGCGCCGCACCCTCGGTGCCGTCGGGGTTGGTGGCCTCGGCGTCGAACCAGGAGTTGAAGATCTGCAGGAAGATCCACTGGGTCCAACGCACGTAGCCCGGGTCGGTGGTGGCGAAGGTGCGGCGTGGGTCGTGCCCCAGGCCCAGGCGCCGCAACTGGCGGCGCATGGTGGCGATGTTCTCCTCGGTGGTGATCCGGGGATGCTGGCCGGTCTGGACCGCGAACTGCTCCGCAGGCAGGCCGAAGGCGTCGTAGGCCAGGGCGTGCAAGACGTTGTCACCGTTCATCCGCCGGTAGCGCGCCAGTACATCGGTGGCGATATACCCCAACGGATGACCCACGTGCAGGCCCTTGCCCGAGGGGTAGGGGAACATGTCCAGCACGTAGAACTTCTGGGCCGGGACCGGCTCGCCGGTGGCCAGGTTGCCCGTGGGATTGGCCGCCTGGAAGGTGCCCTCTCGATCCCAGTAGTCCTGCCAGCGGTTCTCGATGGCATCGGCCAGCGCGGCGGTGTACCGGTGCGGGGGCACCTCGGCGCCGGGTGCGGGTTGGGCTTGCGTCTGCGACATCGGTGATTCCTTGTCGGGGGCCGCCGTGGGCGGCATCGGGGGGCTGACATGAAACGACCTCCCGAGCAGGGGAGGTCGGCCGCGCTGATGCGGCGCCAGCAGGCGCCCGCTGAAGTCAGCGCGGCTGGGTAAGCAACTCCGTACCGAACATGGCGCTCAGTCTAGCGCAGCGCGCACCCGCACCGATATGCCGGTCAGTGCGCCGCGGCGGGCGCGTGTGCCACTACTCCTCGGCCTCCAAGTAGGAGCCGCTGGCAGCGGCCTCCTGGATCGCGCCGGCGAGACGGGCGAGTTCGGCCTGGTCCGCCTCGGTCAGGACCGAGTCGATGATCTCGGCGATATGGCGCACGTGCCGCCGGCCGATGTCGGCCTGCACCGCGGCACCGGCCTCGGTGAGCACGACGAGCACCTCACGGCCGTCCGACGGCGACTCCTCGCGCCGCACGTACCCGGCGGACTGCAGCCGGCCCACCATCCGGGACAGACTGGGTTGGGAGATCAACAGGTTCGCGTTGAGTTCCCACTGCCGGGCCCGCCCACCCAGTTTGGCCAGGTTGAACAGCACGTCGTACTCCCGGGAGCGCAGTGGCTGGAAGTCCTTGGACTCCTCGAATCGCAGCATCATGCTCACCTGGGCGCGAAAGAGCGCCTCCCACGCCGCCGCAGCAGTGCGGATGCTCATCGCCACCACCTCCCCTCAGGATGCGGCCGTCACTGCCACACCGCCCGGATGTAGGCCCGGCCCCCGCCGAACGTGAGTGCCGCGCGCTGGACAAAGTATATGCGTATGTATTGATGTACCCAACGCACGCTCGGCCCGATCGAACGTCATGCTCATCGCGCCGTCCCCTTCCGCGCGCACCCCGGCGCGGCGCCCCGGTAGGCTCGGCGGCTATGACGCGTTACGTCGTGATCGGCGCCGGAGCCGTTGGTGGGACGATCGCAGGACGGCTGGCACATCGCGGGCACCAGGTGGTGCTGGTGGCCCGGGGTGAGCATCTGGCGGCCCTGCGCCGGGACGGGTTGCGCCTGCGCACCCCGGACCTGGATACCCGCCTACCGGTCACCGCGATCGGTGGGCCCGATGACATCGAGTTGCGTCCCGATGACGTGCTGGTGCTGTCCACCAAGACGCACCAGGCGGTGGCCGCACTGTCCCAATGGGCCGATGCCCCGGTCCCTGACGGCGGGCACACCGCCCCGGCGGGTGCACGACTGCCGATCCTGACCGCCCTGAACGGGGTGAGCAGCGAGCGGATGGCGCTGCGGTACTTCGACCGGGTCTTCGGCGTGTGCGTCTGGCTGCCCGCGGTGCACCTGCATCCGGGCGAGGTCATCGCCCGCGGCACCCCGCAGTCGGGGATCCTGCACATCTCCCGATACCCGGCAAGCAGGTCCGAGCCCGCCGACCGCGTCCTGCTGGAGCAGGTCCGCACGCACTGGAGCGAATCGGGCCTGGGGGTGGAACTGCCCACGGACGTGATGCCGTGGAAGTACCACAAACTCCTGTCCAACATCGGCAACGCCTTCCAGGCCGTGCTGGGCCCGGCGGCCGATGCTGGCGACCTCATCGACGCGGCCCGGGCCGAGGCCCGGGCCGTCCTCGCGGGCGCGGGCATCGAGGTGGCGTCCGACGACGACGAGGCGGCCGTGCGGCAGGCCTCCTTCGGCGTGGGTGAGGTGCCCGGCACCGACCCCGATCAACTGGGCGGGTCCTCCTGGCAGTCACTGGCCCGTGGCACCGGCTCGATCGAGACCGACTACCTCAACGGTCAGATCGCGCTGATCGCCCGTGAGCACGGCCTCGCCGCGCCCGTGAACACCACCATCGCGGCGCTGGCTCGCCAGGCAGCACGGACGGGCACCCGGCCGGGAGCGATCAGCGCCTCCGACCTGGCAGCCGAACTGGGACTGGACCCGCTGGCGAGTTGAGCCACGCAGGCATGGGGCCACCGAGGCGCTAGGCCACCAGCCCCTGCAGATACTGCACCCGCTCGGCCACCACGTTCACCAGTTCGGCGTCCTGGCCGAGACCGGCCCGCAGGGTGTTCAGCACCCCGGTCGCGGCCTCGGTCAGGTCCTCGGCCCCGGCGGCCTCCTGGGCCGGGCCGGCGCCGGCGTCCTGCACCGGTGCGCCTTGACCTCGCAGGTGCAGCACCCACCCGGCCAACGTCGTCGCCGCTCCGGCGGGCAGCCGTCCCGCTTCACGCTCGGCCAGCGCGGTGGGCAGGGTACGCACGGGCAGTTTCTGTGAGCCGTCGTAGGCGATCTGGGCCAGGTGGTGACGCACGCCGGTGTTGCCGTAGCGATCCAGCAGATCCTGGCGGTATTGGCCCACCAGGTCATCGGAGAGCCCGAGGTTGCGCTGCGCCTCGTCCCAGAACGTGTTCACCCACTCCAGGCAACGTGCGTCGGCGATCGCCTCATCGATGGTGCGATGCCCCAGCAGCGGGGCGGTGTAGGCCAGCAGTGAGTGCGAGCCGTTCAGCAACCACAGTTTGCGGCGCTCGTGCGGTGCCACGTCCGAGGCCAACTGCACTCCGGCGGCCTCCCAGGTGGGACGCCCGGCCGGGAACGTCCCGGAGACCACCCACTCACTGAACGGCTCGGTCGGAACCGGGCTGACGTCGTCGTACCCTTGTTCCCGCGCGACCAGCGCGATGTCCTCATCGGTGGTGGCCGGGGTGATCCGGTCCACCATCGAGGTGGCGAAGTCCACGTTCCGCTCGATCCAGTCCAGCGCTTCGGGCGCGGCGATGCGGGCCAGGTCGGTGACGATGCGGCGGGTCACGTCACCGTTGTCGGGCAGGTTGTCACAGGACAGCAGCGCGATCGGGCCGGCTTCGGCCGAGCGGCGGGCCAGCAGGCCGGCGAGCAACCGCCCGGGCAGGGTCTGCACGGGCCGGCCGTTCTCAAGGGCCTCCACGTCGGCGGTGACCTCCGCGCGGCCGGTGTCCAGGCCACCGTCCCCGTTGCGCAGGTAGGCGTGCTCGGTGAGCGTCATGGTCACGATCGCCACCTCGGCCCGGCGCAGGTAGCCCAGGAACGCCTCGTGCTCATCGGAGGCGTGGACCGCCACGATGGAGCGGACCACGTCGAAGGTGTCGCCACCGGAGTCCCGGGTGATCAGGGTGTACAGCCCGTCCTGGGGGGCCAGGGCACGCGCCATGTCGGGGCGCCGGCCGGTGAAGGCCGCGATTCCCCAGTCATGCGCGTCGGGCGCCTTGTGGGTGTGCCAGGCCTGGTGGGCGCGGTGGAAGTTGCCCAGCCCCAGGTGCACAATCCGGACCGGCGCACTGGGTGCGTCCAGCAGGGCGCGGGTGAGCCGCGGGGTTGCCTCGTTCACAGTTTGAAGATCCTCGTCGGGTTGTCGACGACCATCTCGGTGATCGTCTCGTGGGCCTCGTCCAATGCCAGGCGGTGTTGGGCTACCAGTCCGGCCAGGTACCCCGCGTCCAGGCGGCGGGACATGTCGTGCCGGGCCGGGATGGAGCAGAATGCGCGCGTGTCGTCGATGAAGCCGGATACCCGGGAGAACCCGGCGGTCTCGGTGACGGCGCTGCGGAAACGCTGGATCGCCTCCGGGGCGTCGATGAACCACCAGGGCACGCCCACGTAGACCGAGGGGTAGAACCCGGCCAGCGGGGCAAGTTCGCGCGAAAAGACGGTCTCATCGATGGTGAACAGCACCAGGTTCAGGTTCGGATGGGTGCCGTAGGCGTCCAGCAGCGGACGCAGAGAGTCGGTGAACTCCATCGCGATGGGGATGTCACAGCCGACGTCGGGCCCGTAGGTCTCGAAGGTCGGGGTGTGATGGTTGCGGCGGACACCGGGGTGCAGCGTCATCACCAGGCCGTCGTCGCAGGCCATCCGCGCCATCTCCGACGTCATGTGCCACCGGAAGGCGCGCGCGTCCTCATTGCTGACCTGCCCGGAGCGGGCGCCGGCGTAGATCCGGTTCACCTCGGAATCGGGCAGGATCGCGGTGCCGGCGTCCAGGTGCCCGTGGTCGGAGGAGACCGCTCCGTGGTCCTTGAAGTGGGCTCGGCGGTTCTCCAGAGCCTCGATGTAGCCCGCATAGTCGCCGGTATCGATCCCGCTTGCCCGGGCCAGCGCGTCGATGCTCTCGTTCCAGGTCGCCAGCGAGGGGTCCAGATACTTGTCCGGGCGGAAGGTGGGGATCACCCGGCCGCTGAACCCGGGATCGTCGGCGAGCGCGCGGTGCGCACCGAGGTCATCGCAAGGATCGTCGGTAGTGGCCAGTATCGAGATGTTGAACGCATCGAAGAGTGCACGGGGACGGAAGGCGTCGGTGGCGAGTTTGGCCGCGATCTGGTCATAGATCGCATCGGCGGTCTCGGCGCTGGGGCGCTGGGTGATGCCGAAGATCCCGATCAGTTCCTCTTCGAGCCAGTACCGCACCGGGGTGCCGCGGTAGGCCGGCCAGTGTGAGCAGAAGGCGCGGAAAGCCGCCCGGGCATCCTGCTCCGACAACGGCCCGCGGCCCACACCGAGATCGGCCAGCGACACACCACGGGCGTGCAGCAGCCGGTTGATGTAGTGGTCCGGGGTGATCAGCAGCGAGGTGGGGTCGGAGAAGGGGATGTCCTCACTCAACCACTGCGGAGGCACATGACCGTGGGGGGAGATGATCGGTGCCTCCGCGACCGACTCGTACAGTTCCCGGGCGATCTGGCGGACTCCGGCGTCAGCGGGAAGGAGCCGATCTGGATGCAGTTCCATGGCAGGGGCACTCATGCGTGCCATGCTGCTGAGCCGAGCGATGGATGGCAACCCGTTGCCACCTATTGCCACCACCTGGTTCCGCCGTCGGCGATCACGCCACTGCAATGCCCGAAGCCGGCCGGAAAACGACGCATTGACAGCCCAACGTGGTGCTGGTTACTGTGTGAGCATCGTGATGTAAACGTTTCCGCACCGATGCGGACGGCTGGAACCCGCTCGGCTCGCGTCGCGTCGCAGCCACGTACCACCACGCCTTCGAGCGGACGGCGCCGTCGTCGTCCGCCCCGCCCGGCGGCCCCACCGAACTCAATGAGGAGACCGATGAAAACCCCGATCCGCTCGGCCATCGCCGCGGTGGCTGCCACCGCACTGGCGGTGACCGGCCTGACCCTCAGCGCATCGGCCACCGACGCCGACACCGGCCCTACACCCAGCCAATCCGATGACTTCGTGCTGAACGCCTCCGACATGGAACCCGGCTCCTTCGAGGAGAACCTCACCGTCGGTAACTTCACCGTGACCGCCGGCCCGGGATCCAACGTGCAGGTCACCGCGCACGCGCGCACCGGAGCCGGCGGGCACGAGTTCACCCAGCGGCTCGAACTGCGCGGCGGGGGTAGCGCACAGACCCGCTCGGTGCACTTCGAGGTGGCGGAGGAGTCCACCTTGATCGTGCACGCCCTATCCGGTTCCTCCAGCGCCGACCGCACCTTGGCCCTGCACCGCTCCGACGGCGCGGGGGACGCAGTGGTTGCCCACGTGACCGCCTACGGAGACCCGGGGGCGCAGATCCCGGCGGCCGCCGTCGTCGTCCCGGACGCGGGCTCCTACTACCTGGCCTCCACCGGATCGGGCATCAATATCTACCGGATGCAGGTGCTCGAGGGCGAACTGCCCGAACGCCTCCCCTGGGCCGAGGTGGCCGACCCGGTGATCACCGACGTCGGCCCGGATACCGACGACCCGACGCACTTGGTGATCTCCTTCGACGGCGAGGTGGGCATGGACGGCGCTGACGTTGCCACTGCGAGGCTGAGCGAGGCCGGCGGAACGGTGGTGGCGCAGGAGATGAGCGCCACCGAGGGGGCGAGCGGGCAGATCGCGCTGACCCCGCCGGCGTCGGGCACCTTCACCGCAGAGGTGGTGCTGTCCCGGGACGGAGAGGAGGACAAGGTTTCGGAGCCGGTCACGGCACCGGAGTTCGTGCTGCCGCTGGGTACCGCGCAGGTCCACTCGGCGCTGACTACCGACATCACCGATGGCCTTGCCACGGTGACCGTGGAGTGGGCTCCGGTGGCGGAGGCCGAGCATTACGACGTGGCCTACCGGGCCAGTGGTGAGACCGACTTCACCGAGACGTCCGCCGGCCTCACCGAACCGGAGGCCGAGATCCCCGGCCTGACACCCGGGGCAGCCTACGAGGTGCAGGTGAGGACCGTCCGCGGCGATGACTCCACCGTCTCCGACCCCTACGAGGTGACGGTGGCTGACGTCGTCGAGCGCTGGTTGACCGCGCACGCCGGGGTCGGCTCCGGTGGTGAGGCGATCGTGGCCGAGGACGGCTCGGTGTTCTTCGACGCCATCGGCAACAACGGCAAGATCGCCGACTCCGAGGACGGGTTCTGGTACCACTACACCGAGGTCGACCCGGCGACGGAGAACTTCACCCTGAGCGCCACCTTCACCGTCGAGGCCGCCGAGGGCAAGGACAACCAGTCCGGATTCGGCATCATCGCCATCGACGACTTCGTCCCGAACAACCCCTCGGCCCGGTATTTCAACTCCGCCGGGACCATGGCGGCGAAGTACAACGACATCGTCGGCGGCTCGGTGCAGTCCCGCTACGGCCTCTCCGGCGGGAAGTTCGTGACCGGCTACACCGACGGTCCCTCCGTGGCCTCGGCGGACCGGGACATGACCGCCTCGGAGCCCTTCGACTGGGACTTCCGGGAGGCCATGACCGAGGGCAGCAACGTCAATCCGCCGAAGTTCATCACCGGGGACACCTTCGAGTACACCCTGCGCTACTCCAACACCGGCTTCCATGCCAGCGCCACGTTCGTGGGCAACCCCGAGACCGACGAACCCGCGCAGGAGTACGAGGAGATCATCTACTACGACCGTGACCTGGTCCTGACCCAGTCCGAGGACTCCTTCTACGTGGGGGTGTTCGGCACCCGTGGGATCCAGGTGAGGGCCAGCGACATCGAACTCACCACGATCCACCCCGACGACGATGAGGACCCGCTGGAGCGGCCGATCGAGTACATCACGCCGTCGCTGAACGTCGATGGCACCCGCACCACTCCGCACCACCAGGTGGCGGTGCCCGTGACGGCGAACGTGGCTGGCGAGGTGGTCATCACCGATGCCGCGGGCGCGCCGGTGACCGAGGTGACCGAGGTGGCACCGGGGCAGCGCGAGATACTGGAACTGGACCTGGCCGCCGGTGTGAACGACTTCGTCGCACACCTCACCCCGGCCGCCGAGCAGCCACAGTTGGCCGAGTACGAGGAGTTGAGTTCCTACGACCGTCTCGATGTGGACCTGCGGTTCACCGTGGCCTCCTACGGCGAGCCCGGTCAGGCGATCCACGTGGCCCCGAACGGTTCCGCACAGGGCACCGGGAGCCCCGCTGACCCGCTGGACATCCACACCGCGGTCGGCTTCGCCCAGCCCGGTCAGCAGATCGTGCTGGCCGAGGGCACCTACACCCCGGACCGTGCAATCGTGATCGACCGGGGAAACAACGGCACGGCCGGCGCTCCGATCACCCTGATGTCCCAGCCCGGGGCCCGGGCGGTGCTGGACCTGTCCGAGTCACCCTCGGGAGGGATCAACCTGCGCGGGGACCATTGGCACCTGTACAACCTGGAGATCACCGGTTCGCAGGGGTACCAGAAGCCGCTGCTGATCTCGGGTCACCACAACGTCATCGAGCGGATCGAGTCACATCACAACGGAGATACCGGGGTCCAGATCTCGGGGAGTTCGGTGGAGTCGCCGCAACTGTGGCCCTCGCACAACCTGGTGCTCTCGAGCGTCTCGCACAACAACGTCGACCCGCTGGCCAACGATGCCGACGGGTTCGCCGCGAAACTGACCGTGGGTGAGGGCAACGTGTTCCGGTACAACATCGCCTATCACAACATCGATGACGGCTGGGATCTGTATGCCCGTTCCACCACTGGCTCGATCGGGGTGGTGACCATCGAGGACTCGGTCACTTTCAACAACGGGTGGCTGGAGAACGACGACGAGATCGCCCTGGTGGGCGAAGGGAACGGGTTCAAACTGGGCGGAGAGTCCATGCCCGGCGCGCACGTGCTGCGCAACTCGATCTCCTACAACAACCTGGCCAAGGGCATCACGTCCAACTCCGGGCCGGATCCACGGGTGGCCGATGTGACGAGTTACTACAACGGGCACGTGGTGGACTCCCTGGGCCGGATGAATGTCCAACTCACCACCAACACGGCATCGCAGACCGACTTCGAGGCCACCGGGGTGCTGTCCTACCGGGGTCAGCAGGTCGATGACATCGTGCTGGTGAACCAGGAGGACACACTGCGGCCGGATCCGAGCAACTACTTCGACGGTCGCAACGTCGACGGTACGGCGGTGGACGAAAGTTGGTTCGTGAGCCTTGACTTCGATGCTGTCCGCCCGCAGATCGCCGCGGATGGCAGTATCGACATGGGCGGGCTGCTGGAGTTGACCGACGCCGCACCGGCCGACACCGGCGCGCGTCTGGGCCCGAACCTGGACCCGACGGTGATCGAACTGCTGCCCCCGGTGGGTGAGGACGACGGCGGGATCCCGGTGGAGCAGGTGCGCGAGTTGCGGTCGCGCACCCAGTCCTACGTGGATGAGGGCCAGATCGCCGGGCCGATCGCTCACCAGTTGACGAATGCGCTCGACCAGGCGCTGCGCCACCTGGAGGCGGACCGGACCAACCCGGCCACCTCCGCCCTGGACCGGTTCGTGCGGCATCTGGAGAACCCCAAGCGGCCTGACACCCTGACCGAGCAGGCGCAGTCTGATCTGCTGGAACGGGTCGGCGCGGTGCTGGCGGAACTCGAGTAGCGAGCAGGTCGCCCCGGCCGGGTCGGTCTGGCCGGGCTCGGTCTGGCCGGGCTGGTCCGACCGGGCTGGTCCATCCGGCTTCGCCGACCCGATCATGCAGGCAACTCCGGCCGGGTTGGACCGATCCGAGGTCAACCCGCGGGGTCAGCCGACCAGGCGGGTGGTGCGGGTCTGCAGATCCAATACCGGGGAGGTCGAGGCCGTGACGCCAAGACCGTCGATGTCGATCCAGGCCCCATCACCCACCCGGAATGAGCCGGACCAGTATGTGATCAACGTGATCTGGTACTCTCCCGCGGCCTCATAGGCATGCTCGATAGTCTGATCCGGGTACCCCGCCCCGGGATCAGTCGTGTTCAACACCGCCGAGCCGTCCCCGAAGTCCCACGAATACGACACCGGCTCCGCCCGGATCTGCACCGGTAGCCCCAGCAGCACCACCGAGAACTCCTGCACCACCGGCTCGGTACGGGCAATCACCGGCAGATTCACCAGGTGCCAGTCCTGATCGGGTTCCAGGATCAACGGCGCCGGGGCGATTCGCACCCGCGCATACTCCCGCACCGCCGTGACCAACTGCGTCGCGGTCACCACGAAGTCCGGTTCACCCTCACCGTCCTCAGCCCCGTCAGCCTCGTCGACCCCGTCGACCACGGGCCACACGATCGTGACCTCCCCCGTGCTGGGGTCGTAACACGTGCGCACCTCCGTCACCCCACAATCGGGCACATCACCGAACTCCGGCCACGCCACCTGCTCCACCATCGGCCCCGAGCCGACCGGAACATCCCAACGAGAAACACCACCAGATGGGGACGTTCCAGGGAGATAGTTCTGACCGTTTCCGGCCGACCTAGGCTGAGTCGGCCGTTCGGGAATCCAGCCCCCCACGAATAATTCGTCGGACTGATCGCCGGCATAGCCGCCCCACCGCGAAGCGTCCGCGTCCCCACCGAGAGAACCGCTCGGCGTACCAGCCAGTGGCGCAAGCAGCAGGGCCGCCAAAACTCTCCTCATACCAAGTCCTCGGCGTCCGCCCCAACAACGAACCAACGCGCGCCGTCATACTTGACCACCGTGAGTACCCGCACCGTCTCCGCTGGAAAAGCATCCATCGAATCGCCACGCGCATCGTAAGTCTCGGATGCCGCTACCTCGATCACTGAATCCACAAGGTAGTCGCCGGGCGTTGACTCCCACACCCTAGAGTTGACCTCGCGAATAACTGGTGGGTTTGTGATCTCATATCCACCCGATGCATAGAGTTCAGCGACGGATAAGCGGACACCATCACAGAAATTGCAGTCCTCCGTGGTGAGTTCATCCCAGGCTTCGAAGTCACCGGTGGCGTGGATATAGGAGAACAACTCCACGAAATACACCGCCGCGGCTTCCGCACCGGCCTGACCCTCATCGTCGATGTCCGGACCGGGCTCGGGGTGGGGATAATCCTGGGGTCCCGGCTCGTCATCACCGGGCTCGGAGTCGGTCTCCTCCGGATCCGGCGTCGCCAGCTCCTCGGGTTGCGTGGTCGTCGGCTCCCGGTCCGGCTCTGGCTCGGCGTTCGCACCGTCACACCCGACCAATCCCGCGCCGGCAAGAACCGCACCTGCCACCACCGCTACGGCGCGCCACCACCGTCGTCGGCCCCTTTGCGGGCCCGACCCGCGGCCCCATCCGCGACCCCACCCGTGGCTTCGCCCATCGCCGGGCAGCCCTGATTCCACCCCGCTACTGTGCGTGTGCCCCCTGGCCATACCGGACACAGTTCCACAACCACGCCTGCTCGACCAGCCCTCGAGCGCAATCTGTGGACAACCAGCACAACCACGGTTGCGACGCCCGAAGAGCCAGTCTCACCGCCCCGGCGCCGCGCAGGAGTCGCGTTGCACCAGCCTGGTCGGTACCACCACCGGCTCGGACCGCGTCGAGGTCGCCCCCCGCGCCAGTGCGATCACATTGGTGGCCGCGGTCACGCCCACCTCATGCATCGGTGCCGCCACGGTGGTGAGTTCGGGCGTGATGAGTTCGGCGGAGGAGGTGTTGTCGAACCCCACCACGCTGACGTCGTCGGGAATCCTCCCACCGGATTTGCTCACCGCTCGGATGAACCCGATCGCCAGCAGATCGTTGTAGGCCACCACCGCGGTGCCTGCCGATCCCGCCCGCGACGCCTCCCACCAACTCATCCCCGCGCGCACTCCCCCGGCCACGGTGGGCCGGTAGGGCCCGGACCGGCGGATCCGCATCCCCAACTGCACGCCGGCCTCGCGCAGCGCGTGCCAGCGCATCCCATCCGGCCAGGACGCCTCCGGACCGGACAGATAGGTCACCTCCGTATGACCCAGGCGGTGCAGGTACTCGGCCGAGGCGTGTGCCCCGCGGGCCAGGTCCACCACCACACTCGGCACCCCGGTCACGTCACGGTTCACCATCACGATCGGGGTGACCTTCGCGATCTGGCGGATCCCGGCGTCGGACATCCGCGCCCCGGCCAGTACGATCCCGTCCGCGCTCGCGGCCATCGCCTCGAGGATCTCGCGTTCACGCTCGGGCGATTCCTGGGACTCGGCGAGCATCATCGTGTAACCCGCCTCCCGCGCCGCCGAGCCGGCCCCGCGCACCAGGTCGAAGAACCCTGGGTTGGTCACGTCCGCCAGCACCACCGCGAGCATCATCGTGCGGGTGGTGGACAGCGCCCGTGCCTGCGGGTTCGCCCGGTACCCCAACTCGGCGGCGATCGTGCGGATGCGCTCCGCGGTCTCGGCATTGACCCGGCCCGGTCGGGAGAACGCCCGCGACACCGTCGACGGCGCCACGCCCGCGGCCTCGGCCACGTCGTAGATCGTCGTCGACCGTCGTCCGCCGGTCCTGTGCACGATCACCGAGCCTACGATCCCGACGACCATGATGGCAACCGTTTGCCACGTGCACCCGTTGGCAGCCGGTAGGCTGCCAACGGCACGATAGGAATACTTGACCAACCCCATCGCGGGAGCCCATCGCCTTATGTGGACCTTGTCTGGATTCGCCGACGAGATCGATGCCGACTTCACCCGGCAATGCACGGTCGCCCGGGAACTCGGCTTGAACTTCATCGAGATCCGCAGTGCCTGGGACACCGGCGTCCTGGACCTGACCGACGATCAACTGCGCCAGGCCCGCGACATCCTCACCGACCACAGCCTCGGGGTCTCCGCGATCGGCTCGCCCATCGGCAAGATCTTCATCGACGACGACTTCCCGGCGCACCTGGACCGGATGCACCGGGCGATCGAGGTGGCCCACCACTTCCGGGCCCCCTACATCCGCATCTTCTCCTTCTTCCAGCGCCCCGAGATCGACCCAGACGAAGCCCGCGACGAGGTCATCCGCCGCCTGCGCGCCCTGGTCGAACTCGCCGAGCCCGCCGGCGTGACCCTGCTGCACGAGAACGAGATGGAGATCTACGGCGACGTCCCCGAGCGTTGCCTGGACCTGGTTACCGCCGTTGATTCCCATCGCTTCAAGCTCGCCTGGGACCCCGCCAACTTCGTCCAGGCGGGCATCCGTCCGCACACCGACGCCTACGAACAACTCCGCCCGCATCTGGAGTACGTGCAGATCAAGGACGCCAGAGCCTCCGACGGCGTCGTGGTCCCCGCCGGCGAGGGCGACGGTGAGGTCCTGGAGACCATCCGATCCCTGCGGGCCGATGACTTCGAGGGATTCTTCTCCCTCGAGCCCCACCTGGAGTCACACACCACCTCGGGGGACGTCTCCGGTGCGGATCTGTTCCGGACCGCGTGGAAGGCGTTCACCGACATCCTCGACCAAGAGTCCATCCCCTACGCCTGACCTTCGGGCCCCAGGCCACAACCAGGAGAGAGCACTATGACCAGCACTGAGGCCTCCGCCCGCATCGGCGTCATCGGGATGGCTGTGATGGGCAGCAACCTCGCGCGCAACATCGCCCGCCGCGGCCACGTCGTCGCGGTGTTCAACCGCAGCCCCGGCCGCACCCACGACCTGATCGAGAACCACGGCCACGAGGGCACCTTCGTGCCCGCCACGGAACTGGCTGACTTCGTCGCCAGCCTGGAGCGCCCGCGCCGGATCATCCTCATGGTGATGGCCGGCGGCCCGACCGATGCCACCATCGACTCCCTCATCCCGCTGCTCGAAGAGGGCGACATCGTGGTCGACGGCGGCAACGCCCACTACGAGGACACCCGGCGCCGGGAAGCGGCACTGCGCGAGCACAAGTTGCACTTCGTCGGGGCCGGGATCTCCGGCGGTGAGGAGGGAGCCCTGGAGGGCCCCTCGATCATGCCCGGCGGATCCCCGGAGGCCTACGAGGCCCTGGGTCCGATCCTGGAGGACATCGCCGCGGTCTACGAGGGCGAACCGTGCTGCACCTACATCGGCCCGGACGGGGCGGGGCACTTCGTCAAGATGGTGCACAACGGCATCGAGTACGCGGACATGCAGTTCATCTCCGAGGCCTATGACATCCTGCGCGTCGCCGGCATGAGCAACACCGAGATCGCCGACGTGTTCCGCACCTGGAACTCCGGCGACCTGGACTCCTACCTGGTGGAGATCACCGCCGAGGTGCTCGACCAGATGGATGCCCGCACCGGACAGGGCCTGGTGGACGTGATCGCCGACTCCGCCGGCCAAAAGGGAACCGGACGCTGGACGGTCCAGATCGCCCTCGAACTCGGTGTACCGGTGAATACGATCGCGGAGTCGGTCTTCGCCCGCTCCGTCTCCGGGCACTCCGACCTGCGTGCCGCCGCCGGGGAGTCCCTGGCCGGGCCCACCGGGGGGATCGAGGTGAGCGACCGCGCCGCGTTCGTGGAGTCGGTGCGGCAGGCGCTGTGGTCGGCCAAGGTGATCGCCTACGCCCAGGGCCTGGACCTGATCCGTTCGGCGTCATTGCAGTACGACTGGAACGTGGACGTGGCCGGGGTGGCCAAGATCTGGCGCGCCGGGTGCATCATCCGGGCCCGGCTGCTGGAGCGGATCCGGTCGGAGTACGCCGGCCAGAACCTGCCCACGCTGCTGTCCGCACCGAGCATCAACGCCGGTCTGGCCGAGGCCCAGGACGGCTGGCGCTCCGTGGTGGCCAAGGCCGGGAGCGCGGGGGTGCCGATCCCCGGGTTCGCCTCGGCGCTGGCCTACTACGACTCCGCCCGCGCCTCCCGCCTGCCCGCATCGCTGGTACAGGGGTTGCGCGACTACTTCGGCGCCCACACCTACGAGCGCATCGACGATGAGGGCACCTTCCACACCGACTGGTCCGGGGACCGCGCCGAGCAGCGGATGTCCTGAGCACCCCCCGGGGCCCGCGGGCCCCGCAGACAGCCGACGACGACGCAGCACGCCCGGGTTCTGGTGCGCTGCGTCGTGTAGACGCCAGGTGGGGCGACGAGGTCCGCACCGGATCCCGACCGCCCGCCCCGGCCCGCCGTCCGGGCCCGGTCCCGGCACGGGCACGGGCACGGGCACGGGCACGGGCACGGGCACGGGCACGGGCACGGGCAAATGAGTGTGCGTGCACACAATCTCCACCATGCGTGCGGTTCGCGCGGACGTTTGTGTAGCATGCTGCTCAGTCGGGCCGCACCGGTCCGCCGCCGTTTCGAGGAATGGAGATCATGGGCGCCACCGGCGACTCTGACAGTACCGACGTCACATCTGCACCGAGCGAGACCGCAGATTCCGACGCGGACCCTGACAGTACCGAGGGGCATAGCCCCTCCCTGACCTCCCCGGACGTGCCATAGATGGACGTCCTCCTCATTCTCCTGACGCTGGTCCTGATCGCCTGCGGCGCCGGGTTCGTGGCCGCGGAGTTCGCGCTCATCACCGTCCCCCGCTCGGCCGTGGAGAAGCAAGCAGCTACCGGCGATCGCCGCGCCAAGGGTGTGCTCGCTACCCTGCGGACCCTGTCCACCCAACTCTCCGGCGCTCAACTGGGCATCACCGTGACCAACCTGCTGATCGGTTGGGTTTCCGAACCGGCGATCGGCCGGTTGCTCCAGCCGGTACTGGAGAACGTGGGCATCGACCCCTCCCGCGCCCGCCCCCTCTCCCTGACCCTGGCGCTCATCATGGCCACCGGGACCACGATGATCTTCGGTGAACTGGTACCGAAGAACCTGGCCATCGCCCGCCCGCTGCAGACCGCCCGGTTCATCGCGGGCTTCCAGCGGGTGTGGACCACGATCAACGCCTGGCCGATCCGGTTCTTCAACGGCACCGCGAACAGGATCGTGCGCCTGTTGGGCATCCAGCCCCAGGAGGAACTCGCCTCCGCACGCAGCGCCGAGGAACTTTCCGCGCTGGTACGCCACTCCGCCCGCTCGGGCACGCTGGCCGAGGACACCGCGGAACTGGTGGCACGATCCCTGGAGTTCGGCGACCTTCGCGCAAGTGAGGCGATGAAGCCCCGGTCCCAGATCGTCAGCCTCAGCCCCGACGACACCCTGGCGGACCTCGTCAACGCCGCCAAGACCAGTGGCTACTCCCGCTTCCCGGTGCTGCAGACCATCCAGGACAACGGCCACACCCAGACCCGGGTGGACGGGCTGGTCCACGTACGCGGCACCCTGAAGGTGCCGTTCGAGGAGCGCGCCACCACCCCGGTCAGCGCCATCCTCACCGAGGCAACCCTGGTGCCGGAATCCCTCGAACTCGATCAACTGATGGACGATCTGCGCTCCGGTGGTCTGCAGATGGCCCTGGTGATTGATGAGTTCGGCGACCTGGATGGGCTCGTGACCCTGGAGGACCTGGTCGAGGAGATCATCGGTGAGGTCCGCGACGAGCACGACGCCGAGTCCGACCCGGTGCACAGCCCGGACGGTTCGTGGGACCTGTCCGGGTTGCTGCGGGTGGACGAGGCCAGCGAGGTGATCGGCATCGAACTACCCGAGGACGAGGCCTACGACACCCTCGGCGGCCTGATCGCCGACCTGCTCGACCGGCTCGCCGAGGCCGGGGACGAGGTCACCTTCGCCAGTGCCGAGACACCCGGTGAGCCGCGTGTGCTGATCGCGATGACCGTGCTGGAGATGGACGGCCACCGGGTGGACCGGCTGCGCCTGCGCACCCTGGGCCCCTACGAGCCGCCCGAGCCCGAAGGCGACGGGGAGCCGAGCCACGCAGACGAGGACGAGGGGGCACGGTCATGAGTGGAGGCTGGGCCATCGCCATCACGGGGTTCCTGTTGTTGTTCAACGCGTTCTTCGTCGGCGCCGAGTTTGCGCTGGTGGCCGCCCGGCGCACCAAGGTCGAACCCATGGTGGAGGCCGGTAACCGGCGCGCCAAGATCACCCTGCGGGCGATGGAGCGGGTCTCGCTGATGATGGCCGGCGCGCAGATGGGCATCACGGTGTGCTCACTGCTGCTGCTGGTGATCTCCGAGCCGGCCATCGAGCGTGCGATCGCCGGACCACTGGAGCAGATCGGGGTACCAGCCGGGCTGACGCACCCGATCGCCTTCGTGATCGCCCTGGTCCTCATCACGTTCCTGCACGTGGTGCTCGGGGAGATGGTGCCCAAGAACATCGCGCTGGCCGGCCCGGAGAAGTCAGCGCTGATCCTGGCGCCGATCCTGGCCGGGATCGTCTGGCTCGCCTACCCGGTGCTGTGGACCCTGAACGAACTGGCCAACCTGGTGCTGCGCGCGCTCCGGGTCCAGCCGAAGGAGGAGGTCACCTCCGCCTTCACCCGGAACGAGGTCTCGGAACTGGTGGCCGAATCACGCAGCGGCGGGATGATCGAACTCAGCGACGAACGCCTGCTCCAGGGCGCGCTGCGGTTCGGGGAACGCTCCACCCGCTCGGTGCTGCTACCCATCGACACGGTCCGCACGCTCCCACCGGACGTCACCCCGGCCCAGGCGGAGGAGGTCAGCGCCGAGAGTTTCTCCCGCTTCCCGATCCGGATGCCCGATGGCACCATGCGCGGATACGTACACCTGAAGGACCTGCTGCAGAACGATGCCGAGAAGCGCAAGCAGCCGATCGACCCGGCCATCGTGCGGGAGCTGCCCTCAGTCACCGTCACCGACTCCCTGCAGCACGTGCTGGGGGTGATGCAGGCCTCCTCCGCACACCTGGCGCTGGTGCACGACAGCGAGGGGCCTGCCCACCGCGCCCCGGTGCTCGGCCTGGTCACCCTGGAGGACGTGATCGAGGAACTGGTCGGGGTGATCCGGGACGATTCCCGTCGTCAGCACCACGGCTGATCGTCAGAAGATCAGTAGCAGCCGGTCCCCCAGTCCGAACATGGCCCCGGCGACGACGAGCAGGTACCACAGGCCCGTCAGGGCCCAGCGGTAGCGCACCAGGAACATCGCTGTCGCGGTACTGGCCGGGATGGCACCGTTCTGGGCGGCCCTGGCCACCGTGTGCACGAACAGTGGGATCAT
The DNA here is from genome assembly GCF_049724975.1 of Pseudactinotalea sp. Z1732. Taxonomy (NCBI): domain Bacteria; kingdom Bacillati; phylum Actinomycetota; class Actinomycetes; order Micrococcales; family Cellulomonadaceae; genus Pseudactinotalea; species Pseudactinotalea sp. Z1732. Next base: position 194,072 of record NZ_JBMPQC010000002.1, on the reverse strand, counting down.
CACCACCCAGACCACCATGCAGTACGGGCACAGGGCCCCGATCACGTTGAACGACACATACTGCAGCCAACTGACGAAGGCCACGCCGAAGGCAGTGCCCACCACCATGGCGCGCCAGAACCAGCGCGGTGCCCGTCCACCGGCGAGCAGCATCACCCCGATCGTGACCACCACCGGGAAGGTAAGCATCCCGATCACCACGTTGGGGAACCCGAACGCAGAGGCCTGCGGGCTGCCGAGGAAGTCCCCGCAACCCACCAGCGGATTGAGGTCACAGGTGGGGACGTAGGTGGGGTCGCGCAGCACGTTGATGTAATCGAGGGTCAGCGCGACGGCGGCGAGGGCACCGACGACCCCGGTGATCACCAGGAGCAGGCCGAAGCCTGGGGTCGCCCCGCCGGCACGCTGGTGCGCCGTGGCGACGTGCGCCCCGGCAACGTCCACCTGCTCTTCGTCGATTCCGCTCGCGCTCACCTGGGATCCTCTCGGTGCGACCTGCAGCCAAGTATGAATGATCAGCGCGGCTGTTGACCTCAGCTCTCCTCGCGGATCGCCTCATCGTCCTCGGGCAGGTTCTGGTCGGGTGCGCTGGGGTCGCCCTCCTCAACATCCTCCGGCTCCTCGACGCCGTCGGGAATCTCCGGCTCCGGTTCCGGCTCCGGGGCGGTGGGGTCGACGTGCTCGGTCGGCAGGGCCGGGAAGTTCAACCAGGGGCCCAGGCTCACCGAAGCATCGGGCTCGGCGTGGATCAGTCGGTAGTGGTCGGGGATCCCCTCGGTGAGGTTCCAGCGGATCATGGTCATCGCCGCGGTGCCCTGCAGTGGCCCGACAGTGGGCCGGCCCAGTGTGGCGCCCGCGGTGGACCCGGAGACGTACTGCACGCCCCAGCCCAACTGCAGTGGCCCGCGCTGGGTGTGCATGTGGCCCGACAGGTTCATCGGCACACAGCCGGCGTCGAGGGCTTGCCGGCCCGCGTGCGGGGAGTGCACCAGGAGGATGTCCGCACCGGACTCCTCCTCCTGCAACTCACACGCCTGCGCGCGCAACCGCTCGCCCATCTCCACCACTGTCTCGTCGCGCTCCGGTCGGGTGCCCGTGCCGATCTCGGTCAGGGTGGGGTCGGTGTCACCCAGGATTCGCACCGCGGCCACCTCGACCACGTCGCCGTCCAGGACCGTCCATCCCCGAGCGCGCTCCTGCTCGGCGGTGAGCACCGAGTCATGGTTGCCGTCCGCGACGATCACCGGAAGTCCGGACGGGATCTCGTCGGCGAAGGCATTCACGCAGAACGACTCCACCGACGTGCCGCTCATCACCGTGTCGCCGGCGTTCAGGATGGCATCGACCTCGCCGAGGGTGGCGGCGGTGCCGATCACCGGGGCCATCCCGACGTTGCAGTGCAGGTCCGCGACCATCAGGAAGGTGGCGTACTCGGCGTCGGGGTCGGTGAAGGCCAGGGACTGGGCGCGATCGGGCTGGGCCGACTCCGCATCGCCATCTCCGGGAGCCCCTACCTCGTCCTCGTCCAGCCTGACGGCATCGCCCAGGTCGCCCGGATCGGTGGTGTCAGCGCCCCCGGTCCCCCCGTCGTCGGTCCCGTCCGCGCCCTGGATGCCCTCAGCCTCCGGGGCGTCGCCATCGTCAGTGGCCCCACCGTCCGTGGCTTCGCCATCGTCAGTGGCCTCCCCACCGTCGGTGCCTTCGGCGCCGTTCGTGTCTCCAGCACCACCGGCATCCTGACCACTGTCGGTGTCTTCGACATCGCCATCCTCATCCTCCACCAGCGGGGCCGGCCGGACCGGTGGAGCCAGCGCCGCGGGGTTGGCCTCGTAGGCCGCGATGAGGTTTGACTCCACATCGGCGTAGAAGCTCGTGTTGTCCTCCACCGCACGTACCACCATGCCGCCGTAGTAGTCGACGATCGTGGCCAACCGTCCGGTGATCCGGGCGTCCTCCAGCGCTGTCCCGGCCAGCACCGGGGAACTGCGCCCCTCCAGACCGAAACTGCGGGTCAGGTCGGTCAGCGGCAGGATCACCAGGACCACCGCCAGGGTCGGCGCCACGAACGGCACTCCTGGTTGGCGCCACGCACTCTTGAGTGCCTCCCGTAGCACGCCGTGGGCCACGAGTCTGCTCAGGGCGATCGCCATCAGGAGCACCGACAGCGTGACCACGGCCCGGCCCACGACGTCACCGATGAGGCCACGAGCCGCGTCGTCGATCGTTGCCTGGGGATTGGCCAGGAACTGGTTGTAGGAGTTCAGGTCCGCCATCAACCCGGCGATCGGGTCGGCGTCGTCACTGGTGAGTTGGTCGGGGATCTCCCGCACCAGCACGTTCACGCCCAGGTTGGCCGGCAGGGGCGAGGCGATCACCAGCGATCCGAGCGGGCCCATGTCTACGCGGATCTCCCCGTTCAGGCGGGTGCTGTACTCGGCGACGTGCGGTCCGAGCGACCCCGTGTAGGAGGCGGTGGAGACCGCGAATCCGATCGAGACGAGCAGCGCCATCAGGACCGCTGTGCCCACCCGGATCGCGCGTCGGGTCAGTGGCCGCAGCCCGTGCCACCACGCGAACCGGCGCTCCCCCGCCTGCGCCTCGGTGCCGGGGCGATCCGCAGTGCGATCGCCGTCGTGTCGCGGCTCGTTGGTCTGATCGGTCATCGGCTACTGGTAACTCACGAACTCCGGGACGGGCTCGACGTCGTAGGTCTCCTCCGGGGTCATCATCGGAGAGTCCTCATCGATGAAATTCTTCCATCCCCAGGCGATTCCTTCCGGCGCGTCCCGGTGCAGCGCGTTCCACGTATCGAACTTACTGGGCACCGGGCCCTGACCATCGGCGTGGATGAGCACCGCCACCTGGGGGCGCGAAGTGTCCACCTGGTCCCGGTCCCGGATCATCTGGATCTGGAACTGGTGCAGGATGAGCATCTTCGGCGGTAGGTCGTGTTCGATGACGAACTCGGCGAGGTAGTCGACCACCTCGTTGACCTCCTCGGCCTCTACGTGCCCGATCTGCGATAGATGCACCTGGTCCGGGAGCAGGCGCCACTCCGGGTCCAGCGCCACGCCCACGTGCGGGTAGGCCAGCAGGTCCTCATACCTCTCGATCTGGTCCACGAAGTGGTTGCGCCCGGGCTGGAAGTCCAGCACCACGTACTGGTCGGCTTCCTCAGCAGCCTCGATCAAGGGGATGAACGTCTCCGATGGCCAGGCGTTGGAGTACATGCCGTCCTCACCGGCGCCCGTGCTGGCCACGGTCACGATGATCTCCAGCGCCGGGATCACCTGATCCTCGGTCAGTCCGGTGTAGCGCTCGGCGTACTCGGCGGCCAGGTCGATCGTCTCCTCGGTGCCCTGCTCCCCCAGGATGCCCAGGAGCGGCGTCACGGGGTGGCCGTACAACGCGATGTACCGCTTGCCGCCGAAGACCTCCTGACCTCCGCCAGGCAGTTCGGTCCCGGTGGCGGCCGTCAGGACCCGCCAGTTGAACTCGGCATCGTCCCCGAAACTGGTGCCCAGGCCCAGGATGGAGTCAGCGCCGGAGATCTGCCCCATCACCTCGGGCTCGGAGTTGATCTGCTCGGTGAGGATGACCGTGGCACCGGCGGCGCGGGCGATCCCGATCGCGGCAGCCTGTCCGGGTTCACCATCGGCCAGCACCATCGGCCCGTCCAGGCGCTCGGTCGGTTCGGTGGGGCTGAGTTCGCCGACCGGCTCCGGCGTGGTGTCATCGGCCAGTTCGACGTCGAGCACCTCACCCACATCCATGTTGGTCAGCGCCTCGACGTAACTGTCCGCACCGGCGGCACCACCGTTCGCATCGGCACCCTCCGCACCGTCGCCGTCCTGACCGTCCTCGCCGTCGGCGTCCTCGTCCTCGCCGTCCTGCCCCTCACGTGCTTCGTCCCCGGAGGTCTGATCCCCGGACGCCTCGTCAGCACCGGTGGCCGAATCCTCGTCCGTGGCCGAGGAGTCGCCCGTGCCGGAACCTTCGCCACCGGCGTCGCTGTCGTCGTCGGCAGTGCCGTCGGTGCCGTCGGTGCCGTCGGTGCCGTCGGTGCCGTCGGTGCCGTCGGTGCCGTCGGTGCCGTCGGTGCCGTCGGTGCTGGCAGAGCCCGCGGCGTCGTCTCCGGATACGGAGCCCTCTGTTTCCGCCCCGTCCTCGCCCGCGCCGTCGCCGTCGGTGTCCTCCGGGTCCTGAGCAGGCCCCTCCGGCGCCTCGGCGCGCTCGGGCCCCAGGTGCGACCCGTCCACGGCGGTCAGGTCCAGGCCGAGGATTTCACCCAGGTCACCGGCATCGGCCGGCGCGGGCACGATGTCCAGGGCAGTCACATCGATATCCGCCACGTCCACAGCCCCGACGGTGATGACTGAGTGGGTGCTCAACCGAACCAGTTCGGACTCCACCGCCAAGCCGTTACCAGGGCCTCCGGTGAGCAGCAACGGAGTTCCCGCCGCCATCGAGATCGACGCGGCCCGCGCGATTGCGGCCTCGTCGTCCGCAGGGGCCATCACCACCACGTGCGCGGAGGCGAAGTAGCGCTCGCTCACGGCCAGGGCCATCTCCTCGGGTTCGTGCGAGGCGAGCAACGCCGGAACCTCGTCCGGAGCGTGAGTCGCGGCGATCGGGGGTGGCGGCGGTACCGGACCGGTGGGCTCGGGTTCGAGTTCCCGCCCACCGGTACAGCCGGCCAGCACCAGGGCGGCGGCCATCGCTACCGAGAGACTCCGGACAGCCCTATGCACGCACCTACTCCTTGGATCGCCGATCTGCTCACCGAGTCGTACCGGGGTCCACTGTACGCACCCTCGGGCAGCGGCACCGTCGGCACGGACGGGATTGTCCTCACCTGCACGGGATCGGCGCAGGATGCGTACGCGAGGTCAGTTCTGGCCGGCCTGCCCGCGCAGGTCGCGCAACTCCCGCCGGGAGGCTCCCATGCGGTAGATCAGCAGTGCCGCCCCACCGCCCAGCAGCAGCGTCGTCAGCACCCCGATCAGTGTGGCGACACCGAAGTTGGGGGCCTGTACGGTCAGCACGGTCCGTGCCTCCCGGGTGCTCTCGGAGAGTGCGAGCGCAACGGCCAGGGTGAGCAGGTTCGGCAGCAGGAGCAGCAGCGCGCCCGCACCCACCCCGAGGCGAACCTTCCAGTGCCAGTGCACCCGGATCGCCACCAGGATCAGCACCATCGGCACCAAGGTGAACACCACGCCGTAGAACAGGCCCCACAGGATGCCGGCTGCGGAGACACCATCGACCTGGCGACCTACCGTCGAGGCCCACCAGGACGGCAGGGTGGCAGCAGCCACCAGCACCAGCAGGATGATGAGCACGGCACTGCCGGTCACCAGCGCCGACGTGCGCAACCAGGCCGGCGGAACATCGGAACGGTCCTTGCGCGCGGCAGGGTCTCTGTGGCGTTCGGAACCCGCTCGACCGGCACCCCCCGGGCCCCGATCGTGCGCTCCCGGGGCCTGCGCGTCCGGGCTTGCCGGCCCGCCAGCGTCCCGGTCGCCGTTGTCAGGGCCGGTGTGCGATGTCATGTGCCCATCCTGGCAGCACCCGCCTCGCGCGTCACTCACACCAGCGAATCACGCCACGCCGTGTGCAGCGCCGCGAACTGCCCGGTCCCGGACGTCAGGTCCGCCGGGGACCCGTCCTCGATCACGCGCCCGCCCTCCATGACCAGGACCCGGTCGGCGATCTCCACGGTGGAGAGACGGTGGGCGATGATCAGCGAGGTGCGGTCGGCCAGCAGCGTCTGCAGTCCGCGCTGCACCTGCCGCTCCCCCGGGATATCGAGGGAACTGGTGGCCTCATCGAGGATGAGCACCGCCGGGTCGGCCAGGAAGGCCCGGGCGAAGGAGATCAGTTGGCGCTGCCCGGCGCTGACCCGCCCACCGCGCTTGTTCACGTCGGTGTCGTAGCCGTCGGGCATCGCGGTGATGAACTCGTGTGCCCCCACAGCCCGGGCCGCGGCCTCCACCTCCTCGTCGGTGGCGTCCGGGCGGGCCAGGGCGATGTTGTCACGGACCGACCCGGAGAAGAGGTAGGCCTCCTGCGTCACCATCACCACCGCGCGGCGCAGGTCCCGGGTGGAGATCTCGCGGAGGTCGACGCCGTCAAGGGTGAGCGAACCGGAGGTCACGTCGTAGAAGCGAGCGATGAGTTTGGCCACGGTGGACTTGCCCGCACCGGTGGCCCCGACCAGGGCCACCGTCTGCCCCGGTGGGAAGTGCAGATCGAACTCCGGCAACACCATCGGTCCGTCGCCGTAGCCGAAGGTGACCTTGTTGAACCGCAGTTCACCACGGGCTCGCGGAAGCGGCACGGGGTGTGCCGCCTGACGCACGGTGGGGACCTCCTCCAACAGCCCGGAGATCTTCTCCAGGGCCGCTGCCGCGGACTGGAAGGAGTTGTAGAACATCGCCATCCGGGTGATCGGCTGGAAGAAGCGGTTGGTGTACAGCAGCGTGGCCACCAGCACTCCCACCTCCATCGAGCCGTCCAGCACGCGGAAGCCACCGACGGCCAGGGCGGTGGCGACGGTGAGGTTCCCGATGAGTTTCAGCGCCGGGTCGTAGATCCCGTTCAAGCCCATCGTGCGGGCGGTGTTGTCCCGGTAGACCTCGGTCAGGTCGCCGTAGGCGTCGTTGTTCGTGCGTTCCCGGCGAAAGGCCTGGACCGCCCGGATACCGGTCATGTTCTCCACGAAGCTGATGATGAGGCGCGCCGAGGCCACCCGTTGATGGCGGTAGAGCACCTGGGAGCGCAACTGGAACCAACGGGTCACCGCCCACACCGGCAGGATCGCCACAGCCAGCACCAGCCCCGAGCGCCAGTCCAGCAGGAACAGCGACAGGGCGGTGAAGGTCATGAACAGGATGGACTGGGCCAGGGAGACGATCCCGGAGTCCAGCAGTTGTTTCAACGCATCCAGGTCCGAGGTCTGCCGGGCGATGATCCGGCCGGAGGTGTAGTTCTCGTGGAACTCCAGGCTGAGCCGCTGTGTGTGGCGGAAGACCCGCTGACGCAGGTCCAGCAGCACCGCCTGGGAGACCTTCGCCGCCAACCTGATGAAGGCTGCCGTACACACTCCTGCCACGATCGCGGTGAGGATGTAGGTCGCTCCGATCACCGAGGGGATCAGCCAGTCCCCCTCGGCCGCAGCCGGGAGCCCGTAGTCGATCGCCATCGCCACCAGCGCCGGGCCGGCCACCCGTGCGGCCTGAGAGATCACGACCACGACGACGGTGAGCGCAAACAGTCCCCACATCGGGCGGAGGAGGTCGGCGAGGAGGCGTAGGGACCGGGACCGAACCGCCTTGGACCGGCGTCTGTCGAGGTTGTAGTCCTCTTCCCCCGCGGTGCCCTGGGGCGGTTCCTCGGGGCCACGGGGGGCGTTGTTCTCACGGGCGGGCGCCGGCGTCGCGCGGCTCATCGGTTGTGCTCCTGGGTGGCGCGGTAGGCGCCCTCGTCCTCGAAACCGTCGTCGACCTCGTCATCGGCTCTGCGGTCGAACCTCAACTGCTGGCTGTCGTACTCCTCCTGCTCGCGCTGGTACTGCTCGTCGGCGACCAGGGAGGAGATGACGAACCGGTAGTGATCGTTGCCGGCCAGCAACTCGGAGTGGGTTCCGATGCCGACGATCCTGCCTTCCTGCAGCACCGCGACCCGGTCGGCGAGCGCCACCGTGGAGGGGCGGTGCGCCACGATCAAGGTGGTGGTCTGCGCCAGTTCCTTGCGCAGGTGGTCGGTGACCGCTTCCTCCGTTGTCACGTCCAGTGCGGAGAGCGGATCGTCAAGCACCAGCACGGTGGGCCGTGCGGCCACCGCCCGGGCGAGCGCGAGGCGCTGGCGCTGCCCACCGGACAGACTCAACCCCTCCTCCCCGATCACGGTGTCCACACCCTCGGGCAGCTCGTGCACGAAGTGGGCCTGGGCGATGGTCAGCGCACGCTGCAGGTCCTCCTCGCCGTCCTGTCCGGCCGGGGCGCCGAGCAGCACGTTCTCGCGCACCGAGGCCGAGAACAGCGTCGCGTCCTCGAAGGCGATCGAAACCATGGTGCGCAGGTGGCGCCGCGCCATCTCCCGCACGTCCAACCCGTCGATGCGTACCGAGCCCCCGGTCACGTCGTACAAGCGCGGGACCAGGGAGGCCATCGTGGTCTTGCCCGAGCCGGTCAGGCCCACCAGGGCCATCGTCTCGCCCGGGCGGACCGCCAGGTCCACCCCGGCGAGCACCTCGGCCCGGGCCGGCTCCACCGGCTGGTCCGGCCGGCCCTGCGGTACCGGTTCCACCAAGGGGGCGTCGGCGAAGTGGAAGCGGACGCCGTCGAAGGTGATCTCCCCCCGCGGGTCGGTGACCTCCTTGGGGTCAGCCGGATCGGTCACCAGGTTCGGGCTGTCCAGCACCTCGAAGTAGCGATCCACGGCGGTCTTGGCGGTCAGGCTCATCGCCATCAGCTCACCAATCTGCTCCACCGGCCCGGCCATCACCGCGGCGGTGGCGAAGAAGGCCACCAGCGCACCCACGGTGACATCCCCCTGGGTGTACAGGTAGATCCCGGCCAGCACAGTAATGCCCAGCACCACCTCCGGAATCGTCGTGATCGCGAAGGAGAACGCCGACATCGCCCGCGCCTTGCGGATCTCGGTGCCACGCAGTTCATCGGCCTGGGCGGAGAAGGAGTAGTAAGCCTCCCGGCCCCGACCGAACGCCTTGAGCACCCGGATGCCGTGTACCGACTCCTCCACCGTGGTGGCCAGGTCCCCGGCCTGGTCCTGGGAGAGCCGGGCGATGTGGCGGAACCGGGAGGAGAACCGGAAGGACAGGTAGATCACCGGGAGCGCACCCACCAGGAACACCACACCGAGCACGCCACCGAGCTGGATCATCAGGTAGGTGCCCACCGCGATCGTGGAGGCGTTGACCACCAGCATCACGATCCCGAAACTCAGGAACCGGCGCAGCGTGCTCAGGTCGGACATGGACCGGGACAGCAACTGCCCCCCGGGCCACTGGTCGTGGAAGGCGACCTGGAGGTCTTGCAGGTGGGTGAACATCGACATCCGCAGATTCGCCTCGACCCGGGTGCCGGGCACCAGGATGAACCAGCGTCGCAACGCGATCAGCACCGCCTCCAGCAGACCCAGGCCGGCCACCATCGCGACCGCGATCCACAGGCCGGAGGTCTCCCCGCTGGAGACCGAACCGAGCAGCGGCTCGTTCACCGCCCACTCCAGCACCTGCGGCACCGCGAGGGCGGCGAGACTGGCACCGAGGGCACAGACCATCCCGGCGATCAGGCGCGGGAGGGCAGGCTTGAGGTAGGGGAACAGGCGCGCAAGCGTGGCCAACACCGGGGAATCGGTGTTCGCGGGATTACTGCGTGATCCGGGATCGCGAGTGGTGGAAGCTGGGCTCAGGGCGGGTTTACCACTCATTTGTTAACGCGCACATGCGTTGGCACGGACAGCATGGGAAAGGAGTCGACCTCCAGGGCGGACTGGTTGGGCTGCCGCAGCAGTCTAGCCGTTTCAAGCGGACTTGCCGCGTTCAGCCTTGCCCTTGCGCTCCTTGGACTGGGCCACGCTCCGGCGCAAGGCCTCCATCAGGTCGACCACCTCAGCACCCTCTTCCTGTGCAATTTCAGTGGTTTCGAAGCCCTCGCCGCGTTCAAGTTTCGCCTCGATCAGGGTGCGCAATTCCTTCTGATAATCGTCGGTGAAGGACTCCGGATCGAAGTCGGACTCATAGGACCCCACCAAATTGGCGGCCATGTCGAGTTCCTTCTTCGTGATCTTGACCTCCTCGGTGGTGGCGGCGAAGTCGGCCTGGCGGATCTCGTCGGCCCACAGCAGGGTCTGCAGCATCAGCACGTTGTCGCGCACCCGCAGGGCGGCGAGCCGGGTCTTCTGCCTCAACGTGAAGGACACGATTGCGGTGCGGTCGGTCTCGGCGAGCGTGCGCCGCAGCAGCGCGTACGCCTTACTCATCTCCCCCGGCGGGGCCAGGTAGTAGGCACTGGAGAACATGATCGGGTCGACCTGATCACTGGGCACGAACTCCAGGATGGTGATCTCCTTCGAGCGTTCCGCCGGGAGCGAGGCGAAGTCCTCGTCGGTGAGGACCACCATGCTCTCACCGTCGGTGTAGGCCTTATCGATGTTCTCGAACGGGACCACCTGCTCGCATACCTCGCACTTGCGCTGATACCGGATGCGCCCGCCGTCGGCGTCATGCACCTGGCGCAGACGAACATCGTGGGACTCCGTAGCGCTGTAGACCGAGACCGGTACGTTCACCAGCCCGAACGTCAGGGACCCTTTCCAGATGGACCGCATGATGCTGCTCCCTTCTCCCGCCAGCCAGTCAACACCACTCGGTGCCCGCAGGCGAGGGTTCACCACGCGCCAAGGGCAGCGCGGGCCCGGGATGGACGACGCCGGGAGGCACCCGAGCGCGTGGCGTCCGCCGGCGGAGGGTCACCAGCGCACGCCTGCGGACCGGGGGCCCGGGTCGGCGCCGTGGTCCGGGGGCGCGCCGCAGGTCGGCACGGCTAGCGACGAGGGCGCGCAGCCAGCACGATAGGCAGCATGGCTCGCGCGGAGACGATCGTGAACGTCGATGGACGCCGGCTGCGCATGACCAACCTGGACAAGGTGCTCTATCCCCAGACCGGCACCACCAAGGCCGAGGTGGCGCACTACTACGCCCAGGTCGCCGACGTCATGGTGCCGCACTGCCTGGGCCGCCCGGCCACTCGCAAACGCTGGGTGGAGGGGGTCGGCACGGCACGCCGCCCACTGGACTCCTTCTTCAGCAAGGACCTGGACGCCGGGACCCCCTCGTGGGTGGTCCGAGCCGATGTGCAGCACTCTGATCACGTCTCGACCTATCCAGTGGTGGACTCCCGCGCCACGCTGACCTGGTTCGCCCAGATCGCGGCCCTGGAGGTGCATGTGCCGCAGTGGCGACTCGATGCCGATGGCGCCGCCGCCAACCCGGACCGGCTGGTCCTGGACCTGGATCCCGGTCCGGGGGTGGAGTTGACCACCGTGGCCCACGTGGCCGGACTGGTGCGGGAGATCCTGGCCGGGATGGGCATGGAGTCGTACCCGGTCACGAGCGGCTCCAAGGGCATCCACCTGTACGCCCCGCTACCGGGCACGGTGACCTCGGAACAGGCCAGTGCGCTCGCGCGGGAACTGGCCCGGAGCCTGGAGGCCGATCATCCGGATCTGGTGCTGTCCCGGATGGCCCGGGCGGCCCGAGCGGGCAAGGTGTTCCTGGACTGGTCGCAGAACAACGCCAAGAAGACCACTGTGGCGCCCTACTCCCTGCGCGGCACCGCTCTGCCCCGCGTCGCCGCGCCGCGCACGTGGGAGGAACTGGCCGATCCGGACCTGCGTCAGCTCTCACCCGAGGAGGTGCTGGACCTGCTGGCCGCGCGCGGGGATCCGATGGCGCCGCTGGGGGCCTCCCCCGGCACGACGCCGGTGCCGGACCGGCTCGCGCGCTATCGCGCCAAGCGCGATGGGGCACGCACACCCGAGCCTGTTCCGGCGCCGGTGCCGTCATCACCACCGTTCTCGCCCCCCGCCCCGGCGGTGCCCGGAGACGACCCGGGTGATGGAGGTGCCGACGGCGAAGGCCTTGCGCTGCCCCGCTTCGTGATCCAGGAGCATCATGCCTCCCGGTTGCACTGGGACTTCCGGCTGGAGCGCGACGGCGTGCTGGTCAGTTGGGCGCTGCCGCGCGGCGTTCCCACCTCACCGGACCGCAATCACCTGGCTGTCCCGACCGAGGACCACCCACTGGAGTACGCCACGTTCGCCGGTACCATCCCCAAGGGCGAGTACGGCGCCGGTGAGGTCACGATCTGGGATCACGGTACGTACGAGATCCAGAAGTGGCGCGAGGGTGCCGAGGTCATTGCCACGCTCACCGGCGCCGAAGGCGGCGGCCTGGAGCAGTCCGGGCCCGGACGGATCAGTAGTTTCGCATTGATCCGCACCGGCGGGGAGCGCGAGCAGTGGCTGATCCACCTGATGAAGAAGCAGCCCGAGGTCCACGACTCGTCCAGCGCCGGTGAGCCATCGGATTCCCGTAGCGCACCTGACCGATCAACCGAGGCAGGAGGGCAGGAACTCGCGGCTCGGGAACCCGCAGACGTCCCGAACCCGCCGGCCGCGCCGAGCCCACCGGACGCCCCGCTCACCGCAGTCGCGCAAGCAGCGCCGGACGCACCAGCGAACGCCGGCGCACCAGCCACCGATCCTGCGCCAGTGACCCCGATCCCGCCGATGTTGGCCACCGCGGGCACCCTCGCGGACATCGGCGCCGAGGGCTGGGCCGCGGAGATGAAGTGGGACGGCGTCCGTGCGCTGGTGCATGTGGGCCCCGGAGGGGTCCGGGTGTTCGGTCGTTCGGGTCTGGAGACCACCGCGCAGTATCCCGAGGTCGCTGAGGTACTGGACGCGGTGCATGCGAGCTCGGTGGTACTCGATGGGGAGGTGGTGGCCCTGGATGGGCAAGGACGGCCGAACTTCGGGTTGTTGCAGCCGCGGATGCAGGCCACGGGTCATCAGGTGGCAGCGGCGGCACGGCGCCAGGGTGTGCACCTGATGCTCTTCGATCTGCTGGCCATGGACGGGCACGAACTCACCGGCTTCACCTACCACCAGCGCCGCAGCCTGCTGGAGGAGGTCATCTCCCCTTCCCGCACCGTGCAGGTCCCTCCCGCGTTCGAGGGCGACATCCCCGGGGCCCTGTCCACCAGTGCCGATCAGGGCTTGGAGGGGATCGTGGCCAAACGGGTGGACAGCATCTACCGGGCCGGCCAACGGAGCTCGGCGTGGATCAAGATCCGGCACAGCCGCACCCAGGAGGTTGTGGTCGGCGGATGGCGGCCCGGTCGGGGCGGGCGCTCGGGGGCGGTGGGATCACTGCTGCTGGGGCTCCCGACGCGAGAGGGTCGCTGGCGTTACGTCGGCCGGGTCGGCACCGGCTTCACGGAGCGGGAGGCGCGCGCATGGGTTGCGCACCTGCGCGAGGATGCCAGGCCGACGCCGGCACTCATCGGCATTCCTGCCATCGATGCCCGGGATGCACACTGGGTCGAACCGGTACGCGTGGCTGAGGTGTCCTTTTCGAACTGGACCACGGAGGGCAGGCTGCGTCATCCGGTCTGGCGCGGCTGGCGGGTCGACAAGGATCCGAGCGACATCGATCCTGCGCAGAGCGATTTCGAGGAACCCTCCAGTTGACGACCTATTCGCGCTTTTTCCACGGCGTGAGTCGTCCGCCAGCGCGGTCATTCAGCCCGGTGCCATCGGGTCGGTAGAACCGCCAGGCACCATCGGGTCGGGCCATGGTGAGTCGTCGGGCCTCGACCAGGTCGTGGTGGTGGAAGCAGAGCAGCGCCCCGTTCGCCACATCGGTGGTCCCGCCCCGGGACCATTTCACGAGGGCATGGTGGGTCTCGCACAGGACCGGCGGCGCCGTACAGCCCGGATAGACACAGTGCCGGTCTCGAGCGACGATCGCCCGGCGCTGGGCTGCGGTGAAGGTCCGATGCGCCCGCCCCTGGTTGAGCACCTCGTTCTTGGCGGAGAACAGCACCCGGTACACGTCCCCGCACCTGGCCATCCGACGTAACACCGGCGTTGGGACCGGACCGGTGGCGTCGGTCCACATGCCCGGCTCGCTGCGCAGGATCGCATTCCAGTCCCAGCGGGGCTGTTCATCCGGGGCCGGTTTGTCGGTGGCGATCCGTGATGAGGCCAGACCGGCCGATGGCTTATCCACTGGTGGGTCAGCGCCCGGTGGGGGTGCTTTCGGTGATTCCTGCTCGCTGACTGCCTCACGGAACAACCGAGCGAACTCTGCTGCGCCGATGTGGACACCCACGTGCGGGCGCACCGATGCCGAGGTGCCGCCCAACCCTTGATCGAGCACCACCCTCGCCATGTCGGCCAAACCCTGTGCGCGGCGCTGACCGGAATTGCGGGCGTCGCCCCGCACGGGTTTGCCCATCACCGCATCGAGTGCCAGCCGCACCTGCTGCCCGTGCTCCTCGGTCAGGAAGCCCGCGAGATGGAAGCCACCGAGCGTGCGCGCGATGTCGACGTATTCGCGTTCCTGGGACTTTCGATAGCCACGCTCGTCCGCCTCCGGGTCCGCTACCCGCGCGAAGTGATGGACCAGGTGCCGTAGTTGCGCGGGCCGCAGCACCATCGCCTCAGCCAGCAGGAACTCCTCGACCGTGGCGGTTCCGGCATCGTCCTGCACGTTGCGCTGATCATCCTGCCCGGGGTCACCGCCGTCGTCGGAGCCATCAGGATCGTGAGCACCATCCTTGGCTGGCTCGTGCTCACGGCTGTCGCTGGCCTCGGGATCCGACCCGAGGGAGACGCGCTCGCCCAGCGCAGCGATCCTCTCCTGCGACGTCAGGGCACCAGCGGCCACGATGCGAGCCTGCTCCAAGCCGACCTCACCCGCACGCAGCGCGCGATCGAAGTGCTGGATCTCATCTCGAAACTGCCTGGCCAGACGCACGTCCGCTTTCGCCGCCGACTGCGTGATCCGGTGCGTCTGGGCCACGTGGGTGGCGTAGGTTCGTGCCCCGGTCAGGGCCCATCGACCGTCAGCCTCCTCAGCCATCAACCATTGCAGCCGCTTTCCCGCCAGGCGCTGGACGGCGCCGTGAACGCGCAGCGCCGCCGAGCCCAGCACCGGTCCGGCATGGGCAAGTCGTTCAGCGGCGATGTCGGCGGTGGCGATCCGGTCCACGATCGCCTCCAGTTCGGCGAGGTCCCGTATCAGGGATTCGCCGGACCCACGGCGCGGCGTGTGGGACCCGTCCGTCGCCATCGGGCACCTCCATGGGAATCCGCAGTTCGTACATCTGTTCCCATAGTAGGGCCGACCACTGACAGGGCAGACGGTTCGCTTCGGCGCTGTGGATACGGGCCCGTTCGATGGGTACCTGTGGAGCCCGGACTCGGTCGAGACCATCACTCAGACAGGTACGCGCAACGAGACCCGTCGGGTCAGTGGGTCAGGCGCGGCCGAGTACGGCTAGGACGGGGACGGACCGCCCTGCGACCCCTTGTCCCGTTCACGGCCTGCGACCACCGCGAGGACCAGTTCGATACCCATCCGGCCGAGCACGACCAGCGCCAGCGCGATGGCGATCGTGACCAGCAGGTTCACGAAGTAGACGGCCACGGTCCAGCCGCCTCCGTACATGCTCGTGGCCACCGCTACCTGGATGAACTCGACCAGACCCGACAGGGCGATCAGGCCGCCGAGGATGCACAACGAGATGAATCCGAGTCGGGCGATGCGCGGTGCGAGCGGGGTTGCGAAAGTGAGATCGAACAGGCCCGGACCGGATGCTGAACCCGTCAGCGGGGTGCCGGGCTGCGGGTAGCCCGGGGCCCCGTGGGGGGCGCCTGATCCGGGTTGCGGCGGACCACCCTGGGGTGCGCCGTATCCACGCTGAGGTGTTCCGTCGCCACCCTGCGGTGCACCGTAGCCACCGTGCTCGTGACCACCCTGCTGTCCGGCATAGCCACCCTGGGGCGCGCCATAACCGCCCTGTGGCTGGCCGTACCCGCCCTGGCCACCGTGAAGCGTGGCGTCACCACCCTGGGCGTAGCCACCCGGCGGGGCGGCATAACCCCCCTGGCTGCTTTGGGCCCGGGCGTCCTGAACGTCGGCGCGACCTGGAACGTCCGGCGCTGCGGCGCTCCCGGACTGGGAGGGCGGCTCGGTCGGCGGCCCTGCCTGGGGCACCGGGCCGGAGGGGCCTTGTGCGTACGCAACCCCCTCCCCGCCGGCCTCTGCCCCCTGCGGGGCAGTCCCACCTTCAGTGTACTGAGGGGTGTCGCCGGGGTGCGCCGGGGCCTGGCTGCGGCCGTCGTCGTCGCTACCGGCGCCGGATGGTTCCTGCGGTTCGGGTGGATTCATGGTCTGCCCCCTCCTGGTGCAGTCACGCTGATGTCGGTGACCGGTGTGTCAATCACGTCAGCACCACCTTAGAACCCTGGAGGAACGGCGCATCATGGAGGGACATGGGCAACCCGGGACGCCCGGTCAGGTCAGGCCGTGACGATCCGCCCGTCGATGACCTCGACGGCGATTCGTTCCAGCGGCTCCTTCGCCGGGCCCGCAGTGACCTCTCCCGAACGCAGGTCGAACCGGGAGCCGTGGCAGGGGCAGCGCCCCTCCTCCTCCTCGACGTCGACGGTGCAGCCCTGGTGAGTACAGACCGCGGAGAGGGCGACGACGTCGGCCTCATCCGTGCGAGTCAGGAGCACCGTGGCGCCGGCGGGAGTCTGCACCGAGACCGAATCGCCGACCCCGATCTCCTCCAGTCCGATCAGGGTCTCCCCCACCGACACCGTGCTTTCGTCCTGCTCCTCGGCACCGCACGCGCTCAACAACATCGCGCCACCGGCACCCAGGCCAACTGTTGCGAGTACCTGGCGTCGGCTCGGACACAGGCTCATCTCTCCACCCCCGCCGGACGCACCGAGCGGCCTCATGCGCCGGGATCGGGCCGTTCCGGGAACAGCCCCTCCTCGCGGATCCGGGCGTTGAGTTCGCGCAGGTAGGCGGCTTCGTCGAAGTCCAGGGCTACCTCCTGGCCGAGCCAGGCCGACAGGTGCACGGCGTTGGCCAGCCGCACACCGTTGATACCATCGGCGCCCGGGGCGAGCAGTTCGGTGCCGTGCAGGACGGCGGAGGCGAAGTTGGCCAGGACGCCGGCGTGCTGGGATCCCCAGGCCGACTCGGTCTCGATCTGCTCGGTGGTGTAGAAGCCCTCGGTATCGCCCCCGCCGGCGAGTTTGAACCCTTCGGCGACGCTGAGACGGGCCGACAACTCCCGCTCGTCGGCCGCGAACCGGGTCAGGGTCGCCGTCTTGGACCCCTCCACCACGATCTTGCCCCGATCCCCCAGGAGCTCCAGCCGGTCGGTGCCGGCCGGGTCATGGGTCGCGGTCACGAACACCCCGGTGACGCCGTCGCCGTAATCGGCCAGCACCGTCACCTCGTCCTCCACCACGATGTCACGCCGGAACCCGAACGCAGCCTTGGCTACCAGGGAGGTGGGCATCCCGCAGATCCACTGCCATAGGTCGAGTTGGTGCGGGGCCTGGTTCACCAGGACTCCCCCGCCCTCACCGCCCCAGGTCGCCCGCCACTCGCTGGCGCCGTAGTAGGCGTCGGGACGCCACCAGGTGGTGATGATCCAGTTGGACCGCCGGATCGCGCCGATCTCGCCCCCGTCGACGATCTCCTTGATCCGCTGGTACAGCGGGTTGTTGCGCTGGTTGAACATGATCGCGAAGGTCACGTCCGGGTGGGCCGCGGCCACCTCGTTGAGTTCGCGAACCTGGGCGGTGTAGACCCCGGCGGGTTTGTCCACCAGCACGTGCACCCCTGCCTTGATCGCGTCGATACCCATCTGCGGGTGCAGGTAGTGCGGCACCGTGGTGACCACCGCGTCCACGTCTCCGCCGGCGATCATCTCGCGGTAGTCGGTGTAGAAGGGGGCCCCCGGGCACACCTCCTGCGCGTGAGTCCGCACGGCCTCGTCGATGTCGGCGACCGCGCCGACAACCAGATCCCCGGCCATCCCCTCGGCGATCATCCGCGCGTAGGCGGTGCCCTGCACCCCCAGCCCGATGATGCCCAACCGCACCTTGCCCGGCACGGCCCCGAAGCGCCCCTGCGCCATCGAATCCACGGTCGTCCTCGCCTCGTCGCCCACCATCGCTCCTGTCCTGGTCGTCACCGTCCCCACGACCCTACTCGTGGAGCTACCGGGTGGGACGCACCGATGCCACGAACTCCTCGAACTGAGGCACCAGTTGCCCGGAGTCCTCCGCGAGGCAGGTCAGGACGATCTCGACCATCATCTGCCTCCCCGGCTCCTGTGGATCGGTGAGATGCAGGTAGGCCTGGCCCTGGGTCAGGTCGATCGGTCCGTCCTCGATCGACGTCGAGACCTGCACCACCTGCGCCAGGCCCGGCGCACCGTGGGAACTGATCGCCCGGCGCTGGACCATGGTGACGCCGGCTCCCTGGGCGAGGCGGGCGAAGACCGCCTCGCCCAACTCCTCCAACTCGGCCGGTCCCGCCGGCCTTGCCGGTCTCGTCTGGCTATCAGCCCGGAGGGCCCCGGCGATGGTGATGTTTGCCCGGAACCGGCCGTGCGTGCGGTCGTGCAGGGCGACGTACGCCAGCGGTGTGGCACCGACATCCTCCGGCGATACCGCGGACCAGCCCGTGGGCAACTCGAACTCGATCGGGATGGGCAGTGCCGTCGTCATCAGCGTCGCTACTCCTGGCTCACTCGTCACGTTCTGGCCACGTCTCGGTCGTAACCTACCGGCGACCATTGGCGCGGGCGCACGGCCCGCCTACGCAGCCACGCGTCGCCGGGCCCGGGCGAGAAGCAGACCCTGCCGCGGCCCGAACAGGTAGGCCAGCACGAACATCCCACCCTGGGCGAGCACGATCGCCCCACCGGTGGCTACGTCCGCGTGGAAACTCGCGTAGACCCCACCCACCGCGCACGCCACCGCCAGGGCCGGGGCGATCAGCAGCATCACGCCCATCCTGTCGGTGAGCAGGTAGGCGGTGGCGCCGGGAATGATCAGCATCGCCACCACCAGGATGACCCCCACCGCCTGCAGCGCCACCACGGTGGTGACCGCCATCATCCCCAATAGCAGCGCGCCCAGGAGGCGCGGGTTCAAACCGATGGCGAAGGCGTGGGTGGCATCGAAGGCGTACAGGGTCAGGTCCCGGCGCTTGAACAGCAGCACCGCGAACACCATCAGCCCCAGACCCGCGATCTGAACCAGGTCCACCCACGAGACTCCCAGTAGATTGCCGAAGACGATGTGGTGCAGATCCACCTGGCTCGGTGTGACCGAGATGAGCACCAGACCGAAGGCGAACAGGGTGGTGAAGACGATCCCGATCGCGGCGTCCTCCTTGATCTGGGAGGTATCGCGGATGAACCCGATCAGGGCCACGGCGGTGAAGCCGAAGATCAGGGCACCCAGGGCGAAGGGTGCGCCGGCGATGTAGGCCAGCACCACGCCCGGCAGCACCGCGTGGGAGACGGCATCGCCCATCAGCGACCATCCCACCAGCACCAACCAGCAGGACAACATGGCGCACACCACCCCAGCGATCAGGGCGGTCAGCATCGCCCTGACCATGAACGGGTACCGCAGCGGTTCGATGAGCAACTCCGTGAGCGCCTCGGTCACGACTCCCCCAGCCCGAAGGCCCGGGCCAGGTTCTCCGGGCGGATCACCTGGTGCACCGAGTCGTGCATCACCACGGTGCCGGCCAGCAGTGCGGCCTCATCGGCCAGACTGGGCAGGGCCGGCAGGTCATGGGTGGCGATGACGATCGTGGCGCCGTCATCGGCGAGGCTGCGCAGCAGCCCGCTCACCGTGCGCTGGGAGAGGTCGTCCACCCCGGCGAAGGGCTCATCGAGCAGCAGCACCTCGGCCTGCTGCGCGATCGCCCGGGCCACGAACGCCCGTTTCCGTTGTCCCCCGGACAGGCGCCCGATCTGCCGGCCGGCCAGTTCGGTCAGGTCCACTCGGCCCAGGGCCTCATCGACGATCCGGTGATCGCGTGCTCGCGCCCTGCGGGTGGGGCCCAGGTGGGCGTACCGGCCGGTCATCACCACCTCACGCACCGTGGTGGGGAAGGACCAGTCGACGTCCTCGCGCTGGGGCACGTAGGCGATCAGTCCGCGACGACGGGCCGACGACGGCGGAGCGCCGTTGATCAGCACCCGACCCGGGTGGGTGCGCACCAGGCCGAGCATCACCTTCATCAACGTGGACTTGCCCGACCCGTTCATCCCCACCAGGGCGCAGATCCTCCCCTGCCCCACGCTGAGCGTAGCCGCCGTCAGCGCGCGTACCTGTCCGTAACGTACCGAGGCGTCGCGCACCTCGATGACCGGGTCTCCGGTGCCGCCGGCTTCGTCGCGATCGGTGCCCGCCATCAGGAGCCGCCTACCCTTCCGCACCGGTGAGGCCGGCGCGGATGAGATTCACGTCGTGCCGGATCAGGTCCAGGTAGGTCGGTACCGGTCCGTCCGGCTCGGACAAGGAGTCCACGTACAGCACCCCGCCGAAAGTGGCGTCGGTGGCCTCGACCACCTGCTGCATCGCGGCGTCGGACACCGTGGACTCACAAAACACCGCCGGCACCTGCTGAGCGTTCACGAACGCGATCGTCTCGGCGATGCGGCGGGGCGTTGCCTCGCCCTCGGCGTTCACCGGCCACAGGTAGTGCTCGCTCAGGCCCGCATCGCGCGCCAGGTAGGAGAAGGCGCCCTCGCAGGTCACCAGCGCCTTCTGGTCCTGTGGCAGCGCCGCGAGATCATCCACGAGTTCGGTGTGCACCGCCTCGAGCTCCTCGGCATACGCCCGGCCGTTCGCGAGGTAATCCTGCGCGCGGTCCGGGTCCAGTTCGCCGAAGGCCGCCACCATGTTGTCGACGTACACCTGGGTCTGCCGGGGGGACATCCAGGCGTGCGGGTTGGGGCGGGAGCCGGCTACGCTGCTCCCGGCCTCAGTGGCGCCGGCCTGGGCGCCGATCTCCAAGGGCTCCACCCCCTCGCTGACCACGACGTGCGGGGCCTGCACGTCGGCGATGAACTGGTCGAACCACGCTTCCAGGCCCAACCCGTTGTCCAGGATCAGGTCGGCATCAGCGGCCTGACGCAGGTCACCGGGCGTGGGCTCATAGGAGTGCACCTCGGCGCCGACCGGTATCAGGGAGCGCACCTGTAGATGCTCCCCGGCCACGTTCTGGGCGATGTCCGCGATGATCGTGAAGGTGGTGAGGACCACCGGGCGGTCGTCGTCCTCCTGCCCGCTACCGGCGTTCGGCCCGCCCAGGCACCCCGCCGTCAGCAGTGCCACAGCACTGCCGGCGCCGATGCGGGCACGGAGTCGCCGTCGAGGAAGAGGTGTCATGAGAGGGCTCACATAAAAGTTCGGGATGCCGAACTTTACTACCATGGGAGCCGGCCGTGCAGCCGACGCCGGTAGCCGGTATCGCCACGTCGGCGCCGGGCCATCGCACTACGATGCTGGGCGTACGGGGCACAGCCGTGGCCCGGAGATGGCCCGGAGGAGATCCATGCGTCGACCCAGCGCTCAGATCGCCCTGTTCGTGGTGGTGTCCATCGCGCTCGCCTGGGCGGTGGCTCTGCCGCTGTGGCTCGGTGACGGTCTGGCAGATCGCCGGTTCGGGCTGCTCGCGACGGCCATGATGTTCACCCCCACCGTGGCCGCACTGGTGGTCGTGCTGCTGATCAGCCGACCCACCCGGATCCTGTACGCCCTGGGCCTCTGGCCGTTGGGCAGACCGGGCCGGTTCATCGGCTACCTCACCCTCGCCATCGTGGTGCCGACGGCGCTGTGCCTGGTGGCACTGCCGGTCGGCGCTTGGCTCGGCGTGTACCCGGCCGACTTCGCGAACCTGTCCGCCTTCGCGCAACTTCTCGAGCAGCAGGGCGTGCCGGATATGGGGGTACCGATCCAGGTGCTGGCGGCCCTGCAACTGATCAATGTCTTCGTCGCCGCCTTCCTCAACCTGATCCCCGCCCTGGGCGAGGAGATCGGCTGGCGGGGTTGGCTGCTTCCCAAGTTGATGCCGCTCGGCCCGCTCGGAGCGATCGCGGTCTCCGGTGTGATCTGGGGAGTGTGGCACGCTCCGATCATTCTGCTCGGCTACAACTACCCGCTCGCACCGGGGTGGCTCGGTCTGCTGATGATGACCGGCATGTGCATCCTCATCGGTGGGGTGTTCGGCTGGCTCCGATTGCGCAGCGACTCGGTCTGGCCGGCCGCGCTGGCCCACGGCGCTTTCAATGCCGCCGCGGGTTCCTTCGTCATCTTCGCCATGGCCGGCGAGACCGTGGACACCGTTCACGCGAGCGTCCTGGGCTGGTCGGGGTGGATCGTGCCGGCGCTGTTGCTGGCACTGATCGTGGCCACCGGCAAGTTCCGGCTGCGGGCCAACCCGGCCGTGGTGGCAGCCGACGCCATCGGGACGGGTGGGCTCCTCCGACGAGGCACGGACCGTCGTGCCGGCGCGGCCCGGACAGCCGGGCAGCCCACCCGGACACGCTCCGACGGCGCATGACCGTGACGGCGACCCGCAGGCTCCGCGCACCTGACGGTCCCGGTTCGCCTTGTCCCTGGCTAAACGCTCACATAGCCTGGTAAACATGCGTTCAGTTCCGCCCTCGTCCCTGCACTCGGCGTCCACTGGTTCCCGATCCGAGCGCGCCGCCGCCGACCTGACCGCCCGGGCACGGCTGCGCGACGCGGCGGTCGAAGTGTTCGGCGACGTCGGCTTCGACGCCTCGGTGCGTGCGATCGCCGCCCGCGCCGGGGTCTCGGCGGCGCTGGTGATCCACCACTTCGGGTCCAAGGAGAAGTTGCGCACCGTGTGCGATGAGCACGTCGCCGCCCTGGTGGCAGAGGCCAAGCAGGACTCGGTCGGCACGGACCCGAGCGGCACCCTGCTCAACCAGCTCGCGACGATGGACTCCTACGCGTGGCTGGTGGGCTACATCATGCAGTCCTTCGCCGGCGGCGGCGCACTCGCCAGCCACCTGTTCGACCTCATGGTCGCCGATGCCCAGGCGTACATCGCCGAGGCGGTGCGCCTGGGGACCGTGCGGGAGAGCGTGGATCCGGCTGCTCGCGCCAAGTTCCTGGTCAGCACCGGAGTAGGTTCGCTGCTGCTGATGATGCGGCTGGATCAGCCCGGCCCGGACGCCGATTACGCGGCACTGCTACAGCGCTGGAGCGCCGAGTTCATGGTCCCCGCGCTGGAGTTGTACAGCCACGGCTTCTTCACCGACGACTCGGTGCTCCAGACGTATCTGGACCACCTGGCCCAGACCCGGGCGGCCCAGTCCCACTCGTGATCCCGGGGCAGAATGGTGGCGTGCTCGATAGCGCTGTGCTTGAACCGGTCGGCTCCCACGCCCACGCACTGGCGGTCTCCGGTGGCGACCCGTGGGTTCGCTGGTCGCTACCCTCCGATCCGGCGCCACGGATGTGGCGTAGTGAGTTCGCCCTCGCGGTGGAGCGCGAGGGCGGGCGCCGTCACAGTCTGACCGTGATCCCGCTCCCGGGCGCTCCGGACCCGGAAGCCGCGGTCGAGGCGGCCATCGCCCAGGCGGTGCGCTCCGGCCTCGTCGGCGAACTCGGAGTGCTGGGCATCTCCGTGCCCCAGGCCTACATCGGGGCGCTCGAGCGACAGGTTCGGGTGGATGGCGGCGGGGACTGGGAGTGGATGTGGACCCTGACCGCACCCGCACCGCTGGCCGCCGAGGCAGACCTGCTGCACCTGGACGACACGGACGACGCGGCCGAGATCCTCCAACTCTCCACCGATCACTCCCCGACTGCCGAGGGCGAGCCGGGTACCGGCCTCAGCGAGGTGTGGATCGGCGCCCGGGCCCCGGAAGGTGCCCTGATCGCCGCCGGCGCGATGCAGCGCCTGCCCTCCGGCGTGCCCTACCTGGCCGGGATCGTGGTGCACACCGCGTATCGCGGTCGAGGACTGGGGGCCGCGGTGACGGCCGCGTTGACCCGGGTTGGTCTGACTGATGCCGGCGTGTGCACACTGAGCATGTACTCCGACAACCCGGTTGCACGGCGCGCCTACCACCGCCTGGGCTACCGCACTGCGTGGGCATGGGCCTCCCGTTCGCTGGCTGCCGGCGCGGTCTGACCGGAACATTCCCACGATCGGGGGCGTTACCCCGATGCCATCCGCCTCTGCCTCCGGCGGCCGCCCAGCGGCTGTCCGGCCCGATGCCCCGTGAGGTTCGATGACGCCTTCCCGCGCCTCCACTGAGTCCGTTCCCCACAGCACCGCCGGGACCGCCCCCGGCCACGCCGACACCGAGACCGTCCCCGACCTCCACGATGACGTCCCCGCCCGCCACGATGGCGGCGCCGCCCGGGCTGTGAACGACCGCGCCCTGCCGCCGCTGCCGAGCACGATTCAGCAGGCCGAGAACCTGATCGCGCTGGGGGTCCCCGAACTCCTCCACCTCGAGGCCGAGCAGGTGCGCGGATTTGCTGCCGATGCCCTTCCCGGGGCGGCGGCCGGCCCGCCGCTGCTGGTTCTGCCCGGCGCGCCGGTCGCGGATCTGGCAGCCCTGATGCGTCGCGGCACCAAACCCGGTTTCGTGGTACAGGATATGACCGACGTGGATGACTTCACCCCCACCGGTATCGAGGTGCCCGAGACCCCGTACCTGCTCACCGACCCCGACCGCGGCGACCACCTGCGCAACGCCAGCCCGGCGGAGGCTCTGGAGCGACTGACCGCCGAGGCGCGCACTCCCCTGACCCTGACCGAGGGCATCTTCTGGGTGCTCGCCCAGCCCGAGGCGCTGGAGCCGAACTACTGCTTCATGACGATCGCCTCCCGGTTGCGCAAACCCCATGGTCGCCTCGACGCCCGCACCCCCGCCCTGTGGATTTCCGGTGGCACCGGGCGCGACGGGACGGAACGCAAGAACGCGCCGAAGGTCGGCTGGTGCTGGTGGCGCAATCGGCACACCTGGCTCGGCATCGCCTCAGTTGCGAGCCGGGTGGCGCTGCATTGAGCCGCACCACCGGAGTGTCATGACGTGACATCGCCTCGAACTTCTGTTCGACTGGAGTCATGCGATGGTCAGCACAGCAACTCGACGACCCCCAGGCACTCCTCCCGCTGCGTGGCCTGATCCGCAGCGTCCGCACGCCCGAGTTCGACGGTGTCACGTTCCACGAGGTCGCCTGCAAGTCGGCGCTGAACAAGGTGCCGGGCAACTCCCAGATGCCGTTCGGGTGGACAATCAACCCCACGCGGGGCTGCTTGCACCGCTGCACCTACTGCTTCGCTCGCAAGACCCACGAGTACCTGGACCTGGATGCCGGCCGGGACTTCGACACCCAGATCGTGGTGAAGACCAACATCGTGCAGGTGCTGCGGGCCGAACTGGCGCGGCCGTCCTGGCAGCGCGAACACGTGGCCCTGGGCACGAACTCCGACCCGTACATGCGCGCCGAGGGTCGTTATGAACTGATGCCCGGCATCATCGAAGCGCTGGCGCAGTCAGGCACCCCGATGTCGATCCTGACCAAGGGCCCGCTCCTGCGCCGCGATCTACCACTGCTGGCGACGACGGCTCCCGAGACCCAGATCGGGGTCTCGCTGGCGTTCATCGATCCACACCTGCAGCAACTCGTCGAACCGGGCACTCCCCCGCCGAAAGCACGCCTGGGCCTGATCCGGGCGGTGCGCGAAGCCGGACTGGATTGCCACGTGCTGGCCATGCCGATCCTGCCGTGGCTGACCGACGGCGATGAGCACCTGGAGGAACTGTTCACCGCGGTGCGCTCCTCGGGGGCGCAATGGATCAGCGCCGGTCCGTTGCACCTCAGACCGGGTGCTCGGGAGTGGTTCATGCGCTGGCTCGCCACCGAGCGACCGGGCCTGGTGGGCCGCTACCGGCGCCTGTACTCCGGATCTTCCTACGTACCCAACGACTACGCGCGCTGGCTCTCCACCCGGGTGGACCGGTTACGCCGTCGGCTCGGCTTCATCAGACCACAGCGATCAGGCGACGACGACGGCGCACCGGACCGGTGGCAGCGCTCACCCGAGCGGGTGGGACAAGTCCCGGGCACCCCGCCCGGGACAGAGCCGGCCCAGCCGGCTCTGTTCTGATCCGGCGATCACCCCTGCCCGGCGCCGCCCGGGGAATACACGGGATGTCCGACTGTTGTAGAACGTGCGACCGTTATCCCGATCGAGGAGCA
This sequence comes from Pseudactinotalea sp. Z1732, assembly GCF_049724975.1. Lineage (NCBI taxonomy): Bacteria > Bacillati > Actinomycetota > Actinomycetes > Micrococcales > Cellulomonadaceae > Pseudactinotalea > Pseudactinotalea sp. Z1732. The sequence continues at coordinate 168,170 of NZ_JBMPQC010000002.1, read as the reverse complement.
CTTCTTGTCCACCATCGACATCACCACCGAGAACTTCAGCGAGACCATCGAATCCAACGACATCGTGCTCGTGGACTTCTGGGCGGACTGGTGCGGACCGTGCAAACAGTTCGCTCCCATCTACGACAAGGTGTCCGAGGCGAACCCGGACGTGACGTTCGCCAAGGTCGACACCGAGGCTGAGCAAGCCCTGGCGGCACAGGCGCAGATCACCTCCATCCCCACCCTGATGGCCTTCCGCGAGGGCATCCTGGTGTTCAACCAGGCCGGCGCGCTACCGGAGAAGTCGCTGACCGAACTGGTCGGCGCCGTCAAGGACCTGGACATGGATGAGGTCAAAGCCAAGGTCGCCGAACAGCAGGGCAGCCAGCAGTCCTGATCCGGGGTGGTGCTGGGCGCGGTCCGTGCCGCGTGGCCGCACTAGCACCATGCGAGTAGCCGCAGTTTAGGCGGCGTGATCGCGGACCGACCCCCAGGGCGTTGCCGCAACTCGGCGCCATTGCCGGGTTGCGGCCTCGCGTCCCGGGGGGTGAATCCCCGGTGCGCCCGAGGGCGCATACCCATGCAGCCACGTTTCGGCCCCGGATTCCACCCTTAGCGACGTAGAGTTACAGATTCGTGATCTCCGGCACAGTACGCCGGCCCGACCAATCAAGGCCGCTGGGTTGGTTCAGGCAAGTACTGCCACCGGGCACGGGGCGTGGTGCAACACCCCGTGACTGATGGAACCGAGCAGCATCGATCGGGCGGTCGACCGTCCCCGCGAGCCCACCACCAGCATCGAGGCGTCCTTGCCGGCCTCGCGCAGCGCATCGGCCGGATGGCCCCGCATCACCGTGCGATGGACCTGCAGGTCGGGGTACTGGGTACGGATCGGGCCCACCTGCTTCTCCAGGTCGTTCTCGGCCTCGACCACAATCCCCTCCAACCAGGAGCCGTAGGTCTCGACCGGTCCGAACCACGGCGGCTCGGTCACCACCCGCACCGGCTTGAGCGCGACCCCCCGGGAGTGGGCCTGCGCCGCCGCGAAAGCCAGCGCGCGATCCGACTGCTCCGAGCCGTCGACTCCCACGACGACCGGACCCGAACCCGCACCCTGCTCGGGCACGATCACCAGTGGCGCACCGGAGGCGATGGTCAGGCTCCGGCTCGTCGACCCGAGCACCATACCGGCGAAACCGCCCCGGCCCCGCGAGCCGGTGACCACCAGGTGGGCGCCGATGGACTGATGGGTCAGTTCCTCGACCGCATCGCCCACCCGGAGCACCGCCTCCACCTCCAGGTCCGGATGCTGTGCCTGCGCCGCCTTCTTGGCGTCGGCCAGGACACCCATGGCGCGCTCCTCCTGCTCGGTGTGCACCTCGGCGTCGTGCGGGCGCACGTCCGCCCACTGCTCGAACACCGTCACGATCCGCAACGGCATACCCAGCCTGTGTGCCTCACCTGCCGCCCACGTCACCGCACTCGCCGCGTGGGGTGATCCGTCGGTCCCGACGACGATCTGTTTGCCAGCACTCATGATGGCCTCCCTCTCCCAAGGTCCTCGAGAAGTTCAGATGCTTCCATTGCATCGTGGCGGCAACGGCGGCGCCAGTGTCGAAGGTCCCGGTCGGTGATCGGGCAGCCCGGTTACTCCCCCGCCCGGCAGCGCTCCTTCAACTCCGCCACGCTCAGGTCCGGGGCGCTGAAGCCGAACACTCGCCGGGCCGGCTCCAGATCCATCGGGACCTGCCGACCGGTGAACTCACGCGTGCGCGGCACGTCCGGTAGATACGCGTCGAGCAGTTCGATGGTGTCCTGCGGCATGCACGTGGTCGGTGCCGCCACATAGGCCACGTGCACCCCGGGTTCGCGGGGTTGCAGGGCATCGACGGCGGCGCGAGCACCGTCCTCGGTGGTCAGGTAGGCCCACAGGTCCGCTGCGCCCTCGGCCGGATCGTCCCACTGCCCGGCAAAGGCGTCGGGCAGTCGATCGCCGAACCCCCCGGTGAGCGGGTACCGCAGTGCCACGATGTCCAGACCGTGACGCCGGTGAGCCGCCCGTGCGGTCTCCTCATCGACCCACTTCGACAGCGAGTACGGGTCGGCTGCCTGGGTGGGCGCCAGGTGGTCCACCGGAACATACGGCGGCTGCACCGGGTGTGGGCTGAACCGCACCCCCAGGGCGTTGATGCTGGAGGCGATCACGACCCGGGAGATGCCAGCCGCCGCTGCCGCCTCCAGGGTCACGTAGGTGCCCGAGACGTTGCCGGAGAAGACCACGTGGTCCTCGTCCACGTCCGGAGTGGGCGCGGCCGCCAGGTGGATCACCGCGTCGGCGCCCTCGATCGCCTCGGCGACAGCCTCCGGGTCCGCCGCCGAGCCGACCACCGCTCGGTCGGTGTCCAGATCCGGGTGCTCGCGTCGATTCAGGGACGTGGAGCCGATCCCCCGCCGTCGCAGTTCCGCCAGTACCCCGGTGCCGATCAGCCCGGAGGACCCGGTCACCAGGACATGACGCGGTTCGGGGTGTCGTGTGCCCATCAAGATTCACCTTCCTGCTCACTAGGGTCCTGGGAGGTCGCCCGGTGCGGGGTGACCGTGGAAGTCAGCAGCACCACCGCTTCCTCCAGCGCGCCCAGGTCATGCCGCACCGGCGGGATCACCACGTACTCACCGGTGCGCCCCACCCACACCTGCCGGTCGGTGCAGTGCAGGCGCACCTGTCCGCTCAGGACCTGCAAGGTGGCCTCCTCCGGGGTGTCGTGTTCACCCAGGTGTCGCCCGGCGGCCAGGGCGATCAGAGTCTGGCGCAGTACGTGCTCGCGACCACCGTGGATGGTCCGCGCCGCGCGGCCGGCCTTGTTGCTGCGGGCCTTCTGCAGCAGCGTGGTGCCCAGATCGGCCAGCGAAACACTGTCCATGGATCCTCCTCGGGCTCCATCATGCCTGCTAGCACAGTCCCTCGCCCGGGCAGGAGCCCGATCGGCGCCTACCCGCGGGAGGGACCCGGCGCCAACGGACGCAGGTGCGCCACGCACAGATCCGGCTGGGCGAACGGGACCAGCTCGGTGACCTCGGTGCCACTCTTCCACTCCCCCATGGCCCCCTGCATCAGGCCCAGATGCAGAGAACAGACCACGGTGGGGAACTCAGCAACCAGATCCAGGAACGGACAGTGCCGAAGGCCTACCGAACCGGGCTGTCCCGGTTGCAGGCCGGGATCGAAATCCATCTCCTCCATCAGGTGCATCAGGCGCTCGGTGCCGGGGGCAGCGCCCGCGCCAGGTTCCTCATCGGAGGCAGCCGGGCCCCCGAGTTCCTCCGCGTGCGCGGCACCCCACCGGCGCCCGGCCTCGATCGCCCGGGACCGAGGATCCGGCCCGGCCGCGATGTCTTGGGCCAGGATGCGCGCCAGTATCCGGTACTGGGTGGGCCCTGAGGGATCCATGCCCGGCACCGCGCGGAACAGTGCCGCGGGACGGCCGGGCCCGGTGGGCTTGCCCGCGACCTGCTCCACCTGGCCGGTTCGGCTCAATGCCTCGAGGTGGAACCGGACCGTGTTGGGATGGACGCTGAGTTGCTCGGCGATTCCGGCGATGCTCAGCGGTCCCTCGGCACTCTTCAACGCCCGGAGCACCTGCTCGCGCCGGCCGGGGCGGGCGGGTCGGGGACGCTGGATCGCCGCCCGGGCGGGCTCGGCCGGCTGGGCGGGCTCGGCCGGCTGGGTGGGCTCGGCCGGCTGGGTGGGCTTCATGACAGACCCCCCGGGGTCTGCGGGAGACTCCGGACCAACGCGGTGTCGCCGTCGAGCGCCCCAACTCGCGCGGCGCCGCCGGGTGAGTGCAGTGGCTCGGGCTGACCGGGCAGAGTCTCGGTGAAGAAGGCGGCGTTGTCCTCCAAGTAGGCGGCGAACGCGGACGGCAGATCGTCCTCGTAGTAGATCGCCTCAACCGGGCAGACCGGTTCACAAGCCCCACAGTCCACGCACTCGTCGGGCTGGATGTACAGGCTTCGGCCACCCTCGTAGATGCAGTCGACCGGACACTCGTCCACACACGAGCGGTCCATGACGTCCACACACGGCTGTGCGATCACGTACGTCATTGCCACAGTTTACACAATGATCCTTGGAGGAACTCGGGAGCGGCACCCCAACGGTGAGCCGGCTCACCGGCACTTGGCGTGGGCCGGGTTCAGCAGCCACAGTGGGGGCATGCCTGACGATCTGATACAACTGCTGACCTCCGCCGGCATTGCCCTGGCCATCGCGCTGGCGGTCGGCGTCGGCGTGCCCGCGCTGGCGTTGCGAATGGTGGGGCGATGGCCATCGGTGAAGTACCTGGTGCGGCGCACCCGAGTGCCGTTCCTGGTGCTGGCGCTGGTGATCGCCGCGAACGCCGTGGTAGCCGCGAACCGTCCTCGGGGGGAGGGGGCCGAACGGTGGGACCTGGTCGCCCACGTCCTGCAGGTGCTGTGGATCATCAACGTGGCCTGGCTGGTCACCGCGATCATCCTGTTCATCGTCGACGGTGTCGTGCACCGGGCCGGCAAGCGGATGGGAACCCGCGACGCGTTGCGGATGCAGACCCAGATGCACGTGACCCGCAGGGTGCTGCTGGTGCTGATGGTGGTCCTCACCGTGGCAGCAGTCCTGCTCACCTTCGAGGGCGTGCGTGCGGTCGGGGCGGGCCTGCTGGCCTCCGCGGGCCTGGCCTCGGTGGTGGCAGCGCTGGCGGCACAGTCCACGCTGGGCAACCTCTTCGCCGGCCTGCAACTGGCCTTCAGTGACGCCGTCCGACTCGATGACACGGTCATCGTCGAAGGCGAGTACGGCACGATCGAGGAGATCACCTTGACCTACGTGGTGGTCAAGATCTGGGACGAGCGCCGTCTGGTGCTGCCGTCCACCTACTTCACCGCCACCCCGTTCGAGAACTGGACCAGGCGCGATGACCGCATCACCGGCACGGTGTTCTTCGACCTCGATTGGCGGATCGACCTCGAAGGCCTGCGCGCGGAGTTCCACCGGGTGGTGAACGCCTCCGATCACTTCAACGGCCGCTCGGCGAACCTGGTCATCACCGATGCCAGCGCCGGCTACGTGCAGGTGCGCGCGAGCGTCAGCGCCGACGACCCCGACGCGGTGTGGTTCCTGCGGTTGGACGTCCGGGAATCCCTGGTGAAGTGGCTCCAGGAGCACAACCCCGAGGCGCTTCCACAGACCCGCGTGCGCATGCTCCCCGAACCCGGCCGCGCGACCGGCGCCAGGCAGGACGCCACCACTGCCGGAGCAGCCGGGAACACCGGTGGCCGCACGGGTGGGTCCATCACCCGGGGCTGAGTTCGACCCCGGGCTGAGGTCAGTGGCTCGCCTCCACGATGTAGCGCAGGAGCGCTGGATCGGTGGAGGTGATCCGCTCCACCTCCTCGCCCCCGTCGCATCGGCACAGCGCGATCCGCACCGATGTCTCTCCGCGAGCCACGACCTCCCAATCGCCGCCGGCGTTCTCCCAACGGCGCAGTACCGCCAGATCGTGGGAATCGCCGCTGGGTACCTGCGTCATCGCTGGTTCCTCCTGGACCGTCGCATCGTCGCTGTCGAACAGACCCGAGCCAACCGGGTATCGCACCACCTTACGCCCGCTGGGAGCCCAGGTCCCCCGAGTTGTCCCGAGCGTTCGGCCGGTCTGGCTGGATTGCCTCACTCTCGTCGTTCATCTTCACTGACCGCGCCCGGTGCGGGCGCATTTCACCGGGTCGGCTCGAGCCGGACCACCACCGACTTGTAGACCGGGGTGCCCGAGTCGATCGCGGTGTCATCCAGCGGCACCAGTACGTTCGTCTCGGGGAAGTAGGCTGCGGCGCACCCGCGCGGGGTGTCATAGACCACCACCCGGAACCCGGGGGCCCGGCGCTCCGAACCATCACGCCACTCCGAGACCAGGTCCACCAGGTCACCGTCGGCAAGTCCGAGTTCGGTCAGGTCGGCCTTGTTCACCATGACCACCCGTCGCCCTCCGGTGATCCCCCGGTAGCGATCATCCATCCCGTACACGGTGGTGTTGAACTGGTCGTGGGAGCGCAGCGTCTGCAGCAGCAGCCGCCCCGGTGGGACCTGCGGCCACCACAGGTCGTTGCGGCTGAATGTTGCCCTGGCGGTCTTGGTGTCGAAGGTGCGCACGTCGTGGGGACCGTGGGGCAGGCGGAATCCGCCGGGGTGGTCCAGCCTGGCCTCGAAATCGGTGAACCCGGGTACCACGGCCTCGATGTGGCGCCTGATCAGCCGGTAGTCAGCCGCCAGGCGCTCCCAGTCCGCCTCCGGCGCACCGGGAAGGGGACGGCCCCGGGAGTCGGTGAACAGCTCCCGGGCGATCCCGCACACGATGGCGATCTCCGAGCGCAACTGCTTCGACGGCGGCTGCAGGTGACCGGAGGAGGCGTGCACCATCGACATCGAGTCCTCCACGCTGACCCGCTGCCGCCCTCCGGCCCGGACGTCCAGGTCCGAGCGCGCCAGACAGGGCAGCAGCAGCGAGGCCCGTCCCGGCACCAGGTGGGTGTGGTTGAGCTTGGTGGCTACGTGCACCGTCATCGCACATGAGGCCAGCGCGGCCTCGGTGACGGCGGTGTCCGGGGCGGACTTGACGAAGTTTCCACCCATCGCCATGAAGAATCGGACCCGCCCGTCGCGCATCGCCCGCACCGCGTTCACGGTGTCCACCCCGTGCTCGATCGGTGGGGTGAAGGAGAACTCGGCGCCGAGTGCGTCCAGGAAGGGCTGGGGCATCTTCTCGTAGATCCCCATCGTGCGGTCCCCCTGCACGTTGGAATGCCCGCGCACCGGCAGCAGCCCGGCCCCGGCCTTGCCCAGGTTGCCCTGCAGCAGGGCTACGTTGACGATCTCGGTGATGGTGGGCACCGCGTGCCGGTGCTGGGTCAGGCCCATCGCCCAGGCGAAGACGGTGGCCTCGGAGGCCAGCAGCAACCCGCCCAGTTCTTCGATCTGGTCCCGGCTCAGGCCGCTGGCGGTCTCGATGTCCGCCCAGTCGGTTGCTGCCAGACCCGCGGCGTAGTCCTCGAAGCCGTGGGTGTGCTGCGCCAGGAACTCCTCATCGATCGCCCCGGCCCGGCCCGGGGTGCGCCGGCCGGCCCGGTGGGCGTCGAGTAGGAACTTGCCCAGCCCCTGGAACAGCGCCAGGTCACCGGCCAGGCGGACCGGGAGGTGCAGATCGGCCAACTGGGTACCCCGCCCGAGCAGGCCCCGGGCGCTCTGCGGGTTCTTGTACCGGCCCAGGCCGGCCTCACGCAGCGGGTTGATCGACACGATCGTGGCCCCGTTCCGCTTGGCCTTCTCCAGGGCGGTGAGCATCCGCGGGTGGTTGGTGCCGGCGTTCTGGCCGGCGATCACGATCAATTTGCTCACGTGCACGTCGTGCAGCGTGACCGACCCCTTACCGATCCCGATCGTGCGCCCCAGCGCCTCCCCGGAGGACTCGTGGCACATGTTCGAACAGTCCGGCAGATTGTTCGTGCCGAATCCGCGCACCATCAACTGGTACAGGAACGCTGCCTCGTTGGAGGTGCGCCCGGAGGTGTAGAACGCCGCCTGGTCCGGATGGGCGAGGGAGCGCAGTTCGGTGGCGATGCGCGTGAACGCCTGCTCCCACGTGGTGGGCCGGTAGTGCGTGTCCCCGGCCTCCTTGAGCATCGGGGTGGTCAGGCGGCCCTGGCGGTTCAGCCAATAGTCGTCGCGCCGGGCCAGATCGGCGATGGAGTGCTCGGCGAAGAACTCCGGGCGGACCCGTTTCCGGGTGGCCTCACTGGCCAGGGCCTTGGCGCCGTTCTCGCAGAACTCGGCATGACTTCGCTCCCCTGCCTCCGGGTCCGGCCACGCACAACTCATGCAGTCCACGCCGTCGGGCTGGTTGAGTTTCAACAGGCCGGCGGCGCCGCGCACCGGGCCCATCTCGCGCAGCACGTGCCGAAGTGCCGTGGTCACCCCCGCCGCCCCGACGGCGCTGTCCGGCGGCGTTGTGACCTTGAGCTCGTCCTCGGTCATGTCCGCACCGCCCTATCCTCGGGTGTGCGGTTCATCGTAGGCGCCTGCGCCTGCGCGGACCCGACGAAGCGGGAGGTGAGTTGCCGATGGCGCGGATCGTAAAACGATGGCCGGTGCTGCGCCTGGACGCCGACGGCGGGCGGCGGGAGCGGGCCGACCAGATCGCCGGTGAGGAACCGTTGGAGATCCGGGTGGGGGCCAGCGCATTCTCGGTGACGATGCGCACGCCGGGCTCCGACCTGGATCTGGTGATCGGGTTCCTGGTCTCCGAGGGCGTGATCCGGCGGTCGGACCAGGTGCGCCAGATCGCCTACGACGGCCTCACCCCGCAGGGAGAGCGTGACTACAACGTCGTCAGTGTGCACCTGAGCCAGGACGTGGTGCTGCCCGACCTGGCGCGGCACGTCTACACCACCTCCAGTTGCGGGGTGTGCGGGACCGCCTCGATCGAGGCGATCCGCAAGACCTCGGCGTACCCGGTAGCCGACGACGACGTCCGGTTCACCCTGGCCGACCTGCTGGCGCTGCCGCAGCGCCTGCGTGAGCGCCAGGAGGTCTTCGGGCGTACCGGTGGGGTCCATGCCGCGGCACTGTTCACCGCAGACGATGACGGTGCCCCGTCCGTGCTCTGCGTGCGGGAGGACGTGGGTCGCCACAACGCGGTGGACAAGGTGGTGGGCTGGGCGTTGCGAGAGGATCACCTTCCGCTGCGCGCCACGGTGCTGCAGGTCTCGGGGCGGGCCTCGTTCGAGTTGGTGCAGAAGGCAGCGATGGCAGGGGTCCCGGTGCTCTCGGCCGTCTCGGCACCCTCCGCCCTCGCGGTGGAACTGGCGCAGGAGGTGGGCCTGACCCTGGTCGCGTTCAACCGCGGTGACCGGCTGAACGTCTACACCGGAGCCCACCGGGTGGTGTCCGGCACGGACACCTGAGACAGCAGGTCAGGGCTGCTCGCGCATGCGCCTCAGTGGGCGATCCGTGTCCCTGGATCGCGTTCCTTCGCGCGCCGTAGCCGCCTGCGCCCGGCGCGGACGCTCACATCAGCGCATGCGCAACATCTCTTTCGCAATACCCCTTGCGCAATGCTCCTTTCGCAAGTAGTGTTGTGTTCACACCCACCGAAAGGACCAGCACCATGCGACGCATCGCCCCCACCTGCCTCCGCACCACTCGGCGCTCCCAGATCGCAGCCGAGGCCGCCCAGCACCGCCACGACCTGCACCGGGCCCAGGCCTCCCTGCACGCACGGCCGGTCTGATTCGGCGGCGAACCTGCCGGACTCGCCGGCAATGCGGAGCCCAGTCCGCGAGCGGCTCCCCCGCCCCACGCTCACAATGAACCTTTCGCAATACGTCTTGCGCAACGTCCCTTTCGCAAGTACTGTTGTGCATGAGCCACCAGAGAGGACGCAGATTATGCGCCGCACCACCCCGCACCTGAGCACCATCCGCCGCGCCACCACTCGACGCAGCCAGATCGCCGCCGAGATCGCCGAACGCCGGCAGGACCGCTTCCGCGCCCAGGCGACTCTGCACACCCGGGGTGCCTGAGGTGAGCGAAACGACCGCCTCCCCCGAGGACCAGGACCAACCCGGCCGGGCCGAGTACCGCAGCACCGACCCTGCGGTGATGCGGGCGCTGGCCCACCCGTTGCGGATCGAGATCATGGAGATCCTCGACGAGGTCACCGAGGCCACCGCAAGTGAGATCGCCGCCAAACTCGATCAGAGCGTGGCGAACTGCTCCTTCCACCTGCGGATCCTGGCTGGCGGCCGCTTCATCGAGCGGGCCGAACCCCGGGGCCGGGAGAAGCCGTGGCGTTCGATTCACAAGTCCCGCGACATGCGCCCTGATCGGGATGATCCCACCGGGATCGCAGAGTCGACCGAACTGGGCGCTCTCTACGTCCAGCGCGAGGCCGCCCGGGTGATCAAGTTCCTGCGCGAGGCGCCCGCCTATATGAAGGACCGCACGTGGGTGCCGGCGGTGACCGTGAACACCTCCACGTTCTGGGCCACCCCCGAGGAGATGGCCGAGCTCGCCGAGGACATCAAAGAACTGGTGGACCGGTTCGAGGGCCGCCGCGACCCTGCGAATCGGCCCGCCGGCGCCACCAAGGGTAGGTTCTTCGCCACCCTCAACCCGGACCTCGACGAGTTGCTGGCCCGAGCCCAGGACGTCGAAGCCGCCGGCGACAACGCCGACGGCAGCAGCGATCAGGCCCCTTGATCAGCACGGGCACCCACACCACACGCGACTTCCACCCGGCCCGCTCCGGATTCGGCTGACCCCATCGGATCCGCCCACGCCCGGCGCGCACCGGAGGTCGTCAATGCCGCCGACAGTTCCCCGAGGATGAGGACACCGATCCATGAGTACCCCACGCCCGGATGACGCCGAGACCGAGGCTCCGACCGCCGTCGCCGATCCCCCGATCGGCATCCAACCGGCTTCGCCCACGCCTGGTCAGCACCCCCCGGTGAAGCCGTCGCTGCGCGAGCGACTACCGCTGGCGATGCGCCACCAGTCCTTCCGGCGACTGACCCTGGCCTGGGTCAGCACGAACATCGGGGACAGTGCCCTGTTCCTGGTCCTGGCCATCTGGGTGCGGGAACTCACCGGCTCCGACAGCGCCGCCGGGCTGGTCTTCGCAGCACTCGGGTTGCCCGCTCTTCTCGCCCCCCTGGCTGGACAACTGGCCGATCGCGTCTCGCGGCGCCGGCTGCTGATCGCCACCAACGTGGGCGTCGGCCTGGTCGTGACCAGTCTGCTCACGGTGCAGGACGCCTCCGGCTTGTGGCTGATTTACGCGGTCACGTTCTGCTACGGTCTGGCCGCCTACCTGACCTCGGCTGCCCAGTCCGGACTGCTTCGCGACATGCTCAGCGATGACGAACTGCCCGGCGCGAACGGACTGTTCACCACGATCGACCAGGGCCTGCGGCTGATCAGTCCGCTGCTGGGCACCGGCCTGTTCGTCCTGACCGGCCCGCATGCCGTCGTGGTCCTGACCGCGACCTGCTTCCTGGTCACCGCCGCTGTGCTGACCACGGTACGCCTGAAAGAGTCGCCAGCACCGCAGGCCACCGATGCTCCCGGGGCGTTGCGACAACTCGGCGCTGGTTTCGGCGTGCTCTGGGGCGACCCCACCCTGCGCCTGATCACCATCGTGCTCGGGATCGCGGTGGGCATCACGGGATTTCTGAATGTGCTGGTCTTCCCTATCCTCGAGCAGGGGCTGGGGGTGGGCTCCCAGGCGCTGGGCATCGTCGTCACCGTCCAGGGTGTGGGCGCGGTGATCGGTGGGGCCACGAGCGCCGCGATCCTCAAACGCATCGGGGAGCGCCGCCTGGTCGGCGCGGGGCTGGGCGTGCTCAGCGGTGGGTTGGTCGGCTCCCTGGCGATCATCACGATCGTGCCCGCCGATGGCGCCTTCGGTCTGCTGCTGATAAGCCTCACCCTTGCCACCTCCGGGCTCGGCATCCCCTGGTTCGTGGTCGGGGCGTCGAACTACCGGATCCGGGTCACCCCTCCGGGCATCCAGGGCCGGGCGAGCGCGGCAATGAATATGGTCTTCAATGCGCCTCAGACCGCGGCCACGGTGGCCGGTGCGGGGATCATCCTGGTGATGGATTACCGGATCCTGCTCGCCCTCTGCGTGGTGGCCCTGATCGGGTGCGCGCTGGCCTGCCGGCCGTGGGCCGCAACGGCGCAGGTCATCGATAATTCCCGGTAGCAACGCTCACTCCTCCGTGGCGCGGTTGCGCCGGTAATGGCGCCGGACCTTGGAGCGGTTCCCGCACAGCGCCATCGAACACCACCGGGCGGTGTTGGCGTTGCTGCGATCCAGCAGGAACCGGCAGCACTCGGGGTTGGCACAGGGTCGCAGCCGCTCCGGGCTGCGCGCATGGATCGAGGCCCAGGCGAGCATCGCCCGGGCGGCGAGCACCTGGTCGGCAGGGACGCGTAGGTGCCAGCTCAGGCCGCTCTCGGACAACTGCGGATGGAGTCTGACCTGGCCCAGATCCGCCTGGAGAGCCTGCGCGGGTGAATCCCCGCGGGAGACTGCCTGGATGGCGTCGCGTACGCGGCGCAACTGCTCGGCCTCTGCGGCGGTGCCGACGCCTCCCCGGGCCACGGCCCAGTCCTGCGCCTGCGGGAGGCTCCCGAACTCGTCGACCCGCACGCCATCCACCACGGGGGTGGTGTTCAGCAAATCCAGCAGCAGGTCCTCATCAACGCGCGTCACGATCTCCATGCTAACCACCTTAATCGAGTTTGACAGGTTAGCACTCGACTGCTTGAGTGCCCTAACCACCTAAGCGCAATTGAGAGGGTTAGTACTATGGTCGCTGTCCACCACCGGTTCGCTGAAGTCGATGGGTACCGGATCTTCTACCGCGAGGCCGGCCACCGCGATGCCCCACCCGTTGTGCTGCTGCACGGCTACCCGACGAGTTCGCACATGTTCCGCCACCTCATTCCCCGCCTCGCCGACGAGTACCGGGTGGTGGCGCCGGATCACCTTGGCTTCGGGTTCTCCGATGCTCCCAGCGTGGAGGAGTTCGACTACACCTTCGACGCGCTGGCCGCCATCACGGCCAAACTGCTCGAGGACCTGGGCATCACCGAGTACGCCATGTACGTCATGGACTACGGGGCCCCGATCGGTTGGCGGCTCGCGTTGGCGAACCCGTCGGCGATCACGGCGATCGTCAGCCAGAGCGGCAACGCCTACCAGGAGGGTTTCGTCGAGGAGTTCTGGGCCGGACTGTGGGAGTACACGACGGATCAGAACAAGCAGACCGAGGCCGCGGCCCGGGAAGCACAGACGCTCGAGGCGATCAAGTGGCAGTACCTGAACGGTGAGGCCGATCCGACCCTGGTGGATCCGCTGACCTGGGTACATGATCACGCCCTGGTGTCCAGGCCGGGAAACGACTTGATCCAACTGCGCCTGTTCCGCGACTACGCCACCAACCCACCGCTGTATCCGGCGGTGCAGGAGTACTTTCGTTCCTCCCAGGTCCCGTTGCTGGCGGTATGGGGACGTGGCGATGAGATCTTCCGGCCCGAGGGGGCCAGAGCGTTCGCCAGGGACCTTCCTGACGCCCAGATCGAGTTGCTGCCCGGCGGACACTTCCTGCTGGAATCGGCCCTGGACGAGGTCACCGCACTGATCCGCGGCTTCCTCGCGCGGACACTGACCCGTGGCGCCGACCTGGCGCAGGAGGGCTCAGGACCAGTTCGCCAGGGCCGCGGTGCGGGACTCGATCACCCGGGCGCAACTGCGATCCCGGTCGCGCGGGAGTCGGAACACGCCGGTGCGGACCTTTCGTAAGGAGAACGCAAGTGACCACCATTGGCATCCTCGGCGCCGGGCAAGCCGGCGCTACCCTTGCCCGCTCGGCGATCGAAGCAGGCTATAGCGTCCTGATCGCCAACTCGCGTTCGCCCCAGACGATTGCGGATCTAGCGCGTTCTCTCGGTCCACGCGCCCGTGCCACATGGGCCGCCGACGCCGCTGCGGCGGCCGACTTCGCTGCCCTTGCCTTCCCCTACGTTCCCGGCCACGCACTTCCCGCGGAGGAGTTGGCCGGGAAGGTCGTGCTCGACAACAACAACTACATGCCCTGGCGGGATGGCACCTTCTCGGCTGTTGATGCCGGCACCAGGACCGTGCACGAACTGCGGCAGGAGCAACTGCCTGCTGCGAAACTCGCGAAGGCGCTCAGCCACATCCAGTTTCACGGGCGTGACCAGGTGCGGGTACCGGGCGATGAGGCGCCCGCGCTGGTGCGCCTCGCCCGCCCAGCCGGAGCGCCAGATCGCTCCGCCCTTGTCGTCTCGAGCAACTACCCCGAGGCGGTCGAACTCGTGAGAGGTTTCTACGATCGCCTCGGGTTCGACACGGTCGATAACAGCCCCCTGAACGAGTCGTGGCGCAGCACCCCTGGCACACCGATGTGGCAGGCATCCTTCGATGGACAGTCCCGGGAGGAACTCATCCGCAACCTGCAGCGCGCCGAGCGCACTCGGCCGTCATCGTCCAGGAGCCCTGCCGGATGACGGTCAGCGGGCCTTCGTCGTCGGTGGGTGGCTCGAAGTGATCGAAGTACGACGCGGCCCGCTCGTCGCTCAGCGTGCAGTCGTCACCGTGGGCGAGCCTGCGCGCGCGGATCCGCTCCAGGGCGACCTCGCGCGGAGTCGCCACGTAGATGGTTTCGGGCTCGACCCCGAGCGGTCGCAGCAGGTCGCGGTACTCATCTCGGGTGCGGCGCGACCAGAACGAGTAGTCCAGCACCACGTCGCTGCCGTCGGTCACCAGCTGGATGAGCCGGTCGCGCAGTTCGCTCTCGATCTCGGCGTGAACGTCCGGTGGTAGAGGCATCGAGGGGATGCCCCGTCGCCACGCCTCCTGATCGAACGACAGTCTGGACATGCCCTCGGCCTCGAGCCGGCCGGCGACGGTGGACTTGCCCGACCCGGCCGGACCGCACATGAACACGACCTTGACCACAGTCCCGACCCTACGAGCGCCTCCCGCACGACCGGCTCGCACCCGAGGATGCGATCGAGGTGCCATTTCTGGCGTACCGATGAGTCTGCCGGTGGACAGGTATCTACCTCTGTGACACCGATGGTCTGTGGAGGATGCCCGATGGTTCGCACGGAAGTGAAGACGGTACGGCGCTGGTGGGTGCTAGCCGTTGTGTGTATGGCGATGTTCATGGGGGTGCTGGATTCCACGAGCGTGTACGCAGCCCTGCCCGCGATCGCACGCGACCTCGGGTTCACTCCAGCGGAGGTCCAGTGGGTGATCACCGCTTATGGAGCCGCTATCGGCGGCCTGTTGCTGTTGGGAGGGCGGCTGGCCGACCGTCTGGGCCGGCGGATGGTGTTCATGGTCGCGGTCGCAGTGTTCGCGGCGGCCTCCCTGGCATGCGGACTGGCTGCCACCAGTGAACTCCTGATCGCCGCCAGGGTGCTCCAGGGCGCTGGCGCGGCGGTGATGACCCCGGCGGGGTTGTCGATCCTGATGAACGCCTTCCCCAATGGCCGGGAGCGACATCGGGCCCTGGGCATCTGGGGCGGTCTGGGCGGGACGGGGGCTTCGGCTGGGCTCCTGCTGGGCGGTGTGCTGACCGACTGGGTGGGCTGGGCCTGGGTCTTCTACACCAATGTCCCGGTGTGCCTGATGGTGTTGGTGCTGTGCCCGATCCTGCTGCCCGAGAGTCCTCGGAACAACCAGCGGCTCGATCTGCCTGGCTCGATCGTGGCCACCAGTGCGCTGGTGCTGCTGCTCCTGGGACTGTTCAGGATCACCGAGCACGGGGTCGACCTTCCTGCCGCGGTTCTCGGTACCGGCGCCGCCATCGCGGCAGTGCTGTTCGTGGTCGTGGAGCAACGCAGCCCGGCGCCGCTGGTGCCGATGCGGATCTTCGCCGGACGCACCCTGGTCGGTGGCAACCTGGTGATCGTGATCGCCGGTGTCTCGGTCGATGGTCTACTGATCGTCGTGACGCTGTACGCCCAGCAGGTCCTGGGCTTCTCCGCACTACAGTTCGGACTGACGATGGCGATCATGACCGTCACCTCGGTCCTCGGCGTCCTGGTCGGGCAGCACCTGGTCACCCGGTCCGGGTTCCGGAAAGTAGCTGGCGAGGGTATGGCCCTGTTGTCGGTCGCGTGCGTACTCCTGGCTCGTCTGCGGCCCGAGGGCGGCCTCGTCGAAGACCTGCTCGGCGGCTTGGTGATATTCGGTGCCGGTATGGGTGCGGCATTCGTCGCCGGTCAGATTGCCGCCTTGGCCGACGTCGCCGAGCACGACGCCGGGCTGGCAGCGGGCCTCGAGGAGACCTCCTTCGCGCTCGGGACCACGATCGGTGCGGCACTGGCCTCGGCGGCCGCCATCGGTTACGCGACACGCGCATCCGCCATCGAGGCACCAGTCGTTGCGCTGACCGAGGGGATCCAGTTCGCTCTGGCCGTGCTGGCTGGCGTCGCAGCACTCGGTGCCCTGCTCGCCGTGCTCCTGCTTCGGCCGCAGCAGGAGCAGAGCACCGGGGAAAGGATGTGGACTTCGTGAGTACGCAAGAACTCGGCCATGACTTCGATCGCCGGACCCGCCCATACCGGTCCGAACTGCTCGCCCACAGTTATCGGATGCTGGGCTCCATCCACGATGCCGACGACGCCGTCCAGGAGACCTACCTGCGCGCCTGGCGCGGCTACGCCGGTTTCGAGGAACGCTCATCGATCCGTACCTGGTTGTATCGGATCGCGACCAACACCTGCCTACGCGCCCTGGAGAACCGC
Organism: Pseudactinotalea sp. Z1732; assembly: GCF_049724975.1. Classification (NCBI taxonomy): domain Bacteria; kingdom Bacillati; phylum Actinomycetota; class Actinomycetes; order Micrococcales; family Cellulomonadaceae; genus Pseudactinotalea; species Pseudactinotalea sp. Z1732. The sequence goes on along the minus strand of NZ_JBMPQC010000002.1, from coordinate 151,813 downwards.
GGGCGTCGCGCCCTGCCCTCCGCCCTGGGTGGCCCAGCACAAGACCCCACAGCGCAACTGGGGCAATGGCCCGAGATTCCGTGGCTGGAACCTCTTCCGGACACCATGCTCGGCGCCTCGGCCGCCGAGGATCCCCTCGCCGAAGTGACGCAACGTCACAGCGTCAGGCTGGCGTTCATCGCCGCGTTGCAGCGCCTTCCCCCGCGCCAGCGCGCCGTCCTGGTGCTGCGCGAGGTGCTCATGTTCAGCGCAGCCGAGGTTGCGGCCATGCTGGAGACCACCCCAGCCGCGGTGAACAGTCTGTTGCAACGTGCCCGTGCCCAACTCGATCATGATCGGGTCGACGAGGATCAGGTCACCGAGCCACCCACCCCACACCAGCGCGAACTTCTCGACCGCTACGTCACCGCGATGCACGCCAACGACATCGACGGACTCGTCGCGACCCTGGCCGCTGATGCCGTCTGGGAGATGCCGCCCTATCCGGCCTGGTTCCACGGCGCCTCCACGATCGGGCGGATGGTCGCTGCGCAGAGCCCCGCCCGCCGGTCGGGTGATCACCTGCTCGTGCCCACCAAGGCCAACGGGCAACCCGCCTTCGGCCTCTACCTCCCGGACGAGCGGGGTGTCCACCGTGCGTTCAACCTGCAGGTCCTCACCCTGACCCCGGCCCGGATCTCACACGTCGTCGCGTTCTTCGACCTACGCCTCTTCGGCCGGTTCGGCCTTCCGGAGACGAAAGTGCCGAACTGAGACAGCCCCGGACCGCCGGGATGGCTCCCTCCTGGTCAGTGCCGACGATGGATCAGGCGGCGCGGGGTCAGTACGTGGACTCGGTCACAACGCCCGGTTTCAAACCAGCGACCAGGTTGAATGCGCCGGTCAGGACGTTGAGGGAGACGACGCCGACGACATCGGCGATCTCCCGATCACGGTAACCGGCGCCACGGAGACGCTCGATCTGTTCATCGGTGATGGCGGTCGGCTCGCGGTAGACCTGCAGCCCGAGTTCGATGATGGCGGCAATCGCGGGATCTTCCGATGTCCCGGCGCGGGCGCGTTCGATCTCGTGGTCGTCGACGCCGAGCCCGCGCGCGGCGTCGATGTGCGCTTCGAGGCACAGGTCGCATCCTTGCTGTTCCTGGATTGCGATCGAGATCCGCTCACTGATCTTCCTGTCGAGCTTGGCTCTCTTCATCGCGCGGCTCAACTGCAGGTAGCCACCCAGGACTGCTGGCGAGTGCGCCATGGTGGCAACCATGTCGCTGACTCGGCCGTGCCGGGATACGAGGTCGCCCAACAGGTCGCGGGCTGCGCCAACCGCCGTGTCGGGGGCGAGACGGGTGAGTCGAGGCATGAGCGTGCTCCTTAGTTGTCCTTCCGGTGGCACTGGTCCCGCGCCGATGAGCCCGGGATCCAGTGCACGCTATACCCCCCTGGGGTATAAATCAAGTGCCTAGTGCCGGCGGTGGACGGGGGCCAAGCCCGAATCCGAAGCCTGGGAATACCAGCAGGCTCGATCGAATTACCCATACCCCCTACCCGTATGGAGTACACCATGACTACTACAGTCAAGAATCAGCGGAGCACCACCAGATGGTGGGCTCTGGCTCTGATTGCCACCGCACAGTTCATGGTCATCATGGACACCTCGATCATCGGCGTTGCCCTGCCACGCATGCAGGCCGACCTGGGATTCACCCAACACAACCTGTCCTGGGTATTCAACGCCTATGTCATCGCCCTGGGCGGGCTGCTGTTGCTCGGCGGCCGGCTGGCGGACCTCTTCGGCGCCCGTCGCATATTCGGCACCGGATGGTTCGTCCTACTCGCCGGTTCGCTCGTCGCGGGCCTCGCCGGCAGTGTCGGCGTCGAACTGACCGGTCGCGCCATCCAGGGTGTGGGTGCCGCACTCATCGCCCCATCTGCGCTGACCTTGCTGATGATGATCTTCGGGGCTAACCCCAAGGAACTCACCAAGGCTCTCGCGTTGTACGGGGCGGCAGCACCGGCCGGCGGTACTGCCGGCGTGTTCCTGGGCGGCGTGATCACCGAGTACATCTCGTGGCCCTGGGTCTTCTACATCAACATCCCCATCGCCATCATCGCCCTGATCGGTAACCGGGTCCTGATGCCGGGCGGTTCCTTGGGTTCCCGGGGATCGGTGGACGTCTTCGGCGCCCTCACCGTCACGCTCGGCCTGGCCGCCGCGGTCTACGGAATCGTCCGTGCGCCCGAGGCAGGCTGGGGCTCTGGTGAGACCTGGATCGCGTTGAGTATCGCCGCCGTGCTACTGGTGGCGTTCGTGATCTCTCAGGGTGTCCGCCGCGAGCCGCTGATGCGACTTTCGATCTTCCGCACCCCCAACCTCGGTGCCGCCAACCTCGCTCAGGTGCTGCTGGGTGGAGCGTGGATCCCGATGTGGTTCTTCCTCAACCTCTACCTGCAGCAGGTTCTCGAATACACCGCATTCCCGTCCGGCGCGGCACTACTGCCGATGACAGGCCTGATCATGCTCGGCATGATCGTGCTGGCACCGCGCGTAATAGGCAAGTTCGGTCCCAAGGTCCCCATCGTGGCCGGACTACTGACCCTCGCCGTCGGACTTGGCTGGCTGTCGCAAATTCGACCGGATGGCAACTACTGGGCAGACGTCCTGCCGGCATCGTTGGTGGCGGCGCTCGGTATGTCGCTGGCCTTCATCCCCTCGTTGGGAACGGCGATCTCCTCAGCCCGACCGGAGGAAGGCGGACTGGCCGCAGGCATCGTCAACACCAGTTACCAAGTCGGTTCCGCCCTCGGTCTGGCTGCGATGACAGCGGTAGCCGCCGTGTACGGGGCAGATCGACTCGGCAACGCCTCCGCGCTGACGAACGGCTTCTCGGCGGCATTCATCGGTGCGGCTGGGATCGCCCTGGCCGGGGCAATCCTGGCGTTCGTCACACTGCGTATGTCGGCCGCTGCCGGCGAGCCAGAGCCCGCCGGGGCGGGCAGCGCCGAGCCAGGTGGCAACTGACGTCAACCACTCGCCCGGCGGGAGGCGACTCCCGCCGGGCTCAACGCTCAGGAGTGCAGAACCATGATCAAGCAGAGTTCCCCCCTTCGCGCCGGTCTGGCCACGGTCGGAGGTTCCGCTATCACGCGCAGCATCGTGCGCTGTCTGATCGCGTGCGGCCTCACCGCACTGACGGATCCGTTGGAATCGCGCGAACGAAAGCAGCGAGCACTATGCGTCTCGGGGGGCGATTCACCTTGACGCGCACATCGGTCGCTCAGTCAACGTGAGTGGAGCTAGGGGGATTCGAACCCCCGACCTCTTCCATGCCATGGAAGCGCGCTACCAACTGCGCCATAGCCCCGGGTGCCTGTGCAGGCGAGAGATACTCTAGACGATCCTGGCCCCTTGGGGAAAATCGACCAGACCCCCGCCGGCGTTGTGCGCGGTCATCCGCCAGCCCGGCTCGGCGCCGTCGTTCGGGCGCACCACACTCCAGTGGCAGTTGCCGATTCCGGTGATGCCGTGCCAGGTCTCCGGATCGTGGCCCAGCAAAGCCACTAATCCCGCGCTAATCGCGGCCCCATGGGCCACCAACACGACCACCCCGCCTTCCTCGTAGCCCGCGGATGCCTCCGCGGCTGCCTGCGCCACACGCTGCCCGAGCGCCGAACGAGTCTCGGCCCCGATGCCCGCAGGGTGACCACCATCACGCCATACGGCGAAGGCGTCGGCCCACCCGGCGCGCATCTCCTCGTGCGTCAGACCCTCCCAGGCACCGAAGTTGCGTTCCCGCAACCGCGCGTCCGTGCTCACCGCCACCCCGGTCCGTTCAGCGAGGTACTCGGCGGTATCGCGCGCCCGCATCAGGTCCGAGGAGATGATCGCGACGGGTTCGATCTGGCTCAAAGCCGGCGCGGCCGCGAGCGCCTGGGCCCGGCCCACCTCGTTCAGAGGGATATCCACCTGGCCCTGCAGCCGCCCCTGGGCGTTGTAATCGGTCTGGCCGTGACGCCAGAACAGGATGGTGGCGCTCATGCCTGCCCGGCACCGTCACCCTGAGCGCCGGCCCGGACCTGCTCGGGCAGTTCGATGACCGGGCAGTCCTTCCAGAGCCGTTCCAGCGCGTAGTAGACCCGGTCCTCGGCGTGCTGGATGTGCACGACGATGTCGCCGAAGTCCAGCAGCACCCAGCGTGCCTCAGCCACACCCTCGCGGCGCACCGGTTTCGCGCCGTGGTCGGCCAGTGCCTCCTCCACCGCATCGACGATCGAGCGCACCTGCCGTTCACTGCTGCCCGAGGCCACCACGAAGACGTCGGTGAGCACGAGCCGCTCGGAGACGTCGAGGGCGATGATCTCCTCCGCCTTGAGGTTCGCGGCCGCGAGTGCGGCCACCTCGGTCAGTTCGATGGCTCGTTCGTCAGCGGGCACGGTTCTCCTCGGGTAGACGCCCTGGTCGAACCCAGTCTACGGCCCGGGCCGCCTCAGCGGCCCGTTGACCAGAGGACGGAACCGGACAGTCCGAGGACAGCGGCGTCGTCGTCCCCGAACAGGTCCCCGGTGGCGAACAGGTACACCAACGCCCCGAGGATCGCGATCACCAGAACCAACACCAGCATCTGCAGCGCGAACAGCCAGCCGGGCGTCTTGCGTGCCTCGGCCTCGTGGAGTTCGTCCTCGGGGGCCTCCTCCTCCGCAGGGCCCACCGGCTGTACCGGAGGTTCGCCGACTTCAGCCGAGCGCATCGCCGAGGTGCGCAACGGTGGCGTGGGGCGTGCCGCCGGCTCGGCGTCGGCCCTGGCCCGCAGGGCCGCGGCCCGCTGCAGCGACTCCCAGCGCGGCGTCATGTCGAAGGCGCCGTCGTCGTCCTCGGTGTCGGCGCTGGCTACCGAAGGGGCCGACGACGGCGAGTGCGGCTCCTGCGGTGAGGTCACCTCGGGCGCTCGGGACGGTGTCGGCGCGGAAGCCGCGGCCGGTCCGGAGTCTGCGCTCGGTGCGGAAACCGCGGTGGGACCGGAGTCGGTCGTGGGCGCGGAAGCCGCGCTCGAACCGGAGCCAGCCGTCGGTGCGGAAACTGCGGGAGGACCGGAGTCACCGCTCGGTGCGGAAACTGCGGGAGGACCGGAGTCACCGCTCGGTGCGGAAACTGCGGGAGGACCGGAGTCACCGCTCGGTGCGGAAACCGTGTCAGAGTCCGAACGGGCCGTCGGCGCGGAAGCGGCGGTGGCCCCGGGGCGCACCGTCTGCTGGCTCACCTCGTAACTGACCGCCGGGATGTCCACAGCCGAGTGCCAGGAGGTCGGGGACGAGGATTCACCCTGCTCCCCCACCGCGATGCCCTCGGCCGCGGTGTTCGCCTCGCGGACCGCGCGCTGGATGGCCGTCAGTTCCCCTGATCCGTCGACCCCGCGGCGGGCCCGCACCGAGGCCGGTGGCCGCACCACCGGACGCCGGCCGGTACTGGTGCGTTCGGCCGGCCGGGCATCCATCGTGGGCGGTGCCGGCGCCGCGGCTCGCTTGTCCCGCAGGGACTTGCGGGACACCGGCACCATCAGCGCCGTCGCCGGGCCGCCGTCGGGCGAGGGCGCGCTCGGCATCGCCGGACTCCCCTCCCGTTGCTCGGGCTCGGACCGGGTCTCCTGATCCTCGGAGGTACGCCCGGCCGCAGGCTCCTGCGGCTCACGCCGCTCCTCGGCCTCCTCCGAAGCCCGGTCAGCCGCGGCCTCCTCCGGCACGCTCCCCGCCGCAGGCTCCTCCGGCTCACGCTGGGCTGCCGTCTGCCCGGGATCGCTCCCGGCTGTGGGACCGTCAGGCTCACGTCGACGCACCGGTTCCTCGGTCCGGTCTGTCTTCGGCTGTGCGGGCGGCTCGGTCGCCGACGGCGCGGACAGTGCCGACACAGCCGAGGCCGCGGTGGCGGCCCGCTCGGCTTCCCGGCGCGCCCGTCTGCTGCGGGGCGGCGGATCCGTAGCCGAGGCCGCTGAAGCAGCGCTCGCCGGTTCGGCGGCCGAGGCGGCCGACAGGCTCTCGGCCTCGATCCGCTCGAACTCCGAGGTGGGTACCAGACCGTCGGGCCCATAGGTCAGGGCACCGCTGGCCAGCGCCTCATCACGGGCGCGCCGTTCGCGCCGTGTCAGGGGACGCTCCTCCGCCCGGCCCGCCGCGCGGGCGCGGGCCCGCTCGGCCTCACGCCGTCGGCGTCGCTCCCCCAGACCGGCCGTGGTGGTGTCCTCGTTCGGGTCGACAGGCTGGTTCACGCCGAGGTCACCGCCACCGCGTCACTGTCCCTCCCGTCAGTGCTGACACCCAACTCCGGCCGGTGGAACGTGGCTGGGTCGCGGTACAGGCCGTGCTTGGCGATGTACTGCACCACGCCGTCGGGTACCAGGTACCACACCGGCTTGTTCTCCGAGACCCGTGCGCGGCAGTCGGTCGAGGAAATCGCCATCGCGGGAATCTCCAGTAGGGAGTACTCACCATCGGGTAGGTCCTGACCGCTGAGTTCGTGCCCCGGGCGGGTGACTCCCACGAAGTGGGCCAACTCCCACAGTTCCGGGGAGTCCTTCCACTGCAGGATCTGGCCCAGCGCATCGGCGCCGGTGATGAAGAACAACTCCGCTTCCGGGAAGGTCTTGTGCAGGTCCCGCAACGTATCGACGGTGAAGGTCACCCCGCCGCGGTCGATGTCGACCCGCGAGACCGTGAACCGGGGGTTGGAGGCGGTAGCGATCACGGTCATCAGGTACCGGTGCTCGGCCAGGGTCACGTCGCGGTCCGACTTGAAGGGCTGCGCGCCGGTGGGCACGAAGATGACCTCGTCCAGATCGAACTCGTCGGCCACCTCGCTGGCGGCAACCAGGTGACCATGGTGGATCGGGTCGAACGTGCCGCCCATGATCCCGATCCGGGTGCGCGTGGGTGTGCTCACGTCAACTCCGACACTGTGTAATCGGGCAGTCTCACTTGTGACGCTGGCGGGTACCAACCGAGCGGAAGGCGAGCGTCACCAAGAGCAGGAACATCAAGATGGTGATGGACACTACTCCATACCCCACGGGCGGCATGGGCATGTTCGATGCCTCAGCGGCCAATGCGGTGAAGGTCAGCAGCGAACTGCTCATCGACTCCGGTCCTCTCTGTTCCTGGCTCTACAGCCACAGTTTCGCACGTTCCCGCCCGGGTTCCTACCACCCCGGTGACGCGCGCCATACCAGGGGCGCTGCGCCGTCGATCATCCGAGACACAACTCTACCGCCCAGCTGACGCCGACCACCTGCCGGGCCACGCCGCGGTCCGGGCAGGCCTGCGCGGATGCGCCTCACCGTCAGCCGCTCAGGTTCGGATGTGCCCGTCTCCCTCCACCACCCAGGTGGTGGTGGTCAACTCGGTCAGGCCCATCGGTCCGCGTGCGTGCAGTTTCTGGGTGGAGATCCCGATCTCCGCGCCGAGGCCGAGTTGGGCGCCGTCGGTGAACCGGGTGGAGGCATTAACCATCACGGCGGCTGAATCCACCTCGGTGGTGAACCGTGCCACACTCCGGGTGTCGGTGGTACAGATGGCGTCGGTGTGCCCGGAGGAGTAGGTGCGGATGTGCTCCAGGGCGGCATCGATGTCATCGACCACGGCCACGGCCAGGTCGGCGCTGAGGTACTCGGTGGACCAGTCCTGCTCGGTCGCCGGGAGCACCTCGACGTTGCCCGGGGCCAGGGTGCGGGTGCGCTCGTCACCGTGGATCCGCACCCCGGCGCCGTCCAGGGCGTCAAGGGCCGCGGGCATGAAGTCCGCAGCGGCTTCGGCGTGGACCAGCAGGGTCTCCAGGGCGTTGCACACCCCTAACCGGTGGGTCTTGGAGTTCAGCAACAGGGACAGCGCCTGATCCAGCGGCGCGCCGGCATCGACGTACAGGTGGCAGTTGCCCACCCCGGTCTCGATCACCGGCACCGTGGATTCGGTCACCACCGTCTGGATCAGTCCGGCCCCGCCGCGGGGGATCAGTACGTCGATGAGCCCACGGGCCCGCATCAGCGCCTGGGCGCCGGCGCGCCCGTAGGCGTCAATGGACTGCACCAGGTCAGCGGGCAGGCCGGCCTGCTCCAGTGCCTCACCCAGGACCGCCACGATCTCCTGGTTGGACTGCGCGGCGGCCGAACCCCCGCGCAGCACCACCGCGTTCCCGCTCTTGAGTGCCAGGCCGGCGGCATCGACTGTGACGTTCGGGCGTGCCTCGTAGATCATGCCCACCACGCCCATGGGTACCCGCACCTGCCGCACCCGCAACCCGTTGGGCAACGTGGAACCGTGCAACACCTCTCCCACCGGGTCCGGCAGGGCGGCCAGGTCCCGCAACGCCTCGGCGATCCCCTCGACGCGGCCGGCGTCCAGGGTGAGCCGGTCCAGCAGGCCCGGGCTCATCCCGCCGGCCTCCTCCCGGCGCACGTCCACATCGTTGGCAGCCACGATCCGTTCGGAGGCACCCACCAACGCATCGGCCATCCGGTGCAGCGCGGCGTCCTTGGTGGCCCGGGTGGCCCGCGCCAGGTCGCGGGCGGCCACCTTCGCGTCGGTGGCCACCTGCTGCACCTGCGCCGTCACGTCCGCAGCGGGCTGCGCCGTCGTCTGAGTCATGCAGCCAAGCCTACGCCGCCGCCGCGCTCCCAGGCCGCGGCCGGTGCGCTGCGGCCGTCGATCCGGGCCCGTCCGCCACGGGAACCGGCGAGGGCTGCCACACCGGTTCCCTCTAGGATCGTGCCTATGGACACCGCGTCGTTCTCCTCCCTGATCGCTTCGGCCCAGGAATACCTGAACCCCAGCGAGGCGGAGGACCGGAAGTCGGGTGATGTCGCAGCCACCCTGGTGACGGCCGCCGGAGCGCGGTACTCAGGGGTGTGCATCGACACCCCGTGCGGAACCGGCTTCTGCGCCGAACACGCCGCTATCGCCGCGATGGTGACGGCCGGAGAGTTCCGTATCGCCCAGATCGTGGCAGTGTGGCGCGATGAGGCCGGCACCCTGCACGTGGTCTCACCGTGCGGACGCTGCCGCGAGTTCATCCGACAGATCGACCCGGCGAACATCGACACCCAGGTGATCCTCGGCCCGGGGCGCTCGGCACCGCTACGCGACCTGTTGCCCGAGAACGACTGGCCGGCCGGACCGCCTGAGAAGGACGGCTCATCGCACCCGCACCGGGGCACGCCGGGAGCGAGCAGGCGTCGCCGCGGGCGTGACCGGAGCCGTCGCCGGCGTACGCAGCCCGAGTTCGGTCAGCGCCGGCAGCAGGTCCTGGGCCAGAGCCACCACATCGGTGGGTACCGAGGCCGGCACCACGGTGAACCCGTCGGCTCCGCCGGCCCGGACCCACGCGTTCCAGAGCGTGGCGAGGTCCTCGGCGGTCCCGATGGTGCGCAGAGCCGGCAGCCCGGAAGGCAATTCCAGTGAGGACAGCAGGTCCCAGCGTGCCTGTGCGCTGGCCCGATCGGCGGAGATCACCGTGTGCACATCGACCAACACCTTGACGTCACCGGGTGCCCGGCCCCACTCGATTGCCGCTTCACGGATCGCAGCCCGGGCGGCACGGGCCTCCTCCAGGGTTGCCACCGACAGCCGTGCCACGTCAGCGCGCGCCGCAGCCAGCTCGGCGTCCACACCGTTGCGCACCGGTACCACCACCAGTGGACGGACCGGTTCGCGAACCACATCATCCACGGTGCGCTTGCGGGGGGCGGCCACCGGCGCGTCCAGCACCGCATCCACCGTGCGCGCACCGGTGCCCTGGGCGGTGGCGCCCTGCTCGAGCTGCCAGCCCGCGCGCTGGGCACTGGCCCGGTGCACCGAGGCGATGGCACCAGCGACGTGTTCGGGGCGCGTGATGCCCAGCGGAACTGTGGCCACCAGGGCGGCCCGGGTGGTGTGCCGGGCAAGGCGGGAGGTAGCCAGCGCCCCGTCCAGCCAGGCGTCCCGGCGCCGCTTACCACCGAGCCGGAATGTCTCATCCAGCGAGATCAGGTCCACCCCGCCCCGGTCGGCGAGGGAGGCCAGGCCGGCCAGGCGGCCCATGATGAATTGCTCGGTCTCGGCGTTGCGCTCGCGCTGCCAGTCCCGGGGCGCGCCGGCATTGGACAGATCCAATCCGACCAGGGACGCGGTCTCGTTCACAGATGCAGGTACAGCAGACATGGGGTGCTCACTCTCGGTGCAAGAAAGGGCTCAACATTGCTGCCTCAGCGCGGGTCGCACGCCCGGTGTGTCACGCATCGGGCTCAGGTGCGCACCGACCGGCTGAGGGGTGGCGCCGAGGGGCCGTCAGAGGGCCCGAGGCTGCCGGTTGAGGTGTCGGCTCAGGCCGACATGAAGCAGCAACACATCGCACACATCACACAGGAGACGTGGCGTCGCTGGTACGCAAGGGTCCTGTCGGTGTGCATCGCTGTCTTCATCCTTCTGTCTGCACCGCGGGGAGCGGTGATGCGCTTGCCGGGGGCCATGTGGCCCGCGGCCAGGTCATCTCCCGGAGCACCCCGCCGCGCGGGGGGTTGCCGGTCAGCAAGCCGGGACTTGGCGCTGACGCTCTGAACCTGGGATCAACCTATGAGTCGGATAGTTGCCGTGTCAACTATCTTGCCGTGTCAACTACCTAAGGGCTGCGCATTCGGTCGCCACGACGCGGTCCCAGTCCGAGACGCCGGAGCGCGCCGTCGGCTGATGCGACCGCCTCGCCGGCCTCAGTCGGTGCGGTCCAGCACCACCAGGTCATCCCGGTGCACCACCGCGCGGGCACTATCCGGGCCGAACTGCTCCCGCATCTGCACCGAGGTGCGGCCCAGACGCGCAGGGAGTTCCTCAGCGCTGTAGGAGGCCAAGCCTCGAGCCACCACCCGGCCGGCTGGATCCAGCACGTCGATCGGGTCGCCGGCGTCGAACTCCCCCGTCACGTCCACCACGCCGGCCGCCAGCAGCGACTTCTTCCCGGCAGTGATCGCCTGCACCGCACCCTCGTCGACGCTGATCGAACCTCCGGTGTGCGCGGCGTGGGCCAGCCACAGCCGCCGGGCATTGGTGCGCCGTCGGGCCGGCTCGAACCAGGTGCCCACGTCCTCACCGGACAACACGGCCCCGGCATTGTGTGCCGCGGTCACCACCACCGGGATCCCGGCGCCGGAGGCGATCGCGGCGGACTCCAACTTCGAGACCATGCCCCCGGTGCCCACCGCCCCGCCTCGTGCGGTGACCTCGATGCCCTCCAGGTCTCGTCGGTCCCGCACGCGTGCGATCCGCCGGGCACCGGGCAGCCGGGGCGAGCGATCGTACAGGGCGTCGACGTCGGTGAGCAGCACCAGGGCGTCGGCTTTGGACAGGTGCGAGACCAGAGCGGCCAGCCGGTCATTGTCACCGAACTTGATCTCCTGGGTGGCCACGGCGTCGTTCTCGTTGATCACCGGCACCACTCCCAGCGCCAGCAGTCGTTCGACGTTGCGCTGGACGTTGCGGTGATGTGCCCGGCGCACCACGTCCTCCACGGTGAGCAGCACCTGGCCGACGGTGAGCCCGTGGGCACCGAACGCGCGCGTGTAGTGCGCCATCAAGAGCCCTTGCCCGACGCTGGCCGCGGCCTGGGCGGTTGCCAGGTCCCGGGGCCGGCCGCTGAGCCCGAGGACGCCCAGCGCTGAGGCGATGGCCCCGGAGGAGACCAGCACCACCTGCCCACCCGCGGCTCGGCGACCGGCCAGGACCTCGACGAGCGCGGTGAGCTTGTGTACATCCAGCCGCCCAGCCGCGTCGGTGAGCGAGGAGGAGCCGATCTTGACCACGACTCGTCGGGCGCGACCGGGGTCCCCCAGTTCACGCCGGTCCGTCACGGTCTTGGTCACGGCACCATTGTGGCGCACCCGATCACGATTCGGACGGGACCGTCCATGTACTGGGCGCCCCGGGCCCCGTTCGGTGCGCGCCGATGAGGTGACCTCACTGCTCCCGGTCGATCCACAACTCCTCGCGAGCGGCAGCCTTGGCGTCCATCCGGTTGTGGAACTCCTCGCGTTTCTCCGCCCGAGTAGGCCGCTGCCGCTCCTCCAGACGCACGTCGGAGCCGCGAGCGCCCAGGAGTTCGGGGCCGGTCATCATGGTCGGCTCCCAGTCGAAGACCACGCCCTCGGGGCCGTCACCGATCACGACCTCCGCACCCGGGGTGGCGCCCGCTTCGAACAGCGCCTCCTCCACTCCCAGGCGGGCCAGCCGGTCGGCGAGGTAACCCACGGCCTCATCGTTGGCGAAGTCGGTCTGGCGCACCCAACGCTCTGGTTTGGTTCCGGTGATCAGAAAGTACTCGTGGTCACTCCTGCGCCGGGTGACAGCGAACCCGGTTTCGTCCACCGCGCGGGGGCGCAGCACCGTCGGGGTTGGCTCCGGCGGTGGGGCGGCATCGCGGGCCTGTTGCACGATCTCGGCCAGTCTGAAGGACAGCGGCCGAAGGCCCTTGCGCGCTACCGCGGAGACCTCGAACACCTCCAGGCCACGGGCCTCCAGGTCGGGCCGCACCAGATCGGCCAGGTCCTGGGCCTCGGGCACGTCCACCTTGTTCAGCACCACCAACCGGGGGCGCTGCGCCAGCGGCACCCGGCCACCTTCGATTCCGACGTCGGCACTGTAGGCATCCAGTTCCGCCTCGATCGCGTCCAGATCGCTGATCGGGTCCCGGTTCGGCTCCAGGGTGGCGCAGTCCAGCACATGGACGATCACGGCACACCGCTCGATGTGTCGCAGGAACTCCAGGCCCAAGCCCCTGCCCTGGGAGGCGCCGGGGATCAACCCGGGCACGTCGGCCATCGTGAACCGGGCCTGTCCGGCCTGGACCACTCCCAGGTTCGGTACCAGAGTGGTGAACGGGTAGTCGGCGATCTTGGGCCGCGCCGCGCTCATCGCCGCGATCAGGGAGGACTTGCCCGCCGAGGGGAAGCCGACCAGAGCCACATCGGCCACGGTCTTGAGTTCCAGTACCAGGTCCCGCTCCTGCCCGGGTTCCCCGAGCAGGGCGAATCCGGGAGCCTTGCGTTTGCGCGAGGCCAGGGCGGCATTGCCGAGCCCGCCGTTACCCCCGGCCGCGGCGACGTACTCGGTGCCGTGGCCGACCAGGTCGGCCAGGATCTCGCCCTTGGCGGTCTTGACCACGGTGCCGTCGGGGACAGCGAGGACCAGGTGCTCACCCTTCTTGCCGGTGCGGTTGTCCCCCATCCCCTGGGTGCCGTTGCCGGCGCGGCGGTGCGGAGAGTGGTGGTAGTCCAGCAGCGTGGTGACCTGGCTGTCCACCCGCAGGATCACGTCACCGCCAGGTCCGCCGTTGGCGCCATCTGGGCCCCCCAGAGGCTTGAACTTCTCCCGGTGCACCGACACGCAGCCGTTGCCGCCGTCACCGCCGCGAACGTGCAGCATCACGTGGTCGACGAAACTGGCCATCACGACCCTCCTGGCGGTGGTTGTGGATCGGGCGCCGGAACCGGCTGGGAATACGAAAGCGGGGGCGCCCCGACTGCTAGCCGGTGCGCCCCCGCCGATGTCGAATCTCAGGCGTCCACAAGCGTGACGTCGACGACCTTGCGGCCCCGCCGGCTTCCGAACTGAACCTGTCCTGCGGACAGCGCGTAGAGGGTGTCGTCCCTACCGCGAGCCACGTTGATGCCGGGGTGGAACTTGGTGCCGCGCTGCCGCACCAGGATCTCACCGGCCTTGACGTCCTGCCCACCGAACCGCTTGACTCCCAGCCGCTGTGCGTTGGAGTCGCGGCCGTTCCGGGTAGAGCTCGCGCCCTTCTTCGTTGCCATGACGTACCTGCTTCCTGGGAGTGTTAGGCGATGCCGGTGACCTTCAGGCGGGTCAACTTCTGGCGATGACCGGCCCGACGGCGATAACGGGTCTTGTTCTTGTACTTACCGATCGTGATCTTCGGGCCCTTCTCGTCCCGGACGATCTCGGCGGAGACTGTCACCTTGGCCAGTGCGTCGGCGTCGGTGGTCACCTTCTCGCCGTCCACCACCAGCACGGGGGTGAGTTCCACGGAGTCGCCCGCGCCACCGGAGAGCCGGTCCACGACCACGATGTCACCCACGGACACCTTCTCCTGCCGGCCACCGGCCTTGACGATCGCGTACACCACGTTTGCTCATTCCTTCTCGCGGACAACATCTGAGGTCCTTCGAGGCTGGATATCTGCAGCCGGCCCCGGCACGAAGCGGGCGGGCACACGAGGATCACAGCGCATGCGAAGGGTTGCGGCGCACGAGGCACCGACGCCCAAGGTTACGCGAACGGGGCAGTGCGAGCAAACCCCACGCCCTGTGATGTGGGCCTCTGACTGTGAGGTTCACCGCTCCGGGCCCACCGGGCACCAGCACACGGGGCAGCGCCACGCAATGGGCTGGTCTGCCCTTTGCTGTGGGGCCGGTTCGGCACTGCCGGGCGCTAATCTTGGCGGGCGATGCCTGACTCAACGATGGATCCGCTGCGCCCTCCGGTGCTGCCGGCTCACTACCCGCGCACGACGACGCAACTGCTGTTGGCACTTCCCGGTGACCCCTTCGTGCACGCCCGGGAGCGGGTGGCACGGGCCTGGCAGGCCCTGTCCGAACTGATCGAGTTCCTCCCGGCCGAGCAGGGCAGACTCCGCGAGGAGTTCACCAATCTGAGGCGGCAGCTCGAGCAGTTCGAGATCCACGCCCGGAACTGGCGCATCGACGGGGACCAGTTGCGTACCGTGCGCCGCCACCCGCCGCCCCCCTGGGGTGAGGAACGGGTGCGGGGCGGAGCGCCGGTAGCATCCGAGCCGGCGCCGCACCATCACCAGGACGAGCCGGTGTTCGGTTTCGCCGCCACCCTGGTGACGGTGCGCGATCACCTGGCGGTCACCGCTGGGGCGCTGACCGGCACCAAGGTCGGAGCGATGGGCACCCTGCACGCGCTGTACCTGGCCGGCCGCGTCGTGTACGGCGCCGACGCCGCCTTCCATCTTGCCGCGATGTTCACCGCGGCCGTGTGGGACTTCGAGCGTCCGGGGATGCCACCGCTGCCCTCGGCTGCGGGCCGGATCGAGTTGCGCTCCTCGCCGCGGGCGATCCCGCAGACCCGCTGGGCCCGCTACGCCCGGTTGATGTTCCTGCAGAACCGGGTGGAACTGACCACTGACGCCGGTCACGAGGTGATCGGCGGGTCCGAACCGATCGCCTTCCTCATGCACGTGGCGCCACCGACGCCGGGCACCGCCGAGTTCCTGGCCGATCCGGCCCAGAGGTATCTGCCGGTCGACCGGTTCGAGGACCTGGGGATGATCCACTTCTGTAGCGCGGACGGCTACTCCCTGGGTGCGGTGGCTGTGGCGGATTGGCTGGCCCAGCCCGGCGTGGTGGTCGGCCAACCCGAATGGACGTCCCTGGCCCCGGTTGAGTTGTCGGTGCACTCCCAGGTGGTCTGGGCACTGGAGGCCGGCGGGTTCGTGGCCGGTGCTGCGGTGCTCAGGGCACCGATGCGTCGGGGCGTAACCCATCCCCCGCTCCACCCCAGTATCGCCGCACGCTCGCGCCGCTCACGGGCTGCTGCCAACGCTGCCGACGCCCCTGGGTCCGGCCCCACCGGGCCAGACCCGCACCCAGGGGTGCACCTGCTGCGTCCTGCCCCGCACCTGCAGCCCTACCTGGGGCAGGCTGCGAGCCGGAAGCAGGCCGCCCGGCGCCGCACGCGGAACCGGCTCGAGGTCGGGCCCGCCTCGCCGTTGCAGCCGTGGCTGCAGTATCTGGCCGCACCGGCGATCGTGATCGCCGGCCTGGGCTTGGCGTTGTCCGACTCGGCCGGTTGGGTGGTGACCATCAGCATGCTGGTCGCCATGCTGGCGGTGATCGAACCGTGGGCGTGGTGGGCCGGCCAGTGGCTGTTGGACCGCGACTGGCGACGGATGGTCGCGGTGTACAGGCCGGGTGGCTCCCCCGAGGCGACCAGGCAGTTCGCCCAGCGGGCAGAGTTGCGCTTCGACGGCGCGAACATCGGAGTGCGCGGAGCCGGTGGGCATGAGGCGTGGCTCGCCGCCGGTTCCGATCAGGACCTCGGCGTGGTCACGTTGGTGCGCCTCACACACGAAGGTCACACATGGGCTTTCGCCTTCGCCGATCGCTTGGAGCGGTGGCGCCTGGTGCTCCCCGCACCCGAGTGGGCCCCCGGCGGGGACGTGGAAGGCCTGGCAGCGTTCGCACGGCGCGCCGGGCTGGACCTGGCCGATGCGCACACACCACCGCGCCGGCTGGGCGAACCCACGTTCAGCGGTAGGGGTGCCGACTCCGTGCGCCGGTCCAGGGGCCCCTACACCCGGGCGATGCTGTGGCCGATGTGGTGGGCGCTGGGGGTCTTCCTGGTCACCATCGCCGCTTCCGGTTCCACGCACCAGGTGTTCCTGCTGACCGTGGCGCTACTGGCCGGTGGCCCGGTGGTGGTCCGTCGCGTGGCGCGCACCTGGTTACAGGGTCGATCCCGTGGGAGCGCGCCGGGGCGCATGAAGACGACGAACGGCTCGAGAGGCCGGTAACCCAGCCAGTCCGGACCCGATGGCGTGGGTCAGTCCCGGGCGATGGTCGTCATCGGCCGGGACTGCCCGGGTTCACACAGCCAGGCTGGTTCAGGTGCTCGGCGTCGGGTGAGCAGCCTCAGGCTCTGCGGCCGGTACCTCCGGTACCTGCGCTCCGTCCGACTCACTACCGCCGGCGGCCTGCTCACCCTTGTCCGCCTCGTCAGCGGAACCGCCGGGCTCGGCCGCGACGGACTCGGCGGTCGCTGCGGGCTGGCCAACCTCAGTGGGCTGGTCAGCCTCGTCGGGCTGGTCAACCTCAGTGGGCTGGTCAGCCTCGTCCGGTTGACCCGGTTCACCCGCGTGGCCCGCCTCGTCAGACCCACCCGACTCATCCGCTATGTCGGACGTCTCAGCCTTCTCGGACCCGTCATCGTCGGACTTCGCGGACTGGTCGGACTTGTGGTCATCGTCCTCAGCGGACTCGTCGGACTTGTCGTCGACGGACTCCGCGGACGCGCCGGCCTCATCGGTTCTCCCGGTCTCGGCCTCCTTGGCGTCCTGCTCGGCGTGAGCGGTCGCTGCTGCAGCGGCGATATTGGCCAGCGCAGCGCGCACCTGAGCCCGCTGCTGCTCGTCCGGAGCGGAATCCCCGCGGCCGCTCTTGCCCTTTCCGCCCCGCCGGGAACGCTCGTCGGGGTCCACGGGGTCAGCGTGTATCTGGTACCCGCGACCGTTGCAGTGCTCACAACTGTCGCTGAACGCCTCCAGCAGCCCCTGGCCGATCCGTTTGCGGGTCATCTGCACCAGGCCGAGCGAGGTCACCTCGGCCACCTGGTGTCGGGTGCGATCCCGACCCAGGCACTCCACCAGCCGGCGCAGCACCAGGTCCCGGTTGGCCTCGAGCACCATGTCGATGAAGTCGATCACGATGATCCCGCCGATATCGCGCAGCCGCAGTTGGCGCACGATCTCCTCGGCGGCCTCGAGGTTGTTGCGGGTGACCGTTTCCTCCAGGGTCCCGCCAGTACCGGTGAACTTGCCGGTGTTGACGTCCACCACGGTCATCGCCTCGGTGTCATCGATCACGAGGGAACCGCCCGAAGGCAACCAGACCTTGCGATCCAGGGCCTTGGCGATCTGCTCATCGATCCGTAACTCGGCGAACAAGTCCTTGTTGTCGGTCCAGTGGTAGACCCGCTTGCTCAGGTCCGGAGCCACCGCCTGGACATACTCCGAGATCGTCTTCCAGGCCTCATCACCAGAAATGGTCAGGGAGTTGAAGTCCTCGTTGAAGACATCGCGCACCACCCGCAGCGACAACTCGGGTTCACCCTTGAGCAAGGTCGGGGCGGTGAGCGACTTACGGGCGACCTTCTTCTCGATGTCGGCCCACTGCTTGCCCAGCCGTTCCACGTCCCGGCGCAACTCTTCCTCGCTGGCCCCCTCGGCCGCGGTGCGCACGATCACGCCCTGATCGTCCGGGACGATCTCCTTGAGCAGCTTCTTCAACCGGTTCCGCTCGGTGTCGGGAAGTTTCCGGGAGATCCCGGTCATCGCACCGGAGGGCACGAGCACCAGGTACCGGCCGGCCAGGGTGATCTGGGAGGTCAGCCGGGCGCCCTTGTGACCGACGGGGTCCTTAGTGACCTGCACCAGCACGCTGTCACCGGAGGAGAGCGCCTGTTCGATCCGGCGGGGCTGCCCTTCCAGACCTGCGGCGTCCCAGTTCACCTCACCGGCATAGAGCACGGCGTTACGGCCCTTGCCGATGTCGATGAAGGCGGCCTCCATCGAGGGCAGCACGTTCTGCACGCGGCCCAGATAGACGTTGCCGACCAGGGACACCTGCGTCTTGCGAGCGACGTAGTGCTCCACGAGCACCTCGTCCTCGAGCACCGCGACCTGAGTGCGCCCATCACGTTCGCGCACCACCATGTCCCGCTTGACCGACTCCCGGCGGGCCAGGAACTCGGCCTCGGTGATGATCGACCGGCGGCGCTGGGAATCCCTGCCGTCACGTCGACGCTGTCGCTTGGCCTCCAACCGGGTGGAGCCCTTCAGCGCGGTCACCTCATCGCGGCCGGAGTCATCCGAACCCGATCCGCGTGAGCCGCGGCTGCGCCGGCGACGCCGGCGCGAGGACGACGAACCGGACTGCTCGCCTCCACCTCCGCCGCCGTTGCCGCCGTTGCCATTCCCCTTATCGGCGTTCCCGTCGGTGTCGTCACCGGCCTGGTCGGACCCGCTGTCCGACTTCGCGGACGCGGCGTCCGACTTGCCCTGACCCTTCGATCGGCGGCCCGAATCCTTCGGGCCGCCGTCGGAAGCGGCGGAATCGGCCGTCTCATCGTCTTCGGAGTCACCGGACTGGCTGTCCGAACCACCGGACTGGCCCCGCCGGCGGCCACGGCCACCGCGACGCCGGCGCCGGCGCTTGGAGCCTCCACCCTGCTGGTCCGAGTCGTCCCCGGACCCGTCCTGGTCCTCATCCGAGCCGTCCTGGCTGCCGGAGTCCTCAGCGGTGCCAGCGGCCGGCCCGTCCTGCCCGGCCCCCTTGGTGCCACCACCGGACTCAGTGCTGCCGGTGTCGCTGCGGCCACCGCCACGACGGCCGCGTCCGCGTCCCCCACCCCGGGAGCCCCGCTGGGCATTCTCGCCATCCTGGTCGTCCTGGTCATCGCCCTCGCTGCCATCGGCCGGTGCCGAGTCCGACTCATCGCTGATCAGCGGCGGTCCGGCAGGTGCGGCGGCTCGACGGCTGCGGCGTGCACGGGAGGGATCAGGCGGCTGGAACAGCAAGGCGGTCGCCGGCAGACGGGGCGAGTTCTCGTCGTCACTCGACCCGGCGCCCTCCGCCTCCGAGCCGGTCTGGTCGGCACCATCCGGTTGCTCGGGTTGGTCCGATCGCTCGGGCTGGTCTGCCTGCTCCGGGCGGTTCGCCTGCTTGGCCTGGGCCGTTTGCTCCGGCCCCGGGTCGCTGGTCGGCCCGGCGCCGGACTTGCGGCGGCTCCTGCGCGAGCGGCTGGGCCGGTCATCCCGCTCAGGCAGGGTCACATCGACCGTGGCCGCGCTGGTCGTGGTCTCGGCCGGAGCCGCGTCCGGGTCCACACCCAGCGCAGCAAAGACATCGAACGCGCCGTCCCCGCGGTCGGTGTTCGCCTCGTTCTCCCCGTCGGTCGTCTCGGCCGCATTCTCGCCGTCGGTCGTCTCGGCCGCAGGGGCCTCCTCGCCGGCCTCCTCGCCGTCGGTATCCTCGGCGCTCTCGCCCCCGGGATCCCCGGCGTCGGCAGCGTCCGGCGCGGTCACCTCGACCGCGGCGGCCTTGTCGGCCTCGGGTGTTGCGCCGTCCTCCGCGGCGCCGGCAGCACCGGCTGCCTGCTCCCGCTCGGCCGCTTCGCGCTCCGCTGGTGTCATCACCGGCCTGGTTGCCCGCCGCGGCCTGCGCCGGCCCGATGCGGCGGGCGTGGATTCTTCTTCGTTGGTGGTCTCGTTACTGGTGGGCTGATCGCTCACGAGGTACGCTCCGGCCCGGCGCCGCCACCCATATCTGGCGTTCCGGGCTGCTCGGTGGTAC
The DNA here is from genome assembly GCF_049724975.1 of Pseudactinotalea sp. Z1732. Lineage (NCBI taxonomy): Bacteria > Bacillati > Actinomycetota > Actinomycetes > Micrococcales > Cellulomonadaceae > Pseudactinotalea > Pseudactinotalea sp. Z1732. Next base: position 131,702 of record NZ_JBMPQC010000002.1, on the reverse strand, counting down.
CGGCCGGAGCCGGTACCGGGTAGGAAAAAGTCTGTCGGTTCGAGAAGTTTCGCGATCTCTCGCGGGGAACTCTCGCGGCGCCATCTTCCGTGCCATGTGGGCCGGTGCCGGGTGGTCGGTCCGGGTCCCTGCGCCTGGCCGGTCTGGCGGCGCATGAAGACTCGAACCCCAACTACCTATGCCGATGTCGTCGGGTCCTGCGGCTGGTATGGGTTCCACCCGCAGTACCACGGCGAGTATCGCACACAACCTCTCGATGGTGGGCCATACCGGGCGCTGCGTCCGAACCATCACACGTACGGCACCGGCTTCGCGCCGCGCCGGTCGCGGCCGGTAGCCGGCGTTTCCCGAGGACGCCACATGCCGGCGCCGCGTACGTTGTGAGCCATGGAACCGATCCTGCGGGCAGTCCTGTCGCTGACCTCCCACCTCGAACTCGATCAGGTGCTGCAGGAACTGGTCGACACCGCCGCACAGATCACCGGAGCCCGCTACGCCGCCATCGGTGTACTGGACTCGGCCGGCGTGAACGAGACGTTCATCTACACCGGCATGCCTCGGTCCTTCACCGACACCCACGACCCACCCCGGGGCCACGGCGTCCTCGGTGCCATCCCCGCCGAGGGTGCGCTGATCCTGGACGACCTCACCACCCATGAGGCATTCGGGGGGTTCCCGGCGGACCATCCGCCGATGCGCTCCTTTCTGGGCCTGCCCCTGCTGATCGGTGGCCAGGTGTACGGGCGCATCTACCTGTCGGAGAAGCCCGGCGGTTTCAGCCAGGGGGACGCCGATCAGGTCAAGGTGCTGGCCGCCGGCGCGGCGATCGCGGTGCAGAACGCCCGGCTCTACTCCGACATCCGGACCCGGGAGCGGTGGGTGGCGGCCGGGCAGGAGATCACCACCGCGATGCTGCAGGGCATCGATGTGGAGGAGGCCCTGGAGATGATCGCGCAGCGGGCCCGCACGATCGCCAGGGCTGATACCGCCGTGCTGGTGCTACCGGGTCTGTCCAAGGACTGGGTTATCGAGATCGTCGACGGCGACCTCCACGGTGACCTGCTCGGGGCGACCATGCCCGCGAACGGTCGCGCGGTCCAGGTGATCGAGAGCGGCAGCGGGATGATCGTGGACTCCTTCGCCCGGGCCGAGGTGGTGCGCCTGGCGCAGTTCAGCCGGTACGGGCCCTCGCTGTACGCCCCGCTGACCGGTGGCCAGGCGGTGATGGGCGTGATCGTGCTGCTGCGCCGCAAGAGCGCGCCGGAGTTCACCGACACCGATCTGGCCATCGCCGAGTCCTTCGCCCGGCAGGCTGCCCTGACGTTGGAACTGGCCGAGGCGCGCGACGCCCAGGACCGTGCCTCGGTGCTGGACGAGCGCGCCCGGATCTCCCGTGATCTGCACGATCTGGCCATCCAGCAGTTGTTCGCATCCGGGCTGCAGTTGACCCAGGCGCGGGAGCAGATCCCCGCGGATGAGCCGCGGCTGCTCGAAGTCCTCGATGAGGCGCTGACGGGGGTGGATGAATCGGTGCGCCAGATCCGCTCGATCGTGCACGCGTTGCGCTCACCGGACGAGCGGGCCGGGCTGGTGGACCGGTTGGAGCGGGAGGTCTCCCTGGCCCGTACCGGGCTGGGCTTCGCCCCCTCCCTGATCCTGGAGCGCGAGCCGAAGGATGCGCCGCTGGCCTCGGATGAGGTGGATGCGCGCATCGAGGACGATCTGGCCGATGATGTGGTCGCGGTGGTCCGGGAGGGGCTGGCCAATGCGGCCCGGCACGCGCGCGCGTCCTCGCTGCACGTGCGGCTGCGGTTGAGCACGGAGGAGCTGCAGGTGCAGATCCAGGATGACGGCGTGGGGCTGAGGGCCACCTCGGTGCGCTCCTCGGGCTTGGCGAACCTCGGGCAGCGCGCCCGCCAGCACGGTGGGACCTTCACCTGGGACAACAGCGGCGACGGCGGGCTGTGCCTGAGTTGGACGGTACCGCTGCGTCGAGCGCAGTCGGGTCCGTGAACTCCGTCCGGTCCGGGCGGTTCACCCGCTCTGGTTCGTGACGCGCTCGTCCGGGTAGGCGCTGACGCGGCCGTCGGAGATGGTGTCGATCACGACGTCCTGGGTCGGCAGCAGACCAGGCTCAGGCAGCCGGTCGGCGGCAACGGCGAGCACCATGCGGTACGGGTTGTAGTCATCGGTGCACGCGTCCTGCGGAACATACTCGCCCCGTTCGATCGCGACCGCCGCACCGTCACTTTCGATTCCGGCCAGCCAACTCGGACAACTGCCGGACTGGCCCGAGTGCCACACCACCAGCACCTGAGCAGAGAAGTCGACACCGTCCAATGAGCCGTAGCGCCCCGGCTCCCCCTCCGCGCTGTCGCCCTCCCCGAGATCCTCCGGCACGTTCTCCCGCCACGCCTGCTCGGCGGTGTCGCGGTCGTAGGCAACCTCCACGAGCCCGAAGGGCACGTCGGGGTGAAACGGCTCGACGCGCCATCCTTCGACCTTCGCCAACGGCTGCACGCCGGGTGCGTACCCGGGCACTGCACCGGAACAGCCGGCCAGCACCCCCATCGCCACCAGCAGGAACACTGCCCGAAGCATCGCCCGCACCATGACCGTTCCCTCCAGTTCGGCTCGTGCCGGCTCTATGTCGCACCGACCCGCGGTGTTGCGCAGCCGTGGATCGGCGTCGCACCGACCTCGGTCGCTCGGCCAGCAGCCCGTGGGTCAGCCACGCCCACCCAGCCGGCGCATGAACAGCGCCGTGCCCAGCGCGATGTGCTCGATCTCCCCGGGGTGCACGCTCTCGTCGGGGGCGTGCATCCGTGACTCCGGTTCGGACAGGCCGAGCATGACGATCGCGGCCTGCGGGTGCGCCTCGGCCAGCGCTGCGGTCAACGGGATGGCTCCGCCCTGACCGTTCGTCACCGTGGCCCGGCCGTAGGACTGGGCCAGCGCGTTGCTGAGTTCGGCGAAGGCAGGGGTGTCGGTGCGCGCGGCGAAGGGCCGGCCGCGTCCGGTCACCTCCACCGCCACCTCGACACCCCACGGGGCGTGCGACCGAAGGTGCTCCACCAGGGCGGTCTCGGCCTCGGCCAGATCGACCGAGGGCGGGATACGCAGGTTCACCCGGGCCGCGGCTCGGGGCTGGATCGCCGCCACCGCACCCTCCACCGCCGGAGCGTCGATACCCAGCACGGTCGCGGCCGGCCGCGCCCAGATCTGGTCCGCCACGGTGCCCGAACCGATCACCTGGGCCCCGTCCACCAATCCGGCGTCGCGGGCGAACTGCTCGGTGTCATACCCCATCCCGTCCCAGGTGCCGGTGGCCGGCAGCCCATCGATCACGGTGTCACCGTCGGCGTTGCGCAGGCTGGCCAGGATGGCGATCAGCGCCGCCAGGGCGTCGGGGGCCGCTCCACCGAAGGCACCCGAGTGCAGGGATGTGCTCAGGGACTGCACCCGCACCGTCGCATCGACCACACCACGCAGCGCGACGGTGAGGGTCGGCACCCCCACCGCGGCGTTCCCGGTGTCCTGGATCAGGATCACGTCGGCAGCGAAGCTGTCGGGATCGGCCAGGACGAGTTGTTCCAGCCCGCCGGTGCCCTGCTCCTCCGACCCCTCCACCACAACGGTCAGGGAGACCGGATAGTCGCCGTCGGCCCGCAACGCCCGCAGGGCGGTCAGGTGGGTGATCACCGATCCCTTGCAGTCCGCGGCCCCCCGACCGTAGTAGCGCCCCTCCCGCTCGGTCAGCGTCCAGGGATCGCCAGTCCACTGGGCAGGGGTGGCGGGCTGGACGTCGTAGTGGGCGTACAGCAGCACCCGGGGGGCTCCCGGTGGCCCCTGGTAGTGCCCGATCACCGCATCGCTGCCGTCAGGGGTGGGCACCAGGTCCGCGGTCAGACCCTCGTCGATGAGGGCTCGGCGCACCCAGTGCGCTGCTGCGATGCACTGAGCCGGGTCCTCCACCTCGGCGTCGGCGACGGAGCGGAAGGCGACCAGGTCACCCAGGTCCGCCAGCGCTCGGGGCATCAGGCCCGCAACGCGCTCGCGCAGCGCGGCGTCGGCCGGAGAGTCTGGTGGGATGGAACCTGGGGCGCCGGTGTGCTCGGAGGAGGTCATGGCTCCATCCTTGCAGCCCCGGGGCTGTGGTGGCCCGGGAGGGGCAGGGTCTCCTCAGGGGTGCCGGCCGGGCTGAGCCGCGCTCTCCTGGGCGCCCCGCCACCCGGATGAGCGTTGCCCGGCCACCCATGCGGCCACCTGCGTCCGGCGCTGCAGGCCCATCTTCGCCAGCACCGCGGTGACGTGGTTCTTCACGGTCTTCTCCGCCACCCCGAGGACCTCGGCGATCTGCCGGTTGGCCAGCCCCTCACCGATGAGTTCGACGATCCGCAGTTCGGAGGCGGTCAGATCCGCTGTCGGGTCCTCGACGTGGGCCTTGCGGCGCGTCACGGTGCGTTCATCGAGCAGGGTTCGACCGGCCGCGACCGAGCGGATCACGTCGGCGATCTCGGCCCCGCGGACGGTCTTGAGCACGAACGCCTTGGCGCCGGCCGCCAGGGAGGCGGCCACCGCGTCGTCGTCGTCGAACGAGGTCAGCACGATGCACCCGGCCTCGGGCACATGCCGGCCGGCGGCGTTGATGATCTCGATCCCGGTACCATCGGGCAGTTGCAGGTCCACCAGCAGCACATCCGGACGCACCAGCACGAGCCGGCGCGTCGCCTCGGCCACCGAACTGGCCTCGGCCACCACCTCCAGGCCCTCGGCTCGCTGGACCACCTCGAGCAGGCCACGACGGACCACCTCGTGATCGTCGATGATCATGACGCGGATGTCCTCGGTCATGCGGATGCCTTGCTCATGCCGGTCACTCTACTGGGGCGCTGCCGGCGCCCGCTGGCGGTTGGAACGGTTCCGCGGTGGAGGCCCGGACCTGAAGTTCCACCGCTTCCACCGACTGGACCGGACTGGGCCGGAACCGGCGGGCCGGGGCGTGCGTGGCCAGCAGGAGGTCCACGGCCCGGGCTCCCATCCGCTTCGCCGGCACCGCCACGGTGGTCAGCGCCGGAGCCAGCAGGGCGGCCACCTGCACGTCGTCGAACCCGACCACCGAGATCTGCTCCGGCACGGCCACGCGGCGAGCGGCGAAGCGGCCCAGCATGCCGATGGCGAGTTGGTCGTTGAAGGCCAGCACCGCGCTGACCCCCGTGGCGATCGCCTCATCCGCCGCGGTGACACCCCCGGCCTGCCCGGGCCGAAAGGCCCCCAGGTCCACGATCTGCACACCTTGGGAATCGGCTCGGTAGGCGGCGCGGCGCCGCGCATCCGACCAGGAGGTACCGGGCCCGCCGGCATAGCCGATCCGGCGGTGGCCGAGGTTGCGCAGGTGTCGGATCGATTGGGCGATCCCGCTGGCGTTGTCCGGCACCACACTGGCGATGCCGTCCCGGACCACGTGGCCGTCCCCGGCGCCCGCCGCCCCGGCGCCGGGCCGGGCCGGAACCTGCCGGTTGATCAGCACCAGGTCCGCCCGGGTGGACAACTCGAGCAGGTCCTCATCGGGCACCCGGGGGGAGGCGAGGATCAGCCGATCGATCCCGGCCGCCAACTGTTCCAGGACCGCTCGCTCGGTCTCGACGTCCTCATCGGTGTCGGCCACCACCGCGGTGAAGCCCGCGGCCCGCACCCGCTGCTGCACACCCTTGGTCACCGAGGAGTAGAAGGAGTTCTCCAGGTCCGGTAGCACCAGACCGACCGAGTAGCCCCGGCCGGTGACCAGCTGCCGGGCGGCACGGTTGGGCACGTAGCCGAGCTCCCGGGCGGCCCGGGCCACCCGGGCCCGGGTGGCGGCGGCCACGCCGGGTGATCCGGCCAGCGCCCGCGAGACGGTGGCGGTTGAGACCCCGCTGGTGCGGGCCACGTCATGAATGGTCGTGCTCATGCCCCACCTTCCCGCCGCGTGCGTGGCAGACTTACGCCCCGCTCACTTCGCTGCGGGCGACCACACCCCGAGAGGACGGGGCGGATCGACCACAACGCTGCGGACGGTCGAGGCTGCAAACGTTTCCGGTCACTCTTGTAGCCCTTATCCTGTCCGTGCTAGCGTTCCCCGTCAAGGCTTGCTGTAAACGTTTGCGATCAGGAGATGCCGATGTCCACTGAACTTCTCGAGCAACTGGGCGCCGCGCGGCTGGTGCCCGTGGTGGTGCTCGACGACGCCCGCTCCGCCGATCCCCTGGCCCAGGCCCTGGTCGCCGGTGGCCTCCCGGTGGCGGAGGTGACCTTCCGCACCAGCGCCGCGGCCGAGGCGATCAAGGCCTTCGCCGCCCGCGGTGACGTGCTGGTCGGGGCGGGCACCGTCCTCACCCCGGAACAGGTGGACGCCGCCGTGGACGCGGGGGCGCGGTACATCGTCTCCCCCGGCTTCCACGCTCCCGTGGTGGCCCGGGCCCAGGAGCGCGGCGTGCTGCCGCTACCCGGCGCCGTGACCGCCTCCGAGGTCCAGGCCGCGCTCGCGGCCGGCCTGGAGGTGGTGAAGTTCTTCCCCGCCGAGACCTCCGGGGGCGCCAAGGCGATCAAGGCCCTGTCCGCCCCGTTCGGCGGGCTGCGGTTCGTGCCCACCGGCGGGATAGGCCCGTCCAACCTCGCCGAGTACCTGGACCTGCCGAGCGTGCTGGCCGTGGGCGGATCCTGGATGGTGCCGCGGGACAAGGTCGCTGCAGGCGCGTTCGACGAGATCAGCGGCCTGACCGCCGAGGCCGTGCGCCTGGCCGCCCGCTGACCTGGCGCCGGCTGGCCTTGGGCCCGCCGGCGACGCGCCGGGCGGCGCCACAGCCCCCGGACGGTCCCCCACGGCCACCCCATGGTTGTGCCACCACCACCCAACCTTCCGGCCTGACCACCGGCCGATCCGAACCACATCCCCGATCTCGAAGGAGCAGCCACGATGGCTCTGAACATCCGCCCCGCTGAGGAAACCCGCTACGACGTGCTGTCCCTGGGCGAGGTGATGCTGCGGCTGGACCCCGGCGATGGACGCATCCGCACCACGCGGCAGTTCCGGGTCTGGGAAGGTGGTGGCGAGTACAACGTGGCCCGGGGCCTGCGCCGCGCCTTCGGCCTGCGTGCCGCCGTGGTGACGGCCTTGGTGGACAACGAGGTGGGCCGCCTGGTGGAGGACTTCATCCTCACCGGTGGGGTGGACCCCTCCTTCATCAAGTGGACCCCCTTCGACGGTCTGGGCCGCGAGGCCCGCAACGGGCTGAACTTCACCGAGCGCGGTTTCGGCGTGCGCGGGGCGGTCGGTGTCTCAGACCGCGGGCACACCGCCGCCAGCCGGCTCGCACCCGGCGATGTGGACTGGGACCACATCTTCGGCGACCTGGGCGTGCGCTGGTTGCACACCGGCGGGATCTTCGCCGCACTGAGCGAGACCACCGCCGAGGTCGTGGTCGAGGCCGTGACCGCGGCGAAGAAGCACGGCACGATCGTCTCCTACGACCTGAACTACCGCCCGAGCCTGTGGAAGTCGATCGGCGGGGTGGACAAGGCCCGGGAGGTCAACTCCCGGATCGCCCCGCACATCGACGTGATGATCGGTAACGAGGAGGACTTCACCGCCTCCCTCGGGTTCGAGGTGGAGGGCGTGGACGAGAATCTCGCCGACCTGGACATCTCCAGTTTCAAGTCCATGATCGCCACCGCCTCGAAGACGTTCCCGAACTTCCAGGTGATCGGCAACACGCTGCGCACCGTGCACACCGCCTCGGACAACGACTGGGGCGCGATCGCCTGGTCCGCCGACGAGGGCTTCGCCGAGGCGACCCACCGCAAGAACATGGAGATCATGGACCGTGTGGGCGGCGGCGACTCCTTCGCCTCCGGCCTCATCTACGGCCTGATCACAGGTGAGCCGCTGGCCACCGCGGTGGAGTACGGCGCCGCCCACGGCCTGCTGGCGATGACCACCCCGGGTGACACCTCCATGGTCACCAAGGACCAGGTGGTCAAACTCGCCGGTGGGGGCAGCGCCCGCGTGGACCGCTGATCACCGCCGTGCCGCACCGGGTCGCGCTGCGTCGTCGTCGGCCCTGACGAAGGGCCCGACGACGACGGTGCGCACCTGAGGCATCTGCGCCCACCGCGGCGCGGGCGCGGCGCCGCACCGACCCACGGCGCACGCAGCGGTTAAGGTTGCGCCGTGTCCCTCCTTCGTAGCGTCTACACCGTGATCCGCGGTGGTCTGATCGGCACCGCGGAAGTGATGCCCGGGGTCAGCGGCGGCACGATCGCCCTGGTCACCGGGGTGTACGAGACGATCATCACCTCCGCCGGCCACTTCCTCAGCGGCGTCAAGGCCCTGATCACCGACCGCGCCCGCGCCCGGATGGAGTTCGGACGGGTGAACTGGAAGGTGATCCTGGCGCTGCTGGCCGGGATGGTACCGGCGGTGCTGCTGGGCGCGCGGTTCCTGGCTCCACTGGTCGAGGACCACCCGATCCCGATGCTGGCGCTGTTCATGGGCATGACGGCCACCGCGATCATCGTGCCGATCACCATGAAGGGCACCCGCTGGTCCGCCGGCCAGGTGCTCCTGGGCGTCGCGGTGGCCGTCGGTGTGTTCTTCCTGGTGGGCCTGCCACCAGGGAACCTCGATCCGGTCGCGCCACTGATCTTCGCCGCCGCCGCGGTGGCGGTGTGCGCCCTGGTACTGCCCGGCACCTCCGGGGCATTCATCCTGCTCACCCTCGGCCTGTACGAGCCGACCCTGGAGGCGCTGAACTCCCGGGACCTGACCTACCTGGGCATCTTCGTGGCCGGCCTGATCACGGGTCTCGCACTGTTCGTCAAGGGCCTGCAATGGTTGCTGGCGCACCGGCGTGAGGTCACGCTCGTGGTACTCACCGGCGTGGTGGCCGGGGCGCTGCGGGCGCTGTGGCCCTGGCAGGGCGACGGGCGCGAGCTGCTCGCACCGGATGAGCAGGTGGGCCTGGCGGTGGCCGTCTTCCTGCTCGGTTCGGCCCTGGTGCTGGGCCTGTTCCTGCTCGGGCGCAAGGTGGACCGTGAGCACACGGCGCTGTCCCGGGTTCACCCGGACGAGGAGGACGTGCGCTCGGACCCGCATACCTGACACCGGCGCACGGTCAGGGGACTCGGTGCCGCCCGGGGGGCGTTAACAGCCGCGGCGAAAGCCTCCCAGCCCGGCTCAGAGCCGGCGCGGGCGGCGCTGACACCGGGGGCAGAAGTAGGACGACCGGTTCATGAACGACTCCCGCACGATGATGGCCCCGCATCGCGGGCACGGCTGCCCCGCCCTTCCGTACACCGCGAGGGCCCGGTCGAAGTAGCCGGCCGTCCCGTCGACGTTGACGTACAGCGCATCGAAACTCGTGCCGCCTGCCACCAGCGCCTCCTGCATCACCTCGGTGGCGGCGTCGAGCAGTTCATCGACGACGGCTGGGCGCAGCCGGTCGGTGCGGCGCTGATAGTGCAGCCGCGCCCGCCACAGTGCCTCGTCGGCGTAGATATTGCCGATACCGGAGGTCAGTTCCTGATCCAGCAGGGCCCGTTTGAGGTCCCGTCGGCCCAACCGCAGGCGACGGTTCAAGCCCGCTCGCCCGGGCATGCCCGGGGCCAGCAGCGGATCGAGCAGGTCCCGCCCGATGTGTTCCACCGACCGTGGCAGCATCGAACCGGCCCCGGCGGCCTGTCCGTCGCTGGGCACGCCCGGGTCCGGGGTGATCGGGTCGGCTGCGGACCGGACGGACTGCTCGGGGCCCGGAGCCGGACCGGCGAAACCTCCCGGGCCCCCGTCGCGGGTGGGGACCAGATCATCCACGGAGAGGTAGCCGAAGGTGCGCTGGTCCACGAACCAGACCTCGCCGTCGTCGTGCATCGATATCCGGATCCGCAGGTGCGGGTGCTCCCCGCCGGGCGCCGAGCGCACCAGCAGTTGCCCGCTCATACCCAGGTGGGCCAGCAGCGCGTAATCCTCCCCGGCCCCGTCCGGGCCGCTGAGCAACAACCAGCAGAACTTGCCGCGACGCACCACCGCGGTGATGGTCCGCCCGATCAGCATCGACTCGAACTGGGCCGCTCCCCCCGCCTGGCGGCGCACGGCACGGTCCCGGTAGACCGTCACCGCGGTGATGGTGCGGCCCGGCACGTGCGCCGCCAGTCCCGCCCGAACGGTTTCCACCTCGGGGAGTTCAGGCACCGCGTGGTACCTCCGGGTGGGCCTGGTGGAGCGCGGCGTGCGCCCTCTCGGCGGCGTCCTGTTCGGCGACCTTCTTGGACCGGCCGTGACCCCGGCCCCACTCGGTCCCGTCCAGTAGCAACATCGCGGTGAAACTGCGGGCGTGGTCCGGGCCGGTGCCCTCGACCTCGTACCGGGGCGTGCCCAGGCCCAACCGGGCCGAGAGCTCCTGCACGGAGGTCTTCCAGTCCAGGCCCGCGCCCAGACCGGCAGCCTGCTCCAGGGACTCGCCCACCACCCGGTGCACCACCTCCCGGGTGGTCTCCAAACCGTGGGTGAGGTAGACGGCGCCGAAAACCGCCTCGATGGTGTCGGCCAGGATGGAGTCCTTGTCCCGCCCACCGGTAGCCAGTTCGCCCTTGCCGAGCAGCAGGTACTCCCCCAGGTTCAACGCCCGTGCGCTGCGGGCCAGGGCCCGCTGGGACACGGTTGCCGCACGCATCTTCGCCAAGCCGCCCTCGGGGACGGTTTCGTGGCTGCGGTAGAGGTACTCGGTCACGATCACCCCGAGCACGGCGTCGCCGAGGAACTCCAGGCGCTCATTGGTGGGGATGCCGCCGGCCTCATGGGCGAAGGAGCGGTGCGTGAGCGACAGGACCAACAACTCCGGTGAGATCTGCACGCCGAGGGCGTCCAACAGCACCGCAGCATCGCCGGGATCAGACACGAGGGGCATCCCCGCCGTCGGGCTCGTGGGCATCCTCGGGAGTACCGCCACCGGGACTGCGGTCCGCGGCACCTTCGTCATCCGCATCACGGTCCGGCTCGCCCTCCTGCTGCGGACCGGCCAGGGCAGCCAGGGCCGCCCACCGCGGATCGATCTTCTCGTGGGCGTGGCCGGGCTCGGCGTCCTCCATCCGGATCCCGCACTCGGGACAAAGTCCCGGGCAACCGGGATCGCACAGCGGCCGCAGTGGCAAGGAGGTGACCAGGGCATCGATGACCGTGCCCTCCAGGTCCACCGTGTCGGCGTGCACCTGGGGCACCGGCTCCTCGTCCGCGTCGTCCTCGGTCTTGACGTGCCGGGCGCCCATGTAGGCGAACAACTCGGTGATGTCCACTGCCAGGTCCGCGGTCACCGGACGCAAGCAGCGCACGCACTCCCCGCGGGCCTCGGCCCGGGCGAATCCGGTCACCAGCACGCCGTCCATCACCGACTCCAACCGCAGATCGAGTGCGATCGGGCTTTGGGCCGGAACCGAGATCACCTGGTTTCCCAGGTCGGTCTCGCTGCTGGCGGTCGCCTCAACCTCGATCATCGCCCCGGGTGAGCGGCGCAGTTCGTAGGTACTGATCACGAATGGGGAATCGGTCACTCTCGTCCTTCCTTGCCACCTGGCCCGGCACGGTGGGTACCCGCGCCGCTGTCACCCGGTCCGCGGGTGCGGGCGCGCTCCTCCAGGCGCGCCCTTCCGGCGCTGACCTGGGCGGCTACGGCATTCAGATCGATCTCGAACTGGGCCAGTTGGCGGTCACAGTAGTCATCGGCGTCCCGGGCGAGTCTCTCCGCGGTCACCTCGGCCTCGGCCACGATCCGTGCTGCCTTCGCCTCGGCCTCGGCCACCACGTGTTGCTCGGAGATCAACTCCTCGGCCCGGGTATGGGCGCGTTCCAGGATGTCCTCGGCCTGGCTGCGTGCCTCGGCGAGCACGGCGTCGGCGTCGGCCACCACCCGGTCGGCACGGGAGATCTGGCCGGGCAGTACCTCCTTGGCGGCCTCGATCAGTTCGGTCACCTGGGCGCGGTTGATGATCGCCGAGGCGGACATCGGCATGGACCGGGCGCTGGTGACGAGTTCATCCAGTTCGTCCAGGATCGCCACGAGGGACGAACCTGCATCGGATTCGCGTGTCATCGCCTGCCTTCCTTCGGTGGGCGGGTGCCCAGGGCCTGATAGACCGCATCAGCGGCCGTGGCCGGAACCAGATCGGTGATGTCGCCCCCGTAGCGGGCCACATCCTTGACCAATGAGGAGGAGATGTGGCTCAGGGAGGCATCCGGGATGACGAACACCGTCTCCACCCCCGCCAGGTGCCGGTTCATCGCGGCCATCGGGTGCTCGTCGTCGAAGTCGGCCCCGCCCCGAAGGCCCTTGACGATCACGTCCGCACCGTGTTCGCGGCACAGGTCCACCAGCAACCCGTCCATCCGCTCCACCCGCACACCCGCCAGATCGGCGACCGCGCCGGCGAACAGGTCCACGCGCTGCTCGGGGTCCAGGAGGGCGGACTTACCAGCGTTGATGCCCACGGCCACGATCACCTCATCGAACAGGCTCCGGGCCCGGTGCACCACATCCAGGTGCCCGAAAGTCACCGGGTCGAACGAACCGGGGCAGACGGCGATACGAGAACTCACGTCAATAACGTACATTCGAAAGCACCTCCCCCGCCCGATCCGGTACCGGTGCGCCGATCGCGGAGCCCGAGGTGGGGCTGGCCGCGGAGCCGAGGTGCACCGACCGGGTATGATGAAAGCGTTTTCGCACCCGTCCGGAGGCAGCCGTGCCGCATTCCCCGCTCCCCTTCTCCCAGACCGCGCTGCTGTTGGCCGATCAGGACCACGTGGCCGTGGCCACCAGGGAACTCAGCCCGGGCGCAGTCCTGGACCTGGCCGGCACCCCCCTCGCCGAACGCGGAACCCTGGAGGTGACCCAGGCGGTGCCGATGGGACACAAGCTCGCGGTCCGCGACGCCGTCCAGGGCGAGCAGGTCCGCAAGTACGGGCAGTCGATCGGGTTGGCGCTGAGCCCGATCGCTGCCGGTCAGCACGTGCACTCCCACAACCTGGGCATGGACCCCGCCGAGCGCGAGCACGAGTTCGGCACCGACCGGATCCGTCCGGAGGCGCCAGCGGACCTGCCCCGCACGTTCCTGGGCTACCACCGGCCCGACGGGCGCGTCGCCACCCGCAATTTCATCGGCGTCATCACCTCGGTGAACTGCTCGGTCTCGACCGCCAAGATGATCGCCGACCAGTTCCGCGGCATCGGTGCGCTCGACGGGTACGAGAACATCGACGGCGTCATGGCGATCACCCACCAGAGCGGGTGCGGGCTGGTTCCGGACTCCGAGGGCGGGCAGATGCTGCTGCGCACCCTGCGCGGGTATGCCAACCATCCCAACTTCGGTGGCCTGCTGGTGCTCGGACTCGGCTGCGAGATGATCCCGGTGGAGTCCCTGGCCGGAAACCTGGGGCTACCCACCGGGACCTACGTGGAGACGATGACCATCCAGGACATGGGCGGGATCCGTGCCACCGTGCGTGCCGGGGTGGAACGGATCCGGCAGATGCTGCCCGAGGTGAACAAGGTGCAGCGCGAACCCGCGGACGTGTCCCGCCTGACCCTGGGTCTGAACTGTGGCGGCTCGGACGGCTACTCCGGCATCACCGCGAACCCCGCGCTGGGGCTGGCCTCGGACATGCTGGTGGCCGCCGGCGGCACCTCGGTGCTGGCCGAGACCCCGGAGGTCTACGGGGCCGAGCACCTGCTCACCCGACGGGCGGTCTCCCCGGAGGTGGGCACCAAACTCCTGGACCGGATCGAGTGGTGGAAGAACTACACCGCTGCCGGTGCGGGCACCCTGGACAACAACCCCTCGCCGGGCAACAAGGCCGGGGGGCTGACCACCATCCTGGAGAAGTCCCTCGGTGCGGTGGCCAAGGGGGGCTCAGCGGAGATGACGGCGGTCTACGAGTACGCCGAACCGATCACCGACACCGGATTCACGTTCATGGACACCCCCGGCTACGACCCGGTCTCGGTGACCGGGTTGGTGGCCGGCGGCGCCACCGTGGTGTGTTTCACCACCGGACGCGGCTCGGTGCTGGGCTGCAAACCCACGCCGTCGATCAAACTGGCCACGAACACCGCCATGTACGAGCGCATGCACGAGGACATGGACATCAACTGCGGCGGGATCGTCGACGGCACCACCACCCTGGAGCAGAAGGGCCGGGAGATCTACGAGCAGATCATCGCGGTGGCCTCCGGGCAGCGGACCGTCAGCGAGGAACTGGACCTGGGTCAGGACGAGTTCATCCCGTGGCACGTCGGCGCGGTCACCTGAGGCCGACGGCGCCCCGGGGCTACCCGGTCGTCCGGTCCAGCAGCCACGCCACCTCCCGGCGCAGCAGTTCGCGCCGGTCCGCTCCGGCGTAGGCCGCCTCGTCATGGCCGAGGGCGTCGTAGACCACCCGCACGCCCTCGTGGGTGTGCACCCACACCAGTGCGTGTTCGGCGTCGTCGTGCCGGTGGGTGATGAGCACCCGGGCGGTGGGGGCCACCCGCAGGAAGCTGTACCGCTCGTCGCGGATGCGCAGTTCGCTCAAGCCGGTGCTGATCGGATGATCGGCATCGACCACCTGCACCACGTCCTCGCCCAACGGCGGATGCATCGAGACGCCCGTCACCCAGGCCCCGCCGAGCAACTCCGACCAGCGAGCGGACTCATAGAAGGTGTTGGATCCGGTGTGCACCACCAGGGTGGGCCCGCCGGCTGCGGTGAAGTCGAGCACCGACCGGCGCAACGCGACCGGATCGGAGGCGGCGGCGTCGTCATCCGTGGTGGACCCGCCCCCCGCGTTCACCACCAGCAGGTCGACCCCGGCCAGGTCCACGTCCCCGGCGTCGCTGGGATGAATGTGCGCGGTGACGCCGTTCTCGGCCAGCAGCCGGGCCAGCGCGGCGGACGTCTGCTCGAACGGGTGCCACGGGTCGGCGTAGCGCCCGGCTCCGGAGATGATGACGGCGCGAGGAGAAGTCATGCCACGATCCTGCCAGATACGCCACGGCCCAGCGCGACCCGGGTCGGTCGGCACGAGTCCGGGGGCGCCGTGGGTCGGCGCGCCCCTGTTCGGGGAGCCCGGGTTCGGCGCTACCCTGGGTGGCGGTTCTTTGCCAGCGACGCCCTCGGCCCGTGCCCGGGCATCGTTCCCATCCAGTAAGGAAGAGATGCATCCCGCGTGACTGCTCACGCCACCGCAATCCGAGCCCAGACTCTGATCGTGGCCGGGAGACCCGTAGCCGACTACTGCGACGGCACCTCGATGGATCCCGACCACTCCCCCCGGCCTTACCTGCACCCGGTGCGCACTCTGGACGGGGTGGAGATGACCGAGGCCGAACCGGCCGATCACCCGCACCATTACGGGATGTCCAACGCGATCGCGGACGTGGACTCCAGCAACTACTGGGGCGGGCCCAGTTACGTGGAATCCCGCGGGTACCAGATGCTGCCCGACCAGGGTCGGCAGCAGGTCCTGCACACCCACGCCAGCACCACCACGATCGAGCAGCAGGTGCAGTGGCTGGATGCCGCGGGGACCCATCACCTCAGTGAGCAGCGGCATCTGCGCGCAGTGCATCTTCCCCAGGCCCAGGGTTGGGCGCTGCACTGGCATTCGGTGCTGCACGCCGACGCCACCGCGCTCGCACTGGGGTCGCCGGCCACCCGCGGGCGCATCGGAGCCGGGTACGGCGGGCTGTTCTGGCGGCTGTCGGACACCTCCTGGCCGACCACCGTCACCGTCGTCGACGGCGGTGGCACGAAGCGGGCGCTCGGCTCGCGCAGTCCGTGGCTACTGGTGCAGCAGGAGCGCGAACGAGGCACCGTGAGCCTGCTGCTGGTCCAACCGGCGCCGACGCTGCGGTGGTTCGTGCGCACGCAGGGGTACGTGGGCGCCGGGCCTGCCGTGACCTGGCGCGACCAGCGGCACCTCGGACTCGGGCAGCACTACCGGATGAGCCTGGCCGCGGTCCTCACGGACCGGGCCATCACCCCAGATGAGGCGGCCGTGCTGGCCGCCGACCAGACCAGCATCCTGCAGGAGGACATGTGACCAGATCCGTCGCCGTCGTCGGTGCCCGGGGGTACGGACGTCAGCACCTTCGAGCGCTCAGCGCCCTGAGCGCCCAGGGCCTCACCGAGGTCGTGGCCGTGGTGGACACCCACGGGACCGAGGGGCTGCCGGACATCCCGGACTCGGCGGTCTCCCTCACCTCCCTCGATGACCTGTTCGACCGGACCGTGCCGGACATCGTGGTGCTGGCCACCCCGATCCATACCCACGGTGCGCTGGCCGAGCAGGCGCTCCGCGCCGGATCGAACGTGCTGGTGGAGAAGCCCACCACCGCCACGTTGGCGGAGTTCCACGGTCTGGTCCAGGTCGCAGATGAGACCGGCCTGGCCTGCCAGGTGGGATTCCAGTCCTTCGGGTCGCACGCGCTGCCCGAGATCGCCCGGCGCATCACCTCCGGCGAGATCGGCGAACTGCGCGGCATCGGCGGGGTGGGGACCTGGCTGCGCAGCACCGACTACTACGCTCGCGCACCGTGGGCCGGCCGGCGCCGGATGGATGGCCGCGAGGTGGTCGACGGTGTGGTGACCAACCCGTTGGCGCACGCGGTGGCCACCGGGCTGCGGATCGCCGGGGCACTGCGCGCCGACCACGTCGACGAGGTGGTGACCGACCTGTTCCGCGCGCACCACATCGAGGCCGATGACACCTCCGCTGTGCGTGTGCGCACCGTCAACGGACTCAGCCTCAGTTTCGGGCTGGCCCTGACCGCACCCGGGCACTCCTCCCCGCGGGTGACCGTGTTCGGCAGCGAGGGGGAGCTCGACTTCTCCTACACCGACGACACGCTGACCGTGCGCAACGGTTTCGACCCGGTGGACCTGACCTTCGGACGCACCGGTTTGCTGCACAACCTCTGTGATCACCTCAACTCCGGGGTCCCGTTGCTCTCCGACGTGCGTGAGACCGGGGCCTTCATGCGAGTGCTCGAGGCCGTCCGCACCGCGCCGGACCCGACCCCGATCGCCCCGGAGCACGTGACCTGGTTGGACGACGAGCACGGGTACCACCCGGTGGTCACCGACATCGAGGACTGGTGCGAGCGCGTGGCGGTCCAGGGCCGCACGTTCACCGAGCTGGGCGCACCCTTCACCCAGCCGGCCACCACGTAGGCAGGGTCTGTCTCAGTCCGACCCGGTGTCGGCGAACCAGAGGACCGAGTCACCGTACCGGCGCACGTCCATAGGCGTCAGCGGCGGCGGCCAGTCCACGTCTGCCGCACGGGCCCCCCGCTCCAGCACCACCACCGCCCGGGCCGCCAACCAGTCCCGGGCGAGGGCCTCGAGCACGCCGTCCAGGTCCACCACGTCATAGGGCGGGTCGGCCAGCACCAGGTCGAATCCGGCCGCCGGTGCCGACCGGCCCAGGTACCGCTCGACCGGGACGGTGATCACCTGCACCCGATCGGCCACGCCCAGGGTTCGAGCATTGGCGTGGCAGACGGCCGCTGCCGGGCGTGCGGACTCCACCATCACCACCTCGCGTGCGCCACGGCTGAGCGCCTCCAGGCCCAGCGCACCGGAGCCGGCGTACAGGTCCAGGACCCGCGCGCCGTCCAGGGCGCCCAGATGCTCCAACCGGGAGAAGAGGGCTTCCCGGGCCCGGTCACTGGTGGGGCGGGTGCCCTGGGCGGGGACCCGTAACCGCCGCCCGCCGAACTCCCCTGCGATGATGCGCGACATCCTCAACCTCTCCGTTGCGCAGCCACGCCACCCTCGCCGCCGGGGCTCCGGTCCGGTGCGGGCAGGTAGCACGCGATCGACAGCGCCACCGCGGAGGTGGCCATCTGGATGAACAGCACCGTGGTGCCCGGACCGGTGGCCAGGGCCGCCACCAGCAGCGGGATCAGGCACAGCACCACCACATCGGGCCCCCGGGAGAACGCCGTGACCACGCCCGGGGCCATCGGGCCGGCCGGCCCGGGCACCAACGGCATCCCCCAGTCCGGAGGTTTGCGGTAGGCGGCCCGCAACACCCCTGCGGCCAGCGTGGGTGCGGCGACCAGGCCGAGCGGCACCCATTGCCAGTCCTCGTAGGCCAGCGCCCACCCGGTGGTCACCACCAGGCACCACAGCCCCAGGACCAGCACCGGCCAGACCACCCGGACCCGGCGCACCATCGCCGCACCGAGCGGATAGGTGCGGTCCAGCACCGGCGCCACCTCCGCCAGCCTGGCGCCCTCCCCGGTGGCGAGCGCGGCCAGGTACCCGGCGATCACGAAGGCCACCACCGCCAGCGCCAGCGGGGCTCCGGCCACCAGCGGTACCAAGGCGATCGCCACCGCCATGCCCGCCTGGATCAGATGCCGGGGGTTGCGCAGCATCGTGATCGCATCACCGGTGATGAGGGCCAGGACGGGCCCGCGCACCCAACCGAAGGAGGCCGACCTGCGCCGGGTCCGGGGCAGACCCGGCACCGACAGCGCCCGCCCCAGTTCCCTGGTGTCCAGGGAGAGCACCGACCCGGCGGCGGCCCCGGTCACGGCCCCGCGCTGGCGCAACTCACTGCCACCCACCTGGGACAACCGGCGCCAACACCACCACAGCAGCAGCACCGCGGCCACGCCGAGGATCGCGGTGGCCGGCGGCAGGGCCCCGACGAGGTTCAACGGTGGTGGCCGCAGCAGCGCCGCGACCAGCGCGAGCATCGGTCCGGCGGCCACCAGGGCATCACCGGTCACCACCAACGGGCGGACCCGCCGTGGGCGCTCGACACCCAGCCGGATCTGCCCGGCGACGCAGACCAGCACCGCCACGATGCCCGCGACCCCACCGGAGACCATGGACCAGACCACCGACCGGAACAGGTCCCCGGGGTCCGCGAGCACCCCGACGACGGCCCCCAGAGCCACTCCGAGGACCATGCCCGCCGCGGGCATGGCCAACAGCCGGGGGTGCAGCATCCCGGATCGGTCGGCGGGCATCGGCAGCCACCAGGTGGCGTGACCGGCCCCCATCGCCATCGGGCCCAACCGGGCGAACAGGCTGACCACGACGCCGGCGGCCAGCGTCGCCGCGGCCAGAGCCAACCAGCCCGGTTCGATCAGGGCTGGTGCCTGGCCGGTATCGGCCTCCATTCCGAGCGCCTGCACGGCACCGATCACCACCAGCCAGGCGATCGCCCCGGCTACCAGGACGGAGTAGACCTCTCCGACCAGTTCACTGATCCGGCCACCGCCGTGCGCCTCGGTGGCCTGACGGGTCAGCCGCCGAAGGTCGACGCCGGACAGCGCCTCCTGGGGCGGCGGTGGCCACTGCCCACCCTCGGGAGCCTCGGTCCCGTTACTCGCGGCGCCTCGGCTCACAGCGCCTCGATCGCCCGGGCACCGTCCTCCGGTGAGAGCCGGGTGACCCCGTCCTCGGTGAGCAGCACCGCCGCAGTAGCGGACCGGCGCACCAGGACCGGGTCATGGGTGGCCATCACCACGCCACCGCCGGCAGCCCGTTCGGCAACCAGGCGCTGCGCGAGGCGGTCCCGCATGCCCGAGTCCAGGCGCTGCTCCGGCTCGTCCAACAGGAGCAGTTTGCGCGGCCGCACGAACACCGCCGAGAGCAGCAGCCGGCGCCGCTGTCCCGAGGACAGCGCGGTGGGGATGGCGTGCTGACGGTCGGTGAGTCCGAACTCCTCGACCAGGTCGGTGACCAGGTCCGACACCCCTTTCACGCCGTGACCACGGGCGGTCAGCAGCAGGTGCTCGCGCACGGTCAGGGCTGGCAGGTAGGAGTCCTCATCGAGCAGCATCGCGGTGTAGGCCCGGAACCACGCGGCGCGTTCGTCCACCGGGCGCCCGAAGGTCTGCACCGACCCGGCCAGCGGGGGCAGCAGCCCGGCCACCGCCCGCAGGAAGGTGGACTTGCCGGTGCCGTTCGCGCCGATCACCGCCAGCACCTGGCCGGGGGCGACCGAGACCGAGACCGGTGGGCAGACCCGGCTGGCCAGGTCCGCTCCGTACCCCAGGGTGAGGCCCTTGGTCCGTACCAGGGGGGTGGGCTCAGGCACGGTCCAGGTACTCCTCGTGTTCGGGGTCGACCATCGTGGTGATCGCGGTCAGCAGTTCGGGATGATGCACCAGGTTAGGGTCTTGCTCGATCAGGGCCCGCGCGTCCTCGCGGGCCCGGGCGATGATGTCGCGGTCGGTGACCACCCGCAGCAGGCGCAGCGAGCGGGACCGGCCGGACTGGGCCGAGCCGAGCACATCACCCTCCTTGCGGGTCTTCAGGTCTTCCTCGGCCAGCACGAAACCGTCGTTGGTGCGTTCCAGGATCGCCAGGCGCTCGTGCGCCGGGCTGCCCGGTTCGGCCGCCGTGACCAGCAGGCACAACCCCGGCTCGCTGCCGCGTCCGACCCGGCCCCGCAACTGGTGCAACTGGGACAGCCCGAACCGCTCGGCGTCCAGGATCACCATCACGGTGGCCTCGGGCACGTCCACCCCGACCTCCACCACCGTGGTGGTGACCAACAAAGGGGCGCGCCCGTCGGCGAAGGAGGCCATCACGACATCCTTCTCCTCCGCCGGCAACCGGCCGTGCAGCATGCCCTGGGGGATATGGGCCAACAACTCGTGCCGGGCGAGCATCTGCGCCACGTCGGTGACGTTGCTCATCGGCGCCGGAGCACCTGAGGGCCCGCCGCCCGGGCCGGCTGCCCTCCCGGCCCGGGCGGAACGGGACGCGGCCGCGGCCGGGCCTGCGTCGTCGTCATCGACCAGGTCGGCGCTCTCCTCGGCGGTGCCCGAGGAGATCCTCGGAGCGACGACGTAGGCACGGTTGCCGCGGTCGATCTCCTCGGCGATCTTGGTCCAGGCCCGGGCGAGCCATCGCTCGTTGGCTGCCGGAACGATGTGGGTGGTGACCGGCGCCCGACCGGCGGGGATCTCGCGGAGTGTGGAGACCTCCACGTCGCCGAAGAACGTCATCGCGACCGACCGCGGGATAGGGGTGGCGGTCATGTACAGCTGGTGTGGCATCACGTTGCTCTTGGCCCGCAGGGCCTCGCGCTGCTGCACCCCGAAGCGGTGCTGCTCATCGATCACCGTCAAGCCCAGGTCGGCGAACTGGACCTGCTCCTGCAGGAGGGCGTGCGTGCCGATGACGATGCCGGCTGCCCCGGAGGCGATCTCGGCCAGGACCTGCCGGCGCCGAGCACCGGTGATCGACCCGGTCAACAGCACGATGCGGGTTCCGGCGTCGTCGCCGTCGAGCATCCCGGCGCGCCCCAGCGGGCCGAGCAGGTCGGCGATCGAGCGGGCGTGCTGCTGGGCGAGCACCTCGGTGGGTGCCAGCAGCGCGGCCTGCCCGCCGGACTCGACCACCTGCAGCATCGCCCGCACGGCCACGACCGTCTTGCCCGAGCCGACCTCGCCCTGCAGCAGCCGTTGCATGGGGTGAGGGTCGGCCAGGTCGGCGGCGATCTCGGCCGCGACCTCGCGCTGGCCCTGGGTCAGCTCGAACGGCAACGCCGCGTCGAGGGCCTCGACCAGGCCGCCGGAGCGGCCCGGGCGCGCCCGGGCATCGTAGGCGGCGATATCGGCGCGCCGGCGGGCCAGCGCCGTCTGCAGCAGGAATGCTTCCTCGAACCGGAAGCGGTGCTGGGCAGCCTCGTACTCCGTCATCGTGGGCGGGTTGTGGATGGTCTCCAGGGCGCTGGCCAGCGGCATCAGGTCGCGGGCACGCAGCACCTCGGCCGGGATCGGGTCGTGCAAGCCGGCGCTGTCCAGGTGGGCCATGGCCACCTCGATCGACGCGCGCACCAGGTCCAAGGGCACCTCGGCGGTGGCGGGATAGACCGGGCGGAGCTCCCGCCGCTTCGGCTGGCGCTGCCCGGTCTCCAGCTCGGCGAGGTCGGCATGCAGGTTCCGCACGTCCTCGGTCAGTGCCTCATCCGGATCGATCGGGGCGTAGGTGACGTTCTTGAACTGGATCCGCCCGCCACGCCAGTCCACATCACCGGACAGTTCCACCCGGCTACCCGGCGGGACCGCCTTGCGGAGGGCGAACTCCATTCCCTTGCCGCGTCCGAAGAAGACCGCATCGGCGGTCTCGACCCCATCGGTGACCACCAGCGTGGTCAGGTGCAGGCCGTGCCGACGGGTGGGCCTGCCGTGGATCTGCTGCACCTCGACGATCACGGTGCCGTACTCCCCCGGCGTCACCTCGGCCAGGGAGGAGTAGTGGGAGACCGGGATGATCTTGCGCGGGAAGTGATAGAGCAGGTCCGGCAGGGAGTGGATGCCCAACGAGGCGAGACGCTCCGCGGCGCGTCCGACCACGCGTTCGAGGGCCCTGCCCGGGCTGACCTGTCCCGGCATACCTGAGCCTCCTCGTGGATGTGCTGGGCTGGCGCCATGCTATCGGCGCCCACCGACCGATCGGTGCCCACCGACGTCGCAGGCATCCACCCGCCCTGCGCCGTGGGTAGCGGGTGACGGCGGTAGTGCGGCCGGGCGGGTTGATTACGGGGCCGGGCGAGTTGGCTACGATGAGCCCCGGGCCGGCCCCATGGTGTCCTCACCACGAAGCTGTCCGCACCGCTGTCCTGACCCGGCGAGGTGAAGGTGACCATTCTCACCCACGCACCCGGTCCGGATGGCGTTGTGACCAGTCGCCGGGGCCGGTATCCTGTACCGGTTGCCCGAATGGGCGCGCGGGCCCCCGGGAACATCCGATGGCCTGCCGATATCAGGCCTGTCGCCGATGAGTAGGTGACGAGCACACGACCAACCAAGGAGATTCCCGTGGCTGCCACGTGCGACGTCTGCGCCAAGTCACCGAGCTTCGGCCACTCCATTTCGCACTCCCACCGCCGGACCAAGCGGCGCTGGAACCCGAACATTCAGAAGGTCCGCACTGTCCAGAACGGCACCCCGAAGCGGCTGAACGTGTGCACGTCCTGCCTCAAGGCCGGCAAGGTCGTCCGCGCGGTCTGAGTCCCGTCCTCGAGGTGCCGCGAGCGTCCTGAGTCCTCTGCCGCGCGCACCTTCTCGCCGAAGCCGTCCACCTGCGGGTGGGCGGCTTCGTCGCGTCCGAGGGCGGCCCCGCTGAGTCCGGGCCTCTCGAACGCTGACTACGCGGCGGTGAGACTCGGATGCCCAGCCGGTGACCGCTCAGCGGCGCACGTAGTCGACCAACTGATCGCGTTCGGCCTGCAGTTCGTCGATGCGATGCTTGACGATGTCACCGATGGAGACCAGGGCCTTGAGCCGGCCCTCCACCACGACCGGGAGGTGGCGGACACGCCGCTCGGTCATCACCCGGGCGAGCGACTCCAGATCGTCCTCGGGCAGGCAGGTGGCCACCTCGGCGGTCATCAACGCACTCACCTGAGCCTCCAGCACCGACTCCCCGTCGCGATGCAACGCACGCACCACATCCCGCTCGGAGACGATCCCCACCAAGGTTGCGCCCTCATCCTCGGAGACCACGACCGCCCCGATCCCGTTCTCCTCCAGCACCCTGAGCAGGTCGCGCACGGTGGCGTCGGGCCGGATGGTGATCACGGCCGCGCCCTTACGACGGATTACCTCTGAGATACGCATACCACACGATATCTCACTGTGAGCAGAATCACACCTGAACGGCCCGTATCTCAGCGCCCGAAGTGATCCCACCCCTCGGTGCCCGGTGGCAGGTCCGCACCGCCCCAGCGCACACCCGGTGCGAGGCCCGGCGGCACCGCGTGTACCCGCCCGATCGGACGGAACTGCTCGGGAAGGGCCGACGACGGCGCAGCGCCCTCGCCACGGGGATGCGCCGACGGGGTGCGCACCGCAGGTGCGGACGAACTCCCCCGCGCGCCCGCTGCCGCCGGCGCGAAGGTGGCCAGTGCCCCGTGGTCCTCACCACCGCCGAGCACCCAGGCCGTCGCGTCGGCACCGACCTGAGCGGCGACCGGGTCCAGTGCTGCGATATCGGCGGCCAACGCGGCCGGGTCCAGATCCACCAGCACCCCGGAGGCCACGGCAATCCGGCCGGCATCCCGGGCCAGCCCGTCAGAGATGTCCATCAACGCGTGCGCGCCCGCGCGCGCCGCAACCGGACCGGCACTCAGGGGCGGGGTGGGGCGCAGGAAGGCTCCCACCAGATCCGCCGGCTCCGCCCGCTCTGCTTCCAACAGCGCCAGCCCGGCCCTGGCATGGCCCAGGACACCGCTCACGGCGATCACATCACCGGGGCGGGCTCCGCTGCGCAGCACCGGTTCGCCGTCGTCGATCACACCGAGGGCGGTGACCGCGATCGCGATCTGTTCCCCGCTGGTCAGGTCCCCACCGACCACCCCGACGTGATGCGGTGCGCAGGCCTGGGCGAACCCCTCGGCCAGGTCCTCAACCCAACGGACCGGAACGTGCCCGGGCAGTACCAGTGCCATCACCAAGGAGTTGGGAACCGCCCCCATGGCGGCCACGTCGGCCAGGTTCTGCATCGCCGCGCGCCACCCCAGGTCTGCGCCGGTGCCCCAGCCCAGCCGGAAGTGGCGGTCCTGCACGAGGACGTCGGTGGTGACCACCTGCGGTGCTGCGGACCCGGCCAGGACGGCCGCGTCGTCGCCGGGGCCCACCAGGGTGGTCCGTCCACGGGGCAGCCGCGGGATTATCCGGGCGAGCAGATCGGTCTCGCTGATCTCACCCACGCGCATCCGGCCAGGGTATCGCCCACCGTGATCCGGACCAGCAAGTGCACCGCTGGTCACCGATACGGTGGGGACATGGGTGTGCTGCGGCGAGTACTGGGTGTCGCCGGGGGCCTGGCGGCGGGTGCGGTGGTGCTGGCCGGGTGCACCCCGGTCGCAACCGTGGCCCCGGGCCCGCACGCCTCGGACCCGATGTGTGCCGAGGTGCTGCGCGCCACCCCGCACGAGTTGGGTGGGCTGGAACGGCGCTCCACCACCTCCCAGTCCACCCGCGCCTGGGGCGACCCGCCGATCACGCTGCGCTGCGGGGTGGAGGTGCTGGGCCCCACCACCGAGCACTGCGTCACCGTCACCAGCCCGGACGGGCCGGCCGTGGACTGGGTGATGCGCGAACCCGAGGACGGGCAGGCCGACGTGCTCACGCTCACCACGTTCGGGCGCTCACCCGCGGTGGAGGTGCAGGTCCCGCAACAGTGGGAGGGGCAGGGTCACGACGCGATCCTGTCCGACCTGGCGCCGGCGATCACGCTGGTGCCCCAGACCAGGGAGTGCCTGAGCCTGGAGGAGGACCTGCTGTGAGTGGCGGTGCGAGCGCGCCGGATCCGGGGTGGCCGCGACGTGAGTGGAGGGACGGGACGTGACCATGATGCGACGACGGGTGCCGGCGGTGTGTTCGGCCATCGTGCTGGCGGTGGCCGTCGGTGTGATCGCCGCCGGGGCCAACCCCGGGGCCTACCTGCTCACGCTGGCCGTCGTGGCGGGCGTGCTCGCGGTCCCGCTGACGGTGCTGGGTTGGATCCTGTTCGGCTCCGCGCCGACCGGCGGCGGTGCCGGTACGCGTGCCACGGGCGCGGGCTCGGCCAAGGGTGCTGCACGCGGCGCCGGTTCCCGGCCCGGAGGCGGGCCACGCGGGTCGGCCGACGACCCGGGCTGGAGCGACCGGGCCACCGCGGCAGCGTGGCGCGACACCGTGATCGCCACGAGCGTGGTCCTGGTGGTGGTGGCCTTCCTCGGGGTCCAGTGGCGCACTAGTTACGTGCTGCTGGGGGTGGTGGTGCTGGCGTTGCTGGCCCAGGCGGTGCGTCAGGTGCAGATCGGCCGGGAGCGGGGCTGACCGGCGATCGCTCAGCGAAGGCCGACCGGGCGCTGCAGGGCGAGGTCGAGCAGTTCGGTGATCAACTCGGGGTAGGTCATCCCGGAGCGCTGCCAGAGCATCGGGAACATCGAGAACGGGGTGAACCCGGGCATGGTGTTGATCTCGTTGACCAACAACGTCCCCTCGGTGGTGTAGAAGAAGTCCACCCGGGCCAGGCCCTCGCACCCCAGCGCCTCATAGGTGCGCGCGGCCAGGTCCCGCGCCTGGTCCACCACGACCTCGGGCACGTCGGCGGGGAAGAGGAGTTCGGCCGCGCCGGGGTCGAAGTACTTGGTCTCGAAGTCGTAGAACCCGCCGTCCGAACCCACCACGATCTCCCCGGGCACGGTGGTGCGCGGCGGGCCACCATCGCGTCCGCCCAGTACCGCGCACTCGATCTCCCGGCCGGCTATCGCCGCCTCGATCAACACCTTCGGGTCACTGGCCTGGGCCAGCGTGATCGCCTCGGCCAGCCCCTGGGGTCCCTCGACCTTCGACACCCCCACGCTCGATCCGGCCCGGGCAGGTTTGACGAACACCGGCCAGCCCAGCTCCCCCGCGGCGGCGGTCACCTCATCGGGGTGCTCGGCCCATCGCCGCGGGGTGACCGTCAGCCACGGTCCCACCGGTAGGCCGGCGTCGCGCAGCACCACCTTCATGTAGTGCTTGTCCATCCCCACCGCCGAGGCCAGGACACCCGAGCCGACGTAGGGCAGGCCGGCCAGTTCCAGCAGACCCTGCACGGTGCCGTCCTCCCCGAACGGGCCGTGCAGGAGCGGGAACACCACATCGACGGCGGCCAGTTCCCTGGGCACCTGACCCGGCGCGGTCACGGTCGGCCCCTGCGTGCCGTCCCCCAGCGGGAGCGTGACCAGTCCGTGCTCGGCCCCCACCACCGGGCCGCGCGGCGCGCCCGCCCCGGGGGCCTGCGGGCCCGGGTCGGTCCGGACGTCACCGGGGTTGCCATCACTGGCCTCGCCCTCACTGGCCTCGCCCGCACCGGGGTTGCCGCCGTCGGGCACCGCCGCATCGGTGGCGGGCTGCCCGGTCCCACCGGAGTCCAGCGCCCACCGCTGCGGATCATCAGCGGCCAACACCCACTCCCCCTTGGGTGAGATCCCGATCGGCACCACCTCGAAACGGTCCCGATCGATCGCGCCCAGCACCCCTGCAGCGGTCGCACAACTGATCGCATGCTCGCTACTGGCGCCCCCGAAGACCACGGCCACTCGAATCCTGGAATCACTCATCACCGTTGAGCGTAATACCCTTCGACACTCCTAGTCTGGCCCGATGGACAACGACACGCCCGCCCGCCCCGGTTCCGGCTGGCGCCCCGATACCCAGGTGGTCGCAGCCGGCCGACCGGCGCGCACCGAGCAGGCCCCGGTCAACCCCCCGGTGGTGCTGTCCTCCACCTACGTCAGCACCGCCGCGCAACTCGGGTCCGGTCAGCGGGTCTACACCCGCCACGGCACCGAGACATGGGAGCCGCTGGAGGAGGCACTCGCCCTGCTCGAGGGCGCCGCCGAACCCGCCGTGGTGTTCTCCTCCGGGATGGGTGCGATCGACGCCGCGCTGACCCTGGTGGCCCCGGGCGGGCACCTGGTGCTGCCGACCCACGCCTACAACGCCACCATCGAGGCGGGTCACGACCTCACCCGGCGCAGCCGGGTGCGGGTGCACCAGGTTCCGATCGCGCGGACCGAGACAGTGCTCGCGGCGCTGCGGGAGGCGGCCGACGACGACGCCACCGCCCCGGCCGACCTGGGCCCCGGGGCGCCGGTGGTGCTGTGGGTGGAGTCTCCGACGAACCCGATGCTGGAGGTGGCCGACCTACCGGTGCTGATCGAGGGCGCCCACACGCTGGGCGCCCTGGTGGTGGTGGACAACACCTTCGCCACGCCGTTGGGGCAGCGGCCCCTGGCCCACGGGGCCGATGTGGTGGTCCACTCGGTCACCAAGCACCTGGCCGGCCACTCCGACGTGCTGATCGGGGCGGCACTGAGCAACAACGCGGACGTCGCCGCGGCCATCCGTGCCCGCCGCACCCTCGGCGGAGCGATCCCCGGGCCGTGGGAGGCCTGGCTGGCCCTGCGTGGCTTGCGCACCCTGGCGCTGCGGCTGGAGCGCGCCAGCGCGAACGCAGCCGAACTGGCGGCCCGGCTGGAAGGTCATGAGCACGTGGTCGAGGTGGGCTACCCGGGGCTGGCCTCCCACCCCCAGCATCAGCGCGCCGCCGCGCAGCTGGACACCTTCGGGTCGGTCATCACGGTGCGCCCGCGTGGCGGCCGGGCGGGAGCACAGGCGCTGGTGGAGTCGGTGCGGCTGTGGATGCCCGGGACCAGCCTGGGCGGGGTGGAGTCGCTGCTGGAGCGCCGTCGCCGCATCCCCACCGAGCCCGACGGGGTGCCGGAGAACCTGGTGCGCCTGAGCGTGGGTATCGAGAACGTCGAGGATCTCGCTGCCGACCTGTTCCAGGCTCTGGCCGTCGCCGCCGCGCAGGACGGCTGAGACCCGCCGGCACGCCCGAGCCGGTGCGGCCACGTCCGTGCCCGGCGCGCCTGGGCTTGCCCACCCTCAGTGCTGCGGAACCGCCAGGTGGGTGCGCAGGAAGTCCAGCGCCGCGGGATAGGCGTCCAGCCGGTTGGACCGCTTGGACAGCCCGTGGCCTTCGTCGTGATAAACACGCAGATCGTTGGGCACTCCGGAGGCCTCCAGGGCCTCCTGGATCTGCTCGGCCTCACTCAGCGGTACCCGGGGGTCGTTGGCGCCGTGGATGATGAACAACGGTGCCCTGATCTGGTTCAGATAGGTGATCGGGGATGCCTTCTCCAGGAACGCCCGGTGCTGTTCGAGCGTGCCGTACTCCCGCTCCCGGTAGGCCCGGCGGTAGTCGGAGGTGTTCTCCAGGAAGGTCACCAGGGAACTCATCCCGACGATGTCCACCCCGGCGGCCCATAACTGCGGCTGCATCGAGAGCCCGGCGAGCACCATGTAGCCGCCGTAGGAACCACCCCACAGCGCCGACCTGCCCGGGTCCAGGCCCAGGTCGGGCAGCCAGGCGTGCAGCGCGGCCAGATCGGCGACGGAGTCCAGCCGCAGTTCGACGTCGTCCAGGGAGATCCACCGCTTGCCGTATCCGGCCGAGCCCCGCACGTTCGGCACCAGCACGGTCAGTCCGGTGGCCGCGAGCGCCTGGATCACCGGCGCGAAGATCAGGTCGGCCGAGGCCTCCGGGCCGCCGTGGATGTGGATCACCGACGCCCCGCTCAGTGCCGAGCGGGCCTGGTTCTGGCCCGTTGCGGCGTCATCGGTCACCGTCGCCCCGGCGTAGACGAAGCAGGGCACCTGCTCGCCGTCGGGGGTCGGCACCCGGTGCACGCTGGGCGTGATCAGCCGATCGCGCAGACCCTCGCCGAGTTCGGCGGCGGAGGAGGCGATCAGGTCCACCTGCCCGCTCACGGCCCGCACCCGGTGGATCGCTCCCGGTTCGGTGGGCGTCGATCCGGAGATCACCACGTTGGCGGAGTCGGTCGACCAGGTCACCGATGCGCTCCCCAGCCCGGGGATGTCCAAGTCGCGCTCGTGAGTGCCGTCGGTGCGGTAAAGGGACAGGGCGATGACGCCGTCGCGCTGCCGGCCCACCACCATGCGCGTCGCATCGGGACTCACCCAGCAGTCCAGGTCGGCCGCCTCGTCGCCGACCAGGAGGCGCCAACCGTCCTCGTCCACCCGCCACAGCGCGTGGAACTCCCGGCCGTGGTTGCTGGACAGGATCAGCCCGTCGCCCTCGGCGCCCCAATGCACCTGGCGGTGCGAGGCGTGCTCGCCGGGGTCGGTGACGGTCCGCGACGTCCCGGCCTTCTCCGCTGCACCGCCGGTCCCGGCCGTGTCGGTTGCCCCAAAGGTCCCGCTCGAGGCATCGGCCGGTCCGGCGGCACCGAACGCGTGGGGACCGACGGTCTCCACCACCGTGGAGGCCGGCTGCAGACTCAGGCGCACCACCGCGGCGCTCGTGCCGTCATGCGAGGCACGCACCGCGACGACGTACCCACCGCCGTCATAGGCCACCTGTTCGGTGCCGTCATCGTGGGACCGCACCACCACGTCCATGTCCACGCCGTTGCGCCGGTTGGTGGAGTAGACCAGGCCGGCCTCGGTCACGTCCTGCAGCACGTGCATGTAGCGCTCATGGCGAACCAGGGGCCTGAGGTCCTCCAGGCGCGCCGGGGTGGCGGGCGTGGTCTCCAGGTCCAGGGCGGACAGTTGCCAGTTCTCGTCACCACCGGCGTCGTGCTGGACGACGACGGCCCGCTTGCCGGGCATGTAACGGCCGGTGCAGCGCCCGGGCAGGTCGGTGAGCGCTGTCCGGGAGCCGTCGGTACCGATCTCGACCAACTGCATCGAGCCGAGTTCGTCATGACCGGCCAGGACGCGGCCCTCGCCGTCGATATCGAACGCGGTCCAGGTGCGGATGCTGAGCAGGTCGTTGATCAATCGGGTGCTCTGGTTCATCCCGGCCACGCTACCGCGCGCCCAGCCGGCCCTGCGGCGGGCACCACCCGCCCCGGCACCACCGGCGGCCGGTCATGTCCTCATCGGGCCCGGGTAGGTCAGCACCTCCTTCATCAGAACCGCTGGACCGGCGCCGCCACATCCGCCGGCTGGAGGCTCAGACCGGGCCGGTGCGCGGATCGAACGGTGTGGCCGGTGGTGTCTCCACCCGGGCGCGGGCCACCAGCGCGGTGATGGCCGCCATCAGCCGGGCCGAGCCCTCGCGCAGCACCTCGGCGTCCAGGGGCAGGTCGTAGAGGTCGCTCAGGTCCACCGCCTCCCCGGCGAACACCGTGACCGGCTTGCGGGGGATCGCCCGTGGAATACGGCGTCCCCGGGGCAGCAGTGCCTGCGCCCCCCACTGCCCCACCGGGATCAGTGGGGCCCGGGTGGCCAGGGCGAGGCGGATCACACCGGTCGTGGCCACCATCGGCCACAGGTCCGGATCCTTGGTCAGGGTGCCCTCCGGGAACACCGCCACCGCCTCCCCGACCGCCAGTCGCGCCCGGGCCTCGTGCAGCGCGCCCGCCGCCCGCTCGGTGCCACGGTAGACCGGGATCATCCCGGTGGAACGAAACAGGTGACCGAGCACCGGAATCGTGAACAGGGAGTGCTTGGCCAGGACCTTGGCGTAACGGCCGTGGTCGATCAGGAAGTGCAGGAACGTGAACGGGTCCACATGGCTCAGGTGGTTGGCCGCGGCGATGAAGCCACCCTGCGGGAGGTTCTCCCCACCCTCCCACCGTCTCCTGGTCATCGCGCGCATCACCGGGCGGGCCACGGCGACGGCAGCCCGGTAGGAACGCGGTACCGGAGGGTGGATCACGAGGTGATGCTACGCGCCGCAGCACCACTCCTTCACCGCGCCTGACCTGGATTGACGCCGGGACGGCGCAACCCGCAGGTCAGTACGGCATCACGATTGCGCCACTTCGACGCCATAAAGCCTTGCGCTGACGTCATTCTGATGTCATAGTGGCGTCATGGATCTCGATCGGTACCTCCAGGCGCTCCAGGAAGCACTGGGCGCGGCCGCACAAACCTCCTCCGCCGAGGTGCAGGAGGCGGCCGAACGGTTGGGCCGCACCATGGAGTCGGCCCTGCGCCTGACGCTGACGGAGTTCGCTGCCGACCTATCCGACCAGATCACGCTGCAACTCGACGGCGACACCGTCGAGGTCCGCTTCCGCGGCGGCGGCCCGGACGTCGTCGTCACCCCCGGCCCGGACGTCGAACCACCAACCCCGCCCGAGCCGCCTGTCCCGCCGGCCCCGGCGGAGGATGGCGACATCTCCCGTATCTCCCTACGCCTGCCCGAGTCCCTCAAGTCACAGGTGGAACAAGCCGCCGCCACCGAGGGCCTGTCCACCAACGCCTGGCTGGTGCGCGCCGCGCAACACGCACTCCACCCGGCACCGTCCAGCACCCGCACCACCAGCACCGGCCGGCGGATGACCGGCTGGGTGCGCTGAAGGAGCCCCTCGATGGAACTGATTCCCACATCCAACTTCGGATTCCACATCGTACGCAATGCCGATGACCCACCACCGTTCCACCTGCGCAAGCCCAAGCGTCGCAGGGAGCGCACCACCCGGCCCGCCGGTCGGCGCCGGGACAATACCCGGCCGAAGCGTTGAGCACCCGAAGCGAGAACGAGGCCATCGACATGACGCAGTACGCCTTTGCCGTGACCGGGCCGGTCCGCGTGCACGCCGGCACCCGCAGCAGTGACCTGACCATCACCGCTGCCGATACCGCGGAAGCGACCGTGCGGCTGAAGCCCCACCGGGAGAACTCCACCGGTCGCGCCTACGCCGAGGACACCCTGGTCGAGTTCAACGGTGACGTCTTGAACATCACCGTCCCGCGCGCGGGTGGACTGTTCTTCGGGTCCACCCCGCGGCTGGACATCGAGGTTCAGGTGCCGCCCGGGTCCGACATCGAGGTCTTCAGCGGCTCGGGGGATCTCACCGCCCGCGGCACGGTCGGCAGCGTGCAGGTGCGCACGGGCTCCGGTGACGTGTATCTGGAGCAGGCGGGTGCAGTCAAGGTGTCCAGCGGATCAGGGGATGTGGTGGTCGACTCGTTGACCGACGGCGGCTTCAAGTCCGGCTCCGGGGACCTGCGGCTGGGCCGGGCCAGCGGGCACATCGAGTTCAACAGCGGCTCCGGGGACCTGATCATCGAGTCGGCGACCGACGTCGTCTCCACCACCGCCTCTGGAGACAGCCGGATCGGCGAGCTGGCGGGAACGGCACGGATTCGCTCGGCCTCCGGCGACCTGGAGGTACGCAAGGCCACCCACGGAACGATCAATGCCAGCAGCGCCTCGGGGGACGTCACCGTCGCCGTCCCGGCCGGAACCCCCGTCTTCCTGGACTGCTCCAGCACCTCCGGTCACACCAAGTCCACCCTGGCTGCCACCAGGGCTCCCGACAGCGATGAGCAGGTGCTGACGGTCGAGGCGAGGTCGATCAGCGGTGACATCCACATCACGAACAGTCGCTGACCTCGGTCCGGGGATACTGCGTCGCTGCGAACGCTCGGTGCGGCCCGCCGGCGGTGGGCGGTGCAGGTCTCAGGAGTTCGACACCCGGCCTCAGAGCCAGCCCTGGGCTCGGGCCCTGGCCACCGCCTCGTGACGGTTGGCGACTCCGAGTTTGGACACCACCGCCGACAGGTAGTTGCGCACCGTCCCGGCCGAGAGGTGTGCGCGTGCGGCGATCTCCTCAACCGGGGCGCCGTCGGCCGCCAACTCCAGCACGTCCGATTCCCGCGGGGTCAGCGGGCTCGCGCCGGAGGCGATCGCGTCGGCGGCGAGTTCGGGGTCCACGTAGCGACCGCCCTGATGGACCTGCCGGACCACATCGGCCAGCACGCTCGCCGAGACCGTCTTGGGCACGAACCCGCGCACCCCGACCTCGAGGGCCTTGCGCAGATAGCCGGGCCGGCCGTGACTGGTGACGATGACCGCTGCGCAGCCCGGGACCTCCCGACCCAGGTGCTCGGCCACCTCGATCCCGTCCGCTCCGGGCATCTGCAGGTCCAGCACGGCCACGTCCGGCCGGTGCTTGGTCGCTGCCGCGATCGCCTCGGTCCCCGAGGCGGCCTGCGCCACCACCTCCAGGTCCTCCTGCAGACCCAGCAGGCTCGCCAGCGCATCCCGGATGAGGTTCTCATCGTCGGCGAGCAGGATCTTGATCGTCATGGTGACTCCGTGGGATGCGAAGGGTGGTCGGACGTGCCGTGAGCGGGGCGCGGCACCTCGGCGTGGCCGGGAACCCAGGCGCACAGCACGAAGTGTTCCGGCGGGGCCGGTGGTATCTGCAGCGTCCCGCCGAGGGCACCCAACCGCTCGGTCAGGCCGCGCAGACCGCTACCGCCGGCCGGCCGGGCGGTCATCGGGGCGCCGGTCGCGGCGACGCCGTCATTGGTGATCTGCAGCAGGTAGCCCTCGTCCCGTTCGCTCAGTTCGAGGGTGCACTCGGTGGCGCGCGAGTGCCGCACGACGTTGGTCACGCCCTCGCGAACCACCCAGGCCAGGGCCCGCTGGGCGCCGGCGGGCAGGTGCAGGTGCTCCCCGGCCACCCGGACCTCGATCCCCGACGCGGTCAGGATCGCCCGGGCACCGGCCATCTCGGTCGGCAGGTCGGCGGCCCGGTAGCCCTGCACCACCTCACGGACCTCCTTCAGCGCGTCCTCTGCGAGGGAGCGGACCTGCTCCATCTCCTCGATCCCCCGCGAGTCGCCGCGCTCGGTCAAGGCGGCGGCCAGTTCGCTCTTCACCGCCACCGTGGACAGGGTCCTCCCGAACACATCGTGCAGGTCCCGGGAGAATCGCAACCGCTCCTCGGCCACGGCCAGCCTGGCGTCGACCTCCCGGCGCCGGTCCAGGTCCCACATCACCAGCACCATCCACACCGCGATCCGCATCGATAGCGCCATCGACAACGACAGCGCCAGCCCGACGAACCCAGCCACCGGGATGTAGTTCAGGGCCCCGGCCATGGCAGCGAATGTGGCCGCGACCAGCGCGGTCAGGCCACTCCCGATCGCCACGTACGGGGCCTTGATCAGCGGGCAGACCGCCAACAGCGCCGAGACGAGCAGGATGAGGACCGCATAGAGCAACGCCCTCGGGTCCTCGGCGCGGCCGACCCCGGGGTACACGGCGGCGATCACCACAAGGCCGGCCGACACCGTCCCGGCCAGCCCGACCAGCATTCGGCGGGGCAGGGGCATCCGCCCGAGGATGTGGTCGAAGGACCTCGATGCCACCACCAGGCACACCACGGTGTGCGCCATCATCACACCCAGGTAGGTCAGTCCTTGCGCGTCCGTCCACGGCGTGGGGCCGGCCAGCTGCGCCAGGGAGAGCAGCGGCACGGCGGCCAGGAAACTGTAGAAGGACCACCGGTTGTAGGCCTCGAACCGCTGGGGGTTGCTCAGTGCGGACCAGCGGAAGAGACTGGCGCTCGCGCTGGTGGTCACCGACGCCACGGTAGCGCCTCCCGGCGGACCGGCGGGCCCTGGGGTCTCACTCACGGGGCTCCCACCGCATCCACTTCTTGATCGCCTGCGCGCCCAGCACGCACCATGCCACCAGGACCACCATCGGAACCAGCCCCGCGCCGAAACTCTCGGCGAACGTATGGATCTGGCCGTCGGGCCCGATGCCGGTCAGCCCCAGTTGGATCAACGTGACCACCGGTGCCAGCGGGGTGAACTCCGCGATGCGCTGCACGGTGTCGGGAAGTGCTGTCAAGGGGAACACGAGTCCGCTGGCCAGCAGCGTCCCGAAGATCACCGGCAACGTGGTCAGCTGGGCCGACTCCACCGTCTTGGTCAACCCGGATGAGGCGTAGCCGAACAGGGAGAAGGCGATGAGGCCACCGACGATCGCGACCAGCACGAGCACCGCGTTCGTCGGTGCGGGCATCTCGAAGACGAAGGCGACGACGACGGTGACCAGCACGAGTTGAGCACCGACGATCAGCACAGCCGGGACCGCCATCCCGGCCAGCACCTCCGCCGAGGAGATCTCTCCGGTGATGAGCCGTTTGAGCGTCAACTCCTCCCGGCGGGCCACTGCCGTGGTGGTCAGGTTGTAGTAGGCGATGAACAGCAGACCGAAGGTGGCCATCATGGCGATGATCAGCGCCGCGAATACGCCCTCGGTGTCGGCGAGGGAGTCCACCATCGGGATGAAGAGCAGCACCATCAGCGGCGGTGCCGCGATCGCGGTCGCCAGCGCGGTCGTGTTGCGCACGAGCAGCGTTGCTTCCATGCGTGCCAGCGCCCCGACGCGCCGTAGGGTTGCCGCCCCGCGGCCGAGCAGCGTGCTGCTGGTCGCTGTCGTGGTCACACTCATACTCCTACCTCCTGATTCGTGCCGGACCCGCCAGGTCCGGCACCGCCCGGCTCACGGCCGGCCGTGCTCGCGTCGGGTTCGGGACCCTCCCGGCCGGCGATCGCCAGGAATGCCTGCTCCAGCGATGCGGCCCTTGCGTTGAGTTCAGCCAGTTCGACGCCGGCCTGCTCGGCCCAGTTCAGCAACAGGCGCAGGTCCGTTTGCAGCCGGTGGGTGCTGATGGTGTGCCGCACCGTCCGACCGGTGCGCACCCGGTGCCGTCCGTAGAGGGCTGGAAGGGCCGGTGCGGACTCGGGTAGGACGAAGGAGATCCGGGCGGGTTCGTCGGCCACGATCTGCGCGGCGGTGCCCTCCCGGACCAGCCGGCCCTCATGCATGATGCCGATCCGGTCGGCCAGTTCCTCGGCCTCCTCCAGGTAGTGGGTAGTGAGCACCACGGTGACACCGTCGTCGACCATCGACCGGATCAGGTCCCAACTGGCCCGCCGGCTCTCCGGGTCCAGGCCGGTGGTCGGCTCATCCAGGAACAGCACGGTGGGACTGCCCAGAATGGCCAGCGCCAGATCCAACCGTCGCCGCTCCCCACCGGACAGGCTCTTGACCGCGACACCGGCCCGGTGGGACAAGCCCACCTCACCGAGCACTTCTCCGACGTCCCGGGGCCGGGAGAGGGTACGGGACCAGGCACGGGCCAACTCGGCCACCTTCAGTTGGGGAGGGAACCCTGCCTCCTGCAGCATGATGCCGGTGTGCGGTCGTACCGCGGCCCGCTCGCGGTGCGGATCCCTACCCAGCACCCGCGCTCGCCCGGCGGTGGCCGGGGCGATGCCCTCGATCACCTCCAGCAACGAGGTCTTCCCCGCACCGTTGGTCCCCAGGAGGGCGTACAGCTCCCCACGGCCCACCTGCAGGCTCACCCCGCGCACGGCGTCGAATCCGGGGGCCGACCGGGTCCGGCCATAGGTTCGGCGCAGCGCTTCGACAGTGATGATCTCCTCGTCCATACCCCTCAGTCTGGGCCGGTCCGCGCGGCGGCACAGGTGCGCTCTCGCACTGAATCCGAGCCCGGACGCACGCCTCGCCCGTGACATTCGTCATGGGCGGACGACGCCCACGGCACGGGCGGACCGCCATCCTCGGCACGGGCGGCCGCGATCCGGGAACGGACGGCCGCCGCCCGCGACACGGGCGGACCGCGACGAGCGGGCACCGGCTATAACTACAACTACACCATGTAATAATTGCCCTCGACCGCCTCGCACCATCAGCCTTAGCCAGTACGGTGTGAGGAGAACTACCCACCGTCGTCAACGAACGACACGACCCAACATCAATGGAGGCCGGCATGGACGGCGGCGATTTTCCGCTCTGGTTGCGCGCGTCGCACCTGATCAACTTCGTACTCATCGGGATCCTGATTCGCAGTGGTTGGGAGATCATCTCCTCGCTGCCCCGCTTCTGGTGGCGCAACGACTGCAAGCCGGGAACCGAGTGGCTGAAGTTCACCCGCCGCACACTGCCCAAGGAAGAGGGCGTCTACACCTCGCTCATGGACGAGCGCAGCCTGCACCCGCTGATCGGGCTGCCGGGCCGTAAGAACATCGGGCTGGGCCGGCACTGGCACGGCCTGGGCACCTCGCTGTGGCTGCTCAACGGCCTCGTCTACGTCGCCCTGCTCTTCGGGACCGGCCTGTGGCGGCGCATCATCCCGACCTCCTGGGACGTCTTCGGCGAGGCCTGGGACTCCCTGGTGATCTACCTCGGGTTCGGCGTGCCCAGCATCGAGCACTTCCAGCCCTACGACGCCCTGCAGATGCTCGGCTACACCTTCATCATCTTCATCGTCGCGCCGTTCATGATTCTCACCGGCCTCGGCATGGCCCCGGCGGTGCGCTCGCGCTTCCCCTGGTTCGTCAAGGCGCTCGGAGGTCATCAGGGCGCGCGTTCGCTGCATTTCGTCGGCATGGTCATCATGACCCTGTTCATCATCATGCACGTGGGCCTGGTGTTCCTGGTCCACCCCGAGTACAACCTCGCGCACATGGTCTTCGGCGTCACCGACACCTCCCGGTACGCACAGGCCTTCACCATCGTCATCGCCACCATCGTGGTGGTCTTCGCCTTCTGGATCGCGCTGAGTTACTGGTCCCTCTCGGACCGTGCCCGGGCCCAGCGGTTCCTGGTCGCCGCGACCGAGCCGGTGCGCAAACTGACCCTGAACTGGATGAAGCCGCGGATGGGCAAGCAGAACACCTACACCACCGAGGACCTCTCCGAGTTCCACTGGACCAACGGCCTGCCGCCCACCAAGGACGAATCCACCGAGTGGCTGACCCACCGCGACAACGAGTGGAAGGACTGGCGCCTGAGAGTCGGCGGGGAGGTCGACGGCAAGGTCCTCGAGCTCAGCCTCGATGACCTCAAGGCACTGCCGAAGACCGAGTACATCGCCATCCACACCTGTATGCAGGGGTGGTCGGCCACCTCCAAGTGGGGCGGGGTGCGTGTCCGGGACGTGCTGGACCTGCTCGGCCCCCGCCCGGCCGAGGCCAACTACGTGATGATCGAGTCCCACGGGCTGGCCCAGGAGATGTACGATCACCGGCCACGCGAACCCTTCTACGCGGTGCTGGACCTGGAGATGCTGGCTGAGGACGACACCATCCTGGCCTATGAGCGCAACGATCAGCCTCTGGAGATCCACCTGGGTGCACCCTTGCGTCTGCGGGTGGAGTCCAACCACGGCTACAAGATGGTGAAGTGGGTCAAGTCCGTTGAGTGGATCACCGACTACGCCGAGTACGGTGACGGACGTGGCGGCACCCGTGAGGACTCCGCCATGCAAGCGTTCAACGGCCGCATCTAGAGGCAAGGACCAGCCATGACAGCCATGATCTCCACCATTTACACCCTGAGTGGCATCACCTCCAACGACGACGTGCTGGCCGTGCGCATGTCGGTCAGCAATGTCCAGGACGTGGGAGCCGTCGCTTTCGAGCGGCTCTCCGGCGATGAGACGAGAATGATCATCAAGCACAAGGACGACGTCGAGATCGACAAGGCCGCCCTGGCCAAGGCGGTCAAGGATGCCGGTCAGTACGGCTTGTCCTGACACCAGCGGGCCGGGCGTGGCCACAACCGCAGCACGCCCGGCCCCGCCCGGTTCCGAACCCGCTGCCCGCCCGTGATCGACGTGGGCCCGTCCATCGACATCCCGTCCCGAACGAGGAAGTTCTGCGATGAATGACTCCTACGGCATCCTCACCCCGGCCCAGATGGCCCGGGCCGCCGAGGACGCCGCCTACTCCAAAGCGGTCAACCGACCGCTGGCCTCGTTCCTGCTCGGGCTGACCGCCGGGGGTTATATCGCCCTGGGCTTCGTCTTCTTCGTCACCAGCCAGGTCGGCGCGGAGGCACTGCCCTGGGGCGTGGCCCGGGTGCTGGGCGGGTTGGTGTTCACCACCGGCCTGGTGCTGGTGGTGCTCACCGGTGCGGAACTGTTCACCTCCAACACCCTGACCCTGACCGCCCGCGCCTCCGGGCGCATCACGTGGTGGCAGCTGCTGCGCAACTGGGGCGTGGTCTACGTGGCGAACTTCCTCGGCGCGTTGACGATGGTGGTGCTGGTGTACGTGGCGGGCACCTGGCGGATGGTCGACGGCGGCTGGGGCACCGTGGTGCTGAACAGCGCCACCACCAAAGTCAGCCACTCCTTCCTGGAGGCGTTCGCCCTGGGGGTGCTGTGCAACCTGCTGGTCTGCCTGGCGATCTGGGCGGCCTACTCCGGGCGCACCACCACCGACAAGGTGGTCGCGGTGACGATGCCGATCGCGCTGTTCGTGGCGAGCGGCTTCGAGCACTCGGTAGCCAACATGTTCCTGATCCCGCTGGGCGTCATCATCAAGACCACCGCCGATGACGCCTTCTGGGCAGATACGGGCCTGGCGGCGGAGGACTTCGCCGAGTTGACCTGGGGCGCCTTCTACGTGGACAACTTGTTACCGGTGACACTTGGCAACATCGTCGGTGGCGGGGTGATGATCGGTGTGATGTACTGGACGATCTTCCACCGGCTGGTGCGGCGCTCGGGTAAGCAACTGACGGTCGACGGCGAGTAGTCACCGCGAGTAGTCACCGCACGTAGGCGCTGCTCAAGGAGGACTCATGGCGGAGATCGAACCGAAGGCGCGAACCGGGCTGCCCGCCGCTCGCGGTCCGATCAGCGGTGGAGCGGTTCGGTTCCTCTGGCTGCTCGGCGGGTTTCTTCTCGTCTTCGGCGTCGTCTCACTGCCCAGCATCGGCATGTTCGTGCTGCCTGGGGCGGTGGTGGTGATGATCCTGACGGGTGTGTTGAGCCGAGGCCAGGGCTGGCCGCTGTTCCTCATCGGGGCCGCTCTCCCGATGTTCTGGGTGGCCTGGCTCCATCGAGGCGGTCCCGGGATCCGGCGTTGGCAGGGTCAGACGTCCTCCGGGGCGTCAGAATTGTTGAACCCGTGGCCGTTCGCGATCGCGGGTGTTGTGCTCCTGACCCTGGCGGTGTTGCTCATCCTGCGCCGTCGAGCGCTCCGTCGATGAACGTGGTGACCAGGACGAGCACCTCATCGCGGTTGATCTCGTTGAACACCTCATGCCGGGCCCCGGGCAGCACCTGTTCGGTCAGGTTCGCAGCCCCCAGCCCCTCGATCCCGAGACGGCTGTCGGCTACCGGGACCAGTGCGTCCTCGGCTCCGTGCACCCACAGCGTCGGCAACGTCCCGAGCGCTCCGCCGGCGTCGATCTGCTCGAGGGTGTCCAGGATGGCCTGAACCGTGGCGCGTTTGAACGGTCCGTGCCACACCAACGGGTCGGCGGCATAGTCGAGACCGACCTGCTCATCGCGCGAGAGTGTGGCCGGATCCAGCGGCTCGTCGGGGATCTGCTCAGCCGCTACGAGTTGCTCGGCGGCCCTCCAGCGGCCCAGTACCGGCCCGGACAGCACCAGGGCGCTGAGTTCACTGCCGTGCACCTGGGCGTAGCGAGCGGCGATCATGCCGCCCATCGAGTGGCCGATGAGAACCAACGGGATACCCGGGTTCTCCCGCGCGGCGTGCCGGATCACGATGTGCAGGTCGGCCACGACGTCCTCGAAATCGGTGATGAGCACCCGCTCCCCGCTGCTGCGGCCGTGACCGGTGTGATCCAGGCCGTAGACCTCGGCACCGGCGTTCACCAACGCACCGGCGACGTGTCCGTAGCGTCCGATGTGCTCGCCGTAGCCGTGGCACAGCACCGCGACGTAGCGGGTCGGGCGGCCCTCGACATCCCATGCCTCGGCATGGATACGACCGCTCGTTCCGGTGAAGGACCAGGTCCGGGTGGGTTGCATCGGTGTGCTCCTTCGCGCGCGAGACCCGCAGACCCGCGGGTCTACCATCCTACCGGCCCGGGCGCACGGGGGTGAGGGGGTGCACCACGGCGGGTTCCGCCGTCGGCCTTCCGCGGAGTGGCCTCAGCCGGACTCGACCTTGGCGCCGAGGGCGTCGAGTTTGCCGCGGAAGTCCTCGTACCCGCGGTCGATGAGTTCGATCCCGCGCACCTGGGAGACCCCGTCCGCAGCCAGGGCGGCGATCAGGTGGGAGAACCCGCCGCGCAGGTCGGGCACCTCGATGTCGGCGGCCCGCAGCGGCGCGGGTCCGGAGATCACCGCGGAGTGGTGGAAGTTGCGCTGCCCGAACCGGCACGGTCCCCCGCCCAGGCACTCGCGGTAGACCTGGATCGTGGCGCCCATCCGCCGCAACGCCTGGGTGAAGCCGAACCGGTTCTCATACACCGTCTCGTGCACGATCGACAGTCCCGAGGCCTGGGTCAGCGCGACCACCAAGGGCTGTTGCCAGTCGGTCATGAAGCCCGGGTGCACGTCGGTCTCCAGCACGATCGACTTCAGCCCGGTGCCGGGGTGGTGGAACCTGATGCCCTCGTCGCGGATGTCGAACTCCCCGCCCACCTTGCGGAAGGTGTTCAGGAAGGTCATCATGTCCGGCTGGCGAGCGCCACGGACGAACACGTCGCCGCGGGTGGCCAGAGCGGCGGCGGCCCAGGATGCCGCCTCGATCCGGTCCGGAAGCGCCGTGTGGGTGAAACCGCCCAGGCGCGGAACCCCCTCGATCCGGATCACCCGGTCGGTGTCCACCGAGATGATGGCGCCCATGCGCTGCAGCACCGCGATCAGATCCATGATCTCCGGCTCGATGGCGGCGTTCCGCAACTCGGTCAGGCCGTAGGCGCGCACGCTGGTCAGCAGCAACTGTTCGGTGGCACCCACGCTGGGATAGGGCAGTTCGATCTTGGTGCCGTGCAGCCCCCGGGGGGCGGTGATCAGGATGCCGGAGTCCAGTTTGTCCACCTGAGCGCCGAACTGGCGCAGGATCTCCAGGTGGTAGTCGATCGGACGATCCCCGATGTGGCAGCCGCCCAGGTCCGGGATGAACGCCTCCCCCAGGCGGTGCAGCAACGGACCGCACAACAGGATCGGGATCCGTGAGGTACCGGCGTGGGTGTCGATGTCGGCCTTGTGCGCGGTCTCGACATTGCCCGGGTCCAGGCGCACGATCCCGTCCTCGACGTCCCACTCCACCACCACGCCGTGCAGTTTGAGCAGATTGCCCACGATGTTGACGTCCCGGATGTTGGGCACGTTGCGCAGTTCGCTGGTGCCCTCGCCGAGCAGCGCGGCCACCATCGCCTTGGAGACGAAGTTCTTCGCTCCGCGCACCGTGATCTCCCCGTGCAGCGGTGTGCCGCCGTGTACCTTCATCAGGCTCATCGGTACTCCTGGTCGTGTCCTGGTCGTGTCCGTGTCGTGGTGGGCAACGCGCGTGCCCGATCGATGCCCGTGGGGCACCCCTAGCGTACGGCGCCGGGCCGAGATCGGCCGTGCGGGAGACGGCGGCGTGGGCTTCGACGCAGAACGATCACGAACTCTTCGCAGGACCGCCGTGACCGCTCAGCGTCCGGACGGTCCGCCGCGACGGGGCCGTCGCAGCAGTTCACCCGGCGTGGGTCGGCTGCAGTGCGCCGGGTACGCATCCGGCACCGCATCCACCGGGCCCGTACTCGCGGCCAGGTCATGCCGGCACGTCTTGCCGGCCCGCTCACTGCAGCAGGGCGGCCGCCTCGTCGATCGTCCTCAGGATCTCCCCGACGGGTACCGGCGCGTGCCGGTCCCGGCGGTGGCCGCCACCGGGAAGCAGCACCACCCGTGCCACACCCGCATCCCTGTAGGCATCCCGGGTGCGCTGGTCGAACGGGACCTTCGGGGTGATGGTCACCTCCAGCGGGCCCAGGTGCGCGGGCCGGTCCACCTCGCCTGCCTCGGTCCGGATCAGCGTCGTCGCCTCGCGGGCCAGGTCCGCGTCGACGTTGAACACGTACCACCCCTGCCCCTTGGTCAATGCCCTCCGGCGGGCCGGCGCGCTGGCTCCGCCGATGATGATCGGCGGCCCGCCGCCCTGGTGCGGGCGTGGCCGGGCCTGGACTCCCGAGAAGGTGGTGAACGTGCCGTGGTACTCGGGATGATCGGCGGTCCACAACTCGCGCAGCACCTCCAGGTGCGCATCGACCCGGGCACCCCGGTCCGATATCGGCACGCCGGTGGCCCGGAATCCGGCCGGCAGGTACCCACCGCCCACACCGAGCATGAACCTCCCGCCGCTGACCACATCGAGGCTGGCCGCCTGCTTGGCCAGCAGCACCGGTTCGTGCTGGGGCAGGATCAGCACCCCGGTGGCCAGGCGGATGTGCTCGGTGTGCGCCGCGATCCAACTCAGGCCCACCAGCGGGTCGAGGAACGGCAGGTACGGGTCGAAATGCACGCTCCCGGGTGCGGGATCGGGCAGCACCAGGTGCTCGCCGGTCCAAACCGACTCCAAGCCCGCGGCCTCCGCGTGGCGGGCCACGCGCACCGCCGCCCGCGGGTCGGCGCAGGTACCGTAGGTGGCGGCAAAGATCCCCAGTTTCATCTCGTGCTCCGTGCTGTCAGTGCAATCCGGTCGGGCTGAGTGCGCAACGGCTGACTCGCTTCGTGGCTGAGCGTGCGGTCACTGCGGGAACACGCAGAACTCATTGCCTTCCGGGTCGGCCATCACGGTCCACGCCGGTAACTCCTGCACGATCCGGGCACCCCGCTCGGTCAGGGTGGCCACCGCGGCAGTCCGGTCGCGGACCTC
This sequence comes from Pseudactinotalea sp. Z1732, assembly GCF_049724975.1. Taxonomy (NCBI): domain Bacteria; kingdom Bacillati; phylum Actinomycetota; class Actinomycetes; order Micrococcales; family Cellulomonadaceae; genus Pseudactinotalea; species Pseudactinotalea sp. Z1732. The sequence goes on along the minus strand of NZ_JBMPQC010000002.1, from coordinate 87,687 downwards.
GATGTCCATGTGCATCCGGTTCTTGGTGACCTTGCCCTCGGGGACGCGGGTGAAGAAGAAGCCGGGGCCGGGGCCATCGACCGCGACACTCGGATCGGATTCCGGAGTGTGGCCGAGCGCCGCGAGCCTGTCGATCTCCGCACGGTCGTAGTCGCGGACCCGGTATCCGTCGAGTACACCGGCCCAGAACCGGGCGAGAGCGGCAGGGTGGGCACAGTCGATCACGAGGCTACGTAGCACGGCCATCACCTCAGGCTAGCCAGCCGCCGGATCCGCGGACAGGTGATTCCTCCGCCGGCTCGATCGCCGGGCCGGCGCAAACCTGTGGCGCGATCTGCTCCGGTGCGGCACGGTGAGGACAGAGCCGACGCCGACCGAACCGAGGAGCCCCATGGTCACCATCGCCCAGAACATCGTGGACAACCTGGCTGCCAACGGTGTGCAGCGCATCTACGGCATCGCCGGGGACTCCCTGAACGGGATCACCGAGGCGATGCGCACCTCCGAGATGGACTGGATCACGGTCCGGCACGAGGAGGCCGGGGCGTTGGCCGCCGCCGCCGAGGCCGCCACGACCGGTGAGTTGGCGGTGTGCGCCGGATCGGCCGGACCGGGGAACCTGCACCTGGTGAACGGGTTGTACGACGCCCAGCGCTCGCGCGTGCCGGTGCTGGCGCTGGCCGCACACATCCCCAGCAGTGAGATCGGCTCGGGCTACTTCCAGGAGACCACCCCCACCGACTTGTTCGCTGAGTGCAGCGTGTGGACCGAGACGGTCACCAGCACCGAGCAGATGCCCCGGGCGTTACGGATCGCGATGCAGGAGGCGGTCTCGCGCCGGGGCGTGGCGGTGCTGGTGATCCCCGGGGACGTGGCCCTGCTCGAGGCCGCGGACGAGGCGATCACCAAGGTGCAGCACGCCCGGCCCCGGGTCCTGCCCACCGAGGACGACCTGGGCCGGGCGGTACATCTGCTGAACAACTGCGACAAGGTGACGATCCTGGCCGGCGCCGGTACCGCCGGCGCGCACGCGGAGGTGCTCGCCCTGGCCGACACCCTCGCCGCGCCGATCGTGCACGCGATGCGCGGTAAGGAACACATCGCCTGGGACAACCCCTTCGACGTCGGTATGACCGGACTGCTCGGGTTCGCCTCGGGGTACCGCGCGATGGCGGAGGCGGACACGCTTCTCATGCTCGGCACCGACCTGCCCTACCAGCAGTTCTATCCAGAGGACGCCACCATCATCCAGGTCGACATCCGGGGGGAGCAGCTGGGCCGGCGGACCCGACTGGATCTGGGCCTGGTGGGCGACGTGGGTGAGACGGCCCGCGCCCTGCTCCCGCTGCTGCGGTCCAAGGACCGGCGCCACCTGGAGTCCTCGGTCAAGCATTACCAGCGCACCCGCGAGCGCCTGGACGATCTGGCGACGCCGACCCGCGGCCGCAGGGCGATCCGGCCGCAGTACCTGACCCGGCTGCTCGATGAACAGGCCTCCGAGGACGCGGTGTTCATTCCCGACGTCGGCTCCCCGGTGGTCTGGGCGGCGCGGTACCTGAGCATGAACGGGCGGCGGCGGTTGATCGGCTCCTTCACGCACGGCACCATGGCCAACGCGCTGTCACAGGCAATCGGGGTTCAGTTCGCCCATCCCGATCGCCAGGTGGTGGCGATGGCCGGTGACGGTGGCCTGGCGATGCTGCTGGGTGAGCTCCTCACCGTGGCCCAGCACCGGTTGCCGGTGAAGATCGTGGTGTTCAACAACTCCTCGCTGAACTTCATCGATCTGGAGATGAAGGCGGCCGGCTTCCCGCCGTTCGGCACCGAGCTGATGAACCCGGACTTCGCGGTGGTGGCCGAATCGATGGGCATCCGGGGGTTCCGGGTGGAGAAGTCCGCCGATCTGTCCGGTGCCATCGATGAGGCCTTCGCCCATGACGGCCCGGCGTTGCTGGATGTGGTCACCGAACCCAACGAACTGACGATGCCACCGGCGGTGACCGCTGAGCAGGTCAAGGGCTTCACCCTGTACATGATCCGCACGGTGATGTCCGGTCGCGGTGATGAGTTGATCGACCTGGCCCGGGCAAACCTGCGCCAGGTGTTCTGAGGCCATGCGCGCCGCGGCAGCGGCCACGCCGCGCTTTCGCTGTGCTCAGGCCAGCGGCAGGTCCCCGTGGCCGAGCACGAACTGGTCGTGTCGCTGCAGGAGTTGCCGCTCCTGCGCTGACGGCGCTGTGCGGCCCGCGCGCAGGAGCCGGCAGACGGCGTAGTGGCCGGTGCGCTCCCGGTACCGGTCCAGCCACTGGGCGGCCGTGCCGGCCGCGCGCTCATCGAGCCAGGGCCAGCGCGGTTTGAGGGCCCGCATGCCGCACCGCCACGGTTTGGGAGTCAGCCGAGCGCGGTAGTTGCCGTGCACAGTGCACAACCGGACGTAGATCGGGTCGGACGCGAGGGCGGTGAGGATCTCGCCGGCCTCGGCCGAATCCGGTGCCGCGTGCACGCCGGTGATGAGCACCCGGAAGCCCGCGGCGGTCCGGTAGACGTACACCCCCAGGTGCGGCCGGACCCGGGCGAACTCCTCGATCCGCGCCAGCACCGGGTTGTCCTCCGGTCCGGCCGGCTGGTCCCGCTTGCCACGGCCGAAGAGCCGGCCGAGGGCGCTCAGCAGCCCGGGCGAGGCCTGCGCGGCCGGATCGTCGACGTCGGCGATCAGGATCCGATCGGTGTTGAGGATGGCGGCGCCGTAGGCATTGCGCGTGATCACCCCGATCAGGTCGCCGCCTGCGTCGCGGATCTCCTCAAGCACCTCCTCCCGCAAGGGCGTGCGCGGGTAGTAACCACCGCCGAGCGGCCGGCCCGTCCGGATCTTCTGCAGCACCTCCCCCAGTCGGCGGGCGGCGACCACGGCGGCATGGCTGGGCGAGGTGACCGACCACCCCCACAGGCGCAGCACGTAGGTCTTGCCCGCGGGGTCCTGGACCCGGTCCTCCGCCGGGCTCCAGTACTTCGGCAACGGTTCCATGCCAGGCATCCTGGCACGGCTGCTGCGCCACATCGCCGATCACCGCACGCCACTCAGGGTGGGCCGGGCCCAGCGCGTCGTCGGGCGATACCCGGCCGCCGGGTCTGCCAGGTACCTCCGCCCCTTGCGCACCGCGGGTAATAGGCGCACTCTGTGCAGTAGGACGGGGACTGACCCGGAGGTGCGTCATGTCGCAGGAGCGGAAGCGATCGCATTTCGGAGCGGGTCCCATCGGAGCCCTGGCCCTGTTCGTGGGTCTGGCGGTGCTGTCGGTCGACTTCCTCGGACCGAGCGCCCAACCGGTGATGGCGGAGCCGGAGACGAAGATCACCTATCCTGACGGTTCCTCGGCCACCAGGGCCGACGCCTCGGGCTTCGACACCTGTGCGGCGCCGCCCCTGTCCACCCTCCGGGCCTGGCGCCAGAGTTCCCCGTACCGCGTGGTGAACATCTACTTCGGCGGCCGCAACCGTGGCTGCGACCAGCCCAACCTCACCAGGGCGTGGGTGCGGGACGCCCACGCGATGGGCTGGCGACTGCTGCCCACCTACATGGGTGACCAACCCAGTTGCATGCACGGTGACAAGCCCTACCGTTACACCGCCTCGAACGCGACCTCGCGCGGCAACGCCGACGCCAAGGATGCGCTGGCCCGGGCACGGTCGCTCGGTCTGCTTCCGGGCAGCGCGCTGTACGCCGATGTCGAGCACTACAACCGCGCCGACGCCTCCTGCCGTACTGCCGTGCGCAGGTACGTGTCGGCGTGGACCAAGACCCTGCACGCCTCGGGCTACCTTGCCGGTGTCTACGTACACCAGGACTCCGGCCTGCGGGACCTGGCGGCCAGTTACACCTCCTCGACCTACGCGCGTCCCGATGCGGTCTGGATAGCCCGGTGGGACGGCAACTCCTCGCTGACCGGGTGGCCGACGGCGTCCAACTCCCAGTGGGCGGTGTGGCAGCGGGCCAAGCAGTACCGCGGTGACCACAACGAGACCTGGGGCGGGGTGCGGCTCAACATCGACAATGACCGCGTCCGGGGACCGGTGGCCACCGTGGCTCGGACATACCGGGTCACCAGCACCACCCCGCTCAACGCCCGCACCGGACCGAGCACGTCTTCTTCGGTGGTGCGCACCTACAACCCCGGTGCGACCCTGTCGGTGGTGTGCCAGGGCAGTGGGAGCAGGGTGGGCACCACCTCGGTGTGGAACCGGCTGACGTCCGGGGCGTGGGTCAGCGATCGGTGGGTCTCGACCGCCTCCAACACCGGCTTCACCTCCGCGCTGCCCAGGTGCATGTACCCGGGCCAGGTCACTACGGCCTCACTGAACGCTCGCACCGGCCCGGGTGTCACCTACCGGACGACCGGCAGCCCGCTGCCCCGTGGTGCCTTGGCCTACGTGACCTGCCAGAGGGCGGGCTCCCGGGTAGGCACCACCACGGTGTGGAACCGGCTGCGGGACGGCCGGTGGGTGAGCGACTACTACGTCTCGAACCGGTCGAACACCGGTTACAGCGCTCCCATCCCCCGGTGCCCGTAGTGGTCCGTGGCAGTCCGTCCTCCTCGACCGTCCGTACTCCCATACATGGCCAGCGCGAGCAGGTCCTGCGTCACGTGCGCGTGAGCGGGGCGGAAGGCGTACTGGCACGCCAGTCGTAGCAGGAGGAGACGGCGATAGGCGGTGGCCCGGTCCAGTTCCGCGGGGGCCGGGTCCCAATGCTCGACGACGGTGGTCCAGAAGTCCGTGGCCCAGTCGGCAGGCCAGTGGCCCAGCAGGCGCCGCAGGTCGGTGTGCGCCCACACGTTGGCGGCATCCAGCGCCCCCTCCCCGACCGCGACGGTATCCCAGTCCAGCACACCCACCGAGGCGGTGGCGTCATCGAGTGCCGGGCCGGTGGGTGTCCGGCCGGTGGGTGTCCGGCTGATGAGGACCTGTCCGTCATGCAGGTCGCCGTGGATGATTCCGGTGCCGGTCGCGGGCCTGCGGTCCAGGTGATCGGCGATGAGTTCCAGCCCAGCCGGGAGCCGGGGGTGGACCCGGGGAAGGTGTTGCCGCACGCGCTCGATCCACACCCCGACCCAGGCCAGTTCGGCCGCCGCGTCGCGCACCGGGAGGTCCCCGGGGACCGGGGCCCGAGCCAGGTGGCGCAACAGATGGCCCAGACCAGCGGCCCCGGCGCGGACCATCGCAGCGGCTTGTTCGGTGCCGAGCAGGGCGCGCAGGCTCTCGCCGGGCAGGGCGGAGGTGACCACCACGCCGCCACCCTCCCGGTGCTCCACCACCCCCGGGGCGGCGAAGCCTGGCAGGCCACCGAGCACATGCACCCCCAACCGGGCGCTACGCACGACCGCGGCGGTGCGCCCGGGCCGGAACACCCGCGCGTAGGTTCCCGCGCCCGACGCCTGGTCCGGTGCTCCGGCACCGGCAACCACCTCGGGGCCACCCGGCAGGTAGACCACCGCGCGCCGCTCCGGACGGTGCACCAACAGGTGCGACCCCGGCTCGGTCAGCAGGTGCGGCAGCGCCTGCAGTCGCCGATCCGCGCCGCGAGCCTGCACCAGGACCGTGCCGACGGTCGCGCCACGCCCATCCAGAGCCGGCGCGAGCACCACGTCGCCGCCGGCCCGGGCCCTGCCCGAGGTGGCGGCCATGACGCGGCGCCGGTCGCCGTCGTCCTCGATCATCTGCCCGGCCAGCAACTCCCCCGCCGGGCCGAGCAGTTCCAGGCTCACCCGCCCCGCGCCCCGTGGCCAGATTCGGCTCACCGAGAGGTCGCCGCTGATCCCCAACCCCTCAGCGTCTGGGTGCGTCGGTCTCACCAACTCCGGCAGCATGCGCTCCTCGGCCCCTCCTCAGGTCCGCGGTCCTGAGGATTCGGCCTCATCGACCCGGATCGGCTCGCGTGCGGCGACTGTCGATGCGATCACGCCCCGTGGGGTGGCACCGCTTCAGGTCGTGCCATTTCGTATCCCGGGCTGCGATCAGCCGACCGAGCGGGCCGCCTCGATCGGCACGCTCGGCAGGTGCTTGGCCGGCAGCGTCTTGGGACGCCAGTCCGCGCGCTCGGCCTCGAACGCGGCGATGTCATCCTCGCGCTCCATGGTCAGGCCGATGTCATCGAGCCCCTCCATCAGGCGCCAGCGGGTGTATTCATCGATGGCGAAGGACGCCACGATGTCGCCACAGATCACGGTGCGTTGCTCCAGGTCCACCGTGATCTCCAGGCCGGGCTGGGCCTCGAGGGCCTTCCAGATCAGTTCGATGTCCTCCTGGGCGACCTCGGCGGCCAGCAGGCCCTGCTTGCCGGAGTTGCCGCGGAAGATGTCGGCGAACCTGGCCGCCAGCACCACCCGGAAGCCGTAGTCCTTCAGCGCCCACACCGCGTGCTCGCGGGAGGAGCCGGTGCCGAAGTCCGGACCGGCCACCAGCACGGAGCCGGAGCGGTAGACCTCGTGGTTGAGCACGAACTCGGGGTCATTGCGCCACGCGGCGAACAAGGCGTCCTCGAATCCCGTGCGGGTCACGCGCTTGAGGTAGACCGCCGGGATGATCTGGTCGGTGTCGATGTTGCTGCGCCGCAGGGGAACACCGATCCCGATGTGCGTCGTGAACTTCTCCATCGTTCTCCCTCTCAGACGTGCATCAACGCGTTGGGGTCCAACGGCGCCAGTGGGGTGCCGTCGAAACTGGTCAGATCCACCTCGGTATCCCACTCCAGGTCGGCCACCGCAGACAGGGTGCCGCGTACCGCGGTCGCCGCGGCCACGAGCGGGGAGACCAGATGGGTGCGCCCACCCTTGCCCTGGCGGCCCTCGAAGTTGCGGTTGGAGGTGGAGGCCGCCCGCTCACCGGGGGCGAGCTGGTCGGGGTTCATGCCCAGGCACATCGAGCAACCGGCGTTGCGCCACTCGGCTCCGAAGTCGGTGAAGATCTGATCCAGACCCTCGGCCTCGGCCTGCAGCCGGACGCGGGCCGAGGCAGGGACGACCAGGACGCGCACGTCGTCGGCCTTCTTGCGGCCCTTGACCACCTTGGCCACCGAGCGCAGGTCCTCGATCCGGCCGTTGGTGCACGAGCCGATGAACACCGTGTCCACCGGGATTTCCCGCAGCGGGCGACCGGGCACCAGGTCCATGTACTCGATCGCCCGCTCGGCGGCGGTGCGCTCGTTGTCCTCGGCGATCTCCTCCGGCACCGGCACCGACGCGGACAGTGGCAGACCCTGGCCCGGGTTGGTGCCCCAGGTCACGAACGGCTCCAGATCCGCTGCCTCGAGCACCACCTCGGCGTCGAAAGTCGCGTCGTCATCGCTGCGCAGCGTCTTCCAGTACTCCACCGCGGCGTCCCAGTCCGCACCCTCGGGGGCGTGCGGGCGGCCCTTGAGGTAGGCGAACGTGGTCTCATCCGGGGCGATCATGCCCGCCCGTGCGCCGGCCTCGATCGACATGTTGCAGACCGTCATCCGCGCTTCCATGGACAGGTTGCGGATCGCCTCACCGCGGTACTCCAGCACGTAGCCCTGACCGCCGCCGGTGCCGATCTTGGCGATGATCGCCAGGATGATGTCCTTGGACGTGGTGCCCGGGGGAAGTTCGCCGTTGACGGTGATCGACATCGTCTTGAACGGCGTCAGTGGCAGGGTCTGGGTGGCCAGCACGTGCTCCACCTCGGAGGTACCGATGCCGAAGGCCAGCGCCCCGAAGGCACCGTGGGTGGAGGTGTGGGAGTCACCGCAGACCACCGTCATGCCCGGCTGGGTCAGACCGAGCTGGGGCCCCACGGCGTGCACGATGCCCTGATCGGCATCGCCCAGGGAGTGCAGCCGGATCCCGAACTCCTCGGCGTTGTTGCGCAGCGTCTGGATCTGGGTGCGCGAGGTGGGGTCGGCGATCGGCAGGTCGATGTCGAGGGTGGGGGTGTTGTGGTCCTCGGTCGCCAGGGTCAGGTCCGGGCGCCGTACCTGACGCCCGGCCAGGCGCAGGCCCTCGAACGCCTGCGGGCTGGTCACCTCGTGCACCAGGTGCAGGTCGATGTAGAGCAGGTCCGGTGCCCCTGCATCGCCGCGGCGCACCACATGGTCACGCCAGACCTTCTCAGCCAGAGTTCCGGCCATCGCCATCACCTTCCACTTCTTCCAGCGGGCGGTTCCGCCCGGTTCACCACAGGATCCTCGCCCTGCCGCGCAGCGGGACTTGCGTCTCACGTCCCGAGACGGCAGTATCGTCCTATGGACAACTCTAGCGGAGTCGGCGTGCTGGATAAAGCCGCCACCGTGCTCGGTGCCCTGGAGGCCGGGCCCGCCACCCTGGCGCAACTGGTCGCTTCCACCCATCTGGCCCGCCCCACCGCGCACCGCCTGGCGGTCGCCCTGGAGCACCACCGGCTGGTGGCGCGGGACATGCAGGGCCGCTTCATCCTGGGCCCCCGGTTGGCCGAACTGGCCTCGGCCGCGGGCGAGGACCGGCTGCTCGCCGCAGCCGGATCGGTGCTGACCGCCCTACGTGACCACAGCGGCGAGAGCGCGCAACTGTTCCGCCGCCAGGGTGATCAACGCATCTGCGTGGCCGCGGCGGAGAAGCAGATGGGGTTGCGCGACTCCATCCCGGTGGGGGCCACGCTGACGATGGAGGCCGGCTCGGCCGCCCAGGTCCTGCTGGCCTGGGAGGAACCGGATCGGTTGCACCGAGGTCTGCACGGCGCCAAGTTCACCGCCACGGTGCTCTCCGGGGTCCGACGACGTGGCTGGGCACAGTCGGTTGCCGAACGTGACGCCGGGGTCGCCTCGGTCTCCGCGCCGGTGCGCGGACCGTCGGGCCGGGTGATCGCCGCGGTGTCCATCTCCGGGCCGGTGGAGCGGATGACGCGCATGCCCGGCCGGCTGCACGCCAACGCGGTGATGGCAGCCGCAAACCGCCTCACCGACGTGCTGCGCTCCACCCCGGAGGACTGAACCGTGGCGGGCGGGATCGCCGCTACGGCCTCCTGAGGTCCGAACTCAGCCGCGCTTCGAGCGGGGATGCTCGATCCGGGTGGTGTCGAACAACTCGGCCACGGCATCCTTGATGGGCTGCTGACCGCCGACGACCTCCAGCACCATCCCGGCGGTGGCCGGGCTGTCCAGCAACGCGACGATCACTGCGGCCACATCGGCACGGGATACCTCGCCCCGGGCCACCGCGGACCCAAGTTCCACCAGGCCGGTGGCCTCATTGTTGGTCAGCATGCCCGGACGCAGGATGGTCCAGTCCAGATCCATCGCCTGGACCGCCTCCTCCGCGGCGCCCTTGGCGCGCAGGTAGGCGGCGAAGACCTCCTCCACGTCCGGTCCGGGGTCCCTCGTGGCCCGCATCGCCGAGATCAGCACGTGCCGGCGCACGCCGGCCCGGACGGCGGCCCTGGCGAACAACTCCGCCCCGGCCCGGTCCATCGTGTCCTTGCGGGCCGCCCCGCTCCCGGGGCCCGCCCCGGCGGCGAAAACCGCAGCATCGGCGCCGGCGAGAGCGTCGGCCACCAAGGCCTCATCGGTCTGCTCCAGGTCCAGCACCTGCGCCTGCGCCTGCGCGCCGATTCTCTCCAGGTCGCCGACATGATCGGGATTGCGAACCAGGCCAACTGGCGCATCACCGCGCTCGACGAGGCGGCGCAGTAGATGCATGGCGATCTGTCCGTGCCCTCCTGCAATGACTACTCGCATGTTCGCCACCGTAGGCACACCGGGCGCCGGGCGCTCGTTGAACCACCCCGGAGCCTCGGTCTCGCCGAGATCTCCGGGGTGGTCCCCTCACACGTGATCAAGCCAGATCACGCACGATCAACTGCGGTTCAGCCCCCCACCACACTGTCGGACAGTTCGGCGTAGGCCGATTCGGCGGCCTCCTCCGGAGTGGACTGGCCGAAGACCACCTCAAGACCGATCCGCTGGATCAGTTCCTGGGCCACGCTGCCGCCCTCGGGCGGGATCGGCGGCGGGGAGTCCACGACGTCGGCGATGTCATCGATGTACTCCGACACCCGCACGTCGGCCTCGGTGAGGTCATCAAGCATCGCCTCACGCACCGTCAGATTCGGCGCGATGCCCCGCTCGGCGAGGACGATCGGAGCCGCCTCCTCGCTGTTGAGCATGAAATCCAGGAACGCGGCAGCCTCCTCCTGATGCGGGCTGGTCTCGGCGATGGAGAAGAACATCGAGGCCTTGTAGTACGTCCCGCTGGGTGAGTCCCCGGCGTTGGAACTGGGCCGCAGCGCGATCTCGATATCGGTCCCGGAGGCGTCCTCCACCGCGGCCAACTGGTTACTCCACCAGAAGCTCATCGCACTCTGCCCGGTGCCGAACAGGGACTGGTCCAAGGGTGCCGAGATGTCATCGGCCTGGGTCGCCGGGTCCGGTGCTGCGCCGCTCTCGGTGAGTTCCTCGATGTAGGCGTAGTACTCGGCCAGGTCGGCGGCCTCGAACCCGAGCCCGCCGTCGTCAGTGAACAGACTGAGCCCGCGCTGGTTGAGCCACGCCTCGGCAGCGTGGTCGGAGATGATCGGAGACGTGCCGTACCCGACTCCCGAGTCACTGATCTGCTGGCCGATCTCGAGGTAGTCGTCCCACGTCCAGGTGGTGTCATCGGGCAGGTCCACGCCGGCCTCCTCGAACACCGCCGGGTTGAGCAGGGCGACCTGGGCGTTGATCCCCGCGACCGCAGCGAACAGCCCGTCGGGCGTGCGCCCGTTGTCCACCGTGCCCTCATCCCATTCGCTGAAGTCGATCGGGAGGTTCTCCAGATCGGCCAGGCTTCCACGGGCGGCGTACTCGGACAGGAACTGCAGGTCCATCTGGATGATGTCGGGCATGTCCCCGCCGGCGGTCATCGTGGCCAAGCGGTCCCAGTAGGCCGACCAGTCGGCGTACTCAGCCTGAACCGTGACACCGGGGTTCTCGGCCTCATAGGCCTGGATGGCCTCCTCGGTGATCCGGTGCCGCAGGTCCGAGCCCCACCAGTACATCCGCAGTTCGACGTCCTCACCGGAGGTTTCCTCACCGTCGGCCGCACCGTCCTCGGCGCCACTGTCCGGTTCCGGTTCATCCGAGGGCGCATCCTGGGCGCACCCTGCCACGACCAACCCGGCCCCGAGCACGAGCGCGGTGGCAAGCCGTAGCCGTCGTCTGCTTCTCACTGCTGTCATGACTCCATCGTCCTCTCGAAGGTCACGCTTTCATGCGGGCTGGGCGTGGCGCCGGGGTCGGTCGAGACCCAAGCCGCCGGAGCGCCCCACGTCACTGCTTCTGTTGCACCACGGGGTGTGTGGTGCTCCGCAGCATAAGCGGCTATGCACACACGCGGTAACGCTTTCGCAATCTGTGTCCGGATCGTGATGCACGGGACCGGCTGCGCGGACACCTCGAGGTGGGGGATGCGTTGACGTCGCTTTAGTTGATGCCGTCGAGGAACTCTGCGACCAGCGGACCGGAGGTGGCCGCCCCGTACTCCCCGTCCTCGACGAAGGCCGCCACGGCCAGGTCGCCCTGGATGGCGATTACCCAGGTACGGATGGCTTCGTCGCTGCCGTGCTCGGCGGTGCCGCTCTTGGCCACCACCGGAGGGCCGTCGACATCGGCGAGCATCGGCGTGGTGCCATCGACGACGACGGCGCGCATCGCCTGGCGCAGCACAGCGGCTTCCTCATGAGTCAGCGGGGAGATCTCGGTGGCCTGGGCACCCTCGCCGCCGTCGGTTCCGTCACCGTCGTCGCCGGGAACCCCGGTGGCTCCGTCCTCCTCGGACTCCCCGGCCGCTCCGTCGTCGTCGCCGGTGGCACCGGCCTGGTCCCCGGTGGCGCCGTCGTCGTCCCCGGTGGTGCCGTCCTCGTCGTCAGCACCGCCGTCGTCGCCGTCGGTACTCGAATCCTGGGTGTCGCCCCCTTCGGGAACGTCATCGCCCTCGGCACCCTCAGCAGGGTCGGCGGTGAGGTCGGCAAGGTTGCGGATCAGGGTGGGACGCACCGTCTGCCCGGCGGACAAGGACGCGGCGACCACCGCCATGCCCATCGGGGAAGCGAGCACCTGGCCCTGACCCATCATGGCCGCCGCGTGGTTGGTGGCTCCCACCTCCTGTGACACCGAACCCAGGAACAGCGGATACCCGAACTCCCCGGAGTCCAGCAGTCCCAGCGCCGTGGCGGCCGAGGCGAGATCGGCCGGACCGATCCGGTCGTGCTGGGCCAGGAACGTGGTGTTGCACGAGTGCGCGATCGCCTCGGTCACGGTGATGTCACCGAGCATCTCGTCCGGATAGCCCGGGTTGTTGGAGAACGTGCGCCCGTCCACCGTGAGCGTCTCGGGGCACTGCACGGTGTCCTCCAGTTCCATCCCCTCGCGCAGCATGGCCAGAGCGGTGACCATCTTGAAGGTCGAGCCGGGGGCGTACTGGCCCAGGGTCGCGGTGGACCAGCCCTGCGATCCCGGGCCGCTGGCCACCGCCAGGACGTGGCCGTCGGAGGGCCGCAGCGCCACCAGGGCACTGGCCGGCTCCACCTCGGCGAGGATCTTCTCGGCCAGGACCTGCATGTCGGCGTCCAGGGTGGTCTCAAGATCGATGCCGTCGCCCGCGTCGAAGGTGAACACCTGCGTGGGCTCGGCGCCCTCGGGCTGCCCGTCGCCGGCGGCTTCGGCGCCTGTTCCCCCGCCATCGGTCTCGCCACCGGCGCCGTCGTCGTCCTCGCCGGCACCCTCGCCGTCATCGGCACCCTCGCCGGCGTCGGAGACCGGGGCGCCGTCGACGACGGAGATGGCCACGGCAGGTCTGCCGCGCAGGACCTCCTCGTACTGGGCCTGCAGGCCGGACAGTCCGATGATGTCACCGGCCTCGATGCTTCCCTCGGAGTTCTCGATGATCTCGGCGGTGGCCTCCCCCACCCGGCCCAGCACCGGGCGGGCGAAGGACTCGGTGGGGCCCTGGATGCGTACCCCGGAGACGAAGTGCACTCCGTCCAGGGCGCGCAGGGTGTCCAGGTCCAGGCCCTCAGGGTTGTCCTGGGGGATCACCACCGCGTCCACGAACGCCCGCGGGCCGTAGGCCAGGACCCGGTCGGCGTAGGCCTGCGGGTTGGAGAAGTCCAGTTCCTCGGCCAGTGCCAGCGCGGCGTCGGCCCAGTCGTCGGACTCGATGAACGTCTTGTCGATCCCGATCCGGAAGACCGGTCGCTCCGCCACCAGGATCTCCCCGTCACCATCGAGAATGGCACCCCGGTCGGCATCGGTTCGCTCGACCACGAACACCCCGTTCTCACCGAGTTCACGGGCGATCAGGTCCCGGGACCAGGTGGCGTGCCAGGTCTCGGAGTCCTCGGCGGACAAGTGCACCGAGATCGGGTAGGACCAGGTCTGCTCCGAGCCGGGCATGCTCCAGTGCCAGCGCATCGCCGCATCGGCGGCCAGGCCCTCATCCTCCTCGTACGGGCTGGAGACCCAACTGACCTCCACCTCCCGGTCGATGCCCTCCATCTGCGCAAGGGCCGCATCGACGTCAGCCTGGGCGATCTCGCGCTCCTCGGCGCCCATCGGGGCCTCGGAGAAGTCCCCGCCGGCCATCGCCTCGGCCAGCGCCTCGGCGGCGGTCAACTCCGGGGCAGGGGCGTCGGCGTCGGCGTCCTCGCCGTCGGTCGGAGACGAGCAACCGGCCAGGAAGAGCCCGACGGCGGTCAGGGTGGCCACGAGAACCGATGCCGTTCTCCTGGGGTGCTGCTGGACCATCACTGCGTCCTCCTCCCGACCGCACAGTGCTCGCGGGCAGGCGCCGGCGAAACCATGATCCGAGGGTAGCCCGGTGCCGGCGCGGGTTTGCGGGGCACGCGCCGGAGTGGGTCACAGCCGTACCCCGCTGGGACTCCGGCAGGAGCGCCGTGAATCATCGGAGGCATGGACGCCGTCGGCCCCGAGCCGGCCACAAAGCAGAGAACCCCCGGCTTTCGCCAGGGGTTCTCGCGTGTAGCCCCGACCGGATTCGAACCGGCGTTACCGCCTTGAGAGGGCGGCGTCCTAGGCCACTAGACGACGGGGCCGAGCAGCCCGACGATCATACCGGAGCACACGGGGTGCTCTGCACATCGTCGGCGCTGGGGTACCAGGACTCGAACCTAGACTAACTGAACCAGAATCAGTCGTGCTGCCGATTACACCATACCCCAAGGGGGTATGACGTCAGAGTGTCCCGCGCGCACCGAAACAACCCCGGACGTCCTACCAGCCGGTAACTCTACCCGAGCCCGGTGGCCGCGCCCAAACCCGTGGGGGTGGGAGATCTCACATGCCCGACGGCGACTGCGTCCTGGAGCCTGTCGGCGGCGTGCGCAGGTGCTCGGGCAGCCGGGATGGGTCAGGATGGGCGAATGAATCAGATCGCCCGTCACCTGATGATCCGCGGCCACGTTCAGGGCGTGGTGTACCGCCAGAACTGCCGGCGCCGGGCCGAACAACTCGGTGTGGACGGATGGGTGCGAAACACCCCGGACGGCAACGTCGAGGCACACGTGCAGGGTCCGGCCGAGGCCGTGCAGACGTTGATCGACTGGGCCCACGAGGGACCCCGGCACGCCCAGGTGACCGAGGTGGAGACGCAGGAGGCCGAGGCCCAGAACCTGCATGGATTCGAGGTGCGCTGACCGACCGAGCAGCGCCCTGCCCGGGCGGCAAGTGCCGGACGAGCCACGAACCGAGTGCATCGGCCCGGACGCGTCCAGCCGGTCGTGGACCGCGCTCGCTCTGCGTCCGGGTTCCTGCGGTCAGGGTTCCAGCAACACCGTGAGTTCGGACAGGCCGGAGATCACCTCGATGCCCTCCGCGCGTGCCGCCTCGGGATCCTCGGCGAAGGCTCCCCCACGCCGTCGACCGGGGCGGTCCAACCACACTCCACGCAGGCCCGCGGCGCGGGCGGCACGAGCGTCGAGGTCCAGTTCGTCGCCGACGTAGACCGTGGCGGCCGCGTCGGTGCCGAGCAGCCGGCAGGCCTCGGTGAAGACCCGCGGGTCGGGCTTTCCCACACCGAAGGTGTCCAGGGTGACCAGCAGGGGCACGTCATCGGCCAGGCCGCACCGACGCAGTTTCTGCTCCTGCGTCGCCCGCTGCGCGTTGGTCACCGCGCCGACGGCCAGGCCACGGCCGGACACCTCGCGCACGCAGGCCAGGGCGTCGTCGAACGGGCGCCAGGCCGCCGCGAAGGCCTCGTTGTAGCGGGCATCCCACCGCGCGAACAGGTCATCATCGTCGTGCAAGGGCGGACCGCCGAATGCCTCGTGAAGCTCGGCGGCACGCGCCCGGCGCTGCTCGGTGTGCGTGATCTCGCCGCGGGTGAAGCGCCGGTAGTAGCCGCGGGCGTCGGCACGCCACAGGGCCAGCATCTCGGCGTGCTCCTCAACACCGACGTGGGGCAGGTACTCCTGTGCGACGGCCTCGATCGCCGCCGCGAACGCCCCGGCGGTGTCCACCAGGGTGTCATCGACGTCGAACAGCACGGCCTCGACGCCGGGTCGGTCTGCTGCAGCCACCGCAGGCTCCCGGTCTCCCCGGCTTCCCCGGTCTCCCCGGTCTCCCTGGTCTCCCCGGTCTCCCTGGTCTGGCCGGTCTCCCTGGTCTCCCCGGTCTGGGTCACCCGCCCGGAACGACCCAACACCCGCGGCACCGAACGCGGGATCCGCGCGCACGCCGTCGGGCCTGCTAGTCATCCAGGTCGGCGCGCAGGGAGCGCAACCGCGCGAGCGACTCATCCTTGCCGAGGATCTCCATGGACTCGAACAGCGGCGGGGAGACCCGCCGGCCGGACAACGCCACCCGCAACGGGGTGAAGGCGAACCGCGGCTTGATCCCCATGCCCTCCACGATCGCCTCGCGCAGGAGGTGCTGGGTGTGGCCGGCACCGAAGTCCTGGCTCGGCTCCAGCGCGGCGACGGCAGCATCGAGCACGTCAGCGGCCTCGGGACGCAAGGCGTTGATCGCATCCTCCTCCCGGGGCAGGTCGGCGTGCGTGCGGAAGAGGAACCCGAGCATCCCCACCGACTCCCCCAGCAGCACCATGCGCTCCTGGATCAGCGGAACAGCCTGGGTGAGCAGGTGCTGTTCAGCCTCGTCGAGGCCATCCCAGGTCTCCGCGCCGACCAAGCCGGCCTCGTGCAGGTAGGGCACCACCCGGGCGCCGAGCTCGGTCACGTCGAGCAACCGCAGGTGGGAGGCGTTGATGGCCTCGGCCTTCTTCACATCGAACCGCGCCGGGTTGGGGTTGACGTCGGCGATGTCGAACGCGGTCACCAGTTCCTCGCGGGTGAAGATGTCCCGGTCCGGTGCGATCGACCAGCCCAGCAGGGCCA
Source organism: Pseudactinotalea sp. Z1732 (assembly GCF_049724975.1). Lineage (NCBI taxonomy): Bacteria > Bacillati > Actinomycetota > Actinomycetes > Micrococcales > Cellulomonadaceae > Pseudactinotalea > Pseudactinotalea sp. Z1732. The sequence goes on along the minus strand of NZ_JBMPQC010000002.1, from coordinate 71,313 downwards.
GGTAGTTCAGCAACCCCTCGGGCAGGAAGCCCCGCTCACGATGGGTGAACAGGTTGGACTCGGGATCGCGTTTGGACAGTTTGCGGTTGCCCTCACCGCGCACCAGCGGCATGTGCCCGAACGCCGGCACCGCCTGCGCCAGCCCCAGGTCGATCAGCGCCCGCCACAGCACCACCTGGCGCGGGGTGGAGGAGAGCAGGTCCTCACCGCGCAACACGTGGGTGATGCCCATCAGGGCGTCGTCGAGGGGGTTGACCAGGGTGTACAACGGCTGACCGTTGCCGCGCACGATCACGAAGTCCGGGACCGAGCCGGCCGCGAAGGTGATCTGCCCGCGAATGAGGTCGTCCACCACGATGTCGGTTTCGGGCATCCGGATCCGCAGCACCGGGGTGCGGCCGGCGTCGCGGTAGGACTGCTTCTGCTCCTCGGTCAGGTCGCGGTCGAATCCGTCATAGCCGAGTTTGGGGTCCCGCCCGGCCGCCCGGTGGCGCTCCTCGATCTCCTCCGCGGTGGAGAAGGACTCATAGGCGTGCCCGGCGGCAAGCAGTTGGGCGGCAACGTCGGAGTAGATGTCCATCCGCTGCGACTGCCGGTAGGGCCCGTGCGGTCCGCCGACCTCCACGCCCTCATCCCAATCCAGGCCCAGCCAGCCCAAGGCGTCGAGCAGCTGGCGGTAGGACTCCTCGCTGTCCCGGGCGGCGTCGGTGTCCTCGATCCGGAACACGATCCTGCCGCCGTGGTGGCGGGCGTAGGCCCAGTTGAACAGGGCGGTGCGGATCAGGCCGACGTGCGGGGTGCCGGTGGGTGAGGGGCAGAACCGCACACGCACATCGGCGCCGGTTGCGAAGTCTGGGGTAGCCATGATCCCCCACCCTATCGAGCAACTCGCCCCGCCTAGATCCTCATCTCAGCGCCCAGATCGGACGCCTCGTGACGACACCGGCAGCACGCCGGCGACGTCCACAGGCGAGGTGGCAGGACCGCGACTAGCGCCGCATCACCGGGTTTGCCAGGGTCCCGATGCCCTCGACCTCCACCTCCACGCGCTGACCGGCCTCGATCGGGCCGACCCCCGCGGGGGTTCCGGTGAGCAGGACGTCGCCGGGCAGCAGGGTGAACAGCGAGGAGGCGTAGGCAATCAGCTCCGGCACCTTGTGCACCATCTGGGCGGTGGAGCCGTCCTGCCGCAACTCACCGTCCACCCGGGCCTGCACCCGCAGGTCTGCCACGTCCAGGTCCATCGTGATGACCGGGCCGAGGGGGCAGGAGGTATCGAACATCTTGCCCCGGGTCCAGGTCTTGTCCTCGGACTGCACATCGCGCGCGGTGACGTCGTTGGCCACCGTGTAGCCGAAGATCACATCGCCTGCGCGCTCGGCCGGCACGTCCTTGCAGATCCGGGAGATGACGACGGCGAGCTCGGCCTCGTGATGCACCTCGCTGGAGTAGGACGGCAGCAGGATCGGGTCATCTGGTCCGATAACCGCGGTGTTCGGCTTGAGGAACACCAGCGGCCGCTGCGGCACCTCGTTGCCCAGTTCGGCGGCGTGCTCGGCGTAGTTGCGCCCGATCCCCACCACCTTCGACCGGGGGATCACCGGGGCGAGCAGCCGTACCGAGTCGATCGGCACCCGCTGGCCAGTGGGGTCGATCGGGGTGTACAGCGGGTCGCCGGAGAGCACCACCAGGTCGTTGTCGTCGACCACGCCATAGCGCGGGTCATCACCGAGGGCGAACCGTGCGATCTGCATGATCCTCACCCTACTGCCACCGCCCGCGCCCCTCACCAGCCCGTATGCGGCCACACGACCCGCCGGTTCCGTGGGATCGCCGGGCTCACGGGCGCATGCCCGGTCTCGCCGCGCCATGCGCAGTCGGTACCGTGGGCGGATGCAGACGAGAGCGCGCACGCGCATCGTAGGGGTCGACACCGCCCGCGGGCTGGCGGTGCTGGGCATGTTCGTGGCGCACCTGGGGATGGAGCGCCACAGCGAGATCTGGACCACCACCGGCTGGTTCTCCCTGGGCGATGGGCGGCCCTCGGCGCTGTTCGCGATGCTGGCCGGGATCGGACTGGTCTTCATGACCCGCCGCGCCCAGGACGACCCGGCCAGGTTCGCCTTCCAGCGCGGTCGGATCCTGCGCCGGGCCCTGATCCTGTACCTCCTCGGCTACGGCCTGGTGTTCCTGGGCACCCCGGTGGCGGTGATCCTGCCCGCCTACGCGGTGTTGTTCGTCGTGGCTGTGCCGTTCCTACGAATGAGCGCCGTGGCGGTGCTCGGGTGCGCCGGCATCGTGCTAGCGATCGGACCGCAGGTCCTGGTCCTGACCCGGCACGCCTTCCACGGTGAAGCCGGCCCGGTGCACGAACTGGCGCTGCTGCCCGGCTTGGCCGAGGTGTGGTCCGGCTACTACCCGGCGATCACCTGGTTGGCCTACATCCTGGTGGGCGTAGCGGTGGGCAAGGCCGACCTGCGCTCCCCGAGGGTGGCTACCGCCCTCCTTGGTATCGGGTCCGTGGTGGCCGCGCTGGGCTACGGCGCCGGAGCGTTCGCCGAAGGCGCTCTGGTCGGACGGGAGGGCACGATCGCCTTCGACCTGATCACCATCGAGCCGCATGCCAACTCGACCCCGGAGATGCTGGGCAACGCAGGCTTCGCCGTGGCCCTGCTGGGCCTCTGCCTGCTCGCGATGTCCCTGGCACCGCTGCGCGTGATCGCCGCTCCCCTGAACGCCGTCGGGGCGATGTCGCTGACGATCTACAGCCTGCACATCGTCTATATCGCCATCCTCGGCACCGACGCGGTCTGGTACCCGGTCTCGAACTGGCCGCTGATCTGGTTGGTGCTGGCCAGCCTGGCATTCGCCATCATCTGGCAGAAGACCTTGGGCCAAGGACCGCTGGAACGCCTGCTCGCCCGATTGATGGGTTCCCGCCGCCCCCCGGCGTCCGGACCGGGACCCACGCCCCCCGGATCGCACCATCAGGTTTCGCCGCAGTACCCGGCACCGGGGCAGCACCACGTTCCCCCTCCACCAGGGTCCGCCCAGTACCAGCCGCCGCAACGGCCCAGAGCATCGACGACGCCACCACCTGCCCCTGGCCCCCACTACCAACCCCCGCAGGCAGCGCCGGTGCAGCACCCGCCCAACCAGCAGCCCTACTATCCTGCGAGCCCCGACCCGCAGACCCCAGCAACACACCAGGTCCCCGTGCAGCACCAGGGTCCACCGCCATACCCACCGGCCGCACCGGCACCGCCATACCCACCGGCCGCACCGGCGCCGCCACCGCAACCCCGGGCCTAGCCGCACCGGGCAGGCCTGGGACCCAGCCGCGGGCGGCCGGGTGCGGGGCGGGGTAGTCAGGTGTGCCAGGTGACCCCGGCGGACGTCACGGTGGCCGTGACATCGTTCGCGTGCACATAGGTGTGGTGGCGCCCGCAGAGGAGCGCGCCGTTGTCCATGTCGGTCGGGCCGCCATCGGCCCAATGCCGGACGTGGTGAGCATCGCACCATTGCGGAGGAATCGTGCAACCCGGGTACGAGCAATGCTTGTCACGATGCCACAGCGCCCGATGCTGTCCAGGGGTGAACAACCTCTTGTCGTGCCCCATCTCGAGGATCTGACCCTCGGTGCCGAGCACGGCCGGAATGATGGAACCATCGCAGGCCAGCCGTCGCACCGTCGTCGGGGAGAGCACTTGTCCGGTCATGGTGATACCCGCACCATCGACGCACTCGGTCAGCGCGGTGAGCGGAATCGTCACCATCACCTGCGCCTTGGTGGTCTGCGAGACGCCCTCCGGAGCGGAGACACCGCGCCGGACGATCGTCAGGAGCGCGTCGGCTCGCCGTTGGGCGGGCGTTCGCGGATCGGCGGCGCCGTCGTCGTCCTTCTCGGGTGCCGACAACGCAGAGATCGCCGCATCCACAACGGCCGCGCCTTCGGGCTCGACGACGAGTCGGTACTCCGTCAGGTCCTCACCCACCGGGAGGGAGTGCAGGGAGCGGAAGGTTCGCCCACGCCGTTCGGACTCCTCCTTCTCCCGGGCAGGTTTGATGATCTTGCGCGAGGTCCCCAGGACTACGCGCAGCTGTCGGTCGGTCCAGCCGTGCTTGCGGATCACCGACTCCGGATCCCGGTCGATCCCCAACGCATCCCGGGCCAGCCCACGTGGGCCGAAAGTGTCGGTGGCGCCCTGATTGATCGTCGTCATCGCCGCGGCCAGCGCGTCCGGGGGTGAGTGCGGAGCCACCTCGTCGTGGAACTGCACGATCGCCGCCGCCCGCGAGGGGCCCAACTCCGCCCGATCGAATGCGGCCAGCGTGCCGCGCAGGGGCGCGTCCTGCCTTGCCTGCCCGCCGTCCTGCTCGGCCCGCCCGTCGTCCTGCTCGGCCCGCCCGTCGTCGGCGGCGCCGCCCTGCGCTGGATCAAGCTGGGCGACGGCGCCACCCTCCTCCACGGCGCCACCCTCCTCCTGGGCGCCACCTGGCCCCGTGCCCAACCCGGGCCCACCGTTCAGCGTCCGGACCGCCTCGGCCAGTCGCACGGTCATCAGGGCGTGCCCCACCGGGGGCATCGGCGCTTGCCGACCTTGAGCCTGGGTCAGGTAATCCACTGGTGTCAGGCAGCGGTCGCGCGGAATCCCTCGGTCGATCACCTCAGCCGTGGCGCGCACCTCGGCCCGCGACAACTGGTGCCGTACCCGGCCCAGTGCACCCAACACCTCCACCAGGTCACCTTCGGGAACACGCCACCACTCCCCCTGGGCCAGCGCGTCCAGGGTCAGGGCCATCTGCGCCAGCAGCGACGGCGCTTGCGTCACCGTACCGACGTCGATGGTCTGGTCGTTGGCCATGGAACAACCGTACTAACGACCACCGACATTCGGTCGCCGAAGGGTCCCGGGCGACGGCAGGCGGTCTCACCCTGGAGGACCCCCGATGAGGCCGGTATCCTCGGTATCCTCGGTATCCTCAAGAAACCATGCACCTCAGCCAGAGCCGAGGAGGCGACCATGGCCAAGGATCGCAAGGCGAAGCGTGCTGAACGCCGGCGTGTGCGCGCCGCCCGCAGGATGTGGGACCAGGACCCGCGGAACCGGGCGCGGGAACGAGAACACCTGGCCGTCACGTGCGGGGAGCGGGTGTGGTCGCACCTGCGGAGTCAGGCGGCCCTCGGGCCCCGCGCGAACCTCAGTTCGCCGAACCCGCCCGGTGGGATCCTGATCGGGCGTTACTGACCACTGCGCCCTGCGACCACCGCCGGCGGCGTGACCAATCCCACCACCCCGGCCCCACCGTGAGGCCTGGGGTTCGGTGATCTGTGCGTGTTACGGTGCCCGGTCCGTCCTCTCTGAAAGGAACTCGCACTGTGACGAGGAAACTGCTGGCCACCGCCGCCACCGCCGCCGCCCTGATCGCCCTGGCCGCGTGCAGCGAATCCGCCCCGCAGGACCCCGGTCCCGAGGACGCCGAGGCACCGGGGATGGAAGAGCAGGACGGCATGCCCGAGATGCCGGAGATGCCCGAACCCGATGTCGAGGACGTCCCCGACGTGGTCGCCACGGTGAACGGCACCGACATCGCCGGCGACGAGTTCGTCACGCTGTACCAGATGCAGTTCCAGCAGATGGCGATGGAGTCCCAGGCGTCCGGGCAGGAGGTCGACCAGAACGAGTTGAAGTCCCAGACGTTGAACTCCATGGTCGACAGTGAGCTGCTGGTCCAGGACGCCCATCAGCGCGGATACGAGGCCAGCGAGGAGGACGTCGAGGCCCTCCTGGAGCAGACCGCCACATCCAACCAGATGGAGTCGGTGGAGGAGTTGCTGGGCGTCTACGCCGAACAGGGCGTCACCGAGGAACAGGTCCGGGACGATGCCCAGACCCAGTTGCTGGTCCAGGAACTGGTCGAGAACGACATCGAGGTCGACGAACCCACCGACGAGGAGGTCGTCGAACTCTACGAGTCCATGGGTCTGGGTGAGGACGAGGAGAACGGCTACGAACTGGAGGAGATCCGCCCGGAACTGGAGGCCCAGGTGCGTAACCAGAACCGCTCCGAGGCGGTCGGAGCCCACGTGGATGATCTTCGCAGCGACGCCGAGGTGCAGACCTACCTGTGACGCGGTCCCGGGCAACACGCCACGGGCACGATCGACACGCGGCCGACCCCGCTCGGTAGGGGCACCCGCATGGGACCAAGGCCCCCTGCCGGCGCCGGAATACCTCCATAGGCTGGTGCCATGCCCACGTGGGTGACGCGCACGCCCCATTCCGTCCCAGTCAAGGAGGAGGCCCCATGGCCCTGCACACCGACATCCCCACCTCGGCCGACATCGAGCGGCTCGCCGCCGTACGCGACGAGCCCTGTGTGTCGATCTACCTGCAGACCTCACCGGTCAGCGCGGACAACGAGGCGGCTCGCATCGAGTTGCGCAACGCGATCAGCGACGCCGCCAACCAGTTGACCGAAGCAGGGGTGGAGCGTCGCCTGATCGAGGCGATCACCGAGCACGCCGAGGCGCTGCGCGCCGATGCGTCGTTCTGGAACTACCTGTCGAACTCCCTGGCGATCTTCCTCACTGCCTCCGAGACGCACACCTTCCGCCTGCCGAGCACGTTGACGAGCGTGCACGAGGTCTCCGACCGCTTCCACATCAAGCCGATCCTGCGCGCAGTCACCTTCCCGCACACTGCGTTCGTGCTGGCGTTGTCGGCGAACGCCGCCCGGTTGGTGGAGATCACCGCGGACTCCCCCGCGTTCGAGGTCTCGGTGGACGAGTTGCCCGAGAGCCTCGAGGACGCCGTCGGCGGCACCGATGACCCGAACCGCCAATCCTTCGCCCGGATGTCCTCCGGGGACACCGAGCGGGTCCGGCTCACCCAGTACGCCCGCATGGTCGATCGCGCTCTGCGCCCGCTGCTTCCCGACGTGCGCGTGCCGTTGATCCTGGCCGCGGCCGAACCGCTGGCCAGCATCTACCGGTCGGTCTCCAGCTCCACGAACCTGGCCGGCCAGGGCATCGAAGGGAACCCGGATCAGCTCGACGACGCCGCCCTTGCGGAGGCGGCGCGGACGATCATGGACCGGCTCTACGCTGACGAGATCGCCGCCGTCGCGCAGGATCTGAACGAGGACTACCCGCGCGAGCGCGTGGCGCTGGACACCCAGCAGGTGGCCCGGGCCGCCACGTTCGGGGCCGTGGACACCCTGCTGGTGGACATCGACAGCCACCAGGGCGGGTTCCTGGACGAGGCCGACGGCGCGCTGACGCTCTCCGCCTCCCCCGATGCCCTGGACTACGGCGTGGCGGACGAGATCGCCCGGCGCGCCCTACGCACCGGCGCCAGGGTGCTGGCGGTACGGGCCGAGGACATCCCCGGGGACGGACCCGTCGCGGCGCTGCTGCGCTACCCGATGTGAGGCCCACCAGGGCCTGCGTGCACCCGCCAGTGCGTGCGCACCCACCCGGGTGAGCCTCCCCCCACCGAAGGTGAGGCCCGACGACGGCGGGCCGGGGTGGCCGGAGAAGCGGAACCGCCCCGCCCGCTCACCTGGTGAACGCGGCGCGCGGGATCACCGGGCCGCGGCGTAGCATGCCCTGGACGTCACGCCTGCAAGAGAGGATCCATGCCCACGCCCCGGACCCCACGAGCCCGCGGCGGGCAGCCACCGATCTGGACGCGCGACTTCACCCTGGCCACAAGCACGAACCTGCTGCTGGCGATGGTGTTCATGGCCTCCATCGTCACGATGGCCCCCTACGCCGTCCGGGAACTGGGCGCGACCGAACCGCAGGCGGGCGCGGTGGCGAGCATCTTCGTGGTCGGCGCGCTGCTCACCCGGCCCTTTGCGGGGCGATACCTGGACGTGCTCGGACGGCGGCGCATCGTCGTCGTCGGGATCGGTCTGCAGGTGGGCGCACTGGCGCTGTACTTCCTCGCCGACACCCTGGCCCTGCTGCTGGTGGTGCGGGTGCTGCACGGGATGGCCTTCGGGCTGGTCAACACCGCGATGGCGGCCTCGGTCATTTCCCTGCTGCCGCCACGGCGCCGCTCCGAGGGCACCGGCTACTTCGGGATGAGCGGCGTGATCGCCGGCGCGGTCGGCCCGCTGTACGGGGTACCGGTGCTGATGGGACCGGGCCCACAGGTCCTGTTCGCCGTCTTCACCGGGCTGGCGGTGCTGGCATTCAGCCTCTCGTTGCTGCTGCGGCTGCCCAGTCCGGCCGCCCCAGCCCCTCGCCCGCGCCCGCGGGCACGGCGACGCTCGGTAGGCCCGGTGCTACGGTCCCTGCTGGAGCCGACCGTGATCCCGGTGGCCTCGGTGATGCTGGTGGCCGGGGCGGCCTTCTCCTCGGTGATAACGTACATGAGCCTGTACACCCCATCGCTGGGGATGGAGGAGATGACCACGGTGTTCTTCGTGGTCTACTCCGCGTCGGTGCTCCTGGTGCGGCCCTTCGCCGGACGCCTGCACGATTCCCGCGGGGACAACACCATCATCTACCCGTCGCTGCTCTCCCTCGCGGTAGCCCTGGCCGTGATCAGCGTCGCGCGCACGCCGGCGGTGCTACTGCTCGGTGCGGTGTTCCTCGCGCTCGGATTCGGCACCCTGATGAGTTCGATGCAGGCCATCGCGGTGACGCTGGCCCCACGGGACCGGGTGGGGGTCGCCACCGCGACGTTCTTCCTGATGCTGGACATCGGCACCGGCCTGGGCCCGATCCTGCTGGGCTTCGCGGTGGCCTACCTGGGGTATTCACCGATGTACCTGGTGATGGCGGCGATCACGCTGGTGGCGGTGGGACTGTACTACCTGACGCACGGTGGCACCCCCAACCGTCGGAGCGGACCGCTGCCGGACGATCCGCCCGAAGTCACCGACCAATAGGGTCGCACGCGCGCTCATCCGATCAGCAGCGTCGCGGCCCCCAGGATCGCCACGGCCACCGTGATCGCCCCTGCCAGCACCGCGACGTAGCGCGCGGGGAACCGCTCCCCGGCAGGCAGCGCAACCGCCGTGGCGAGCGCGATCCGTGCGGGTGAGGCGTTCATCCCGAAAGACGCGGCCACGTTCTGGGCCGCCAGGGGGACTATCGGGCTGGTGTCCAGCCCGAGGGCGGCCGTGGTGGTGGCGGTGGAGAACATGGCGGCCGAACCGGTGTTGGAGCCGGTCAGGTAACCACCCAGGGCCCCGATGGCGGGGATCGTCGCGAGAAATCCGATCCCCATCTGTGCGGCAGTGACCGCCAGGTAGTCGGCCATCCCGGTGACAGCCATCACGATGCCCAACGCCAGGAACATCACCGCCGTGCCACCGGGGCGCAGCCAGCGCCTCAGCACCTGGATCGCCATCGCCGGGCGCTCCACCCTCGGGATCCCGAGCAGCACCGGAGCCAGCATCGCGGAGGCCACCAGCCACAGCGCCGGACTGGCCAGCCACGCCAGTCCCGCCGGATCCCCCGCGATCGCCAGCGCGGCGGTGGTCACCAGGATCCCGCCGACCAGCAGCAGGTAGGGCCGCACGCCCCTGCGCAGCCGGGTGGTGATCGCCGGGAGCGGCCCGTAGCTGATGCGGGTCAGGACAAGCAGCACCACGATCACCACCAGCGCGGTCAGCACACCGGTCAGCGGCGGACCCACCAGCAGGCTCGCCCCGATCAGGCCCGCCCACTGAAGCGCCACCACGACGGCGGCGAGCACCACCCGCCGTGCACCGACCCGACCACCGGCCAGGGCCAGCACCCCGACCATGCTCACCACCAGCACCGGAAGGCTCAGCAGGGCCGACCACACACCGAGGTCGGCGAAGTCCACCCCACCCAGTCGGGAGGCCACCAGCATGCCCGGGGCCAGCGATCCCCAGGGCGCGGTGACCATGCCGAGCAGCCCCACCGTCACCGCCCGCACCGGTGCCAGTCCGTGCCTGATCAGCAGCGGTGCGGAGATCACCAGCCCGATCCCGAACCCCGTGACGGCCTCCAGGAACGGGGTGAGCCCGTAGACCAGGAGCAGCAGCGACACGGTGCGGTCCTGGCCGGCCTCCGCGCGATCGAGCCAGTCGGCGATGGCGTCCTGCCCGCCGCTGCGGGCCATCGCCTCGGCCAGCCCCAACCCGCCCAGGATGATCAGCGCCACCGCGAGCACGGTCGGGCCCATCTGGGCCGCCGTCGCCGCCACCGCCTCACCCGTGGGCGCGAAGACGGTGGAACCGCCGAGCAGGGCGACCGCGAGCCCGGCGACACCGGCCCAGAGGGCGGGGATCCGGACGGCGCGCATCCCGAGGACGACGGCGAAGGGCGCCAGGGCAAGGATGAGTTCAGTCATGTTGTGGCTCGGCAGGTGCCGGGCCAGATGTCGGTGACCACGGTGATCACCGGCCCGGACGGCCCGGTCAGTATCGCCCGGCGCCGCAAACACCGGCAAATAGCGGTTGTCCACCACCGCACCGCCCGCCCCCGGTCATCCACCAACGCCGTGCCCGCCCCCGGTCATCCACCAACGCCGTGCCCGGCCCCGGTCATCCACCAACGCCCTGACCCGCTCCTGCTGTCCACCGCTGCCGCAGGCGCCGAGGTGAGATGTGGGTGGCACCATCTAACGTGGACGGCGTGGACACCGGCATCGAGCTGATCGGGATCGTGGGCCCCAACACGTTCACCCGGGGCCGGGCCTACGCACGCCAGGGCCGGGCCGAGGTCCTGGAGCACGACCAGAACCGGTACGTGGCCGGCACCTGCCAGGGATCGGGCGGACGCACCTATCACGTGCGCGCGGAGTACCAGGTCACCTCGCACGGGCACGTCGATGAGATCGAGGGACAGTGCACCTGCCCGGTGCAGTTCGACTGCAAGCACGCCGTGGCCCTGCTGTTGACCGCGCGGCACCACACCCGCGAGCCCGCCCGCTCGCCCGCGCACTGGCAGAGCGTGCTCACCGAGGTCTTCGGTGAGCCGCAGCCCGCCACCTCCCCTCTGGCCCTGGCGGTGGAGTTCGACCCGCCGGATGCGGGAGCGCCTCCTCACTTCTCCTGGGCGGGCCGGGCCGAGGACGGCGCCTTGCGGGTACGACCGATGAGGCCGGGAAAGCGCAAGGCGTGGGTGAACGCCGGGGCCACCTGGTCGAGCGTGCGCGGTGGCCACATCAATGGTGCCGCCCGATCCCAGGTGGACGCCCTGGACGCGCTGCGCCGGATGGCCAACCAATCCAACCCGTGGTCGATGGGTGAGCCGGCCTGGATCAGCCTGGACCGCATCGACAACCCCGGCGTGTGGCCGATCCTGGAGCAGATCGTGGCCTCCGGTGTGGAACTGGTTGCCACCGACTACCGCGCCGTCATGATCGAGTCCGCCCCGGGTACGGCGCCGATCACCCTGACCGAGCACGACGGTGAGATCCGGGTCGGCGCTGTGCTCACCCACCCGAACGCGCCGGGAGCCGGGCAGAGTCTGACGGCGATCGGCACCCCGCCCCACGGCCTGATCTGGACCGATGATGCAGGTCTGCACCTGGCTCCCCTGCCCCGCCCGGCGAGCTCGGCCTGGTCCGCCCTGCGCCGCACCGGCGCCCCGGTGCGCGTCCCACCGGCCGATCGTCGCCAGTTCCAGCGGGAGGTGCTGCCGCAGATCCTCCGGGAGACCTGGATCAGCCCCGATGACAGTTACATCCCGCCGCCGCCTCCTACCCCGGTGCTGCACCTGGAGGTTCAGGTCGTCACCGGCGCCGACGGCGTGGCTTCCGGCCCGAACGAACCGGCCACACCGCAGGCGGTGCTGGCCTGGACGGTGCACTACCGGGACGAGCACGGAGAGGGGTACGGCCCGCTCGACCTGCCCGGCGAGCAGACTGATCCGCGGCGCGACGCCGAGGCCGAGCGGGCCCTGTGCACCCGGGCCGCGGCGCTGCTGCGACCACTGCCCGGCACGGTCGACGACGAGCGGCCACGTCCGCGCGCGCAGGTGCACGGGCTGGCCGTGGTCACCCTGATCGATAACGTCCTTCCGCAGTTGCAGGAGGCAGGGGTGATCGTCACCGCCCGCGCGCTGCCGTCGTTCGCCCACGCCGGCGACCCGACGGTGCAGGTCTCGGTCACCGAGTCCGGGCGGGACTGGCTCGATCTGGACGTCACCATGACCGTGGCCGGGCGTGAGGTGCCGATCAGTCACGTCATCACAGCCCTGACCCGCGAACTCGACGCCCTCTTCCTTCCCGATGGCACCTATGTGCTCCTGGACGACCCCGAACTGGAACAACTCCGGGCGCTGCTGGCCGAGTCCCGCGAGATGGGCGACCAGCGTCGCAAGGCACTACGGGTTCCGCGCGTGCAAGTGTCCTGGTGGGAGGAGTTGCTGGCCCTCGGTCTGGTCTCTGCCTCGGAGCACGAGTGGTTCCGGGCGTTGCGGCATGCGGCGCAGCACCCGCCCGAACCCCCGCCGCTTCCGGCCGGTCTGCACGCCACGCTGCGGCCCTATCAACAGTCGGGCTATGAGTGGTTGGCCACCTTGCGCCGCAGCGGGCTGGGCGGGATCCTCGCCGATGACATGGGGCTCGGGAAGACGGTGCAGGTGCTGGCAATGATCCTGGATGAGCGCGCCCAGGCAGCCAACGTCGCAGCGATCACCGGGGGCGAGGAACCTGCCGGCACCGAGATCGTCCCCTCCTCGCTGGTAGTGCAGAACCCTCCAGCACCCGAAGCCACCGCCCCGAGTGGGCCGTGGCTCGTGGTCGCGCCGACGTCGGTGGTACCGAACTGGGTCGCCGAGGCCGCCAAGTTCACCCCGGATCTGCGCGTGGCACAGGTCAGCGCAACCGGGGCCCGCCGCGGGCGGACACTCGCCGAGGTGGCCGCTGAGACCGACGTCATCGTCACCTCCTACGCACTGCTGCGCCTGGAGGCGACCGAGTACGCCGAACTGGACGTGGCCGGCCTGGTGCTCGATGAGGCCCAACACGCCAAGAACCACACATCCAAGGCGTTCGCGAGCGCCAAGAAGGTCGCCGCCCCGCTCACCTTCGCCGTCACCGGCACACCCCTGGAGAACACCTTGGAGGAGTTGTGGGCGATGTCGGCGCTGGCCGCACCCGGCTTGTTGGGTAGCCCCGCACAGTTCCGAGCGGTCTACCGCCGGCCGATCGAGAGCGGGCAGGCGCAGGCACCGGACCTGATGTCCCGGCTGCGCCGCCGGATCGCCCCGTTCCTGTTGCGCCGCACCAAGGACCAGGTCGCCACCGATCTGCCCACCAAGCAGGAACAGGTGGTGCCGGTGGAACTGAACCCGGCACACCGGCGGCTCTACGACAAGCACCTGCAACTCGAGCGCCAGCGGGTGCTGCGCCTGGTGGAGGATCTGGACCGCAACCGGGTGGAGGTCCTGGCCGCTCTCACCCGGCTGCGACAACTGGCCATCGACGCGACCCTGGTGGAACCGGAGGCCACGGCGCAGAGTTCGAAACTCGAGGTGTTGCTCCCGCTGCTGCGCGAGGCGGCTGCGGAAGGGCACCGGGTGCTGGTGTTCTCCCAGTTCACCCGTTACCTCGGCCGGATCGCCGAGCGGTTGCGGGCCGAGGGCGTGGGGTATGCCTACCTGGACGGGTCCACCAAGCGCCGGGCTGCAGTGATCGAGGGCTTCGCCAAGGGCGATGATCCGGTGTTCCTGATCAGCCTCAAGGCCGGCGGGGTCGGCCTGAACCTGACCATGGCCGACTACGCCGTCCTGGCCGATCCGTGGTGGAACCCTGCGGTGGAGGCCCAGGCGGTGGATCGCACGCACAGGATCGGGCAGCGCCGGCCGGTGATGGTCTACCGGCTGGTGGCCACCAACACCATCGAGGAGAAGGTCCTGGCCCTGCAGGAATCCAAACGCGAACTCGTGGCCGGGGTGCTGGCAGAGGACGGTGCAGCCGGTGGAGGCGGCGCAGCCGAAACCACCGCCGAAGCCGAGGCCACGTTCTCGACCGCACCGAGCCCGGGGCGTACCACCGGGTCCGGCGCGCTCAGCGCCGCGGAGCTGCGCGAACTGCTCGCCTGAGCAGGTGCCGGATGCGGCTCAGGCGCGTAGCGCGGCGACCAGGAACTCTCGCCCGTGAGCGGTGGGGGTCCAGAGCAGGTCCCCGCGATAGCGCGGGAGCACATCACAGCGTCGCAGCACCGTCCGGGTCAGGTAACCACCCAGGCGCACGTCGAGCCCGTCGACCAGACCTTCATCGGTGCGCCAGCCCAGCGCCGAGACCGCATCGGCCAGTCTGTGGTCAACCCGGGACCGCTCCCTGCGCAGCCGGTCGGATTGCTCCGCCGGTTCCAGGACATCGACGTGCGTCACCACGTCCGGCTCCGCCACGGGTTGCCCGGCCAGGTCGAGCATCATCACGATGGCGCAGGCCCGGTCGAACTCGGTGCGGCCCAGCGGCAGCCGGCCCACCACGTGCTGCCACAGCGCCACCGGGTCGGCCATGAGACGCTTGCCGGCAGCGGTCACCGACAGCGTGCCCTTGGCCTTGCGCGCCAACCCGAGGGCCTGGATCATCTCGCGGAATTCGGTCACCCGGGGCGAGTGGGACTCCCGCTTGTGGGTGCCGGGACCCTCCCGCTGCAACTGCAGCCGCTGTGCCACGGCCGCCACATCGGCCGGCCGGAGGAGTCCGGCGGAGGTCAGCCGCAGACCGTCGGTGCCCACGTGCCGCAGGAACCAGATGAGCGGGTCCATCATCGCCGCGCAGGCATCCGGGTCAAGCCGGTTGGTGTGATCCAGACGCGCCAGGTGGGCCATCCGGGTCAGCAGCACCGAGCCACGGGCCTCCGCCTCGGCCATCACCTGCGACAACGGTGCACCGATGGGGGGAAGGGGGGTGGTGACGGCACGGACCCGGGCGTCTGCGGTGCGGACGTCGAAACGGTCCAGCAGGGCGAGGATCCGGGCCGGTTCCCGGGAGCCGAAGGTGAGGTGGATGACCTCTCGGTCCGCCTCCTCCAGATCGGCATCGGGGTCCTGGGCCAGTGCGGTCAGGTTCCGCCGTATGTGCATGTAGCCAGGGGCTCCGCCGCAGTCCTCCGGTGGACCGGCGCGCTCTCCGCCCAAGACGTGCGCCGCGTCGTCGGCGGGTGCCTCCTCGGTGACTTCCAGCACGGTGAGGCGGTGCTCCCAACCGTCCCCGAAGTCGTAGACGTATGTCGCCTGCGCCCCCTGGCCGGGTAGCAGATCGGCCACGGAGGCCTCGGCTTCCTCCTGCACCGAGGGCGCTTCCGGGAGGGGGGAGTCGAACACCTCCGGGGACTCCTGCCAGACCTGCACCTGGCCGCCGGCACCGGTACGGCGGAAGGCGTGCAGATGGGTATCCATCCACCCCATCGCCTCCTGCAGCACGCAGTGCAGGACCGGGAGCGGTCTGTCGGCACCGATGCGCACCTCCCGCCAGATCGGCGGGGTGACATCGTCCAGGTCGACCCGGACACGGTAGGTGGTGGGCACCGCCCCATCGTGCCCCACCTGAACCCGGATCGTGGCCGGATCGGACCTGCAACCCGCACGCGATATCGGCGGTGCGATTCGATCAGCCGACGTCGCGGATGTAGCGGGAGATCACCCGCACCTGCCGGTAGCCCACCGAGCGGTAGAGATGGTCGGCGCCGGTCGGGCTGGTGGAGTCCACCTCCAGTTCACTGACGCGGTACCCGGCGTCGCGCGCCGCGCGCAGTGCCGAGATCAGCACGTCCTTGGCCAGGCCCTGGCCGCGCACTTCCCGGCGCGTTCCGACCAGGTTAATGTGCACCACCCCGGGTTGGTACTCCCCCGCGATCGCGTAGGCCAGCACCCGGTCGCCGTCGAGGATCACGCGCGAGAGGTGCGGCCGCACGGTGGACATGGTGGCGAAGTGCTCCCAGTCCGAGGCGGAGATCTCACTGTGGTTGCGGTGGTCGCGGAAGGAGTCGTTGTGCGCCTCGCGCGTCGCAGCCTGCATCGCCGCATCCGGGGCGACGGCGCGGGTCACCGTGCCCGGGTCGGTCCAGGAGGCCAGGTCCACCTCCATGGTCAGGAAGTAGTTGTCCGGGGTGAAGCCGAAAGCCTCCAACAGGCGCTGGGTGGGCGAGTCGGCCGGGCCCCCGGAGGTGCGCAACCGCACCGGCTCACCGGGGAAGCGCTCGGCAGCCAGAGCCAAGGCCCGCTCCTGCAACCAGGTGAGCAACTGCGTGCCCAGACCCTGGCGGCGGTGCGCGGGGTGAATGTGCCCGTGCGTGCCCATCAGGGCCTTGCCCTCCACCAGCGTTTCGCGGCTGGACACCGCGCCCACGCCGATCAGATCCGCGCCCTTCCACACACTCATGGTGTCGGTGGCCGGATCGAATCTCGGTTGCTTGAAGGACTCGGCCAGGGCGTCCTGGGTGACCACCGCGCCGGTGCCATCGGCGAGGGCCACGGTGTTGTTCAACTCCGTGGCTGCCGCCACATCGTGCAGGGTCAGGGGCCGCCAGATCAGATCCACGGCGTTGACCTTAGCCTGCCCACGCACCGCAGCGGACCAGACCGTGGGATGGGACACACACGGGCGAACCGTCGGGGTCAGTCGCGTAGGTGAGCCGGCCGAGCGACGACTCGGGCGAGCACACGAGAGATGGGCAGGTGCGCCCGTCGAGGGCATGGTTTACGCGAGCCGGCCGAGCAGGTCCCGGGAGATGATCAGGCGCTGCACCTCGCTGGTGCCCTCATAGATCGTGGTGACCCGGGCATCGCGGTAGAGGCGTTCGGCCGGCACCCCACGGATGTATCCGGACCCACCCAGAATCTGCACGGCATGCCCGGTCGCGCGCACCGCCGTCTCGCTGGCGAACAGTTTGGCCATCGAGCACGCCACCCCGGCCTCCTGAGCGGCGTCCAGACGCGCGGCGCCGGACTCCAGCAGCAACCTGGCGGCCTGATACTCGGTGGCCATGTCCGCCAGGGTGAAGGAGACGGCCTGGAACGCCCCGATCGGCTGGCCGAACTGACTCCTGCCGATCGCGTAGTCGCGGGCGGTGTCCACCGCTGCACGGGTGATGCCGTTGGCGAGCGCGCCGATCCCCAGGCGCCCCTTCTCGAGCACCGACAGGACCGCGCCGAAGCCGGTGCCCTCGGCACCGAGCATGGCGGTGGCGGGCAGGCGGACGTTCCGGAACACGAATCCGCCCACCGGGGAGGCCCGCTGACCCATCTTGTGCTCGGTGTAAGCGCGCTCCACACCGGGCTGGTCCACGTCGACCAGGAACATCGACATGCCACCGCGCTTGCGCTTGGACGCATCCGTGACGGCCAGCACCATCGCGAAGTCAGCCACCGGTGCGTTGTGGATGAAGACCTTCTCCCCGTTCAGGATCCAGTCATCGCCGTCGCGCCGTGCCGTCGTCGCCAGGCCTCCGAGATCGGAACCGGCTGCGGCCTCGGTGAGTGCGTAACTGCAGCGCAGCGTGCCGGCCAGCAGCCCGGGCAGGTACTGCTCACGCTGGTCGGGGGTGCCGTGCGCCACCAGCAGCGAGGCCACCAGTTCCACCAGCCCGCACTGGTCGGCCACGCTGGCGTATCCGTAGGAGAGTTCCTCCATCACCGTGATGTAGTCGGCGACGGTTCCGCCGGCTCCCCCCTCGTCCTCAGCAACGGTGATGCCGAAGAGCCCGAGCCCACCCATATCCTGGTAGATCTCGCTCGGGAACCGCTCGGTCTCGTCGAGTTCGGCCACCACCGGGGCGATGCGGGCTGCGGTGAATTCGCGCACCATCTCCCGCAGGTCGTCGCTGGCTCCGGTCAAATCGGCGGGCGCCGTCATGGGATTCTCCTTCGGGGTGACGGCCGCGTCCGCGGCGTCGGTTCGGGGTTACTGCGGCCCATTGGTTGCGCCGCGGGCATGTTGGCGCCCGCGGGCAGGTGGTTCGGGAAGATGCACGGTCGTGGCGGTAAGCGCCCCGGCCAGTGACCGGGCCGGGAGCAGGACCGGCAGCAGGCAGGCCTGCACGGCGTGGTAGATGTCGGCCTTACCGGGCCTGATGCGGGTGGAGGGGGTCAGGTCCGGGCCGAGTTCGTGGTGCCAGGAGCCCCCGACGGTATCGATGTGGTGCTCCCTCGCGTAGCGCCACCACCGCTGCAACCAGGTGGGGTACTCGAGCAGTTGGGTGGTCTGACCCAGCACGCTCGCGGCCGCGAGCGCCTCGCACAGCACCCAATGCAGACGGTTGCGCACGATCGGTTCACCCTGCCAGTCCACGGTGTAGACGAACCCCTGCTCGCCGTCGACCGCCCAGGCGTCGGTGACGGCGCGGTGGAACAACCGCTCGGCCGCCGCGGTCAGGTCCGCATCGCCCTGCCCCAGGTGCACCAGCAGCCGGGCCCACTCGAAGGAGTGTCCGGGCGTGGCGCCATAGGGTTTGAACGGGTCCTCGCGCTGGTCCGCGTTGTGCTCCAGGTCGGGCCGCCAGTGTTCGTCGTAGTGCTCGGGCAGGCGCCACTCGTGATCGCGGGCGGCCGCGATCATCCGCTCGGAGATGCGGTGGGCCATCTGCGCCCAGCGCCCGTCGCCGGTGGCATCGGCGGCGGCGAGCAACGCCTCCACCCCGTGCATCGCCGAGTTGGCCCCGCGGTAGGGGCTCAGTGTGGTGAAGGTGCGGTCCCACTCCTCCACCAGCGCGCCCTGGGCCTCATCCCAGAACCGCTCGGTCAACACCCCCAGCGCTTCCTCCAGCAGTTCCCGCCCACCGCGCACGCCGGCGAGGGTGGCCGAGGCCGCCGCCAGCACCACGAAGGAGTGCGGGTAGGCCCATTTGGTCGACTGCACCGGCTCGGAAGTGGTCTCATCGACGGCCGTGAACCATCCGCCGTGGTCGGCGTCGCGGAAGACGTCGTTGAGCGCAGCGATGCCGTGGCGCACCATCTCGGTGGCGCCGCGGTGACCGGCGAGCGCGCCGAGGGCGTAGGTATGGGTCATCCGGCAGGTCACGTACAGCATCCGCGGGCGCCCGGGCATCGGCACACCGGTGGTGTCGAGCCATCCGAACCCGCCATGGGGCAGCCGCGCGCCGGTACCGAAGTCCAACAGGTGGGCGGCCTCGGTGAGCATCTCCTGGCTCAGCCCCGCGATCGGCGTGGTCATGACATCACCCCGCCACCGTTGACGTGCACCGTCTGGCCGGTGATGAAGGAGGCCTCGTCGCTGAGCAGGAACCGCACCGCCGGGGCCACCTCAGCGGCGCGGCCGAACCGGCCCTGGATCATCCTCGCGGTCTTACGGGCGCGCCACTCCTCGGGGTAGCCGACCGTCATCGCCGTCTCCAGCGGTCCGGGCGCCACGGCATTGCACCGGATATTCGGGCCCAGTTCGTGGGCGAGGGCGCGAGTCAGGCCGAGCAGGCCCGCCTTGGACGCGGTGTAGGCGCTGGCCTGTGATCCACCGTTGTAAGCCAGTTGGGAAGCGATCGAGACGATCGCGGCCGAGGGTTGGCGGCGCAGGTACGGCACCGCGATCCGGGTCACCCGGTGCGCCCCGTCCAGGTTCACCGCCATCGTGCGTTGCCACACCTCATCGGCGCGGGCGTCCTCCACGCCGACCTCGTGCAGCACCCCGGCATTGTTGACGACGGCATCCAGGCGGCCCCACGACCGCTCAGCGGCTTGCATTCCCGTGAGCACCGACGCCTCCGAGGTGACGTCCAAAGCCACGGCGTGCACGCCGTCGTCGGTGGTGGGCACGGCCTGCAGGTCGGCGGCCACCACACGGGCGCCGGCCGCGCGCAACGTGCTGATCAGTGCGGTGCCGAGGGCCCCGCCGGCACCGGTGACGAGCACCACCTGGTCGTCCAACCGGGCGAACGCATCGGGCACTGGGGAACCCGAAGGGTGACCTTCGGCGGAGGGGGTGGATCGCATCATCCCTGCATGTTACCGTCTACCTTCTACTCACCGGGAGGGCTTTCCACACCATGGAAACCAGCATGCTGGCGAAGGGGCTGCGCGTTCTGCAGCACCTGATGCAGCATCCGCACGGGCAGGGGGTCAGCGCCATCGCTCGCGCCCAGAACCTGCCGGTGAGCACCACCCACCGGATGCTGACGACCCTGGTCGCCACCGATTGGGTCACCCGTTCCCCCTCGGCCACCTACCGGCTCGGACCGCAGATGTTCCTGGCCGTGGAAGCGGTGCACGCCTCCAGTGGGCTGAGCGACATGCACGCCATCCTCACCGACCTGGCCGACAGCGTCGGCGAGACCGTGATCCTGGGCACCTTGATCGGCAAGGAGTTCATCTACCTGGACGTGATCCACGGACCCGGCATGCTCGGCATCAAGGGCAGCGTGGGTCAGCGTGGTCCGCTGCACTGCACCGCGATCGGCAAGTCCTTGCTCACCGCCTTGCCGTTGCCGCAGCGCAACGATCTGATCGTGAGCCTGGAACTGTGTAGTTTCACCCCGAGCACGATCACCAATGTGGCGGACCTGGCCGCAGAGATCGATCGGAGCCTGCAGCGGGGGTACACCGAGGCGAACGAGGAGAACGAGGCCGGCGTGACGTCGGTCGGGATTCCCGTCCCGATGCAGAACGATCCCGATGGCTACTACGCAATCTGCGTCTCCGCGCCGACCCAACGCGCCGACGCGGAGCGGCGGCGCGGGTTCCTGGCCGCCCTTCACCGCAGCCGGGAACTGTTACGTACCACAGGAGTGAGTCCCCGATGAGTCTTGCCCCATCCATTCCCGCTTCCTCCGACGTCGCCCACCCCAAGGGCCAGTGGAGTCCCAAGCCGGTGCTGGCCGCGGCCGAGGTCGCCGCACGCATCCCGGCCGGTTCCACCGTCTTCGTGGGCGGTTCCGGCGGAGGCCTGCAGGAACCGGGCCGGCTGTTGGCCGCGCTCGAGGAACGCTTCACCACCGAGGCCGCTCCGACGTCCCTGACCATCTGGCACTGCTCCGGTATCGGTGACCGGGAGAGCACCGGACTGAACCACCTGGCCCACGAGGGCCTGGTCAAGCGCGTGGTCGGTGGGCACTGGGGCATGGCGCCCAAGATGGCCGACCTCGCCCAGCGCGACGTGATCGAGGCCTACAACCTGCCGCAGGGAGTGATCGCCCAGTTACTGCGCGAGACCGGCGGGAAGCGCCCCGGCCTGGTCACCGGCGTGGGTCTGCGCACCTTCGTGGACCCGCGGGTCGAGGGCGGCCGGCTGAACGCGGTGACCACCGAGCAGATCGTGGAACTGGTGGAACTGGCGGGCCAGGAGTACCTGTTCTACCCGTCGCCACAAATGGACGTCGCGCTGCTGCGGGCCACCTGCGCCGACGAGTTGGGAAACCTCTCCTTCACCGAGGAAGCCTCGATGCTGGAGGCCTTCTCCGCGGCCCAGGCCGTCAAGGCCAATGGCGGCAAGGTCTACGCCCAGGTGAAGTACCTCACCGAGGCCTACGCCATGCACCCCCACGCCGTGAAGGTTCCCGGTGCGCTGGTGGACGGCGTGGTGCTCGCCCCGGATCAGCCCCAGACCTCCCGGCAGTACTACCAGCCGGCCTTCACCGGTGCGGTGCGCGCTCCGGCCACCAGCCTGCCGGGGCTGCCGAAGGGGCCGCGACGGGTGGTGGCCGAACGTGCCGCCGAGGAACTCACCCCCCACTCGGTGGTCAACCTCGGCGTCGGGATGCCCGACGGGATCGCCCAGATCGCGTCCGAACGCGGCCTGACCAAGAAATTGGCGTTCGCGGTCGAACACGGCCACATCGGCGGAACCCCTGCCGGGGGCGTGGAGTTCGGCGCAGTCTACAACCCCGCGGTCAGCATGGACGCGGCCTACCAGTTCGACTACTTCGACGGCGGCGGGTTGGACATCGCCTTCCTCGGTGTGGCCGAGGTGGACCAGTACGGCAACGTCAACTCCTCCCGCCCCAAGGGAGCGATCTCCGGGGCCGGCGGCTTCATCAACATCACCCAGGGCACCAGGCGGGTGGTTTTCTGCGGTTCCTTCACCGCCCTCGGCGCCAGGTTCGAGATCGGCCACGGCCAGTTGCGTGTCACGACCGAAGGTCAGGTACACAAGTTCGTTGAGGAGGTCGCCCAGATCACCTTCAGCGCATCCCGGGCCCGCGAGTTGGGCCAGGAGGTTCTCTATGTCACCGAACGCGCCGTGTTCACCCTCGGCGACGAGGGTCTGGAACTGATCGAGATCGCTCCCGGGATCGATCTGCAGGCCGACGTCCTGGACCGGATGGACTTCACCCCGGTGGTCCGCGACGTAACCCTGATGAACTCCACGTTCTTCCAGTAGGCCCTTCCGTGCTTATCCTCTGACCCATCCAGACAGCACCAACCCAGCAGCAACCCAGCACCAATCCACGCACAACGCACCCCACAGAAGACTCACTCAAGAGAGGTTCACTCCCATGACCAAGTCCATGACCCGCCGCGCACTGGTCGCGACCGCGGCCGCAGCCGCGCTCGTACTGGCCGGATGCAACGGCGACAACGGCGACGACAACGGCACCGGTGACACCAACGGAAACCGAGGCGGCGGTGGCGCCGAGGCCGAGTTCGTCCTGACCGCCGGGCACCAACTGGCCGTCGATACCCCCTTCGACGAGGGCCTGAACCGGTTCGCCGAACTGGTGGAGGAGAAGACCGAGGGCCGTGTAGTGGTGGAGACCCACCCGAACGCGGCACTGGGCAACGAGACCGAGATGTTCCAGGGCATGCAGTCCGGCACCATCGACGTGGGCATCATCGCCCCCGGTTCGATCGGTGAGTTCGCACCGGAGATGTCCATCCTGTCGGTGCCGTTCCTGATCAACTCCCAGGAACAGCGCGACGCCGTCATCGAGGGAGACATCGCCGCCGGACTGGCCGAGAACCTGGCCGAGACCACCGGAACCCGACCGCTGACCTACTTCGGCGGTAGTTTCCGGCAGCTGTTCTTCACCGAGCCCGCCGAGTCCCTCGACGACATCGAGGGCCGGCTGCTTCGCGTGCAGCCCTCGGCCGTGCTGACCGACTCCTTCGCCGCGATCGGCCTGGAGCCCACCGTGGTGGCCTACAACGAGCTCTACAACGCACTGCAGCAGGGCGTCGTCGAGGGCGCGGACAACGAGGCGGTCTTCATCGACTCCCAGAAGTTCTACGAGGTGGCCCCCTACATCCTGCGGACCAACCACGAGGTGACCATCCGTCCGCTGCTGATCTCCCAGATGACCCTGGACAACCTCGGTGAGGAACTGTCCGCGCTGGTGATCGAGGCCGCCGAGGAGGCCGGCGAATTCGAGCGCAACCTCGAGTCCGAGGTCGATGGTGAGATGCTCGACGACCTCGCCTCGCGTGATGGCGTGGAGGTCATCGACGTGGACACCTCGGGTGTCCAGGACGCCGTCGAGGACGTCTGGTACGACTACGCCGAGCAGTGGGACGCGGTGGACACCCTCGAGCAGATCATCGCGCTGCGTTCGGAGGGCTGATGCTTCGGCGTCTCACCGACGCGCTCTACAAGGTCGCGGTCGCCCTCAGCGCCTTTGCGCTGGCGGTGATGGTCGCCGTCGTCGCGTACCAGATCCTGGGCAGGTACCTGCCCTTCCTCACCCGCGCGCTGTGGACCGAGGAGATCGCCCGGATGTGCCTCATCTGGTTGGTCTTCCTCGGCGCAGCGGTGGGGGTACGCACCTCGGAGCACTTCCTGATCGACCTGATCCCCAAGAGCATCGGGGACCGGGCCCAGCGTGTCATCATCACGCTGGGCCTGGCCCTGGTCACCGTGATCGCGGTGGTGTTGTTCATCGGGAGCGTGTCCTTCGTCGAGACCGGCACGGGGCGGACCTCCACTACCTCGGGGATGTCGCTGGTGTATACCTTCACCGCCCCGATGGTCTCCTCGATCCTCATGATGCTGTTCTCCATCGAGGTCTGGTGGGAAGGCATGCGCCGGCCGGACAAGGGCGGTCTTCGGCTCGACGAGGGAGCCCTGATCGAGCCGATCACGAGCGAGACCACGCACCCGAACGAGGGAACCAAGGGGGGTGAGGTGCGATGAGTGCGATGGCCGTCATGATCATCATCCTCACCATCTTCCTGCTGGCCAGCGCGCTGCGGGTGCCGGTGGCATTCGGGCTGTTGCTGGCGTGCGCGCCGTTCCTGCTGCTGCATCCCCAGCTCAGCACCGAGTTGATGGTGCAGCGGATGTATGCGGGGCTGGACTCCTTCATCCTGTTGGCGGTCCCGTTCTTCATCTTCGCCGCGGCGATCATGACCGCCTCGGGGATCACCGAGAAACTCATCGACTTCGCCCGGGCGACGGTGGGCTGGATCCGCGGTGGTCTGGGCATCGTCAACGTCGGTGCCTCGATCGGGTTCTCCGGTATGTCCGGGTCCTCCACCGCCGATGTGGCCGGAACCGGTTCGGTGCTGATCCCGCAGATGATCAAGCGGGGCTATCCGGCCGGTTTCACCGTCGGTATCACTGCTGCCTCGGCCGTGATCAGTTCGGTGATCCCTCCCAGCATCCAACTGATCGTCTGGGGATCGCTGACCAACACCTCGATCGGGGCGTTGTTCGTGGCCGGGATCGTGCCAGGGCTGATGATGGGTGTGGGCATGATGATCGCCGCCTACATCGTGGCCCGCCGGAAGAACTACCCCCGGGAGTCCTCGTTCAAGGCCCGTGAGGCCGGGCGCACGTTCCTGCAGGCGGTGCCCGCCCTGGGCATCATCGTGATCGTGCTGGGCGGGTTCCGCCTGGGATTCGTGACCGCCACCGAGGCGGCGCTACTGGCGGTGGTCTACTCGCTGTTCCTGGCTCTGGTGGTCTACCGCACCGTCAGCCTGCGCGAACTCGGCCGGGTGCTGGTCTCGGCGGCCAAACTTACCTCCGTGGCCCTGTTCGCCCTGGCCGCGGCGACCATGCTTGCCTACGTGCTGACCCTCTACCGGATCCCGCGGCTCTTCCAGGGGCTCGTCGATGCGGTACCCGGGTGGGCGCTGCTGGGTGTGATCGTGCTGATCCTGTTCGCGATCGGACTGTTCATGGACGCCCTCCCGGCCATGGCGATCATGATTCCGGTGCTGGGGCCGGCCGTGGTGCTGGCCGGGATCGATCCGGTGCACTACGGGATCGTGGCGGTGATGACCCTGGCCCTGGGCCTGATCACCCCACCGGTGGGCCTGTGTCTGCTGGTGGCCTCCTCGATCGGGAAGATACCCGTGCTCTCCGCGGTCAGACCCATGATGCCGTTCTTCTTCGTCATGGTCCTGGTTCTGGTGCTGTGCGTGGCCTTCCCCCAGATCGTCCTGTTCCTGCCGAACCTGATCGGGACGTGATGTGGTGATCGACTCCGGAACGCCACTGGTGCAGACCGAACGTGACGGCTCCGCGGTGCGGGTGCGCCTGGACCGGGAGGGCAAACTCAACGCCCTGAACCGGGAGATCCTGCACGGGTTGGACCGGGTGCTGGATCAGGTCACCGAGGGCGCTACCGGCGATGAGCCGATACGCGCGCTGGTGATCACCGGGGCCGGCTCGCGTGCGTTCAGCGCCGGGGCGGACCTGAAACAGGTCAAGTCCGCCGGTGGCACGCAGTTCCACGCGGACAACATGGGCGGGCATCGCCTCTTTGCCCGGTTGCGTGCCCTGCCGGTGCCGGTGATCGCCGCGATCAACGGGGTGGCGTTGGGCGGCGGGCTGGAACTGGCCCTGGCCTGCGACATCCGGGTGGCGGTGGCCGGCGCCCGCCTGGGCCTTCCGGAGGTCAAGGTGGGGGTGCTCCCCGGTTGGGGCGGAACATGGCGGTTGGCCGAGGCCGTCGGTCCGGCCAAGGCCAGGGAACTGGTCCTGACCGGGGAGTTGATCGGAGCCGATGCGGCCGCGCGGCTGGGCCTGGTCAGCAGCGTGCACGACGACGAGGCCGCCCTGGGCGCCCGGGTCGCCGAACTGATCGGGCTGCTGGAGCGGACCAGTGCGGCCGCCGTGGGGCACGCCAAGACGCTGCTGAACGCCCGGGAGGATCCAGCCGGCGTACACGCCGCCGCCGAGACCGGATACGTGGCGGCGTTACTGGGCACCGACTACTTCGGGGCGGCCACGGCCGACTTCTGACACCCCGTGCGGGCCCTGTCCCCGGAGGGACCGCAGGAACTCCCCCGCCCGAGGCGGGGGGCAAATCCGGGGAGCCGATCCGGCCGCGAGGCCGATATGACCGCGGGGAACCCTGGCGAGGATGCGCCGGGAACGTCCCGGAAGGAGAACCCATGGATGAGGCACAACTTCTCGCCCGGCTAGAGACCTGGTGCGCCGAGCGGCTGCCGTGCTACGGCACCGACTTCTTCCCCGGAGCCTTGCACGAGCTGGCCGACCTCGGCCTGCAGTCGCTGCTGTTCGACGGCGAGGAGCTCAACCTCGACCGCGGGCTGCTCGTGCACGAGACCAGCGAACGCCTGGCCCGGGTGATGCCGGGCCTGGCCGTGGCCACCAGCGTGGCCCGGCTGCACGCCTACCTGCTCGCCAAGTACGCCCAGCCCCGGGTGCGCCGGAAGTACCTGGAGGCAACCAAGCGGGCGGAAGCCTTCGGCGGGTTCGCCATGACCGAACCGCATGCGGGCACCGACGTGCGGGCCATGCGCACCGTGGCGGTGCGCCGCGGGGATGAGTACGTCCTGAACGGGTCCAAGAGCTGGATCGGCCTTGCCCCGGTCTCGGACTACGTGATCGTGCTGGCCAAGGAGGGCCATGACGGGCGCGACGCCGACACGATCGCCCTCGTGGTGGAGATGGACTCCCCCGGCGCAACCGGCGCACCCGGACCGGCGCTGTCCGGCGTGCTGGGCATGCCCAACGGCACCCTGGAGTTCACCGACGTCGTCGTTCCGGCCCAGAACCTGCTCACCTGTGACGGCTTTGCGGGGATGATGGACGGGTTGAACCTGGCCCGCATCGAGGCAGCCTCCTACTCCTGCGGGCTCATGTACCGCGCGCTGGAACTGGGCACCGGGCGCGCCGGCTCGCGCGAGGCGTTCGGCAAACCGCTCAGTGCGCTGCCGAGCATCCAGATCAAACTGGGCCGGATGTGGACCGACTACCGGGCCGCCCGCGAGCTCACCCTGGCCGCGGTGGCCTCGTTCGCCGACCAGCCCGGAGGCGACCGGGACCTGATCTCGATGGCGAAGCTGTTCGCCTCCGACGCCGCCCGCCGGCACACCGACGAGGCGATGCAGATCTTCGGCGCCGCGGGCCTGGCCCAGGACGCCCAGGTATGGCAACTGCACAACGACGCCAAGGTCATGCAGATCTTCGATGGCACCAGCGAGATCCACGAGACGATGCTCGGCCGCCGGGCAGTGAAGGAGTTCACCCATGTCTGAGCGCACCTGGCTCCCCCCGGTGGGGGCACGGGCGGAGTTCCGCAAGACCGTCGGGGAGACCGATGTGACGCTCTTCGCCGGCCTCACCGGCGACTTCGCCCCGCAGCACATCGACGCCGAGTACATGCGGGCCCGCCCCGAGGGCCAGCGCGTGGCGCACGGGGCGCTGACGTTGTCGCTGGCCTCGACCGCGGCGTCGAAACTGTGCGCCGACCACGGGCTGACGGCGCTGTCCTACGGGTATGACAAGGTCCGCTTCCTCGCGCCGGTGTTCCTGGGCCAGACCGTGCGGGTCCAGTACGAGGTGGAGTCGGTGAACCCCGAGAAGCAGACCGCCTACTGCCAGGTCCGGGCCAGCACCGAGGACGGCCGGTTGTGCATGGTGGCCGTGCACGTCCTGTACTGCTACCGGGACTGAGGGAGCCGGTTATGGATATCGCCGAGATCTCGACCCATATCCTGCGCGTGCCGCTGGGCGAGCAGCGGTTCTACTCCTCCCAGGCCGCTTTCGGTGAGCGCAAGAGCCTGCTGGTGCGGGTGGTGACCACCGATGGCCTGGTGGGGTGGGGTGAGGGCGGACAGTACGGCCCGGCCGAACCGGTGGCCGCCGCCATCGAGCACGTGCTCGGTCCGCTGCTGATCGGGCGCCGGGCCGACCAGCCGGTGCGCCTGTGGGAGGAGTTGTACGCCTTCAGCCGCGACTTCGGTCGCAAGGGCACCTACATCGAGGCGATCAGCGCACTGGACATCGCCCTGTGGGACGTCTGGGGCAAGTCGCTGGACCGACCGGTGCACGCACTGCTGGGAGGGGCGCACCGGGACAGGGTCGGTGCCTACGCCACCGGCGGGTACTACAGCGACCGCTACGCCGACCAGGCCGCCGCGATCGCCGAACTGCGCGAGCAGGCCCAGACCTACGTGGGCAGTGGGTTCAACGCGCTGAAGGTCAAGATCGGTCTGTTGCCGGTGGCCCTGGATGCCCAGCGGGTGGCGGTGGTGCGCGAGAGCATCGGCACCGAGATCGCTCTGCTCGTGGATGCCAACCACGCCTACAACGCCGCCACCGCCATCCGGATGGGCCGGGCACTGGAGGACCAGGGGGTGTTGTGGTTCGAGGAGCCCGTGGTCCCCGAGGACCGGGACGGCTACCGCCGGGTGCGCGATGCCGTGGACGTCCCGATCGCCGGCGGGGAGGCGGAGTTCACCCGGTACGGCTTCCGCAGCCTGCTCACGCACGGGTGCGTGGACATCATCCAACCCGATATCTGCGCCATGGGCGGGTTCAGCGAGTTCACCAAGGTGCTCGCGCTGGCGAGCAGTTTCGGGGTGCTCACCGTGCCGCACGTGTGGGGTTCGGGAGTGGCGCTGGCCGCTGCCACCCATGCCCTCGCCGTCATCCCTGCGACGCCGCACACCTACGCCCCGGTTCCGCTGGAGAACGCCCCGGTGATCGAGTACGACCGCAGCCCCAACGCCCTTCGCGATGACCTGCTCACCGAGGGGTTCCCCCTCACCGACGGCTCGGTCGCGGTGCCGCAAGGTCCGGGGCTGGGTGTGCAGATCGACGAGGATGTGCTCCGCCACTACACCACGGCCTCGGCCACGGTGAGTCGCTGAGCCAGTCCGCCGCCTGAAGAACGGAGCAGCACGTGCCACACCAATTCGACGGCCTGACCGCGATCGTGACCGGCTCGACCACCGGGATCGGCTACGCAATTGCGCGAGCCTTGCTGGACCGGGGCGCCCGGGTACTGTGCAACTCCAGGTCCAGCGACTGGGAGGGCCCGGATCTCACCACGCAGTACGACGACGCCGCTTACCTGCGCGCCGACGTCACCGTGCCCGGCGAGGCTGCCGACCTGGCCCGGGCCGCGGTCGAGCGCTGGGGCCGGGTGGACATCCTGGTGAACAACGCCGGGGTGACAAGGCAGATCGCCCACGACGACCTCGCCTCGGCCACCGATGAAGTCTGGACGGCGATGCTGCAGGGCAACGTGCTCGGCGCGTGGCACATGGTCCAGGAGTGCGCGCCACTGATGCAGCAGCAGGGTGGCGGCAGCATCATCAACATCACCTCGATCGCCGGGGTGGAACCCAGGGGTAGTTCCATTCCCTATGCGGCGATGAAGGCCTCCCTGAACCACACCACGAAGTTGCTCGCCAAGGCACTGGCGCCGACCGTGCGCGTCAACGCGGTGGCACCGGGTTTCATCGACACCCGGTGGACCGCGCGGTGGCCACAGGCCCGTGAGGGCGCGGCCGCCCGGTCACTGCTGGGCAGGACCGGTACGCCGCAGGACGTGGCGCAGGCCTGCCTGGCGCTGCTGGGGCAGGACTACGTCACCGGCACCGTGGTGCCCGTCGACGGCGGCGCTCACCTGGCGTAGCATCCGGGCCGTACCGGCGTCGTGCCGCCCAGGGGCACGGCCGGGGCACGGAGGTGAGACATGTCTGACGATGACAACACCGGACCGCGGCTCCTGTCTGGTGGAAACCCGCAGATCCCCAAGGGCGAGGGCGACGGACCGGTGCAGGACTACATCCGCGCCATGCCCGGCTGGAAGCACCAGATCGGCCGCCGCCTCGATGACCTGATCGGCGAGGCCGTGCCGCAGGTACGGAAGGCGGTGAAATGGA
The DNA here is from genome assembly GCF_049724975.1 of Pseudactinotalea sp. Z1732. NCBI lineage: Bacteria > Bacillati > Actinomycetota > Actinomycetes > Micrococcales > Cellulomonadaceae > Pseudactinotalea > Pseudactinotalea sp. Z1732. The sequence goes on along the minus strand of NZ_JBMPQC010000002.1, from coordinate 41,333 downwards.
ACCAGCCGTTCTACGGCAGCGGGGATGAGGGCTACTTCCTCTCCTTCCGGTGCTACACCAGGTACGTGCAGGTGCAGTTCCTCAAGGGCACCTCACTGGATCCGGTGCCGCCGAAGGCCTCGAAGCACCCGGAGGTCCGCTACCTCGACATCGGCCAGGACGAGGACGTGGACGAGGCGCAACTGCGCTCGTGGATCGAGCAGGCCAGCGCCTTACCCGGCGAGAAGATGTAAGGCCCGGGCGCCCGGAGCTCAGTGGGCCATCCACCCACCGTCGACGACGAGCACCTCACCGTGCACGTATGAGGCCCCTGGGGAGGCCAGGAACACCACCGCGTGGCCGATATCGGCCGGGGTGCCCCAACGCCCGGCGGGGATGCGCCCGGACAACTCGGCGTAACGGGCTTCGTCGTCGCGCAACTCCGCGTTGATGTCGGTGGCGATGTAACCCGGTGCGAGCGCGTTGACGTTCACGCCTTGCCCGGCCCACTCGTTGCACAGCGACTTGGTCAGTTGCGCCACCGCGCCCTTGCTGGCGGCGTAGGCGGGGATGTTCAGCCCGCCCTGGAAGGAGGTCAGCGAGGCGATGTTGATGATCTTGCCCTCACCGCGCTGCAGCATCGGGCGCCCGAAGTCCTGGCACAACTGGAACACCGCGCGCAGGTTGATGTCGATCACCCGCTCCCAGTCCTGCATCGGGAAGTCGACCGCGGAGTGGCGGGCCTGGACCCCGGCGTTGTTGACCAGGATGTCCACCTGGTGCTCGTCCAGCACGGCCTGCACCACCTGCTCGGTGGCGCTCCGGTCGCCCAGGTCCACCCGGTGCTCGGTCAGGTTCCGCCGGAGCGAGGCGGCGTAGTCGCGATCCTCGGCGGGCACGTCCTGGCGGGCGAGGACGACGACGTCGGCGCCGGCGGCCAGGAGCGCCCGGGTGGCGCCCTGACCGATCCCGCGCCGACCTCCGGTCACGACCGCGGTGCGTCCGGACAGGCTGAAGGGATTGGTGCTCATGAGGACATTCTTGCGCAGTGGGCGGGTGACCCTGTGCCGCCACTCACTTCTCGTCGTCGGCGAGAGCGGTCGGGTTGAGCACCAGAACCTCGTGGTCGATCACCCGCGGGACGTCGATGTGGATGCGGGTGCCGTCCTGATGAACAGGGAGGTCGGCCCCGCCCACCAGCGTTCGGGCGGTGTATCCGGTTGGCTGCCGGCCACCATCTCCTGCCACGGCATGGTCGATCACGACTGTGATCGGTCCGATCGGGATGTCCTCATGCATCGGCATCCGCCAGGCGCCCGCGCCGCTGAGGTTGACCAGGTGCACGATGTAGCGATCATGCTGGCGGTACAGGTGCAGATCCACGGTTCCGACACCGGTGTAGGTCGCCGCGAGCCGTCCCCGCCCGGCCCACCGGATCGCATTGCCCAGCAGCCGGGCGTGATCGGGTTGCAGGCCGCGCCCGAACAACCGGTCCACGTCCGCAGGGAAATAGACCACGCGCCCCTGCGCTACCTGATGGGTGACCACAGCGGGAAGGTCGGTCGCGGCATCGCGCTGCCACGACGTCTCCGGTGGATACGCCGGGAACGGGGCCACGAAGGCGGCCAGCACCCGTGCGCCACGGGGCTCGACGCACTCAAGCCGCCCGCCGAAGGGAACCTGGTCGGTCTGCTCGAACCCGCTGAGCAGTGGATGTCCACCGTCCTTGTCATCACCCCGGACAAGTTGCAGGTAGGTGTGGGCCGGAGAGACCTCCCAGGAGACGTCCGGCAGCGAGACCGCACCGTGATGCCGGTGCTGCGCGCGGACACCGAACAGGTCCGCCAGGGCGAAGTCACGACGGACCGCCCCGTGCTCGTCGTACAGGCTGGTCTCACCCGTTGCGACCAAGGCGCCACCACCGCGCACGAAGTGCCGGATCCGTTCGGCGTCCTCGTCCGACAGCGCCCCGACGTTGGGCAGGATCAGCACGTCCAGGTCGGTCAGGACGTGATCGAGGCGACTTTCGTGCACCGCCCGGTAGTCGATCCGTTCCCGTAACAGCCCGTGCAGGACGCCGTCGTAGGGTGCCTGGCTTCGCACCCGGCCCTCGCCGCGACCGTAGAAGTCGTAACTGCGCTGGGACCACAGGATGCCGACGTTGGCCGCGGCCTCGCGGTCCACCAGGTGCTGCTGGGCCCGCTGGTGCCAGGACCACAGCAGCGGCGCGATCTCGTACTGGCGTCGGTCCTCGTGCGTGGCGCCGATGTGGTGCCACCAGGGCAGGATGCCCCCGGCCATGCCGGCCACCGCCCACATCCGCGCCTCCGGTTCCGGTGCGCTGGCCCGCCGGAACGAGGGGGTGTAGTGGTTGTACATCGCCATGCTCTCCGCGGTGCGTCCCCGCCACCCGAGCAGTTCGTGGACCAGTTTGCCGGTATGGGCATTGGCCTGGAAGCCGGTGGCTTCCTGACGCCGTTGATGGTCGATGAACACCAGCGGCGTCCGCTGCGCGATCCTGCCCAGGTCCCGGAAGCACTCGGCCTGGTCGGCCATCTGGGCGCTGTTCATCCCGATCCACCGGCAGTGCGGTCCACCGGCGGCGGTGGTGACGGCGTTGAAGTGGTCCCAGATCAGGATCCGGCGATCGTAGTTCCACTCGATCCACGCCCGGTACGCCGGATCATCCCAGTCCTGCGCGGCCGGCAGCGGGCGGCCGGCGTGCTGCTCGAAGCCCTCCCGGCAGTGCCGGCAGTAGCAGATACTGCTGCGGGTCAGGCCGCTCCAGCTGTTGTCCGCGAACCCATCGGGCGCGTACCCCTTCACCACCTCGGTCAGGATCTGCGGGATGTAGTCCGTGTAGTACGGGCTGTGGATGCAGGAGATGTACCGGTCACCGGCGCGGTAGGGCTCACCGCCGGCGTCGACACAGAACCAGTCCGGCTCCTGGGCGTAGAACTCCTCCCCGGCCCGGTTGCAGTCCATCCGGGCCACGACGGACAAGCCCTTCGCCCGCGCCCGTTCCGCGATCTCGCCGAACAGGTCCCGCCCGCCCAGGAACGGCGTGCGGTAGTGCCAGGGAACCTCGGTGGGGTAGTACGCCACGATGCCACCGGCGTTGATGATCAGGCCCTGGACCGCGGTCCGCTCCCACTGCCGCTCCCAGAAGGCGTGGTCGTAGCGCTGCGGGTCGATCTCGGTCAGGTTCGTCTGGCCCCACCGCAGCGTCCGTTCGTACCACGGCACCTGGTCGGCTCGCGTCGGGTTCACTTCAGGCCGGTGGTGGCGATGCCGCGGATCAGGTATTTCTGCGCGAAGGCGAAGAAGCACAGGATCGGGACCAGTGAGAGCAAGGACATCGCCATCAGGGTCCCGGTTCCCTGGGCGGATTCGGAGTCCACCAGCGCGTTCAGTGCGACCGGCACGGTGTAGACCGGGGCACTGGTCAGGTAGATCAGTTGACCAAAGAAGTCATTCCAGGTCCAGATGAAGGTGAAGATCGCGGTGGTGATCAGCGCCGGACGCATCAACGGGAACACGACGTACCAGAAGGTTCGGAACGGCCCGGCTCCGTCGATGGCGGCGGCTTGGTCCAACTCCCGCGGGATCCCGCGGATGAACTGCACCATCAAGAAGATGAAGAAGGCGTCGGTGGCCAGGAATTTGGGCAGGATCAGCGGCACGAAGGTGTTCACCAGGCCCAGGTTGGAGAACACGATGTACTGCGGGATCATCGTGGCGTGCATCGGGAGCATCACCGAGACCAGCACGATCGCGAAGTAGATCTTCCGGGCCCGGAAGTCCAGCCGGGCCAGTGCGTAGGCCGTCAGCGAGCAGGCGAACAGGTTGCCGATGATGCAGCTCACCGCGATCACGAGTGAGTTGCCGAAGAACACCAGGAACGGATAACCGGCCACGTGCCAGCCCTGGCGGAAGTTCTCCAGGGTCACCTCGGTGGGGATGATGCTGGGGTCGGTGAGGACGAGGTGCGAGGGCTTGAAGGCGCTCACGCCCATCCAGACCAGCGGGTACAGCATGATGATCCCGAACAGGATCAGCCCGATGTGGCGCAGCAGGGCGTTCCGGCGCCGCGCCTTCAGCGCCGGAGAAACCTCCCGTGCGGCCGACGGCGGGCCGGAGTTATGCACCGATGGGGTGGCCAGGGTTGTCTGCGTGGTCATATCAGTCTCCGTAGAACACCCAGTACTTGGACAGGGTGAAGTGCACCGCCGTGATCAGACCGATCACCACCAGGAGCACCCATGCCAGCGCCGAGGCGAACCCCATATCGAAGTTCACGAAGGCCTGTTGGTAGATGTACAGGGTGTAGAAGAGCGTGGAGTCCATCGGCCCACCGGTCCCACCACTGACCACGTGCGCCTGGGTGAACGCCTGGAACGAGCCGATCGTCTGCAGGATGAGGTTGAAGAAGATGATCGGGGTGAGTAGTGGGATGGTGATGCTGCGAAACTGCCGGACCACCGAGGCCCCGTCGACGCGCGCCGCTTCGTAGAGTTCCTCCGGGATCTGGCGCAGCCCGGCCAGGAAGATCACCATGGGGGAACCGAACGTCCACACGTTGAGCACGATGAGGGTGGACAGCGACGTGGAGGGGTTCTGCAACCAGTTCGTCCCCTCGATTCCGATGAGTCCGAGCACCTGGTTCACCAGGCCGTTGTGACCGAAGATCTGGCGCCAGAGCACGGCCACCGCCACGCTTCCGCCGAGGAGCGAGGGCAGGTAGTAGGCGCTCCGGTAGATCGTGAGGCCCTTGAGACCCTTGTCGAGCACCAGGGCGATCGCGAGGGCGAAAGCGAGTTGCAGCGGTACCGAGATCAGCACGTACATGACGGTGACGCGCGAAGCGTTCCAGAACCGCACGTCGTCGAGGAGCCGCTGATAGTTCTCCGCCCCGACGAAGGTCGGCGAGCTCAGGATGTTGTAGTCGGTGAAGGACAGGTAGAGCGAGGCCAGCATCGGGATGGAGGTGATCACCACCAGCCCGACGAGCCAGGGAAGCATGAAGAGGTGTGCAGCGCCTTCCTGGCGCCGCACACTTCTCCTGCCCTTGCGCTCCCCGGCCTCGTCGGGTGGAGGGCGAAGAGTCTCGGTCCGTGCCGATGTGCTCTGGGCCATGGTGTGGGTCAGTCCGCCGCGCGGTCGATACTGCGGGTGACCTCTTCGATCATGGAGGCGGCGGCTTCGGAAACGCTGGTGTCACCCAGCGTGACCTCTTCCAGGACCCGCTCCATCACGTCCCGCCAGGTACCACTGCCCGGAGGTGCCTCGTAGCGGGGCCGCCGGTTCGGCACCTCACGGTCGTGGTTGACGACCCGGATCATCTCCAGTTCCACGTCGTTGGCGAACTCCTCGTACTCCTGGGCCACACGGGGGTTGGGTGGCACACCCATGGACAGCCCGACGCTCTGCTGCATCGCCACGTTCGAGCTGCAGTAGGTCAGCACGTGCCCGGCCAACTCGGCCTGGTCGTCCTCCAGGCCGGAGTAGATCGCCATCCGCGGGAAGTACAGGTACTGGTGTCCCTCGACGGCGTCGGAGGCGATCGGCAGGTTCCGCAGGCGGAACTCGTAATCGGGGTACATGGGCGCCTCGTCGACGATGTGATTGGAGTTCCCGAACCACAACAGGCAGTCATCGCCCACGTCGGTCCAGCTCACCTGGACGCCGTCCTGTTCGCTGATCGAGGCGGTGGCGCCGGCATCGAGGAGGTTCTTCCACCACTCGATCCAACTGGCCAAGCCGTCCTCGCTGAAGCCCGGTCGGCCGTCCTCGGTCCACAGATCCTCGCCGCGTTGGCGCAGCCAGCCCTCGAAGGGCAGGTCGAAGTGGGCACCGAAGGGCAGGGCGCGCCGCCCGTGCGGGTTGTTCTCGGTGTAATCCACCGCGAACTCCGCGATCCAGTCCCAGGACCAGTCCTCGGGCAGTTCCACCCCATCCTCCTCGGCGAAGGTGTGGTTGTACCGCACAACCGGGATCGAGGAACCGTGCGGCATGGTGTTGTACTCACCATCCAGCTTGAAGTCCTCGATGTCCTGGTCGCTGAAGTCGGACAGGTCCAGGGAGTCCAGGTCATCCAGTCGCCGGTAGAGCCCGTTGGCGTGGTACGTCAGGACTTGCGGCGAGGGGACCCAGAAGATGTCCGCCACGTCGCCGGCTGCCATCTGCGTCGTCATCCGCTCCTGGAACGCACCGTAGTCGGCGAACTCGATATTGAGGTCGATGTCCGGGTAGTCCTCCTGCAGTGAGGCGAGGCCCTCCGCGTACCGCTCGCGGCGCTGGTCGTTTCCCCAGAACGCATATCGGATGCTTCCGGAGGCGTTGCCACCCCCGCCGGCAACCCCACCGCAAGCGGCGAGCACACCGGCGCCGGTCACGGCTCCGGCCAGTACCAGAAGACTGCGTCTGCTGATTTCCTGCATGTCCTGCTCCCTTCGTTGGAAGTACTCGGCCGCGTACGGACCGGTGGCCCTACTCTGCGAGATCCCAGATTGTCTGTCAAGTATTCATGCCGAACTTGTTACCAAACGGTGTCGATCACCTCGAACCGACCGAACTCCGGTAGTGAGATGACCAGATCGCGGCCCTCGATCGCCCACTCGGGTTCGGCGCCCGCCACGCGGGCGCGCACCACCGGGTTGGAACTACGGGCCGGCATCCTGAGGGTGGCGGCCCGGATCGGCACCGGTTCGAGGAAGCGCTGCGGGCCGTCTCCGGTGCGGTTCAGCAGGTGCACCACGGTGCGCCCGGGAGCCTGACCGTGCACGATCTGCGCCTGTACCGGGAGGTCTGTCTCGATCTGACGCGCGTGGCCGCTCAGGCTCAGCACCTTCTCCACCCAGGCATCGCGGACCCGGGCCAGTCCGATCTCGCGGTACACCAGGCCCGGTCGCCACGGGATCATCGCCAACCGACCGGCGCCGACCCGAGCGCTGACCCATCCCGGATGCCCGGTCCGGCGGTGCCCGTAGCACTGCTCGGGAGGCCCGTAGCGGGCCCGGCCCAGCGCCAACCAGTCACGTTCGGCCTCGGGGTCCGGCTCGAGGACGGCGAACCCGCCCACCACCGGGGCCAGGTCGCCGCCATCGGTGTCGCGCATGCTCAGGTGCAGGGATCGGGTCGCCTCGCCCGCGGCGTACCGGGCCAGTTGCCGGGCCGGTCCCCCACCGCCCAGCTGTGACCGACCCTCGACCCAGGCCGAGTCCCCGGTCGCCACCACGGCGGCCCCCACCGCCAGGGCCGCATCGAGCGAGGCGGCCGCGGCGGGATCCAGGACGCCCAGGTCTGGCAGCACGATCAGGTCGTAACGTTGCGGATCCACCTCGGGCAGCGAGTCGAGCGCGACGACGTCGAAGGGCACGTGGCGCTCCGACAGCGCCAGATAGCAGCCCTGGAACTCCGATCTGCGGTCCGTGCTCTGCTCACCGGTTCCCCGCACCAGCGCCACCCTGGCCGCAGAGTGCAGCCCGTCGTAGAGGTCGGTGTTATCCCGGTGGAAGCGAACGATCTGACCGCCCACCTCCAGCGCCACGTACGGGCTGTGCGCGGTTGTACCCATTACGTACGTGGAGGGCTGAGCGCCGTGGGCCATGGCTTGGAGCAGGTACTGGGCGAAATGCTCAGGGTCCTCACCCGCCCAGCGGTAGGGCATGTCAACGAAACCGACGGAATTGACCAGTACCGGGCGCATCGGATCGCCCGAGCGTGCGGCACTGACCGCCTCGGCGGTGGCGTGGTGCCACAGCGGCCGGCCGACGGCGTTGTTCGCCTCGTGGAACGTGACGTCGGCGCCGGCCCCCTGGATGAGTGCCGCATCGGGGTTGAGCCTGTGCACATGTGCCCGCATCCTGGCGGTCAGATCCTTCAGGACCTCGGTGGTGTGCTCCCGCCACCTCGGATAGGACGGAGACGTGTGCTCGGTGGGCAGTGGCACGCCGGGAGCGAAAGCCCGGAACCCTGCGTGACAGGCCTCGCACTGACACACTCCCCAGTAGCGGCGGGAGTAGTCGTACTCGTTGAACGAGAGCCAGTTGAAGAAGAAGCCGCTCAGATCGTAGGCGCCCAGAACCTCGGCGACGACGTCGAACATCACCTGTTGGTAGTACGGTCCGCTGGGACACACGCTGGAGTAGCCGTTGTAGACCTGGTGGGTGCCGTGGGTATCGACGAAGCACCACTCCGGATGCGCTTCGGCACGGCGGGCGTCCACCTTGGAGAAGTCCATCCGGCCCAGAACCCGCAGGCCACGGGCCTTGGCTGCCGTCACGGCGTCACCGATGAGGTCTCCGGACTCGCGTTGCGCCAGCGCCGGATTAACCGTCTGGGAGCTCAGCGTGCTCGGATAGTTGGCGATGATCCCGGCCGTGCTCAGCAGCCAGACGTTGGCCCCGTACGCCTCGATGACGTCGAGTTCGCGGTCCACGTCCAGGCCGGCGTCAATCTCCCTCAGGTTGGTCTGGAAGGTTCGGAAGGGCCGGGTCCACCAACGTGCCTCGGAGTTCATCGCTTCCTCCGCTCCGCTGCCGGCAGTGAACCTTCCAGGCCGTCGGGGACGCCGTAGTCGGAAGCACTCCCCTCCCCCGTCTCCCAGACCAGGTGCACCACCTCCAGGACGCCGATCTGACCGACCGGGACGCGCAGTAGCCCGTCGCGCACCGCGATGGAGACGTCGGCCTGGGCAAGGAGCAACCTCACCCGGGCCCGCCGTGCACCGTCCGGGGCGCGAGCCACCACCTCCTGATCGCGGACGGGCATGGTGCAGCGCCGCTGCCCGCGCATCGCCATCGGGTCGTTGAGGTTCACCAGGGTCACGGCCATCTCACCCTCCGCCCGGCGCACCGCCACATCCAGCAACCCCGGGCCCCGGACGTCCACGAGGGGCGCCTGCTCCCCCAGGGCCCAGCGCACCGAGTTGGCGATCAACTCCCCGTGATCGGACTGCAGGGCGGTCCAGAAGATCTGCCCCACGTTGAAGGCCAGATAGACCGTGCGGCCGCCGGAAGGGTGGTCGCGGGCCACTACCGCAGGCGTCGGTTCGCCGGGGCGGGGATAGACCTCCTCCATCGGGAGATCGGGGTAGTCCGGCACGAACTCCAGTACCGTCGCGCCCTCAGCCGCCTCCACACCCAGGACGTGCGTCCCCCCGACGATGCGTTGCGCGCCGGCGAAGCCGCCGGTGATCGGGTGCTCGCCGGTGAGCGCGACGTAGTTGTTCTTGACCGGCCCCCGCGGCCCCGAGGTGAGCCGCACGCCCAGGAGCGGCCCGAGCGCGAGCTCTGGATCGCCGTCGTCGGCTCGCCGCAGACTGGTGTCGTGGGCTGCGACCACACTGCCGCCGGCGGTCACGAAGGCCTCGATGACGCCGGTCTGTTCGGCGGTCAGATCCGGGCAGGCGGGGAGCACCAACACCCGCACGTGCCGCAACCGGTGCATGCTGAGCATCTCGGCAGCGATGTACTCGAACGGGATCCGCGCCTCGATCATCGCCTGGTAGAAGCCGTTCTCGTGTTCGGCCGCGTGGCGGCGCCGCTCGCTCGTGCCCTGTGCGCGCACGTCCAGCAACGCAACCTCGGCGGTCAACGGCAGCTCGAGCGCTCGCTCGCAGCGGGCGTGCAGCTCGAAGGCCTGCACCACCGGCGCCACCCAGCGGTCATCGAAGTTCTCCGCCTTGAACTTGGTGAACCAGGGACGCGCTCCTTGGGCGAACCCGTCCACGATCCAACTGACGAGTTCGTGCGGGTTGGTGACCGAGTCCTTCCATCGCCACTCCCCGTGCTCGGGGCCCACGGATGAGATCAGCGCCACGGGACGGTCCGGGTACATTCCCCGGCTGCGCTTGCCGATCTGCCCGGAGGTCCAGGCCGGTTCAAGCCCTGAACGCCCCTGTTTGTCGATGAAGAACATCGGATAGCGGTCATCGACCAGTTCGTGCACCAGGTCGCGCGTGAGATTGGCTCCGCGGTTGGGAATGAAGCGCACGTGCGGCTTCACCGCCCGCACCGCGTCGTCCCAGAGCACCACGAGCTCGCTGAGTTTGTGGCCGCGCCAGTTGCGGTAGGCCGCCCACGCCGGATCTCCGGGGCGGTCCGGATGCGGCAGGTGGTACCCGGTGTCGTCGCGAAAGGCCCGGGCGGTGGCCTCGGCGTAGGAGATGGTGTCGTGACCCTCCCAGCGGTTGGCGAAGACGGCGTCGACGTCGTAGTTGCGCACGATCTCCACCGCGACGTCGGTGATGAAGTCCCGGTGGTAGGAACTGAACGGGTCGGTCCACCACACCCCGGGCTGGGAGACGTGCGGGATCGGTTCGCCGTCCGCGTCCCGGGCGAGCCACTCCGGGTGGGCGGTGGCTGCGTCGGCGTGGATGGCGTGCGGATCAACCCGAGCCATCACGTGCATGTTCATGGATCGGGCGGCCCGGACCAGCGTGCCGAAGGGATCGGAGTCGCCCAGGTGGGCGCTGCGGTGGTGCAGCGGAATCTGGGTGGGATAGAAGGCCATATACCCACCGGCGCTGAGGCAGAGCGCGTTCGACTTCGATCGGCGCATCACGTCGATCCAGAAGTCTGGGTCGTAGCGCGAGGGGTCGTCGTCGGTGAAGGTCAGTTGCGTCCACCGGGTCGCGCCGGTGAACCAGTCCGGTGTCCGCAACGGCCGCCGAGCGTCCGATCGGCCCTCCATGAGCGTCACTGCAAATCCCCGTCCACATTGATTGACAGACAAGTTAGCATGTAAGCCATCATGGCACAATCATGAACGATCCGTATCCGGTCAGATCCGTCGGGCACGCTCACATCGCGGACAACCTACTGGAGAACCGAAAGGCCACCATGCGCGACTCCCACTTCACCTACAGCGCGAACATCTCGATCATGTTCGCCGAGCACCCCATGCTCGAGCGCCCGGCGGCAGCCGCTGCGGCAGGGTTCGAGCACATCGAGATGTGGTGGCCGTTCGCCACGGCCTCGGCCGAGCAGGACGACGTGGACAGACTGCTCAGCGCCATCGATGCGGCGGGCGTGGCGCTGCGTGGCCTGAACTTCTACGCCGGCGACATGGCCGGTGGTGAGCGAGGGGTGGCCAGCCATCCCGACCGCGTAGCGGAACTTCAGGCCAGTACCGCGCCGCTGCTGCAGATCGCGGAGGCCACCGGCGTTCGGCACTTCAACCTCCTGTACGGGCGGCGCGACGAGCGCTGGAGCGCGTCGGAACAGGACGAGACCGCGGTCACCTCGATCCGCGCCGCGGCACAGGCCGTGTCCGGTATCGGTGGGACGGTCCTGCTCGAGCCCCTGGCCGAGGGACTCAACGGGGCTTACCCACTCACCCGACCGGAGCACGTGATCGCACTGCTGGACGGCCCGCTGGCGGACCTGGACAACGTCGCACTGCTCTACGACGTCTTCCACCTGGGCAGCAACGGGTTCGACATCGTCGGCGGGGTGGCCGCCCTGGCCGAGCGGATCGGTCACGTCCAGATCGCCGACTCTCCCGGGCGCGGAGAACCCGGCAGCGGCGCCCTTCCCATCGCTGCTGCCCTCGATGCCCTCGCCGATGCCGGCTACCCAGGCCTGATCGCCTGCGAGTACATGCCGACCACCCGCACCGAGCAGACCCTGGGTTGGCTCGGGCGGACCGGGTGACCGCTGCATCCCGCCCGGCCGGGCACGAGGATGGGCCCGCGGGGAATCATGGCGCAGGGCCCCGGGTGCTGCTGGCCGTGGACAAGTTCAAGGGCTGTCTTCGCGGCCGTGAAGTAGCCGCACACTTGCGCGAGGGCATTCTGGCCGCTCTGCCGAACGCGCGGGTGCGGATGCATCCGGTCTCCGATGGCGGGGACGGATTCGCCGACGAACTCACCGCTCACGGCTTCACCCAGCATCGGGTCGCGGCCCGGGACGCGCTGGGCCGGCCGATCGTGTCCTCATTCGCGTTCGGGCGCGGTACCGCAGTGGTCGAAATGGCACAGGCCAGCGGGCTGCAGCTCATCGCCCCCCAGGAGCGCTTGCCGCTGCAGGCCGACACGTTCGGCTTGGGTATGGTCCTGCAGGCAGCCTCGTTGCTGGGGCCGGACAGGATCGTGGTGGGCGCGGGCGGTAGTGCTACCAACGATGGCGGTGCGGGTGTTCTCGCCGCGCTGGGTGCGCGACTGTTCCGGGAGGACGGCAGCGAACTGACCACGTACGGGCCTGCGGCGCTGACCCAGGTGCACCGTGCGGACCTGAGCGGGCTGAGCAGATGGCGGGGACTGGACATCCAGGTGGCCACCGACGTGACGAACCCCCTCCTCGGCCCCTCCGGAGCGGCCGCGATCTTCGGACCGCAGAAGGGCGCCGGCCCGGCCCAGGTGCAGTTGATCGAGTCCGCCCTTCTCAATTGGGCCGATGCGCTGGAGGCGCCCGGCACCGAGTCCGGGCGGGACCGGCCCGGGGCGGGAGCGGCCGGCGGGCTCGGGTTCGGCCTCTGCGCCGGCCTGGGAGCGGAGGTGGTGGACGGGCTGAACACCTTCGCCGCCCTCTCTGGCCTGGCCGAGGCGGTGGCCTGGGCCGATGTGGTGATCACCGGTGAGGGCTCCCTGGATTCCCAGACCACCTCGGGCAAGGCGCCCTCCGGGGTGCTGCGCTACGCGACTGGTGCACGACGTCCGTGCTGGGTGGTCGCGGGCCGAAGCGAGTTGACCGATGAGCACGTACGCGCGCTGGGCTACCGGGGTCAGCGGGCCTTGATGGACCTCGCACCGGATGAGCAGGAGAGCCTGGCGCAAGCGCCGCGCTGGCTGCGCCAGGTCGGGGCCGGGCTGGCCGCTGAGTTCACCGAAGCAGCACCACGGCCTCAGCCGCTCTCGGCGCCGCCGTCCGCCGAGGCCTGACCAATCGTCTCGTGGCGAGCCAGCAACTGGTCCCGAGCACTATGCAGGTGTGAGCGGATCGCATCGACGGCCGCCTTCGGGTCACGTTCCTCAAGCGCCGCGAACACCGCGCGGTGTTCACCGTCGATCACACGGGCGTGCAGCAGATTGCGGTCCTGGACCTGCACCATGCAGATGTGCGCCTCTCCCATCAGTGTGCTGTGCAGCCGGGTCAGGCGCGGGCTGCCCGCAGCGTCCACGAGAGCGCGGTGCACCGCTACGTCACAGCCGGCCATCCGGTCATGGTCACCGCGATCGGCCCAGACCATCAGTTCCACGGCGTGCTTGATCGCTTCCTCCGGAGCCGCGCCCTGCGCGGCGAGCCGGCGGATCGCCTCGGCCTCGAGCAGCACCCTGGTGTCATAGAGGTCGGCGATGTCCTGCGCGGTCAGGACCGGGGCCCGGGCGCTCCGGTGGATGGTGCGTTGCAGGAAGCCGTCGGCCACCAGCCGCTCAACTGCGGCTTTCGCCGTCGTGCGCGCCACACTGAACCGGTCGGCAACGAACTGCTCGGTGATCGCCGCCCCCGGTTCGATCGTCCCGGTTATGACATCCACGCGCAGGGACTCGGCGACCGCATCCACCAGCGAGACCGCATTCAGCGCTACACCCCTCATCGCACCCCTTCGATTGTCAGACTAGATTGCTTGCCATTCATTAGTGTGCCAGGATGGCCGAGCATTCGGCAGGGTTCACGCTCGCCGACCAACGACGCAGATGGGAGATCACATGGCAGCCATCGGCTTCATCGGTCCCGGGATCATGGGCGCGCCGATGATCGACAACTTGGTCGACGCCGGACACCAGGTCCGAGCCTTCGGGCGTTCGGCCACGTCCCGGGAACGAATCCAGGCGGCCGGCGCGACCGTGGCCGATTCTCCGGGCGCCGCCGCAGCAGGAGCCGACGTCGTGGTCACCATGCTCCCGGACACCCCGGATGTGCAGGCGGTGCTGCTGGGCGAGCACGGGCTGGCTCAGACCCTGGCGGCGCCGCAGGTGTATGTGGACATGAGCACCATCCGTCCGGATGTGACGCGAGAGATTCACCGGGTGTTGTCCGAACGGGGTGTCGGCGTGCTCGATGCGCCGGTCAGCGGGGGTGAGGCCGCCGCGAAGGAGGGCACCCTGAGCATCATGGTCGGCGGGGAGGCGAGCGTACTCGCGAGCGTTCACGAGGTCCTGGCGGTGATGGGGGCCACGATCACGCACGTCGGCCCGGCAGGATCGGGCCAGTTGACGAAGGCCGCGAATCAGTTGATCGTCGCGGCGAACATCCAGGCGGTCGCTGAGGCGATCGTGTTGTTGGAGTCAGCCGGAGCCGACGTCGGTGCGGCGCTCAGCGCGATCGGTGGCGGACTGGCCGGCTCAACAGTGCTGGAGCGCAAGCGGGAGGCGTTCCTGGCGGGCACCTTCGCACCGGGGTTCCGGATCGACCTGCACAACAAGGATCTGCGCATCGTGCGCGACACGGCCGACGACGCCGGGGTGGGCCTGCCGATGACGGCGACGGTCTCCCAGTTGATGGTGGCGGCCGGGGCGAAGGGCTACGGCGGGCTGGACCACTCGGCGCTGCTGAAGGTGACCCGGGAGTTCAACGGCGCAGATTGATGGGCAAGTGAGCCTGTGACACAGTTGATGCCATGACTGCTGAGTTCTCGTTGGCACCCTCCTCCCTGACGGATGCGCTCTACGACTCGCTTCGGCTACGCATCATCAATGGGGAGATTGCCGCCGGGGAGAAGCTGACCGAGGCGCGGGTCTCGAGTGAGTACTCGGTGGCCCGCCCGACCGCGAAGGCTTGCCTGGAACGGCTCACGGCGGCCGGTCTGCTGCGCCGGACGGCGCACAAGACGGCGGTGGTCCCCACGTTCGGTGTCGAGGAACTGGAGGACCTGTTCATCGCCCGCGAGGCGGTGGAGAAGGCCGCGATCGAGCGCCTCTCCACGGCCAGGACGGTGCCGCAGGCCGCCGTGCACGCCCAGGGCGCGATCGAGGTCGCCGCCGAGCAACTGAACTTTCCGGATCAGGTCACCGCTGATATCGAGTTCCACTCGGCGCTGGTGGATGCAGCCGGCAGCACCAGGCTCGCCAAGATGCACTCGCTCATCATGGGTGAGGTGCACCTGACGATGGGGCAGTTCCAGGCTCACCGGGCCACCAGTCCGGGGAACGTCGTGGGTGAACACGCGGCCATCATGGAAGCCATCGAGCGGGGCGATACGGACGGGGCCGCGCAGGCGCTGGTGACCCACCTGGAGAACGCGCGCGACCGGTTGATCGCACGCGCCACGAAGGAGCAGTGAATCGCCATGCCATTGATCGAGTTCGAGGGCCAGGCCCCTGACGTTCACCCCGACGCATGGGTTGCGCCCAACGCCACCGTGATCGGCCGGGTGACGCTGGGAGAGGGTGCGAGCGTCTTCTACGGCAGCGTGTTGCGCGGTGACATGGAGAAGATCGTCATCGGTCCGGGGAGCAACATCCAGGACGGATGCGTCGCCCACGTCGACCCCGGTTTCCAGGTAGTGGTGGGATCCAACGTCTCGGTGGGGCACCGGGCCATCCTGCACGGGTGCACCGTGGAGGACGACTGCCTCATCGGCATGGGCGCCGTGGTCCTCAACGGCGCCCGGATCGGTGCCGGCACGCTCGTTGCGGCCGGTGCTGTGGTGCCCGAGGGCGCGGACATCCCGCCCGGCTCCCTGATCGCCGGCGTTCCGGCCAAGGTCCGGCGCGACCTGGACGAGGAGCAGATCGAGGGGCTGCGGCGCAACGCTGCCGTCTATGTGGATCTCGCGCGGCGCCACCGGGCGGCGAACGGCGGAAAGGGCGCCTGACGGTCCAGCTCCGTCAGGGGAGGATCAGTCACGCGCGAAGGCCTTCAGTTTGCCGAAGAAGTCCTCGAGCATGAAGCGGGCATCGATCGCCTCGGCCACGCGGATCCGAGTCCCCGTGGCGGCCTCCTCATAGCCACCGGCCTCGGTGAACCGGACCGGGGACTGCTCACGCCACTCGGCACTGACCGGGCTGATCATCAGCCCGATCGCCGGGGTGTCCCCCAGCGGGCGGCTCTCGATCGGCAGCGCGTGATGGGCGGCGTTGAAGTCCAGCAACTGCTGCACCAGATAGTCGCCGATACGCCCGTGCGGGCGGACGCGCTCCTCCAGCTCGGCGTAGCCGACACTGATCATCCGGTACGTCGACTGCGGTACCTGCCAGATCTCGATCCCGGATGCAGCAACCACGTTCGCTGCCGCGACGTCGTTGGACAGGTTGAACTCGATCTTCCCGCCCTGCGGCAGTTTGTGGCCGTACGGCGCACCCCCGATCCACACCACGGTCACCTCCCGGTCCACGATCGCGGGCTCGAGCAGAATCGCGGAGGCCATGTCGGTAAGCGGACCGAGGAAGGCCACGAAGAGGGGACCCGCGCCCTCCCGCATCGCCTCATCGACTATGAGGCGGGCACCTGGGGAGTCCACCGGGGTTCGCTCATCTGGAATCGCACCCTCCGCCCCGTTGGCGACCACCACGTCTCCCTGCATATCCATCAGCCGCAGGATCAGATCCACCTCCTCGGCGCTCTCCTGCAGACTCTGGTTCGTGCGACGCGTGCCGAAGTGGGCCGGAATGATACCGCGCAGGTCGAACATCGGGGTCAAGAGGGCATGCACGATCGCGAACTGATCATCCGCCTCATTCTTGGCGTCGGTGTTGACGATGACGCGCCGCCGTTGGGCGGGGACTGGCAGGCTCACTACGGCTCCTTTGCGTGACGACTCTCACCTGCACCTAATCACGGCACACCCCCCGGTGCCCCTCAACCCAAGGCGCCGTGCCCAAACCCGGATACGCTCCCGCGGGAGCGTCACACCTCTCGCTCGGCCAACCCGCGGAAGTCGTCGGGCACTCCCCCGGCCCCGCCCAGGGTGGCGGGGAGATAGCCGACGGCGCTCCTGCCGAATCGCTTCCGCGCGGTGTCCATCGAGTGGTCCAGCGCCCAGCGGGCCGCGCCCGCCTGTGATCCGGGGCGCCAGGGGTCGGCGAGGAGCGGCAACTCGAGTTGGACGGCCTGCTGGGTCTGCAGGTTCGAGACCGCGATCCCCAGCAGGGTGACCTCCACGCGGTCCCCGTCTTCGGCGTCGATGGCCCGCCAGGCCAGTGTCTCGGCCACCTCGGTGAGCGTGAGTGTCGCGGAGACCGGCTGCGCCAGCGTGTGGGACCTGCTGGCCGTGCGCATCCCCGGGTACCGCACGCGCACCGTGACCGTGCGCCCGGCCCGGCCCTTGGCGCGCAGCCGCCCGGCGATGCGTTCCGCGAGCCCGCCCATCACCCGGCGCACCAGTTCGGGCGAGACGGCCACCCGGCCCAGCGCGGACTGGGCGCTGACTGACCGGGCCCGGTTCGACGTCGTCACCCGTCGGGGGTCCTCGTTGTGCGCGAGACTGTGCAGTTTGGCGCCGGCGGCACTGCCGAGGAGGTGCTCCAGCACCGGCCGTCCGAGGTCAGCGAGTTCAGCGATGGTGTGGATCCCGAGTTCGGCCAGGCGGCGCTGCGTGACCGGGCCGATGCCCCAGATGAGCCCGACCGGGAGCGGGTGCAGGAAGGCGGTCTCCTCGTGGGGCTCCACCACCACCAGCCCGTCCGGTTTGGCGACCTGGGAGGCGATCTTGGCCAGGTGCTTTGTCCGGGCGGCACCGACCGAGATCGGCAGCCCGACTTCGGCGCGCACCCGGCGGCGGATGAGTTCACCGATCCGCGCCGGCGGGCCGAACAGGTGGACCGAGCCGGTGACGTCCAGGAAGGCCTCATCGATCGAGACGCGCTGCACGGCCGGGGTGAGGTCGCCCAGGATGGCCATCACGTCGTCGGCGATCGGCTGATAGCGATGGAAGTGCCCGCGGATGAAGATGAGGCCGGGGCAGAGTTCAGCCGCTCGCCGGCCCGGCATCCCGCCCTGCACGCCATGAGCCTTGGCCTCATACGAGGCCGCCAGCACCACGCCACCACGCGCGCTGCCACCGACGGCCACCGGGCGGCCCCGCAGGCCCGGCTCCAGCAACTGCTCGACCGAGGCGTAGAACGCATCGAGGTCGGCGTGCAGGATGGTGGGCCCGGTGGACACAACTCGTAGTGTAAACGAACATATGTTCGATTACTAGTGAGGCTGAGTATTGAGACGGCCATGCGGGCAGCGGTGAGCGTGAAGGCGCCCGGGATGGACGTAACAGGCCACTGCGTCGACCGGAGGCCGGCGGCTCCCGCCTACGGCGCTGTCTCGGCGAGCCAGTGGTCGCGCATCTCCACCATGTCTTGGCGGGCCTGTGAGGTGAGCAGGTCCGCGGTGCCCAGTTGCACCACGCCGTACTGATCGCGAGGGTCCACCCCGATCGCCCGCAGCATCGGCTCGGCGCGCTGCGACACGCTGCCCTTGATGCCGAAGGACGCCAGCAGTTCTCCGACCGAGATCGCCGACCCCCGGTCCCCCACGGTTCCGTTCGCCCGGCCGATCACCCAGGCCACCGCCGCGGCGGCCCGGACCGGAGATGCCTTGCGCCGGAAGATCACCGGATCGGTAGTCGCGACCCGGGCCAGGAAGCGTCGCATCGCGGTGCGGTGCTCACTGTCCAGCAGGTCCTCGGCACACTGGTCGCAGGTATCGAGCACCTGCTGGACCACCGGGTAGATGTCCTGCGCGATGCCGGCCCACTCGAAAGCCTCTTCAGGCAGCGGATCAACATCCAACTCCAGCAACGCACGCCGCCCCCCGACCGCCCGATCCAGGTCCCGCAGGACGATCTCTGCGACGCCGGTTTCGGTGCTCTGACGAAGGAACGTAGCCAACTCGCCCGCGACCCCCGGGGGCCGGTCGGCGTGGATGAGTTCGTTGTACCGCGGCTCCCATGTGCCGACGGCGGCGAGAACCTGCTGCGTCAGGCCCCCGCGGATCCCGGCCCGCTCGTGGGCGTAGCGAATGAAGGCACGCAGCAGGTCCGGCAACTTCGCCAGGAAGGTGGCTTCGGCGATGACCTTGCGCGGGAACCAGTCGGCGAGCAGGATCTCCACATTCACCTGGCTCCAGCGCAAGGGGTCCCCAGAGCCGTAGTCGGTGCCGAACCACAGCACGCTGCGCAATAGGTCGCGGTTGTCGGGCCGATCCAGGGCGCGCCCGACAGCGGAGGTGAAGAAGTCCTGCGCGATCGCCTCGGTCTCTTCATCCGTCCACTGCTTGCGCTTCGGCGCGGCACCGCCGGTGGGCAGCATCCGCACGATCCACTCCACCGCGGGTCGGCACATCGGCCAGGTGTCGGTCTCCAGGGGCGGGATGGTGCGGGCACCGAGGTCGATTGCCTGCTCGACCCGTACACGGGTGTCCGCGGGGTCGGCCGGGGCCAGCCGTTGGTCCTGGCCCTCGGGCGAGTCCTGCGGTGGCAACTTCCGGGAGAAGTGCCCCACCACCTCCTCGACCGGCCCCGGCATGAGGAACGCATCCTTGACCACCGTGCCCATGTTGTGGTCGATGTACACCACTGCCGTGATCGACTGTCCCGTGGCCAAGGTGGTGCCGATCAGGTGGTTTTCGCCGTCGCGCAGCACGTGGCTGAGACTCCACGCCTGCTCGTGCGCGCGGGCGTGGCCCAAGCCGGTGAGCCAGTGGGGCATCGGATGACGACGTCTGGTCAGTTCGCGCCCGATCCGTCCGGCGAGCAGGTCGTCCTCGGTCAGCGCCTGGATGATCGTCAGCGCGGCGGTCGTCTCCGCGTAGGGAGTGCCGATAAAGGTTTCGACCAGTTCCGCCAGGCTGACCGGGGCCTCGGCGAAGGGGTCGTGGGGCAGAGTGGCCGCCATCAGGCTGCTCACGGCGCCAAGCAGGTCCAGCGGCTGATCACTGCGAAGCGCCTGGCGAAGCCCCTGGAACAGGCTGAGGTGTTCGGGCGTCTCCGACACCGCAGGCCCTGGCTGGACCGACGTCAGATGACGTTGCTGCGGGCGGCGCTGGTGGCCCTTGCGGCGCTTCTTCTTCGGCATTTCCCCAGGATAACGACCAGGCTCACACCCGTGAGAACAGGGCCTCGTGGTGCCAGACCTGCGTGGCGGGCCTCCCCGTCATCCTGGTCGACACCGACGTGCTCATCGCACATCTGCGCGGTATCCCGGCGGCACGAGCGTGGTTACACGAGGCCCGCGCGGCGAGCTCGCTGGCGGTCAGCGTGGTCACGATCGCCGAACTCGCCGGGGGTATGCGTTCAGCCGTGCGACGCGCGGTCTGGAACCTGCTGTCGATCATGCAGTCCATTCCGGTCACCGAGCCCATCTCGCGCACGGCCGGTGAGTTCGTGCGCGAGTTCCGGCGCAGCCACACCAGCATCGGTCTACCCGATTACCTGATCGTGGCCACGGCCGCCCATGCCGGAGCCGAGATCGCCACGCTCAACGTCCGGCACTTCCCGATGTTCCAGGACCTACAGCCATCATTCGCTGTGCGGTGATCTCGCCGCACGACCGATCTCAGGTGCCGCCGCTGCGGACCCTCCAGGCAACCGTCGCGGCACTCTGTCCGACATCTGTTCAGGTAGCGGACCCCAGAACTGCTCGATCCAGTTCCGAGCAGTTTCCCCGCTGGACGGTCCGTGATCCGTGCCGTCCATGGCCCAGACCGAGCAAGCCCCGCTCGGGGACATCGGTCACCGAGTTCAGCGGCAGGCGATGTCGAACTCCACCTCGAGGGCGACGTCGTGGCGGTGCCGGTTAGCAGGATCATCGGACACAACGAGCGCTGGCCGTAGGCAGGCGGCAGGCGGCAGGCGGCAGGCGGCAACCATCGGAATGCCCGCGGAACAGGTGAGCGGTGATGTTTAGATCGGGCACTGGTTTCGGTGTAAACCGGGCACTACTCAGTGCGTAAAATGAGCATCCGTAGGTGCGTAGAACGGACACCGGCGAATATTTGCCAACGAGAGGACCTGACCAGCATCTGCCTCAACACCGCGGGCCTGGTCAATCTGGCCACGTTGTCTGAGAGCACGGGCATCGACCGAAGGACAGCCCGAGCCTACGACCTGCTCCTGGAGAACCTGCTGGTCACCGAGCAGATACCGGCCTGGTGGACGAACCGGATCAAACGCCTGGTTCAAAGCCCTAAGCGCTACGTCATCGATTCCGGTCTCGTCGGCGCGACACTCGGGCTCGACCGCCAGGGCGTGCGCAAGGACGGCAACATCCTGGGACGGCTGCTCGATACCTTCGTGATGTCCCAACTCCGGGCGGAAGCAGCCGCAGCCGCAGCGCGAGCACGACTCTTCCACCTGCGCACCCACGGTGGACGCAACGAGATCGACCTCATTGCCGAGTACGAGGACGGCCGCGTGTTCGGCATCGAGATCAAAGCGGGCAGTGCGCCCACCCCACGAGATGCCCGACACCTGCGCTGGCTGGCTGACGAACTCGATGATCAGTTCATCGGTGGTGCCGTGCTGCACACCGGCCCGCGCCGCTACCGCCTCGACGACCAGATCGTGGCCGCCCCGATCTCGGCGCTGTGGGCGTCATAACCCTCGCGACTACCGCGAACCGCCGCGATCAGGCTGCGCGTTCACCTCGAGCCAGTCGCTCACGCGGAAGCATCACAGCGAGCGGTGGCGGCCACGCGCTCCAGCGGGAGCACAGATGGAGGACATAGCTCCCGCTCGGCAAGCCCGTCCTGCGGCACACTGGCCGGGTGCCCGCTGACCCGTTCGCCGCGCTGCTCGCCGACCCGCCGGACCTGCCGGTGCGCCACGGTCTGGAGCAACTGGACGAGGCCCTCAGCGGCGGCGGCACCGCGGTGCTGCAGTCCCCGCCGGGCAGCGGCAAGACCACCCTGGTTCCCCCGGCGCTGGCGGCGGGAACCGGTGCGCGGGTGGTCGTCACCCAGCCTCGCCGGATCGCCGCACGGGCCGCGGCAGCCCGGCTGTCCCACCTGATCGGTCGTCCCGTGGGTAGCGAGGTGGGCTTCAGCGTCCGGGGTGAGCGCCGGGTCTCCCCGGGCACCCGGGTGGAGGTGGTCACCGCCGGGCTGCTGCTGCGCCGGCTGCACGCCGACCCCGAACTGCCCGGCGTCGGCGCCGTCGTCCTCGATGAGGTGCACGAGCGCCACCTGGACACCGACCTGCTGCTGGCCCTGCTCGTGGACGTGCGCTCGGCGCTACGCGAGGACCTCACGGTGCTGGCGATGTCGGCCACGATCGAGGCCGAACGGGTCGCGGCCGTGCTGGGCCCGGCCACACCGGTGGTGACCGTGCCGGGCCGGCTGCACCCGGTCACGACCAACTGGCGCCCGCCGCCGGCCACCGCCGCCCGCCTCGACCAGCGCGGCACCACCCCGGCCTTCCTCAACCACGTCGCCACCACCACCGCCGAGGCCATGCGGGCCGATGACGGCGATGCACTGGTCTTCTTGCCCGGCGCCCGGGAGATCGACGACGTCGTACGCCGGTTGCGTAGCGCCGGTGCGCTGCCGGCAGGTACTGACGTGCTGGCCCTGCATGGGCGCCTGCCGCCGGCCGAGCAGGACCGCGCACTGCGGGAGGGCCGACGACGGCGGGTGGTCGTCTCCAGCGCCGTCGCCGAGTCCTCGCTCACCGTGCCGGGAGTGCGGATCGTCGTCGACGCCGGGCTGGCGAGGGTGCCGCGCACCGATCACAACCGCGGTCTGGCCGGTTTGGTCACCCGCAACGTCAGTCAAGCCGCCGCCGAGCAGCGCGCCGGCCGGGCCGGACGGGAGGGCCCGGGCCAGGTGTACCGGTGCTGGGCCCAGGCCGACCATGCCCGCCTCGATGCCCACCCCGCACCGCAGATCCACACCGCCGACCTCACCTCCGCGATGCTCGAACTGGCCCGCTGGGGCACCCCGCGCGGTGAGGGCCTGAACCTGCTGGATGAGCCCCCAGCCAGCAGCGTCCAGGCTGCCGAGGCCGTGCTGGTGGAACTGGGTGCGATCGATGCCGCCGGAATGATCACCGCTCGCGGGCGGGCGATCGCCGACGTCGGTGTGGAACCGCGGCTGGGCCGGGCGCTGCTGGATGGTGCCGGTGAGGTCGGCGCGAACCTCGCCGCCGAGACCGTGGCCATGCTGGACCAGGACACCCCAGCCCCCGGCGGTGACCTCACCGCACTGCTCCGCCAACTGCGCCGGGGCGGGCAGGCCACGGGTGCGTGGGAGCAGCAACGTCGCCGGCTGCGCGCCGCCCTTCCCGGCAGCGGGGCGCGCTCCACCCCGCCGGCCAGGGTCACGCCCGGACGCCGGGGCGTCGACGGCAGCACAAGACTCGACCTGGCCGTCGGCACGGTCACCGCCCTGGCCCACCCCGGCCGCATCGCCCGGTTGCGGCCGGGCGGGTCCACCTACTTGATGGTCGGCGGCACCGGCGCGCGCCTGGCGCCGGGCAGTGCCCTGGCCGGCAGTTCGTGGCTGGCGGTCGCAGACGCCGCCCGCTCCCCCGGGCAATCCGATGCCATCATCCGCGCGGCCGCCCCGATCGATGAGGCCACCGCGCTGGAGGCTGCCGGTCGTGCATTGTCGGAGGAACGCGAGGTGACGTGGCACGAGGGTCGTATCCGCGCCCGGCAGGTGCTGAAGCTGGGCGCGATCGAACTGTCCAGCCAGCGTCTGGTCGATCCCGATCCCGGTCTGGTCGCCCGGGCGGTACGCGAGGGTCTGCAGGCGCAGGGCTTGGACCTCATCGGCTGGCCGGCAGCGGCGGCCGGGTTACGCCGTCGGCTGTCGTTCCTGCACGCCGCGCTCGGCGCACCCTGGCCGGATGTCTCCGACGAGGCGCTCCTCGACACGGTCGAGCAGTGGCTCGGCCCGGACCTGGCCCGGGTGCGGACCACGGCGGACCTGCGCCGCATCGACACCACGGCTGCGCTCCGGCGCCTGCTTCCCTGGCCGCAGGCCGGTGAGTTGGACCGCCTCTCACCCGAACGCATCGAGGTGCCCAGCGGGTCGAAGATCGCGGTGGACTACACCAACCCACAGCGCCCCGTGCTGCCGGTACGGATACAGGAGGTGTTCGGGTGGGACCAGGCGCCGCGGCTGGCCGGGGGCCGGGTGCCGCTGGTGTTGGAACTACTCTCACCGGCTTCCCGACCGGCCGCCGTCACCGCAGATCTGGCCACGTTCTGGGCCTCCGGTTACCCGCAGGTGCGCGCGGAACTGCGTGGCCGCTATCCGAAGCATCCCTGGCCGGAGGACCCGACGACGGCGAGGCCCACCACGCGGACCAAGCGCGCCTCCCGGCGCGCTCGCGACGCGTGAATCATCCGGGCGAACCTCCTCATCTCGTCACGAACTTTCCTCATAGGGTTGGTTGACGGTGGTGAATTACCCTCGCTAGTTTGTCGGGCGAAGCAAAGGAGCGCTCCGTCCGTGATGTCACTGAAGCCGTTGCTGAAAACTCCTCGAGACCCGTCGGGTCTGTCGACGCGAGTTTCCGGTGCCTCGGCGGTGGCGTCCGCGGCCGGTCCCAACCCCCATACACCCGAGGATGTGGTTCGATCATGGCTCGCTCTCGCTCGCGTCTGACCCGCACCGGCAGTGTCGCCGCTGCCGCTGCCCTGGCACTGGCCGGCTTCACCGCATCGCCCGCGGTCGCCGATGACGAGGATTTCCGTGTTCAGCCATACCTGCAGAACCCGGCCACCGACGGGATGCTCATCACCTGGATGTCCTGGGATGACGAGCCGGGCGAGGTGCAGCTGGAGGGCCAGGACCCCATCGAGTCGGACCCGGAGGTTCAGGAGGCACTGGACTGGACGGACAACAACCGGCAGCAGGCCATCGATCACCCTGAGTGGGGCGACTGGTTCCGCGAGGGCCGCAACTACCGCCATCAGGTCCAACTGAGCGACTTGGAGCCGGACACCACCTACACCTACACGGTGCGCCAAGGGACCTCAGAGATCACGAACACCTTCACGACCGCGCCCACATCCGATGACTGGGAGAACATCAGGCTCGTCGCGATGGCGGACTCCGAGACCGATCCGGCGGGCCGCACCTCCCATCGCGAGTGGGTCCCGGGTGCCATCGCCGAGGGGAGCGAGCGCCCTTCGGTCACCGACAGCCTGTGGGCCGAACGCTTCGGTACCACGGAACAGCAGGGTGAGGAGATCCTGCAGTACGCCCTGACCGAGGATCAGGGCTTCGCCTACAACATGGAGATCGTCACCGAGCGCGACCCCGACCTGATGCTGTTCGCCGGTGACCTGGTCCAGGGTGGCGGTTTCCAACCCGCCTGGGACGAGTGGTTCCGGTACCTGGCCGGAGAGGTCGGCAACCCGGCCTCCAGCCGGCCGGTGGTCACTGCCCTGGGCAACTGGGAACCGTTCGGAGCCTCCGATGGTGGGTATGAGATCGAGGCGGTGATGAACGGTCGGGACTCCTTCCACTCCTATTTCACCCCGTTCCCGAACGGCACGCCGGAGCACCAGGGCAACTACCACCGTCTCGACTACGGCCCGCTCACCGTGATCACCCTGGACTCCACCAAGGGCATCCCGGACGACCACCCCGACAATTACGCCGAAGAGGACAAACTCTCCGGCATCGAGTACGACGGTCCGGGCCCGGACACCCAGTCGAGTTACACCAGTACGGAATACATTGCCGCCGGCGGTGACAACCTCTCGCCCTACAACGAGGGCAGCATTCAGTGGAACTGGGCCGAGGATCAGTTGGCGGACGCCCGCGAGCAGGGGCAGATCATCGTGGTGCAGTTCCATCACGCGCCCTACTCCTCCGGGGAGCACGGGCTTCCGATGAACCACGAGGACACCTCGGGTCAGGGCGGGACCCCGATGCGCATTTATTCGGAGATGTTCGAGCAGTACGGAGTGGCGGCGGTGTTGTCAGGGCACTCGGAGATGTTCGAGCGCTCACTGGTCGACCTCACCGGTGACGGCAATGCCGTCAACTACTACGACGTCGGCGTGGCCGGGGACGGCCTGCGCGGCGAGCGCAGGGCCAACGGGAACCTGCTGTCCGAACCGATCCTGGAATACAACCCCTACCGGGTGTGGTCCGCCGACCAGTTCGAACCCGAGATCTGGGATGGGGAGACGCTGGTCGACGGCGGCAAGCACTACGGCCACCTGGAGATCAACATCGAACGCGACGCGGACGGCGGGGCGACGATGAGCCTGACGCCGGTGTACTCCTTCCCGCTGCTCGATGACGACCTCGACGTACTCGGCACCGAACGGCGGATCTACGACGACGAGGTGTCATTGGCGATCGGCGCTGACGGCACCGTGGAACCGGAGGAACGGGACGCCGTCGACGCGGTCGCTGACCTTGCCACCGCGTTGCAGGAGTACGTCGACGCCGGCGATGTCGCTGGTCCGATCGCGAACCAGCTGGAGAACGCCCTGCGCCAGGCTGAACAGCACCTGGAGGGCGACCGCACCAACCCGGCGAGGGTCGCCATGGAGCGGTTCGTGCGGCACCTGGACAATCCGAAGCGTCCCGACACCCTCACCGAACAAGCCGCGGAGGACCTTCGGGTCCAGGCGATGAGCGTGCTTGACCTCATCTGACGACGTCTGAACGACCCTCCGATTCGCCGGTCGGCGGTCTGCGGTCGGCGGTCGGCGGTCGGCGGTCGGCGAAAGTTACAGTGGCCCCAGCACCCGGCGTGGGTCTGCGTCCAGTGCGAGCGTGTCCGGCAGGTGGAGGTTGGGGCTCCTCATAACGGAAGCGGCTCTCCATGATCGCCGCGATAGGGGTCGACCAGGTCCAGCCCGAGGTGCGCGAAGTCCTCGGTGTCCCGGGTCGCCAGGGCGCTTCCGCTGAAGCGTGCGATGGCTGCGATGAGTGCATCCATCGCCCCGATCGGGCGCCCGATGCCGCGTCTGGTCGCCACGATGTCGGCGTACTGCGCCGCGCATGCGGGCACTAGCGGCAAACAGACGCCGAGGGTGTCGAATGCGGCTGTCGCCACCGACTCGATCCGGTCGCGGCGCTGTCCGGCGGGCAGCAGCGCGACGCCAGCGAGGATCTCGGCGCGCGTGACCACCGTGGTCACGGGTTGCTCGGCCAGGCCGCGTACCCAGTTCAGCACTGCTGGAGAAGCAGCAGACCCCCGCATGAGTTCGGAGACGACGTTGGTGTCGAGGATGATCACGACTGCAGGTCGGCCGCCGTCGCCGGTTCATCCTCAGGTTCCGGCAGGTCCACGCCGCCAACCTCATACCTGACGGCGATCAACTGCTCGACCCAGTTCAGGTCGGCTTTCCCGGTGGATTCCAGTGCAGCCAGGAGGATCCCCCGAGCCTCCGCCTCCATCGAGCGACCGTGGGCAGCCGCCCGCATCCGAAGTCGCTGTTTGGCTTCCTCGGGCAGTTGACGGATGGTGATCGCGGCCATGTTGCAATGATATCACTGCAGCACGCGTCCGGATCGAACGTGACGCGGAGTTCGCCGGTCGGCGGAACTACCGCGGCCCCAGGGTCCGGCGTGGGTCTGCGTCCAGTGCGAGGTCTCCAGCAGGTGGAGGAGTTGGCGCTCCTCATAACGGAAGTGGCTCTCCATGATCGCCGCGATCCCCTCGAGGTGACGATCCAACTCGACCGGGGAGGCCGCTCTCGACACCGCTTCCTGCAACCCCGAGAGCAGGTGGGCGATCATCGAGTGGTCCTGCTCCAGGCGTTGCAGGGTCGGCCGCAGTTCGGGATGCGCTGCCGCGATCGCGGGAAACAACTCCCGGTCCTCACCCTCGTGGTGCCCGGCCAACGCGGTGCAGAACCCGTGGCAGAACAGCAACAGGTCACGCGTCGCCGAGTCGGCGTCGCCTCCGGCGTCCACCGCCTCGCGCGTGACTCGCAGCGCCTCACGCAACTGCTGATGCACGGCACGTAACTCTCGACTCCAGGCCACCAGCCTGGTCTTCTCGCCCTCAGTCACGTGAGGGCGAAGGGCATGACGTGATCATCGTCGTACTCCTTCGTGTCCCACGCCTCCATGCCTGACACTGCCTGCCACCAGCACGCGACGCTGGTCGTTAGCGTAGTCCAGTATCAACGGCGCCTAACGGAGTACCGATCGAGCGCCGCGCCCGAACTGTCCCTAGGTGCATGGGAAGCACGCGGCTCCGATCTCACGCTCTCCGCGCTGGGTTCGTAAGTGGCTCGTGCGCGCCTCGACTGTCTGTGCATAGGAGCGGAGACTGAGTGTGGCCAAACTCTCGAAGAGGGCGCCGATCTGCGTTCCGGTGTTCGAGGCGCCGCCACCGGCTGTGCTTCCGCTGAGCATGGACTCCTTGGTGGCTTTGAGTAGCCGTGCCGCAGGCGCCGGGTCGGCCAGATGATGCTTAGGAGCCGCCGTCAGGCCCCGCAGCCTCATTGTCTCGGGCGACCATGCTGGTAGCGGATCCAGCAGCCATAGCGACGTGAGCCAGTCCCGGTACCGGATGCTCGTGGCTTTGCTCGGCGGATCTGCGTCGCCTGGGTTGGCCGAACGCCGAATGGACTCCCACGTGGCTGTGGAGGATGTCGCGGCCGCATAGGCCACGATCCACGACCGCAGGCTGTGCAGTCGCCGCACCGTTACGCCTTGCTCATCGGCGAAATCCCGAGAATGCGCCCGGACGAGGTAACCGTGAAGTCAAACGATACCTTTGCGAGAGACTAAACGAAACGTTCACGCGAGGACGATGTGGCTGGAGAACCCGGGCAACGCAGGGTGTATCAGGGGGCTGATCGGGTGGGCCGGCCGGGATACTGTGTGCCTCCGCTGGATCAGGCCGGTTCGCTTCTCCGACGATCACGGCTCTCCGATGCCGTAGGTGAAACGGCCGGTACTCCAGTTCATGGTGGCGTTGTAGGTGTATCCCGAATGCCGCCCACCTGAGAGTTCCTCATTCGCCACGAAGCATGCGAAGACCGTTGTCTGCTGTGCGAGATCCTCCAGCGACCCACCGCCCACAGGCGAACACGTCACTTCGAGGACCGGCCCGTCGATGAGACCTTCCTCGATGTGTTCCTCAGCCAAATCGCCGATGGAGTCCTCGATCTCCGGGACCGCTTCTTCGCGCCGTTCCAACTCGGCCTGCTGCCCTGCTTCCTCTGCATCGCGTTCCTCAGCCTCGGCTTGCGCAGCGGCCGCTGCCGCCTCCTCCTCTTCCTCCGCAGCCGCAGCGGCCTCTTCTGCCGCGTCCTGCGCAAGTTCCGCTGCGCGTGCCGCCTCGCGAGAATCGTTGATCGATATCGCAGCGAACGTGCCCCCACCTACGAGCACAAGGGCAGTAAGGACGGCCACGACCACCCATTTCGCACGTGAGCCTTTCGACGGAGTTGGCCCACCAAATTCTCCTCCGTCAGGATCCGGCAGATCCAACCAAGTCACGCCATCCCAGTAGCGGCGGCCACCGGATGGTGTGGGGTACCAGCCAGGACCCGGAGTCATCGGAGGTTGGGTCATGGCTGCACTCCTTACGCTGCGAAGGCCCCGTGGTCGGCCATCTCATTCCAGAGTAGGCCGCGGGTCTGACACCGGGCGAAGGTCCTCGTATCACGTTTCGGCAACGACGTATCGGGTACTCGGGGAGATGTGGTCCGCCACCTGCGCGACGTAGCAGCAACATCGGACTTGCTGAGGTATGTCTGCTTGCCGGATATCGCGCGGCCGGTCGCGGGGCGGGCGGATTCAGCGTAGGTCGGGTTCGAGGTAGATCGACATCTTCAGGGGCGCAGCCGCCCGGGCACGCTCCTCGGCGGCATCGATCGCGCCGGCGATCTGCGCGGCGCTGTCGGTGCGGGTAACCGCGATCTTGGCGGCGACGAGGATCTGGTCGGGGCCCAGGTGCAAGGTGCGCATGTGGATCACCGAATCGACCCCGTCGCCAACCAGCGCATTCTCGATCGCGCGGTGATGTTCCGGGACCGCTGACTCCCCGATGAGCATGGAGGCCATCTCGATCGCGAGGAAGACGGCGATGATCACCAGCAGGACCCCGATCGCCGCGGTTCCGGCGGCGTCCCAGCGCCCGTCACCGGTGAGGAGGGTCAGCCCGACTCCAGCCATCGCGAAAACCAGACCGACGAGCGCGCCGGTGTCCTCCAAGAGGATCACCGGAAGCTCTGGTGAACGGGTCTTGCGGATATAGCGCAGCCACGGCAGCCGGCCGCGCACCTGGTTGGCTTCCTTGACGGCGGTGCGCAGCGCGAAGGCCTCCATGACGATGGCCAGGCCCAAGACGAGCGGAGGCACCCAGTGCCACGCGTCGATGCCGTGTGGATCAGACCACTTGTGCCAGGCCTCATACAGCGCGAAGCAGCCACCGAGGGTGAACAGCACGATGGAAACGACGAAGGCGTACACGTACCGCACTCGGCCGTAACCGAACTGGTGCGTCGGGGAGGGCTGCCGCTGGGCGCGGCGCCCACCGATGAGCAGTAACGCCTGATTGCTGGAGTCGGCCACCGAGTGGACACCCTCGGCGAGCATCGAACTGGAACCGGTGAGGATCCAAGCAAGAAACTTCGTCACCGCAATGCCCAGGTTAGCCACGAGCGCGGTGACCACTGCCTTGGTGCCGCCACTAGCAGCCATCGGGGCTCCCCTAGTCGAAAGGGTCTCCCGCCGCAGCATAGAGCCGAGTGTTTCCGAACACGAGTTGCCCCGGGAGCGTCTGGAGGCCGCGGACTGCGAGGAATCAGCGGGTCGTCGTCGTACCGCTGCTGCCCCTGGCCTTGGCCCGCAGCCAGAGGAACACTCCGGTTCCCACGAACAAGATGATGCCGATGAGGGTGAGCCACAGCAGGCCCTCGATGATCGCGCCGATCACCGACACCACGAGCCACAGCACGAGCAGGAAAATCAGGAAGCCAATCATGAATGGGACGGTAGCAACACCGGGCTGCACCGGCATGTTGAGCCGTGGTGTAGGGGTGATCGGGCGTATCCAAAGTCGGGGCCCAATCTGCCTCGGAATTCATGTTCTGAAATCCATCGAGAAGTCCGGGCGCAGGAGTATGCTCCGGCTCATCGCAGCCTGCGAGTATTCGGAGGTGATGGGGTGAATCGATGGTTACCGATTCTCGTCGCCCAAGTTCCCGCACGAAACCCCGCCACGGCCACCAGCGAACTCGGCGATGAGGTTTCCGAACTTCTCAAGGACTTTCCCGAGACCAGGCTTCTGCTATATCCCGAATATCACACGTGTGAAGTCTCGGGGGATCCGGAAGAGCGCGCCGCCCTGTACGCCGAACTGGCAGAACCGCTGGAGGGTCCCCGGGTGCGGGAACTAGCCGCGATCGCCCGGGCGAACGCTGTGTGGCTGTTCCCGGGGACGATTATCGAAAGCGGGCCGTCCGGTGAGGTGTACAACACCGCCATCCTGCTGAGTCCTGCGGGTGAGGTGGTCTGCTCCTACCGAAAGATATTCCCGTGGCGCCCGTTCGAACCATTCACCTCCGGGTCCACGATGGCTGTGGGAGACATCCCGGATGTGGGACGCATCGGGTTGAGCATCTGCTACGACATCTGGTTTCCGGAGGTGGCTCGCCACCTGGCCTGGATGGGGTCAGACGTCATCTTGTGCCCGGCACAAACGAGCACGTCCGACCGTGAACAAGAACTGATCCTGGCCCGCGCTACCGCGATCCAGAACCAGACGTTCGTGCTGAGCGTGAACGCCTCCGCTCCCCATGGAACCGGTCGAAGCATCATCGTCGACCCCGAGGGGATCGTCCGCTCCCAGGCACCGAGTGAAGCACCGGCCTTCCTGACCGACGTCCTCGACCTCGGCGCCGTCGCACGGGTCCGCAGGTACGGCACTGCCGGCCTCAACCGCATGTGGGATCAAGTCCGCACGGACGACGCCGAGATCCCACTACCTCTCTATAACGGATCGATCAGCGCACAGCGCTGGCGGCCGCACTCTTCACGAGATTAGGAGAGCAAAGTGACCACGCCCAAACTCGAACGGACCGTGACTCTGTGGCCGATGGTCCTTTTCGGTCTTGCCTACATCACGCCTTTCATCGTTCTGACCACATTCGGCGCGTTCTCGGAGGTCAGCGGGGGCATGCTCGCCGGCAGCTACGCGTTGACGACCATCGCGATGATCTTCACCGCGATCAGTTACGCGAAACTTGCCAGAGAGTTCCCGGTATCGGGTTCCGCCTATACCTACGCACGCCGCGCGATCGGGCCCCGCACAGGATTCATGGTGGGGTGGGCGATCCTGTTGGACTATTTCTTCCTGCCCATGGTCGTCTGGTTGATCGGCACCGCCTACCTGACCGCCGAATTCCCCGGCGTTCCCGGTTGGGTGTTCCTGCTCGGCTTCATCCTGCTCACCACGATTCTCAACGTCATCGGCATCAAGGTCGCGACCCGGGTGAACCTGGCGCTCATCAGTTTCCAGGTTCTGGTGCTTCTATTCTTCGTCGGGCTATCGCTGCGCCGGGTCTTTGCTGATCCTGATCTGGCCGTCACCACTGAACCGTTCTGGAACGCGGATGTGGGTCTGACGCCGCTGGTAGCCGGAGCGGCGCTGGCGGCGTACAGCTTCATCGGATTCGACGCCGTCAGCACATTCTCCGAAGAAGCGGTGGACCCGAAACGAACTGTGCCCCGTGCCATCATCTTGACCGCCGCGATCGCCGGTGCCGTGTTCGTCGCCGTGGCTTTCGTGGTCCAACTGGTCAGCGCCGGAGCGACATACCCCGACCCGGACAGCGCTGCTCTGGATATCGCCCGGACGATCGGCGGTGACCTGTTCGGGGCGGTGTTCCTCGCAACCGTCATCGTGGCGCAGTTCACCGCCGGCATACCCATTCAAGCGGCCGGCTCCCGACTGCTGTTCGCGATGGGCCGCGATGGGGTGCTACCGCGCAGGATCTTCGGCTACGTCTCCCCCCGATTCCGGACACCGGTGTTCAACCTCGCGCTCACCGGCGCCGTCGGCCTCATCGCGGTGTTCCTCGATGTGACCACCTCCACGTCCTTCATCAACTTCGGTGCCTTCACCGCCTTCGCCTTCGTCAACATCTCCGTGATCGTTCTATTCATGCGGCAGCGCCACGAGAAGCACCGGAATGTCCTCAGTTGGACGCTCCAGCCACTGCTCGGCCTTGGGGTGATCACGTGGCTACTGGTCAATCTCGACGTCAACGCGCTGACGATCGGGGTGATCTGGCTGGTCCTCGGGTTCGCGTGGCTCCTCATCATGACAAGAGGCCTGCGGCGGGAGCCGCCCGAGGTGAGGCTGGAGGAGGTCGTCGCCGACGCGTGATGGCGCCGTGCACACGTGCAGTACCTTCACGAAGCGCGAGGTCAAGAGCGACGATGAGCCATCTCGGGCTGCTCGGCGCACTCAACCCTGCACGTCGGCATGGAACCAGTCACTTGCGCCGTGCAGGAGCACGTCAAGGCGCAGGCCGCTCAGAGCCGCAGCAGCAACCGAAGCACGCGATCCACCTCAGACATCACCGCGATGTCAGCACGGCCCAAACGATGCACCAGCCGAGCCGTGCTGAGGGTACGCGGCTGCTCTGCCTGCACGTAACTAGTCTCATCCAGGCCCGATGAGCCCGGAGTAATCTCCACGCGCGTGGGGTAGCCCCGTCTCGACCGGGTGATCGGGCAGAGCGTCACCAGCCCATAGCGGTTGGCGGGATCATCGGAGACGACGAGGGCGGGCCGATGGTAGGCAGCCTCGCGGCCGATCGGGTCGCCGAGGTCTACCAGCCACACATCGTGACGAAGAGGGGTTTCAGCCACGCCGGGATCCATCGCGCGCGGTCGCCGCATCCCACAGCGCGTTCTCCTCGGCCTGGTCGGCTGCCACTTCCGGATCGACCCGTTCCGCGGCCGCCGCTGCCCCATAGTCAGCCCAGAAGAGGGCCCGCTCGTACTCCTCCAACGCCCGGCGCACGACTTGCTCGGCAGTCTGACCGGTTCGTGCACCGACGTCATTGACCCGGTCGCGGGTCTGCTTGCTGAGTTTGATCGTGGTCGCCACGCACTGAGTATACGCGTTCGAGTCATCTATGTATACCTTCCGCAGGCTCAGGGCCACGGCGAGAGTGAAGTCAACGTCCCACGCTTCGCGCCGTATGCAGGCTCCCACCCGGTGTCCTCTCGGATAGATGACTGCACCCCTTGAGGCTGCTGACTGGCGCTGAGAATGTATGGAGTTCGCTGATGGCAACTGGGGAGCGGCGGATCGATCGCTGGGCACGTTCAGTGTGGGCGTCCGGCATCCCCTCAGGGGTCGAGCGCCGGATACTGCTGGAGAGTCCGCACGCCACGCAGCCCGGGTTCTGGAAAACTCCGCCGGGTGTGGTGTTGGTGATCGTGCTCGCCTTCTCAGGGATCGCCGGAGTGGGGGCTTTCCTCTCCAGTCCGGATCTGACCGCCTGGCGTCGAGGTTTCGATGCCGAGCAGGCCCTGATACTCGCCGGTGTCTGCTTTGCCCTGTCGACGGTGTTCGTGATTTTTCTAGCCGTGAGTTGGGCACGTCAGGGACGCGAGCGTGGGGCGGCCGCCGTTGTCTTGTTGACGATGGTGCCTGTGTGCGCAACCGGACCTTGCAGACCTTGGCGGACCGAAGCCTCCTCGCGCGCGAGATCGTCGACCGCGCACGAGATGTTCCCCTCGGTGAACTGCACACCTTGGATGATGGAGCAGAAGCGCTAAGGCCTGACCCCTGAGGGATGAGTTACCCGCGAAGTGGGTTCACAATGCGCACTCCGCGCAACGTCGCCCCCTCAGGGAAGTCTTCACTCCCCCGCGGCGTCGCCAGAGCGCGCCAGGCGCGTTGTTGGCGGTCCGGATCAGATTCGTCGAAGGGATAAGCGAGTCGTGTCCAGGAATGCCCCACGAGATGCGCCGACCGTCGTAGAGGTCCTCTCGAGACCATCCACGGCCCCCAGACGTCCCGCTCATCGACCTCGACAGCTCCAGAAGCCAAGTCACCGTGCGTTGTTGGCGTTCGTCCTCGCCGTCGTCCTCGGCGTACTTGTGCGCATTGGGTTACGGGCAGTCGTGACCAGCCCGCCGGCGGCGCATGAACCCTGCGAGGTGCGTACGCCGCAGTATGATGAACTCATACCGAGGAGGAACCATGGCAGTCCGTAAGGTGGCGATCACTCTCCCTGAAGAACTCTATGAACTCGTCGAGCGCGCCCGGGCAATCGAGCATCGAAGCCGCTCGGAGGTCGTCCAAGAGGCTCTTCGTACCCACTTCGGCGAACCGACTTACCGGCCGACCGAGGCCGAACGTGCCCAACTCCTCGCGGCCCTTGATGCGATCCAAGCCGACCCGCAATCAGTGCGTGAGTGGTCCGAGGTTCGCAACGACCTTCGTCAGCACAGGTGAAGGTTCACATCACTAGGGACGCTGAGAGCGACCTCGTAACGGCCCGTCGCTACTACGCGGCGATCGACTCGGCGCTGGGCGAGCGCTTCTTGGACGATTTCGACGCTGTGATCGACCGTCTCGCCGTGTTTCCCGACGGCGCACCTCCGGTTGAGGGTTTCACCGCGCTGCGGCGAACTCGGATGCGCCGGTTCCCGTACGGCGTCTTCTACACCCGTGCTGGAGAAGCGGAACTGATCGTCGTGCGTGTGCTGCACACCAGACGCGATCAACCCGCCGCCCTTGAAGGCCCGCCCGCCTGATCGCCGCAAACGGGCCTCCCACCGTTATCGGTCACCAATCGGAGTCATCACCCCATGAACTCCCACGTCCCACACCCCTGGCTGCTGAATCCAGCATCACTCCCCTGGATCGTGACCGTCGAAGGGCCCGACGTGAAGTCGTTGGAGATGATGTCGCTGAACTCACCGGAGAATCCGGAGAGCCGCTCCCAATAGCATCCGCTACCGCCGTCGGTGCGGTAGGTGCCCGGCTCAATGTCCTCGCCGACCCGCCAGGTGCCGTTCCCGAATGAGTCGCTCGGCTCCGCCGCTCCGGCGGCGGCCTCAGCCTCGGCCTCCGCGGCAGCCTGCGCTTCTTGGCTCTCCGCCTCCATGGCTTCCACGCGCTCCAGCGCCTCGTCACGCTCGGTCCTGGCAGCGGTGATCTCGCCCGCGATTTCGTCCCGCTCCGCGGCTACGGACTCGAGGTCGGCGGCCACACTGTCACGATCGGCCTCCGTCTCCTCCAGTTCCGTGACAAGCGCGTCCCGCTCGGCCTCGACATCTGCCACTGCGGCCTCGATCTCGGCATCGAGATCCCCCGTCGGCGTGATCTCCTCTGTGTCCCCTCCGGCGCCCGCAGCAACGCCGATAGTGAACGCAAGCACACCCACGATCACGGGTGTCAGCCAGCGGCGCAAGCGTCCCTTGCGAGGCGGCGCTGGAGCATCGGTCCCTACCCCCGAGGCGCCATCAGCAGTCGGACTCTCATCGAACTGTGGGTCCGGGGAGTAGGAGTAATCCTGGTAAGGGTCATTCGTCATCGTCCTTGTCCTTTCAATCGATCGTGATCATCAGGTTCAGACCCGAGTTCGGGTGATAGGTCCAGGTGGCGGTGTAGACGTCCCAGGAGTCACTCACGCGTCCGTCAAGAGCCCGCGTTGCGGCGATCTGGGTGGTAACGCGGGTCGGCACGTCCAGGGCAATGAAGGCACACAGCACTTCGAGGTAATCCATGCCGAGGGGGTTCTCCTCCCCGGCGGTCTGCAGGAGCAGGGTGCGGCCCTCATCGGCCAGTTGCGCGCCGAGGTCTTCTTCAAACCCACAGCGCTCGTAGGCGGCTTCCAGCGCAGTAGGCGCCGGGGGCCGGCTCTGCCAGTAGGCGGTACCCGCCAAGACGAGTACCACCACCGCGATTCCGAGCAGACCGATCAAACGCCACCGACGGCGCTTTCCCCTTTCCTGCTCGGCAGCCAGAATCGCCTCAACCGAGTAGCCCTGCCCAGCAGCGGGCCCTTCTCGCCGCGATTCGGTATCCATCGCGATCAGAACCGGGGAAGTTCGAGCAGGTTGTTGGACTCCCGCCCGTCGGCAACGGTGGTGATGTAGCGCAGCCCGTTCACCGAGGTAGCCACGACCACCGGCGCCTGCGCACCCGTTGCGTCGTTGTGGCTGCGGTACTGCTGGCCGGCCAAGATCCCGGCGACGGTTTCCGCCAGGGTCGCGGTGCGCAAAGTGCCGGTGGTGGCGAACGAGAACTGCACCGCGGTGATGTGACGGTTAAGGGTGCCCGGATCTTCCAGGCGAACCTTACGGATATACATCATCGAGAACCTCCTGTTAACGGGAGAACTGATCTGCCCTCCGCTGGTCTCCAGGAACGTAGAGCGACGTTCACTCGCATTTCCAACACCATGGCGATAAGCCCCCTTATCGCCTGGATAGCGCCCGGTGTCTGCATCCATCGCTACGATGAAGTCATCGCCCATCGACCGACAGGAGACCGCCATGGCACCCAGCCCCGCACCAGGCGCGGAGGAGCCTCAGCCACCGGCTGCTCTGTTGTCGATGTCCGGCATCGCTCGGCTGGCCAAGGTCCGCCGGCCGGTGGTGACGATCTGGCGGCGGCGCAAGGCCCAAGGCCCGGACCCGTTCCCCGCGCCGGTCAACCCCGGCCACCCGGAACTGCAGTTCGACGCTACGGAGATCGCCGCATGGCTCACCCGTACCGGCCTGGGCAACAACGCCAGTGCCCAGGAGGACCTCGCCGCCCACGTCCGTCCGGGCCCCGCGCACCTGAGCGCCGACTTCGACGCGGCGGTCGCCGCCCTCCTCACCCTGACCACGCTCACCGGCGCCTCCCTGACCGAGACCGTCCCCGCGGAACTCCTCGACCTCGCCGACGACGTCGATCCCCATGACGAGTTCTGTTACCGCGAAGTCGAGGCCGCCCACCAGAACCCCGAACTGGTCTCCCACGCCGAGCAGGTTGCCGATGCGTCCTACTCGGCGGCCAACGCTCTGGAGCAGTCGCTGCAGGAAGCACGACGGCGCGCACCGAACCTCCCGGACGTGCTCTCCCGTCCGGCACTGAGGTTGCTGGCCGATCTGGCAATTGCGCTGCATGAGGGAGACGACGGCGAGATGCACTTCGCCGATCCGTTCCCGCAGGCGGGTGACCTGTTGGCGGCGGTCCGCGAGCGCCTGCCTGAGCACATCCCAGCGGTCGCACACACTCCCGAGGTGACCACCGCCGTCGGACGGAACACCCTCCGGCGATTGCTGTCGGGCGGGTGGGGACGACGGCGACTGTCCGGAGAACTCGGCGCGGCACCGTCCGCCGTGGTGCTGACCCAGGTCGATCACGAGGACGACCCGCGAGGCTCCGCGCTGCACCTGTTGCGACAGATCGATGACATCGCCTTGGAAATGCACGCCGGTCAGCGTGCCGTGATCGTCGGCCCGGCCCAGGTACTGATTGACGAACTGGCCGACCGGGAGGCGGACAACCTGCGCGCGCATCTGCTCCGGCTGGACCGGGTTCGCTCCATCATCCGGTTGCCCGCCGGTAGCGTGCCGCGGCGCCACAACCGAGCCATGGCGGTGTGGGTACTGGGGGCCACGCACCCCGGCGTGCCCGCCGAGCGGCGCTGGACCACCGTCTGCGACCTTACCGACCGCGGCCTCACCCCAGCGTTGTGCATTGACGTCGTCAACGACACGCTGGCTGCGATGGGCGATGAGCAGACCGTACGTTCCCACGCGTTCCACTACTCCCGCCGGGTCGCGGCACGCTCCGTCATCGCAGCCCACGGCCCACTGATCCCCGGCCCCACCACCGCTCCCCCACGGCCGGCGACATCCGGCTCCCACACCGCGGCGCGCCTGATGACCCTGGCCGAGCGCCTCGATAGCGAACCAGCCCAGCCGCTCGCGCCCGCTGTTCGCGTCTTTCACGCAAGCGCGCCGACCACGCGGCGGCCCAGTACGCACGAGACCATCGAGCACTGGCTGGACCGAGGTGATCTGGAACTGATCCCCGGCCACCGCCTCAGCGGCGAACCCACCGACGAAGCCGGTGTCCCCGTGCTGGGCGCGGACCAGATAATGGACGGCAGCCTGGCCCCTGCTCAGGTTCACATCGACCTGCTCACCCTGGCCGAGGACTACCCCGCCGCGCACTTGAGCGAACCTGGTGACGTCATCCTCACCACCACCGGCGGGCTCCGTGCCGCCGTCGACCATGAGGGCAGCGCCCTCGTCACCTACCCCGCGCGCATCCTGCGGCCAACAGAAACACTCGACCCACACCTACTCGCCCGCGCGCTCAACCGTCACGGAGCCACCGGCGGTCGGGCTTGGCGGTCAGTGACACTGCGCCCGGTTCCGGAATCCCAACGCAAGGCGCTGCGCGAGGCGATGGCCGCAGTGGACAATGCACACAGACACGCTCATGCCCGCATTGCCGCACTGAAGGAACTCCGGGACGACTTGCTCGACGGCATCGCCGCCCGGGTTCTGCAGTTCGACACCCCCACGACAGCCCCACCGGAAGGACACTAGGACGTGCCACCCAAGCGCAAGGCCGCCGAACCCTCGGCAGCCAATTCGGTCAAGGGACCGAGTTCGATGAAGGAACTCAAGGACACCCTGTGGAAGGCCGCGGACAAACTCCGCTCCTCCATGGATGCCTCGCAGTACAAGGACGTGGTGCTGGGGCTGGTGTTCCTCAAGTATGTCTCGGATGCCTTTACCGAACGTCGTGAGCAGATCAGCGCCGAACTGACCGAACAGGGCATCGGTGAGGACCAGATCGACTCCTTCACTGATGACATCGATGAATACACCGGCCACGGAGTGTTCTGGATCCCGGCCACGGCACGCTGGGACTACCTGGCCACCAACGCCAAGGGCCTACCCGCCTCCGGCGCCGAACCGGCACGTTCTATCGGCGAACTGGTCGATGACGCCATGGAACTCATCATGGGCGCCAACCCCAGCCTGCGCGGCACCCTGCCCCGGATCTATAACCGCGACAACGTCGACCAGCGCCGACTGGGTGAGTTGATCGACCTGTTCAACACCGCCCGGTTCACCGGCCACGGGGCCACCAAGGCCCGGGACATTCTGGGCGAGGTGTATGAGTACTTCCTCGGCAAGTTCGCGGCCGCCGAGGGCAAGCGTGGCGGGGAGTTCTACACGCCCCCGGATGTGGTGCGCGTGCTGGTGGAGGTACTCGAGCCCTACTCCGGTCGGGTTTATGACCCGTGCTGCGGATCGGGCGGCATGTTCGTGCAGACCGAGAAGTTCCTGCAGCGCCACGACACCGACCGCACCGCGATCTCCGTCTACGGCCAGGAGTTGAATGACCGCACCTGGCGCATGGCGAAGATGAACCTCGCTATCCACGGCCTCAACGCCAACCTCGGTCCCAAGTGGGGGGACACCTTCGCCCGCGACCAGCACCCGGACATCGAGATGGACTACGTGCTGGCCAATCCCCCGTTCAACATCAAGGACTGGGCCCGTTCGGAGGAGGACTCCCGCTGGGTCTACGGCGTGCCACCGGCCAACAACGCCAACTACGGCTGGATCCAGCACATCCTGTCCAAACTCAGCCCCCGCGGGTCTGCGGGTGTGGTGATGGCCAACGGGTCGATGTCCTCGAACTCCGGCGGGGAGGGCAAGATCCGCGCCCAGATCGTCGAGGCGGACCTGGTCTCCTGCATGGTCGCGCTGCCGACCCAGTTGTTCCGCTCCACCGGCATCCCGGTCTGCCTGTGGTTCTTCGCTAGAGACAAGACCGCCGGCCCTGGTGGTGCAACCGACCGGACCGGCGAGGTGCTGTTCATCGACGCCCGGAACTTGGGCCACATGATCGACCGCGCCGAACGCGAACTGCGCCAGGAAGACATCGCCCAGATCGCCGACACCTTCCACGCCTGGCGGGGCACCGAATCAGCGACGACGGCGGGCCTCACCTATGAGGACGTGCCGGGCTTTGCTTACTCGGCCACCTTGGGCGAGATCAAGGAAGCGGACTACACACTCACCCCGGGCCGGTACGTCGGCGTCCCTGAGGTGGAGGACGACGGCGAGCCGCTGGAGGAGAAGATCGATCGTCTGACGACGGAGTTGCTCGAGCAGTTCGAAGAGTCGTCGCGGTTGGAACAGGTCGTACGCGAGCAGTTGGGCAGGGTCAGATAATGGCCTGGGCGACACGCAAACTCGGAGAACTCACCTCAAAGATCGGCTCTGGAGCCACGCCCCGTGGCGGCAGTACGGTGTACCGTCCATCCGGCACTACATTCATCCGTTCGCAGAACGTACACGACCACAAAATGCGCCTTGAGGACGTGGCCTACATCGATGATGACTCAGCGGCGGCCCTATCATCCGTAGCAGTGAGTCCAGGGGACGTCCTTATAAACATTACGGGCGACTCAATTGCTAGGACTTCATTAGTCGATCTAAAGGCCCTACCCGCTCGGGTGAGTCAA
Organism: Pseudactinotalea sp. Z1732; assembly: GCF_049724975.1. Classification (NCBI taxonomy): domain Bacteria; kingdom Bacillati; phylum Actinomycetota; class Actinomycetes; order Micrococcales; family Cellulomonadaceae; genus Pseudactinotalea; species Pseudactinotalea sp. Z1732. Next base: position 28 of record NZ_JBMPQC010000002.1, on the reverse strand, counting down.
CACGTGGCCATCCTCAGGCCCACAGATG